>NZ_JASHIF010000014.1:0-153801 GCF_030056595.1 Flectobacillus roseus
GCGTCTAATTCTGTCGAAATGCGAACGTCTGTTTTGGGGCAATCATATTTGGTTTGTTTTACGTCGCTGAGACGTAATCATTACGTCTCTACAGTATGAATTGGTAGCACTGTAGAGACGCAATATTTGCGTCTAATTCTGTCGAAATGCGAACGTCTGTTTTGGGGCAATCATATTTGGTTTGTTTTACGTCGCTGAGACGTAATCATTACGTCTCTACAGTATGAATTGGTAGCACTGTAGAGACGCAATGCTTGCGTCTAATTCTGTCGAAATGCGAACGTTTGTTTTGGGGCAATCATATTTGGTTTGTTTTACGTCTTAGCGGTTAGGAATTTTCTATATCCTGATAAATATCTTCTTTTTGTATAACCAATTTAAAATCAGCCAATAAATTAATAACATCAATCCTCCATGAATTAGGGTCTGGTACGGATCTCCTAAAATACTGGCGTAATTTTCACCTAGATGAATCTTCAGTGATTTTGAGATATAAACGCCTAATCCATCAGCAATACAATAGGCTGCAATGGAATTCATACCAATAACTTTCAGAAAATAGGCATCCGTCGATTGTTTGATATCAATCACCCAGTAAAAAAATGCCAATAGTAAAAAACACCAACCACCACTAAATATCACCCAAGTCGGCGTCCAAATACGTTTTACGTTTGGACATATTCCTAAGGCATCAAGTGCTATTCCTAATACTAATCCTGATACGCCCAAAATCAAGAAACGTTTGAGCTTTTCTTGAGCTGATATAGTCGACTGAAAGATATTGCCAGCCAATAGACCCAAAATCATTGTGCCAAGTGTTGGAATAAAGCTTAAGGTTGAATATCCCCCTCCATTAAACAGAAAGGGTTTTTCTCTTGGAAAAAGATTGAGAAACCAACGGTCAAAAGCCCAAGCTAAATTGGTGTTTTTGTTCCAATGTGCTGCAAATCCTGATAGGTTATATTCCCAGTCTTTGGTAATACCTGCATGGGTGTAATTAAAGTTGGCGTCAGGTAATGGATAAAGAGCAAAAGCTAACCAATATCCTATCAGAATAGTAATGAGAGCTATTATTTGCACTTTCTGAGAACGAAAAGCGAGTAGAAATAGGACAGTATAGCCCAAACCAATTTGGCTTAGTGTATCTTCAAAAGTAAAATACGTTTGTGTTTTATACTGGGAACGTAAAAATATACCGAGCGCAATCAATATGAAGGATCGTTTGAGTGTATGCAAAAAAGCATGATTGAAACTACCTCCTTTATTGAGTCGACTCGCAACCGAATATGGTAACACAACGCCAACAAGAAATGAAAATGAAGGCTGGATCAAATCATGTAAGGCACAACCCACCCACTCGACATGGTCTTGGTGATGTCCCAGAAAAGCCCAGAAAGAGCTATTAGGAAGTGCTTTTGAAACGTCGCCGAAATGTAGTATTTCGGCCATCATGAGTAGCATGACAAATCCACGGTAGATGTCCGCGGAGGCAAGTCGATTTTGAGATGTCATTTGTTTAGGGATTATCTCTCAATATACCTAAATGCCAAGATATTTCTGATAGGTAATATGCTGAATCGTTAGTGCAAATACGAAGAAATTTTATTGGTGCCAAATCTTTTATGGTTGTAATAATTCAGACAAAGAATTATTACCTGAGAAGAAGGAACGACATAAAAGGCTTTTGTGTTAATTTTGTATCATGAAAAACATTCTAGCTAGTTTATTTTTAATGCTTTCTGTAATGGCTTGTAATCAGCAAGTAGAGCAAAGCAATCATAAATATTTTGACTTAAAAGGTACTTTCGAAACACAAATCAAAGAGCTTTCACAACGCAAACCTGCTGTGCAAAAAACAGTAAAGGTAGGTGCTACTGCCGATACACAAACAAAGGTGATTCAGGATTGGGAAAAAGAGTTGGACTTTTTTATTCAAGCAGATTTGAATAAGCCCGCTTTTTTGAATAGCTACCAAATTTCACAAAACGACTCTTTGGTAACTTATACGCTCAAATCTACCGAAACACAATTGGTGAAGGAAATAAAGCTAGTTTTGAAAAATGGAAAGCTTCAACAGGTATATGCATTGTTGTCGGATGAAAATTATTTATACAAAACCAGAAAGGAAATCAAAGCTGATTTTGAGCATAATCGATTGAAACATTATGAAATTGATGGATTTCAACAATTAGTTTTTGGTGAGAAAAAAGCCTACCAAATCAATGCAACTATTCAGTAAAGTCCAATCTTCAATTATCATAGTATGTTACAAAAGTTTTGGCTTAAGCTAGCGTTGATTATATCGGTTCCATTGCTAGCTTTGAGTCTTATGGCTTATATGGTCGATTCGGGACTACGAAAGTCAAACCATACCGTTTTAGCCGATTGGAATGCGCTTTTCAATGCCAAAATCAATGCTGATTTGTTGGTATTGGGTTCTTCACGAGCAGCTTTTCATATTTCACCTTATATTCTGGATAGCACTTTACACCTCAATTCTTATAATTTGGGTATGTCAGCATGGCGATTCGATATGCAGTGGACACGTTTTAAGCTGTATCTAGAACATAATAAAGCTCCCAAATATGTTGTTCACAATGTAGACTTGTATGGTTTTGCAAAACGTAAAAACTTGGTAGACTATCAACAGTTTTTGCCCTACCTCAACGAGCCACTTCTCATCAAAAATCTAACAGATATAAAAGGAGAGTTTAATCATTTTCAGAAATACATGCCTATGTATAAGTATGCCAATGATTTGGATTTGGCATGGGAAGGTTTCAAGTGCTATGCTGGGTCTAAAAATGTAGCACATACCGACAAATACAAAGGCTTTAAAGGAAATGATATTCCGTGGGATAATCAGTTTGAAAAGTTTAAGAAAAAATATCCTAAAGGCATCAATTATACCATCGAGAGCGATGTAAAGGCGAGTTTTGAAGAATATCTCCGTTTTTGTCAAAAGAAAGGAATAAAAGTTATTTTGGTATATGCCCCGGAATATTACGAAGTACAACCTTTTTATAAAAACAAAAAGGCGTTTAATACACTGTGTCAAAATGCTGTCAATAAATACGGATGTATTTTCTTAGATTACACCAACGATTCATTATGTTTTGAGAAGAAATGGTTTTATAATTCTCAACATCTCAATAAAAAGGGAGCGGAGGTTTTTTCCGCAAAGCTTGCAGAAGATTTAAAGAAGATAGGAGTAGGAAGATAAAATCAAAAAATAAACCCCGTCAATGTGTTATTCTGACGGGGTTGTTATTACAAATAGAGTTTACTTTCTCTGCAAACAAGCCATATAAAAACCATCGTATCCATCCTCAGCAGGAGAAGTACGACGTTCTTCTAATAATTCCCATTGCTCACCTTGTTCAGCCAAGAAACGACGTACATGGTCTTCACTTTCTGAAGGTAGTAAACTACATGTAGCAAAAACCATTTTCCCACCCTTTTTCAGCATAGACGAATACTGTGTCAGGATAGTATATTGAATCGTGCGGAGGTTTTCGATAAATTCTGGTGTAAGTTTCCACTTAGCATCTGGGTTACGACGAATTACCCCTAAGCCCGAACATGGAACATCAAGCAATAAACGGTCAGCACTTTCCTGTAAACGCTTGATTGTTTTAGGTTCAATCAAACGAGTTTCGAGATTCATGGCACCAGCACGACGAGCACGTTTTTGTAATTCTTGAAGCTTACGCTCTTCTACATCCATCGCAATAATGCGTCCTTTGTTTTCCATCAAAGCCGCGATGTGCAAGGTTTTACCACCTGCTCCAGCACATGCATCAATCACACGCATACCAGCTTTTACATCCAACATAGGTGCTACCAATTGTGAGGCAGCATCTTGTACTTCAAAAAAGCCATCCTTAAACATAGATGTTTTGAATACACTTGGGCGACCTTCAAGGATAAGTCCATCGGGTAATTCATTGTTGTAATCTGCATTAATATCTTCATCACCCAACAAATCCGCTACATGTTCACGGTTTGATTTAAGAGAGTTAACACGCAAAATAACAGGTGCTTGCTGATTTAGAGCATGAATTTCTTTATTCCATTTCTCTGTGCCTAGCTCTGCTTCTCCGAGGGCATCTAACCAATCTGGAACAGATTCGATTATTTTACGAATATTTTTGGCTTCTTCGTAACGACTAAAAATACGGTTGGTATTTACTTTCGAAAACTCAACCCAATCTGGTAAGCGAAAAAGTGCCTCGTCAGAATTGGCGTGCTTTGCTTTGAGTAATTGCCAAGCGCCAAATGCTTGCCAGAAATGATATTTATTGAGTGATTCGGGTGCTTCAATCACAAAATGGAGCATACGCCACCAGCGAACAATTTCGTAAGTGTTTTCAGCAATGAACCCACGATCACGGCTTCCCCATTTACGGTTTGATTTTAGTACATATTCTATAGCACGGTCTGCTTGACGTTTATTCAAAAAGATTTCTTGTAAAGTCCCAACAACGGCATCTGCCAAAGGGCGATGTATTCTCATGTGATTGTATTTTTGTATGAAACCACAAAGTTCCGAATTTTTTAGGAGTTTGGAAAGGATAAAGAATCATAGAGTGGATATTTCATTCATTATCAATTCTCAAGAAAACCTTTCATTTTGATTCTATAATCACAAATCTTCCTGCTACCTTTGTAGCCCAATAAGCTAAATGCTTATCTCTTACCACGTAATCCTGTTAACCGATTACACAATCTCGTAAATAATTTATGTTTTTAGATAAAATCAAATCAAAAGAGTCTGGTATCTTATTGTATGGAATTACGCCTCCTAAAGCACAGGTTGGTCCAGAAAAAGTAATAGAAATTGCAGAGAAAACATTAGCTCGTTTGCATAATCTTGACATTGATGCTTTAGTCGTGTATGATGTCCAAGACGAATCAGCTCGTACTAGCGAAGAGCGCCCGTTTCCATTTATTAGTGCTCATGACCCTTTTGAGTTTGCTAAAGATCACCTATCTTCTCTACAAGTACCCAAAATTATCTATCGTCCAGCAGGAAAGTTTACCCAAGAAGAATTAAATGCTTGGTTGAAAGAAGTGATAAATCATGGTTTTTCGCCTGTATTCGTGGGAGTGCCTTCTCCAGACTTTGTACCTGTTACCAGCTTACCAGAAGCTTATGGTGTTTGGAGACAATATCAAGATCAATCGGTAATTGGTGCTGTCACTATTCCCGAACGTCATGCTGTACTGAAGGATGAAGATCAACGTATTTTGGATAAAGTATCGTCGGGGGTAAGTTATTTTGTGTCGCAATGTGTTTTTAATGTCGATTATGCCAAAGCAATGTTAGATGCTTTGGTACAAGCTTGTCAAGCGAAAAATCAGGAAATTCCAACGATTATCTTTACGCTAACAGCTTGTGGATCATTGAAAACATTGCATTTTATGGAATGGTTAGGTATTCACATTCCAGAGGAGTTGAAAGAAGAGTTTAAGGCTTCAGAAAATATCTTGGATAGATCTGTAGAAGTATGTATCACGATTGCAGACGAGTTAATAAAATACTGCATTCAATTAGGAGTACCAGTAGGGTTTAATATCGAAAGTGTAGCGATTCGTAAAGAAGAAATCGAAGCGTCGATTGCGATGGTAAACCAGATAGGGGAGATGTTGAAAGCGGAAGGTTTAAGGAAATAATAGTTGGTGTCAACAGTAGAGACGTAATATTTTACGTCTCAAGCCAAGTTAGATCAAAAAAGCGGTCGGAAAACAATTTCCGACCGCTTTTTTGATACTATCCTACTGTATGACTCCACATTAGACGCAAAGTATTGCGTCTCTACAAATAAAACAATCACTCATTCGCTCAACCACTAAATCACTCAATTAAATTCGGGTTTTACGCGCCAAAAAGGTCGCTTGATAAATATCTGTCGCCACGATCACAGATAATACATACAATTATTCCGGATTCTAATTCTTGTGCTAAGCGTACAGCCGCCGATGCCGCGCCACCACTACTCATTCCTCCAAAAACACCTTCCACTTTTGCCAAGGTATTGGCCATGGCACGCGCTTCTTCTTCCGAAATATCCATTACTCTATCTACACGACTTGGGTCATAAATTTTAGGAAGATATTCTTCTGGCCAACGACGTATGCCAGGGATTTTTGAGCCTTCTGTTGGCTGACAACCTACAATTTGAATAGCTGGATTTACTTCCTTCAAAAATTTGGAAGTGCCCATAATCGTACCTGTTGTTCCCATTGAGCTTACAAAGTGCGTTACTGTTTGGTTGGTATCACGCCAGATTTCAGGACCAGTACTGTGATAATGCGCCATGTAATTGTCTGGGTTGGCAAATTGATTCAACATTAAATACCCACCCTCAGCAACTTTTGCCTCAGCATAATCTCTTGAGCCTTCTATACCTTCTGAAGCAGCTGTTAAAGTCACTTTTGCGCCAAATGCTTCCATCGTCAATACTCGCTCACGAGTAGAGTTTTCGGGCATTACCAATTCTATATCAATGTCAAAAAGACGAGCAATCATTGCCAAGGCGATACCTGTATTACCCGAAGTCGCTTCGATGAGTTTAATCCCAGGTGTGATTTCACCTCTCTCCAACGCTCCTTTAATCATGCCATAGGCGGCACGGTCTTTTACAGATCCCCCAGGGTTATTTCCTTCTAGTTTTCCTAAAATTTTTACATTAGGATTAGGGTTAATACGATTCAATTCAACAAGCGGGGTATTTCCCACTAAATCCAAAAGTGTTGCCATAATTTGTATTTTATATCAGCAAATTGCTAAATGATTCTAACAAGTGTACGATTTTCTGGATAACTCCTGCTCAAAGTCCATAGCCAGTCGCCCAATGCTTAATTTAATATCTTTACTTGTTCTTGATGGTAAATCTTGGTTTGAGGAGGCACACTTCTAGTTAGCCACACATTACCCCCAATAATTGAATGGGCTCCCACAACTGTTTCGCCACCTAAGATAGTTGCTCCCGAATAAATCACCACATGATCTTCGATGGTTGGATGACGTTTAAGTGAAGCCATTTCTTTACTGACCGATAGCGCTCCTAGAGTTACACCTTGGTACAGTTTCACATGTTTTCCAATGGTTGTTGTTTCTCCAACTACCACACCTGTGCCATGGTCTATCATGAAATACTCATCAATATCAGCGCCAGGGTGAATGTCAATACCTGTTTTTGAATGAGCATACTCCGTCAAAATACGAGGAAGCATTGGTACATTCATTTCGTAAAGTGCATGTGCTAAACGATAAAAAGCAATTGCGTAAAAGCCAGGATAAGCTCGTATTACTTCATATTCACTTTGAGCTGCTGGGTCACCAAGCAGTGTCGCTTGAACATCAGTCAATAGAACTCTGTAAATTTCGGGAAGTTTTTGAATATAGTTGGTCGCTAAAATACGAGCGTCTTCATCAAGATGCTTTTGCATAGAGCGCAATAGCCGTGTGAGTCTTAGCTCGATTTGGTCAAAAGCCTCTTGAAGTTCGTCCAAACAACCATAATGTCTTTGGGTCTGCTCTGGAAAGAGCGTGAGCATGATATCAGTAAACAACTCTTTGACCGCCGACGTAGAAGGGAAGGTATTGGACTTGGTATGTTTTTGGCTTAATGCCTCTAAAAAGTCTTTTGGTAACATGTAAGCTGAACGTTTGGTAAACGTCTATTAATCATTGAGAAATTATGAGACAAAATTAGGTAATTGCACCTAGACTAACGAATATCCTACTAATAAACTTGGTTATTGCTTTATACCTTCCAGACATTCCAACAATAAATCTTCCAGAGGTAATCATAAAATGTGTCAGGTCATTCAAATATCAATGTTATTTTAACGATAATAATGCCAAATAGATTCGTATTTTTGTGAAATAATCTCAAGAAGATAAGTTCCTAAATCTTCGATTGACGAATAAACGCTTGTTATAAAAAGCTTCCACATAGGTGACTAATATAGAATATGTTTGTTGTTGAAAAACAGCTAGTTATGGATTTTTATTGAAGGTAGTATTCGATTTCAAAAACACTCTAATAACTATATATTCAAATTAGCTACTTTATTGTTGTTGCCAAATTATATTTTGTGTTTTTGTCAAAAAGCAAGGAAAAATTATTAATTTTGACTACTATCTGATTGAAAAATTAGGTAAGGTACGTTTTTAACAAGAAAAAATTTCACTATGTCAAGTTTAGCTACTCAAAAAGGTGTATTGCATGGAGATGCAGTGCAAGAACTCTTCGAAGTTGCCAAAAAACATCAATTTGCATTACCAGCTGTTAACGTAACAGGTACAGACACGGTTAATGGTGTATTAGAAGCTGCAAAAGCTGTTAATTCTCCAGTAATCATCCAGTTCTCAAATGGTGGTGCTCAGTTCTATGCTGGTAAATCTTTACCAAATGGCAAACAAGAAGCATCTATTGCAGGTGCAATCTCTGGAGCTCATCACGTACACCAATTGGCCGAAGCGTATGGCGTGCAAGTAATCTTACACACAGACCACTGTGCAAAAAAATTGTTGCCTTGGTTAGACGGTCTTTTGGATGCAGGTGAAAAATTCTATGCACAATATGGTAAGCCACTTTTCTCTTCACACATGATTGACCTTTCTGAAGAGCCTTTGCACGAAAACATCGAAATCTGTGCAAAATATCTTGAAAGAATGGCTAAGTTAGGCATGACTCTTGAAATTGAGTTGGGTGTAACTGGTGGCGAAGAAGATGGCGTTGACAACTCAGACGTTGATTCATCTAAATTATATACCCAGCCTTCTGAAGTAGCGTATGCTTATGAAGAATTGAGCAAAATTTCTCACCGTTTCACTATCGCTGCTGCATTTGGTAACGTACATGGTGTATACAAGCCAGGTAACGTGAAGTTGCAACCAGTTATCTTGAAAAATTCTCAAGATTTTATCAAAGAGAAATACGGTTTGGAAGCTGAGAAGCCAATCAACTTCGTATTCCACGGTGGTTCTGGTTCGTCTCGCGAAGAAATCCGTGAAGCTATTTCTTACGGTGCTATCAAAATGAATATCGATACAGACTTGCAATGGGCATTCTGGGAAGGTATTTTAGGATACTACAAAGCAAAAGAAGGTTATTTGCAAGGACAAATCGGTAACCCTGAAGGGGAAGATTCTCCAAACAAGAAATACTATGACCCACGTGTTTGGTTGCGTAAAGGTGAAGAAACTTTCGTTAGCCGCTTGAAATTGGCATTCGAAGATCTTAACTCTGTAGATGTTAACAAATACTTGTAGTCATACAATATAACATAAGTTCGAAGCCGTTCAATAGGATTTATTGAACGGCTTTTGTTTTATCAATTAATGCAAACAATTTTGCTACCTACTAAACATACCGAAATACTATAGAAACTAAGAATTATGACCATTTTAATCGTAGAGGATGAAGCTATTGTAGGAATGGACCTCGTTGCCAGACTTGAAGCTGAAGGATATGATGTACTCGAGGTAGCTGATAACGGCAAAGACGCACTAGCTTTATTCAAAGCCAACGAAGTGGATTTAGTACTGCTTGATATTCAGTTGAAGGGTAGCTGGGATGGAATAGTGACAGCACAACACTTAAAACAAATAAAATCGGTGCCGATTGTGTACTTATCTGGTCAAACAGATGAGGAGACTCTCGAACGTGCCAAAGAAACTTCTCCCTCAGCCTATCTTACCAAACCCATCGGTGATGTAGCCTTAAGAATTTCTATCGATTTAGCTATCCATAATTTTGCCAAAGCCAAAGCTGAAACTTCAAGTACGAAGGCTCTCAATGTAGTGCCAAAGGAGCCTAATGCCACACGCGAGTCGATTTTACAAATCGATAACTTTATCTTTATCAAACAAAGCTATCAGTTTAATAAAGTCAAACTGAGTGAAATTCTTTACCTAGAATCTGATAACAACTATGTTCATATTATCACAAGCTCAAAGAAATTTACTTTGCGTTTGACTTTAAATGGTGTACTAGAGCGTATAAATTTCGATAAACTAGTTCGTACGCATCGCTCATTTGCCATCAATATCGACCAAATAGAGTCTTTTAATGACCATGAAATTATCATGGGAAAGCATATGATTCCTCTAGGACGAAATTATAAAGACGATTTTATGCGGTATTTTGATTTTCTCTAAAATTATTTTTTCTTTTCTACCAGCGACGCAGTCACTTCGTTGAGCACTCGGATTTTTTCCTGAAAATCTCCTTGTATTGATTTTCTTATTTCACGAAGATTATCGAGTAGATTTTGAATATTGTCTGGGATAATGTCATCCAAAAACTCCCGAATACGTTTGGCCATAGTTGGCGATTTTCCGTTGGTAGAAATAGCAATTTTTAAATCTCCTTTTTGAACAATAGACCCTAAATAAAAATCACATAAGTGTGGTGTATCGGCTACGTTACAAAGGATTCGTCTCTGCTTGGTAGTAGCTTTTATAGTGGCGTGTAACTGTGGGTTGTCGGTTGCTAGAATTACCAAGTCCCTATTATCTAGGTCTTGTTCTTGAAATTCTCTTTCAATAATTTGAACCTGTTCAAAATGGCGAATATACTCTCTCAGACTGTCTAATATCATAGGCGCCACAACGGTGATGCGTGCTTCGGGACTATTTTGTAACATAGCTGAAATCTTTTCGAGGCCAACATTGCCACCGCCAACCAATAGAACGTCGAGCGTATTAAGTTTTAAAAAAATAGGAAATAATTCGTTTTGTGCCATAATTTTGGAGTGATTGTCTCTTGGTAAGACGAAGTTCTATAAAAATGTTTGAAATCTTTCTGAAAACAAACAAAAAACCTCGTCGGGAAGCCCAACAAGGTTTACGTAATCAAGCATTTATATAAAACATTTTTGAACCAATTTAGGTCAAAATCGTATCCACCGTAGCACGAATGGCTTTTTTGTCGATTTTCCCTACAGAGGTTTTTGGAATCATTGTCGTAAAATTAATAGCGTCAGGAATCGTCCAAGGAGTTATTCTCCCTGCCTCAACAAATTGCTTCATGTGTGCTTTGAGCTCTTCTTTACTGAGACTTTTTCCTTCTTTAAGTACGATGAGAGCATAAGGTCTTTCGCCCCATTTTTCATCTGGAATACCCACCACAGCTACTTCTTGAACAGCCTCAAGCGTCCCAATCATATTTTCGAGCTCGATTGAGCTTACCCATTCACCACCAGATTTAATCACATCTTTGATACGATCACTGATTTTGAGTGAATAATTTTCATTAAGCGAAGCCACATCTCCCGTGTGTAACCAACCATCTCGCCAGAGTTCCTCTGATTTTTCAGCATCTTTAAAATAGCCTTGTGTCAGCCATGGCGTTCTTACGGTAATCTCTCCAATATCTTCCCCGTTTGATTCTATAATTTGCCCTTCTGAGTCTATAAGTCTTAAATCAACTAATACAGAAGGAGTACCAGTACGAGTACGTGCTTCTACCTGAAAATCTAAATCAGGGTTCATTTTATCCACTGCATTCAAGTAAACGGTAGACAAAATTGGACAAGTTTCAGACATTCCGTATCCTGTAATAACATCCACGCCCCGTTGAAGTGCTGCCTTTGCCAGTGCTTTCGGTAAAGCAGAACCCCCAATCACAACCTTCCATTTAGATAAGTCAATTTGCTGGGTGGCAGGGTGTGACACGAACATTTGTAATATCGTAGGCACACAATGCGAAAAAGTAGGTTGTTCTTTCACAAAGCATTTTAGTACAACCTCAGGTTCAAATTTACCGATATATACTTGTTTGGCTCCTGCCATAGTGGCCACATAAGGAAAACCCCATGCATGTACATGAAACATTGGGGTAAGTGGCATATAAACATCGGAGCTATTGAATCTACATGTGCCGTCTACTGTTCCAAAAGTAAAGCACAAAGCAAGTGTATGCAATACAAGTTGACGGTGAGTAAAAAATACACCTTTGGGATTACCTGTGGTACCAGTTGTGTAAAAAGTGGTAGCTACTGCATTTTCGTCAAAATCTTGAAATTGAAAATCAGAGGATACTTGCGATAACAAGGTTTCATATTCACCCAAAATAGGCAGCTTATCACTTTGTGGCAATACCTGACCATCAGTACATACAATTATGCCTTTCACAGTTGTAAGTTCAGAGGCTAGAGACTCTAATAAAGGTAAAAAGTCTAGATGACAAATAATAAGAGCATCTTCAGCATGATTGATGGTGTACAAAATTTGGGCTGCCGACAATCGCCAGTTGATGGTATGTAGGATATTTCCTGTCATGGGAATACCAAAAAAGCACTCCAAATACCGATGTGAGTCATAATCCAATACTGCAATGGTAGCAGCACCATCCATTCCGATGGAAGTAAGCACGTTTGCTAACTGTGCTACACGTTGATTGAGTGTAATATAATTATATCGAACAAGGTCGCGGTAGACTATTTCTCGATTAGGTTCAAGCTTTGTAGAGTAAGCTAAAATACTTTTAATCAACAGCGGATAGTCAAAAGCCTGAGAAGCAACAGGAAGTTTCTTAATTTTCATAATTTCATAGAATTAAGCATTTTTACTTAAAATATTTATAAAAAATATAAAATGGTTAATGTTTTTTCAAAGATACAAAACTATTTTAATTAACAAGTACAAAAAAAATGAATCCTTTGAAGAATAAATTAACTACGCAGAATTAAGTAATAGAAGAAATGAGTAAGAATGATATGAATCATTTTTGTCTTTGAAAAGGAGCTAATCGAAAAATTAAACTATTAAATGTTGATTATTTCTTATATGTTTGTCGAAAATTCGATATATTTCGAAAGCCAATCTAATGCATTGCGCCTAAGAGCTAAGTAAAAATCAAAAAAAGAAGCCGATTATTATTTCAATAAAATCTTAAATATTTCATAATCAACTTAAAAGCATTGTTTAAAGGGTTGAGATACTTTTTATGCAATAAGTTGATAATTTTGTAGTCTTAGACAATAGAGAAAGTTTGAAGGAAAACTTCTTGAAAAAGAAGAAAATAGGCATTATACCGTTTAAAAAGTTTACCCTTTTTTCTATGGTATATCATTAGTCATCCCTTAAATTTACTTAGTGTTTAACTATTTAATTGCAACTTTGCGAATATTCAAACACTACTCATTTGAATTTGATTCGCACGCAATGAGTAATCTTAACCTAATATCGTTTCTTAAATACTTGTTAACTTATGAGCACCCTTACTCGCAACAGTTTTTTAGCTTTAGCATTATTAGTGGTAGGTTCTGTGACCTCATGGGCTAAGCCATTGACAGAAGGCGGAGTCTTGTCCAATAAGAAGCCAAAAGCATTGGTGGAAGCAGCGCCTGTTGCTCCATATGCAACTTACAAGGTACTCAAATGTGGGTACGAGCTTAGTCCAAGTGATGAAGGTCTCTATGTAGGCTTAATTGCGGAGAACTGTAACTCAGGAACCGTTCACTGGTACAATAGCTCTAATAACTCAGAAATTGGTACAGGTGCATACCTTGAAAATCGTATTACTTCCAATACTAGTTATTATGCTAAGTGCGAAGAAAGTTCTGTTTACAGCTTACCTTCTGCTCCAGTAAATATTCCTTATGCTAAGATTCCTCCAAGACCACAAGTTTATTCTGTTAACACAGGAAGTTTCTCTTATTACGAAACATGCCAGAATCAGGCTAAGGAGCCAGTACGTTTAGCATCAACTGTAACAGACCCTAGTTTTGACTACGTTTGGGACAGAGACGGAATGAACGGGGTAACTTCAGCAAACACTAAAGGACAAGGTACTCCTAGATTGGAAATCGACTTAACTGGTAGATATTCCGTGAGGGCAATTTCAAGAAATTGTCCAACTCCTGCTGGTGTTCAATACTCAAGCAACAATATTTTTGTATTGTTTATCGAAATTCAAAAGCAACCAGTTATCACAGGGGACTCATTGTTCTGTCAGGGTAAAGTTGTGTCTCTGAAATCTGACAGTGCCACACACGTTGCTTACTACAAATGGTATGTAAACGGTGTTTACCAAGACTCGTTAGGAAATAAAAGCTCAATTAAATTTAATAAAACAGCGAAAATTCAAGTACAAACGATTGAAAATCGTCAGGCTTGTTATTCAAAGTTGTCAAATCCGATTAGCTTAAAAGCTCTAAACGTTCCTGCAAAACCTGTTATTACTCCTTCTAAGAAAAACGCAGGTATTTGTAATGGTGATACGTTGACTTTGACATCAAGCTTAGGCTTCAAGTACAAGTGGAACACAGGTGCAACAACTGCTAGCTTGAAAGGTATCAATGCTGTTGGTAAATATGCTGTTCAAGTAATCGATACAAGTGGTTGTGTATCTCCAACATCAGATACTACAATTGTTAAAGTATATGCTATTCCTGCAAAACCTACGATTTCTTCTGATGGTCCATTAGCGTTTTGTGATGGTTTTAGTGTGAATTTAACATCTTCAACTCAAAGCAAATATATTTGGAGTTCTGGTGAAGTAACTAAATCTATCAAGGTAACAAAGGCAGGTTCTTATACAGTGGCTGTTCGTGATACTAACAGTTGTTTGTCTCCAACTTCAGATGTAGTTCGTGTAACAGTATATGCTTTACCTGCTAAACCAACAATTACAGTTAAAGGTGATGGATTGGTTAAGGTTTGTGCTGATAGAAGTATTGTGCTAGAGTCATCAGTACTAGCTTCAGGTGAAACAACAAGATTCAGATGGACAACTAATGATACAACTCGCTCGGTGACTGTTAAAGTAACTACTAAAGCTGCTGTTAGAGTAGTTGATCCTAGAGGTTGTGTATCTCCATTATCAGATACTATAGCAGTGACAGTATTGCCACTTCCTCCAGCTCCAGTGGTTACAGCTGAGGGTGCAATTACTTTCTGCTCAAGAGACGTTACTGATTATACAAAAGAAAATAGCGTAAGATTAACAGCTTCTAGTTCAAACGACGTTACATGGAATACTGGTTTGGTTAGTAAAGTTCTTGACGCAGTAAAATTATCAGGACAGTATTCAGCAACAGCAAAAGATGCTAACGGTTGTGTATCTGCTCGCTCAAATGTAATTACTGTTACAGTTAAAGAAAGCCCTAGTGCTTCGGCTGCAAGTATTGTAAAAGATGGCGCGTTTACTGTGAAAGCTACTAACTTCCCAGATGGTACAGATTATCAGTGGAAATATGGTTCTGAAGTATTAACATTTACGACAGAAAGCATCAAAGCTAATCGTTATGGAGATTACTCAGCTCGTAGAAAGGTAGTTTACTCGGTGCCTGCTCCATTAAATACTTTGGTTTGTTATACTGATTACTCTAAAGCTTATACATTCAAAGAAGAGCCAGAGTTGAAAGGTCTAGCAATTTATCCAAACCCAAGTAATGGTCTTGTTACAGTAGAGACATTAGAAAACTATAATAAAGTAACTTTCTCTATCTATGATATGATTGGTCGTTTAATCTACACAGGCTCAATTCCAACAATTACTGGAAAAGCTGTAGTAGACCTTAGAAACCAACCTGAAGGACCTTATTTGTTCCGTTTCCAAGCAGATGGCTTCGAATTAACAAAACGTATTGTTATCAATAGATAATAAAAATATTTTCTGAAAAGCCCCGTCATTCTTACTATGATGGGGCTTTTCTTTTTATAAATGATTTCATTATTCAACAAGCTCTATGAAAAATTTATTCATTACTTTTCTATTATTTTCTTTTTTCAGCCTGTCATCAAAGGCACAATGGTTGCGCCAGAATATCAATACCACAGCGAGTTTTAGAACCGTTCATGCTCTTTCCGATAAAAATGTATGGATTAGTGGGAGTAAGGGTACTGTGCTAAGAACTATTGATGGAGGACAAAATTGGCAGGTAATTAATGTTCCTAATGCAGAGAAATTAGATTTTAGAGATATTTATGCATTTAATGAAAAAGAGGCAATTATTGTAAGTGCAGGAGAAGCCTCAGAAGGCGCTGCGAAGATTTATCGCACTGATGACGCAGGACAAACTTGGAATTTAGTCTTCCAAACAGAAGATAAGGGTGTTTTTTTTGATGGTATAGACTTTTGGGATAAAAATACGGGGCTAGTTTTTTCAGATCCCGTGGCAGGGCACTGGTTTTTACTCAAAACCAAGGATGCAGGCAAGACCTGGGAAAGATTAATTCCAACGGCTTTACCAGCCAATAAAGGTACAGAGGCAGCATTTGCAGCTTCGGGTACAAGTATGATTACTGTAGGTAAAAAACAGGCTTATATATGTACTGGAGGAGCTGAGTCTGCACGAGTATTTAGAACTTTAAACCAAGGACAAACATGGGAGGCAATTGATACTCCTGTGCCTGCAGGTAAAGCATCAGGTTTGTTCGGAATGAAATTTTGGGATAACCAGCATGGTGTGGCTGTAGGCGGCGACTATTTGGAAGTGGAAAAAGACTTACCCAATGTATTGGTTACTGCAGATGCTGGAAAAACCTGGCAATTGAAGGCTAATACCAATCCTGCTGGCTTGAAAGAAGGAGTCGGTATATGGCAAAAGAAAATCATTATTGCTGTTGGTCCATCAGGCACAAGCTATTCGAAAGACTTTGGGAAAAGTTGGATTATGATTGATAAAACTCCATTTCATGCTATCAGTATTGTTGGAAATAGCGTGTGGGCAGTAGGAGGAAAAGGGACAGTAGCGCGCTTGAATACAGATTTTTTAAAGTAGACTAGTAAAATTAGACAAGATAAAGGAACAAAGTAGAGAGCTTCAGCTTTGATAGATTTGAGCGCTGCTACTTTGTTCCTTTATTTTTTAAGTGCTTATTTTCCTTTTACAGAAATCATCAATACTCCTATTAAGACTATTATCGTGCCTCCTATTTGCCAAATACTAATCGGCTCGTTAAGAAATACATTTGCCATGATAATCGTGGCAACAGGGCCAATACTCCCAATAATAGAAGCATTTCCTGAGCCTATTTTCTTAATGCCATCCGAAATCATAAACGATGGAATCACGGTAGTGAACAAAGCCATCACAAAAGAAAGTAAATAAGCTTCTTTTGGATAGGAGAACAAACTTGCATGATTCGTTAAAAAGAAATGTCCCATCACAATCACTGTCGAAATCAACATGGCATAACAAGTGAATCGCAAAGAACCTATTTTGGGAATCATTTCGCCACTGCCAATTAAGTATAAAGCATAAGTAAAGGCACTCAGAAATACTAAAAATGAACCTAATAATAGATCCTTCTGCATCCCAATTTTGAGGTCAGGAATAAAGGAAAAAAATACTCCAAGATATGTCACAACTAGTGCTAAATATTGAATTTTAGTAATTTTCTTTTTCAAAAAAATCGCTGAAACAATAACGACAATAGTTGGATACAAGAACAGAATTAATCTCTCAACACTAGCTGTTACATAGTTTAGTCCCCAAAAATCGAATAGAGCTGCCAAATAATATCCAACAATACCAATCAAAACCATTGTTAGCCATTCTTTGTTACTGAGCGTTGGCTTTGTAGTATCTTTTATGTTTTTGAATACCAGAATACCTATATAAAATGGTGCCGAAAAAAGCATTCTTAGAGCAAGTAGTGAAATGGTATCTACATGATAATGTAGATAGTTATATCGTACCAACACGGCTTTTCCAGCGAAGGCTACTGCTCCTACAAAGACAAGAATAACTCCTGCAAAATAACTAGACTTGTGGATTGATTTTGTTTTCATCGAGTTTGAGGGCTTTGTGCGATAAGAGATTTGGTTAATTATGGAAGAAAGACTCTTACGCTTATCGCAAAACAAAAAAGAGCCTTCCTTATGCAGAAAGACTCTTTTGAGTAGTACCTTTTACCCATGACAAACCTTCCTACAACAGAAAACTGTTGAGCCAGAGTGTCGAGATAATAGTACGATTGATATTCATATTTATTAAAGGAGCAATCATTTTTAGCTGATTGGCAATTCCTTATTTTTTTCTAAAGAATAATTGAATTGGTACACCAGTGAAGTCAAAGTGCTCACGCATTTTGTTTTCTAAGTATCGTTCATAACTTTCTCTGATATACTGAGGCAAGTTACAAAATAATACAAAAGATGGTGCTTTTGTTGGTAATTGAGTCAAATATTTAATTTTGATATACTTCCCTTTCCATGCTGGAGGAGGGTAGTTTTCAATAACCTGCAACATCACTTCATTCAACTTAGAAGTAGGAATACGTTTTGTTTTGTTTTCGTAAACCTCCAATACCTTTTCAACCGCTTGGAAAATACGCACTTTATCTTTTACCGAAGTAAAAATCATTGGCATATAGTTGAGCGGAGCCATACGTTGACGGATTGCATCTTCAAGACGTTTTGAAGTCATTGAATCTTTTTCCACCAAATCCCACTTATTGATCATCAACACAATTCCTTTTTTCGCACGGTGTGCCATCGAAATAATGTTCATATCCTGCGCTTGTAAGCCAGTAAGAGGGTCGATTGTAGTAGCATCGATTACAACAACTGCAACATCACATTCTTCCATGGCTTTCAGTGAACGAAGAATAGAGTAGTATTCTAAGTTATCATCGATTTTTGCCTTACGACGAATACCTGCGGTATCTGTAATGATAAACTCTTTTCCGTATAAAGTATAGTGATTGTCGATGGCATCGCGTGTTGTACCTGCGATATCAGTTACAATACTTCTTTGCTTACCTAATAGAGCATTCAAGAAAGAAGATTTTCCTACGTTTGGTTTCCCTAAAATAGCGATCTTAGGAATATCTTGATGTGGGTTTTCGATACCTTCTTCTGGGAAATGACTTACAATCCCATCAAGCAAATCTCCTGTACCCGAACCGTTTTCTGCCGAGATAGCAAATGGTTCACCTAAACCTAATTCATAAAATTCAGCAGCCATTAGACCTTTTTCGAAGGTATCAGCTTTGTTGGCTGCAACATATACAGGCTTCTTTGAACGACGTAGGACATTAGCAAAGTCTTTGTCTAAGTCGGTAATACCTGTGTGACAATCTACCACAAATAATAACACATCTGCTTCGTCGATAGCCAATTCTACTTGTTCACGAATAGCACCCTCAAATGTGTCTTCTGACCCATGCACGTATCCACCTGTATCAATAACTGTGAAGTATTTACCTGTCCACTCGCCAAAGCCGTAGTGACGGTCACGAGTTACACCAGATACGTTGTCCATAATCGCCTTTTTTTGTTCGATAAGGCGGTTGAATAATGTAGATTTACCCACGTTTGGGCGACCTACAATCGCTAAAATATTTGACATTTTGTTGGTTGTTTGAGCTGTTTCTCCAATTCATCCTATCAAGCTTGTCATTGCAAGAAGGTGGTTAGAAATGGAGCACCTCTGGTTGATAATAAATGTATGACTCGACGGTCATTAAAACCCTATGTGATGAATAACTCTTGACAACACATGATTGATGGTCTCAAGTTGTTCTCATAATAGGAGAGTAGCACGACTGTTTCTACTCATTAATCTTGGCTATAGCCAAACTGCTTGAGTTTTTGTGCTTTCGAACGCCACTCTGGTTCGACTTTCACAAATTGTTCTAAGAACACTTTTTTACCAAAGAATTTCTCTAGTTCTTCACGAGCTTGAATTCCTACTTTTTTAATGGATTCGCCTTTGTGACCAATAATAATGGCACGTTGGGTTACACGCTCTACGTAGATTTCTGACGAAATTCTGATAATATTATCTTCCTCTTTGAAAGCTGTAATAGCTACCTCACAAGAATAGGGGATCTCTTTTTTGTAGTTTTTGAAAATTTTCTCACGAATAATTTCCGAAGCAAAGAAACGCTCAGGTTTGTCTGTCAGTTCATCCTTTTCAAAATACGGAGGATGATTTGGAAGACTGTTTACGATGGTGTCGAAAATAGAGCCAATATTCTTTTGTCCTAGTGCTGAGATTGGAATAATTGCCTGTGTTGGGAAACGTTCACGCCAGTGAGCGATTTTTTCTTGCACTTGTTCTTCTGTAGCTAAGTCAATTTTATTGATTAACAAAAGCACAGGAACATGATTGATGCGTGCTAATTTGTTGATTACATCATCTTCGTCATATTTTTCGAAAATATCCGTAACAAACAAAATAATGTCTGCATCTTCTAAAGAGCTATGCACAAAACTCATCATGGATTTGTGAAGCTCGTATTTAGGCAAAATAATGCCTGGAGTGTCAGAATAAACTAATTGAAAATCTACACCATTGTGTTGCCCATTCAAAATCCCCATAATACGATGGCGAGTAGTTTGAGCTTTGGAAGTGATGATAGATAGACGCTCACCTACCAAAACATTCATTAAGGTAGATTTTCCTACGTTGGGTTTGCCAATAATACTGACAAAGCCAGCTTTGTGATTGATTTGTTCCATGAACTAGTCCACGATTACCCTTGCCATGTTAATGGAGTCCCGTACAAGATAAGAAAACTCTATCTAGGATTCTTCTAGTATTCCCTAAAAATGAGTGTTTTGATGATGCTCGGGAGTTACCGTATCGGGCGATACAGCTCCCTTTGGAATGACAATGATAAATTATTAAAAAATAAAAAGACGAGCTATTTCAGCTCGTCTTTGCCTTGTAGCAGGAGCAGGACTCGAACCTGCGACCTTTGGGTTATGAGCCCAACGAGCTACCTACTGCTCCATCCTGCGGTGTTGTTGTGTTTGTTACTGGGTTGCAAAATTAGGGAGTTGGAATATGAAAAGCAAATTATTGAGAAAGAAATTTTTAAAATTTTTAAAAATAATTTTTAATTGCCTGTATTTCAGTGTGTTGAAAATGTAAAATTTTTTAAAGAATATGATATCCATATCTCTATATTTCATAAAAGTCAAAAAAGTAGGCTTCCTTGAAAACCTACTTTTTTAACTTTTATATAAATGTATATCATGAAAATGAGTAAAGATCAGTTTTTAGAACATCCCTTTTGCCTTGCGTACATCTGGGTTTATCTTGTCACTTTCTACTAAGCCATCTCTCAAACGCAAAATTCGGTGCGCGTATTGAGCAATATCATCTTCGTGAGTTACCATTACAATCGTATTGCCTTTTGAGTGTAATTGGTCAAACAAGTCCATGATTTCGTAAGAGGTTTTACTATCAAGGTTACCTGTTGGCTCATCGGCAAGTAGGATAGAAGGGTCGTTTACCAAGGCTCTGGCAATAGCCACACGCTGGCGCTGACCACCTGAAAGCTCATTAGGTTTGTGACCAGCACGGTTTTCTAAACCAACTCCTTTGAGAGCGAGCATGGCCTTTTCGATACGGTCGGCTTTGGAATAACCTGCATAAATTAATGGCAGAGCTACATTTTCCAATGAAGACTGACGAGGCAATAGGTTAAAGGTTTGAAATACGAAACCGATTTCTTTATTACGAACTGTTGCCAAAGCATCATCGCTCATTTTACTCACATCTTGTTCATTCAAAATATATTGTCCCGAAGTAGGTGTGTCCAAACAGCCAACAATGTTCATTAGGGTAGATTTACCCGAACCCGAAGGTCCCATAAATGCCACATATTCACCTTTGTTGACAGAAATAGAAATCGATTTGAGTGCGTCGATTACCTCTTCGCCCATGATATAGCGCTTTGAAATATTGGTAGTTTCAATAATTTTCATGAATGTTTGAATGGTTAAAGTGAAAGTAAACTTCCTCAGCAATAGGCAAAAGGAGACTTGAGCTTTTTTCCTAAAACAAACATACTTATTTATTGAAAACCTGCACTTTGTTTTTCGATAAGAGCGATTTTAGCTTGATATTGAGGCAGAAAACGCTGATAATCGGTAGGGAAGCGTTTTTGAAGATCTATCAAAGCATCTTTGGCATAAGGTTCCATTCCGATAGTAAGACATTGCAATATATACATTTGCCAAATGGCAGGATTATCTTTTCTCCATTTCAAGGCATTGTTTAGCATTCGGTGTGCTTCTTCTGGTTTTTTATTATTGTTATAAAAAGCACTTACTTTTTCCAAGACCTTTTCATTGAGAGGATGCTGATATATGGCCAATTGAGCTGCTTTAGCATCTACAATATTTTCGGAAAAATTGTCGCTGGTACTCTCTTTTTTAACCAATGTGTTTAACAACACTTGGTAGTATTGCGCTTTGTTAGAACTGGTATCTGAGCTTGCCCAAGCTTGTAATTGTTCAAAAGTAAGTTGCTTATCTCCCTTATAGAATTGTTGCATAGCATGGGCAAATTCTAAGTCTTCTGAATATTGGTCATTTTCGGCTTTTTGAGCGAAGTCACGTAAAGGAATTGCTGTACCTAGATTTTTCTGAAATAAAGCCGCATTATAAATCCATGCAAACGTAGATACATCTAAGGCTTTTTGTTGGTTTGCTGAAATCTCAACCACTTCAGACTGCGCTTGCGTACTAAGCTTTAGCGCAAGTGCATTTGCCTGATAACTTGGGTAATCAAGTGCTTTGAGCTGTTGAATATATTCTTTTTGAGTAGTCAGTTTTCCATTTTTTGCCCAAAATGCTACCAAATTACTGGCGGTAATGGGGGAGTTGCTCGAAAACTCTTGAGCTTTTTCTAAGTAAATTAAACTTGAATCTAGTTGCTTAGCTTTGTTGTAGAGATAGGCTAAATTAGTGAGAATTTCAGTGTTTTTAGGAAAATGCTTGCTGGCTTCTTTGAGGGTAAACAAAGCATCAAAAAAACGATCACGATCAGAGAATGAGCGCGCAAGACCTTCGTAGGCATATGGAGAAGGATTTTTAGCTAAAGCTCTTTTAAAATAGACTGCGGCAGTCTCATTATCGTTTTGTAAAAGTGCCAAACTGGCTAAAGCATAATTGGTTTTATGGTTACGAAATTCAGCTCCAATGGCTTGTTTATAGGCTACTTCGGCAAAACGATAATCGTGGTTTGCTACCTGATGGTCTCCCAATGAATTATAATACGAGGCCACTGCTTGATTGAGTGTGTAGAAGGATTTCATCGAAAATAATGCCACCAAGATAATCAACGCCATGATGCGAAATACGTAAATTGGTAGACTCAATGGCTTGTATAGTACCTTCGAAACAGATAGCCCTTGTTGAAATAATCCATAAAAATTGGAAAGTACATACAAGAAAAATAGGATCCCCATAACTAAGTTCGAGTATATGATAATATCTTCCCAAACCTCAATCATTGGGTCATTTGCGGTGGCAAAAGCATAAAAAATTCCCGATGTACTCAAAATTGCTAAACCAATATATATCAATGTTGTAGCGAACTCGTGGTTGAGTACTTTGGCGGCTAAAATCATACGGTCTGTGATACTCCAAATACCCAATATTATGGACAATCCGAATAACAAAAATGGATTAAGATAGAGCATATCCCAATCAATTACTTTGTTGTTATGTAGAAAAACCAGTAAGATATTAAACCAGTAAATCAGTGTTAGCACTACAAAATTGAGTAAATTTTGAGAGCCTTGAGCACGCGTACTGATAAATACAAACCATTTGGGTATTTCGTATGCCATCCCAAAGATAAAAAGTGCGCCTAGGATAAAAACTTGTGGAATGAGTTGAGTAGAAAAATGGGTAATTGCACTTAAGTAAGAAGACATCTTTATGGTAATACTTCCAACAATTAGCCAATAGACCAGAAAAGTCGAAAATCTTAATACCGTAGACGTATCACGTTTGAAGGCATGAAAAAAGTAGCTCAAGCCTGCAAAACCAATAATTATACAGAATCCTACCCAATTTCCTGTACGGTTGAGAAACAAATCCCATTGCAAGGTCATAAGTAAAAAGACACTTATACCTGTAAAAATGAGATACCAAGTACGAGAAATGAAGGTAATTCCGGTATAAATGAGCGACAATGCGATAATAGCTAAAATAGTAAAAATCCAAGAAGCTTCGATGTTGATACGCATCGTTGAAGCCAGAAATTGTTCACGAATTATATATGCTTTGCTTGGAATATGCAACATTCCATCAGCACTTTGGGCAGGATCAAGACTGATGGTGATGTCGTCGAGTTCGCTTAGAATATCCCAATGAATGACATTTTCTAGATAATTGACATAGTAATAGCCCAAACCGACCAAGCTAGTTAGTAGGAGAACGAGTGCAGAAAGAAAAAGCCACTGTGTATTTTTTTGCCAATGTTTCCAAAAAGCGAAAGAATGATTCATGAATTTGAGGGAATAAGATGATACTAAACCACTACTGGTCGAATTTGTAGCGCAATAATACAACGAAATCTTTAGAACGTATACCTGAAAAATTAAGCTATTTAGTCAAATTCAATAAACGAGTAAGTTGAATTTGAATTGTTTGTTGAATTTTTTTTTGGGAAAATTTCGAAAAAAAATCTCATTTCGAAAAGATGAAAATTTGCACTAATTTTTTTTGTCAAATTCTGAAAAAAACGGATAATCTAAAACAAATAGATTTTTTTTGGAACATTGAAAAGGAAAAATATGGCAAAATCAAGAGTGTGCTGTGAAAAAAGCAGGATGGCCAAAAGAGCCAAACTAAATAAGATTCAACAAAACCTATACCTTTTCAGCAAAAAAACTGGTAAAAATCCAAAAACAACAATTGGTTATCTGAGATTTACAGAGTAATTTTGCGCTCCGAAACGGTATAGCAAATTCACACTTTGCTTAATCACTTGATAATCAGATAACAAAATCACAATACAAAATGGCAAATGCAGTCAATAAAGGAAAGGTTACGCAAGTAATCGGTCCGGTTGTAGACGTAAGCTTCGAAGGCGAAGGCTCTAAGCTTCCTGCAATCTTGAATGCCTTGGAGGTTCAGAAAGCCAACGGCACAAAAGTTATCCTTGAAGTACAACAACACTTAGGTGAAGACCGTGTACGTACAATCGCAATGGAAGGTACAGATGGTCTTCAGAGAGGTCAAGAAGTATTTGACTTAGGTCAAGCTATTTCTGTTCCTACGGGCGATGCTATCAAAGGACGTTTGTTTAACGTAGTAGGTGAAGCAATCGATGGTATTGCTCAACCAGTATCTGCTACAAGATTGCCTATCCACCGTCATGCTCCTAAGTTTGAAGAATTAGCAACTTCTACTGAGGTTTTATTTACAGGTATCAAGGTAATTGACTTGCTTGCTCCTTATGTAAAAGGTGGTAAAATCGGTTTGTTCGGTGGTGCAGGTGTAGGTAAAACTGTATTGATCCAAGAACTTATCAACAACATCGCAAAAGCTTACGAAGGTCTTTCTGTATTTGCTGGTGTAGGTGAGCGTACTCGTGAGGGTAACGACTTGTTGCGTGAGATGATTGAATCAGGTATCGTGAAATACGGTGAAGCATTCAAACACTCTATGGAAGAAGGCGGATGGGATTTGAGCAAAGTAGATGAAGATGCTTTGAAAGAATCACAAGCTACCTTTATCTTCGGTCAAATGAACGAGCCTCCAGGTGCACGTGCACGTGTTGCTTTGTCAGGTTTGACAGTTGCTGAATACTTCCGTGATGGTGATGGCGAAGGCAAAGGACGTGATATCCTTTTCTTTATCGACAACATCTTCCGTTTTACTCAGGCGGGTTCTGAGGTATCTGCCCTTTTGGGTCGTATGCCTTCAGCCGTAGGTTACCAACCAACATTGGCAACTGAAATGGGTGCGATGCAAGAGCGTATTGCTTCAACAAAACGTGGTTCAATTACTTCAGTACAAGCGGTATATGTACCTGCCGATGACTTAACTGACCCTGCTCCTGCAACAACATTTACCCACTTAGATGCTACTACGGTATTGTCTCGTAAAATCGCTGAGTTAGGTATCTATCCTGCAGTAGACCCGTTGGATTCTACTTCTCGTATTCTTTCTGCTGACGTATTGGGTGACAAACACTACAATACTGCTCAACGTGTGAAAGAAATCTTACAACGTTACAAAGAATTACAAGATATCATCGCTATCCTTGGTTTGGACGAATTGTCTGAAGAAGATAGATTGGTTGTATCTCGTGCTCGTCGTGTACAACGTTTCTTGTCTCAACCATTCTTCGTAGCTGAACAATTTACAGGCTTGAAAGGTGCGTTGGTAGACATCAACGATACGATCAAAGGTTTCAACGAAATCATTGATGGTTTGTATGACCACTTGCCAGAAGCTGCATTCAACTTGGTAGGTACTATCGAAGATGCAGTTGCTAAAGGTGAGAAATTGTTGGCAGACGCAGCTAAATAATTTGGAAATTTGAAAATGTGTCAGTTTGAACAGAATTGACACATTTTTGATTTGAATTCTTTTCAAATTTTCAGGTTCTCAAATTTTCAAATTCTTATAGAAATGAACTTACAAATTATTACTCCGGATAAGACGGTTTTCTCTGGTGAAGTATCAGTGGTAACCTTGCCTGGAACTAATGGTTCTTTCCAAATTTTGAAAGACCACGCCCCAATCGTTTCTACGTTGGGTAAAGGCACTTTGATGGCTGATAAGCAAGAATTTACAATCGACGGCGGAGTGGTTGAAGTAGTTAACAACAAAGTGCTAGTTTTGGCCGAAGCTGTTTTGTAATTTGCTTTACAATGCCTTCTTCAAAAGCGATACAGTCTGACTGTGTCGCTTTTTGTTTTTATATGTTTCTACAGTTATTTATTCCTTCATAAATCTAAACTCACTTTTTCTTCGTAGATATTTTCAGAACACTTCAGATAAGTAAAAAGAAGTTAGCAGTTGTTAGTGTATTAGTTATTTTAGAATGCTTTCATAATCATCCGAAGAATACTACCAAAATATGCCGCAGATATACTGTTAATTTAATCTTTTTTGTTAAATGGAAGAAGCCAAGCCGTGGATAAATGATTACTATATACCCAACTGTTAGGTGATTTTTTATCTGAAATCGTAGCACTGTTGCTGCATTGGGGCTTTTAATCCTGTTTAGAAAGCTATTCTTAGTTCTTAAATTTTGAATCCTTTATTGTACAAATATTGGTGATGCCTTAGCATTCACCCTGATACTTTATTGTCCTTATTCACTAACCTTATTTTGTTTTATGTGGTATAATTCATTGCTCGAAAAAGATTTATTGCCTGATTTTTTAATTCGCTACGGCATCCGACAATTGGTCGAACAACGCTTGAAAGATGAAAATAAAGGCGAAACAGAATTACAGCATCAACATTTTCTGAATCTCCTTGAGGAGCTTCGCAATTCGCCTATTGCAATCAATACGGCAGAAGCAAACGAGCAACATTATGAAGTGCCAACCCAATTCTATCAATATTGCTTAGGTAAGCACCTGAAATATTCTTGTGGCTATTGGAAAGAAGGAGTAAGCGATTTGGATACTTCCGAAGCTGATATGCTTGAACTAACTTGTCAACGTGCCGAATTAGCCAATGGACAGGACGTGCTAGAACTGGGATGTGGATGGGGCTCACTGTCATTGTACATGGCTGCTAAATATCCTGCAAGCCGTTTTACAGTTGTGTCAAACTCAAAAACACAAAAGGCTCATATCGACGAACAAGCGCGTCAAAGAGGTATTGTAAACCTTCAAGTAGTAACCTCAGATATCAATGTGTTTGATACTCACAAAGATCATTATGACCGTGTAGTATCTGTCGAAATGTTTGAACACATGCGTAACTACAGGCTTTTATTACAGAAAATATCTTCATTCTTAAAGCCTTCAGGAAAGCTCTTTGTTCACATTTTTACACACAAAGAATATGCTTATAAGTTTGAAGTAATTGACGAGTCCGACTGGATGAGTAAATACTTCTTCACAGGAGGTATCATGCCTAGTGACCATTTGTTATTTTACTTTAACGACCACCTTTCGGTAGATAAGCATTGGCATGTGAATGGTACGCATTACGGCAAAACATCAGAAGCGTGGTTACAAAAAATGGATGCTCATAAAGCACAAATTATGCCTTTATTTGAGCAAACCTACGGAAAAGAGCAAGCTGTGAAGTGGTGGGTGTATTGGCGTTTGTTTTATTTGGCTTGTGCCGAATTATTTGCCTACAACGGTGGTAATGAGTGGATGATTAGTCATTATTTATTTAAGAAAAACTAGATGGAAAAGATAGCAATCATAGGGACTGGCATTGCTGGGATGGGATGCGGTCATTTTCTTCATCAGGATTATGATATTTCTCTTTTTGAACAAAATAACTATATCGGCGGGCATACCAATACCGTGACCGTCGATGAGGAAGGTACGCCTGTACATATCGACACAGGATTTATGGTCTTTAATTTTCAGACCTATCCAAATTTGTGTAAACTTTTTGATGAAATAAAAGCTCCTATCAAAAAGACGGATATGTCCTTTAGTGTACAACACGTACCCTCTAAGCTCGAATATTGTGGCTCGGGATTCAATGGCTTATTTGCACAGAGAAAACAGCTTTTTTCATTGAAACACTGGAAAATGCTCTTGCAAATCGGTCGTTTTAATGAGCAATCTATCAAAATTTTGGACGATCCCAAATATCAAAATCATACCCTAGGGGAATATATCCGTGAGTTTGGTTTTGGTGAGGACATGCTCTGGAAATACCTTGTGCCTATGAGCTCGGCAGTGTGGTCGACCCCTATGGAATTGATGCTTGATTTTCCTGCTGTTTCCTTGATACGATTCTTTTACAACCATGGTTTTCTGGGACTCAATACCCAACATCAGTGGTACACGCTTGATGGCGGAAGCCGTATGTATCGAGATATTTTGATAAAACCTTTTCAAGAAAAAATACAGGTAGGCCGTGCTGCGGTGAGTGTAAAGAAAGAAGCAAATGGCGTGAGCGTATTGCTTAGTGATGGTACCACTGAACTTTTTGATAAAGTCATTATCGCTACGCATGGCGACCAAGCGTTAGGCTTGCTCGAAGAGCCCTCTGTTTTGCAAGATAAATTGTTATCCAAATTTAAGTACCAGAAAAATATTGCAACGCTACATACCGACGAGTCTATAATGCCTCAAAATCGCTTGACTTGGAGTAGCTGGAATTACCGAATCGAGGCAACCGAAAATGGTTTGCAGCCTTCTATTATTTATTGGATGAATCAGTTGCAGGGCGTTTCAAAGAAGAAAAACTATTTCGTTTCGATTAATGCCCAGCCTAATATCGACCCTTCCAAGATATTGAAAGTAATTGAATATGAGCACCCGCTGTTTGATGTTCCAGCTATGCAAGCACAGCAACAATTGCATCTGCTGAATACCGAAGGTGGCATTTATTTCTGTGGAAGTTATTTCAAATATGGTTTCCACGAAGATGCTTTTACTTCAGCAGTGAACTTATGTAGAACGCTCACGGGCAAAAATATTTATGGCTCATGAAATCCTGTATCTATGAATGTAAGGTAATGCACCAGCGAAGCGAGCCCATCAAACATGGATTCACTTACAAGCTATTTATGTTTTACCTTGATTTAGATGAACTTGATATCATTCCAAAACATGTAAAATGGATTAGTCGAAATAGTTGGAATGTGTTTAGTTTTTTTGATAAAAACCATTTGCAATATCCTAAAGAAAAGCCTGAAACAAATAAAGATGTCAAGGAGCAAATCTTGACGTATTTGCATGCTAAAGGAATAGATTTGAAAGGTGGAAAAATTATGCTTTTGACCCACCTCACTACATGGGGATATCAATTCAATCCAGTATCATTTTATTACTGTTTTGATGAAAAAAAACAACCTGTATGTGTTGTTGCGGAGGTGAGTAATACATTCAGAGAAATGAAACCCTACTTGATTCAGTCTTTTTTGGAAAAGGAAGAACGCTTCGAGCATCGAGAAATTAAGCATTTTTATGTGTCGCCTTTCATTGATATGGACGCCGAGTTTGACTTCAAACTTCGTATACCCAATGAGTCGTTGCATATCAAAATCGATGATTTCAAAGCTGATAAATCCTTTTTCAAAAGTACGCTTTGGGGTAAAAGGAAGCCACTAACCAATGCCAAAGTAGCTTGGTATGCCATTCGATTTCCAATGATTACCCTTCGAATTATGTGGCTCATTCATTGGAATGCTTTTGTATTGTGGCTAAAACGGATTCCATTTTATGCCAAAAAATCGCATCCAGAGCTTCAACGAGACATATATAGACCCCTTTCTCACTAACCATAAATCCTTATTTTGTTATGACAACAACTTTGAAAAATACACAGCGTACCAAACCTAGCTTTTATCAAAAAGCGATTTTGGATGTTTTGCAAAAAATGACCTTGGGTAAATTACAAGTGACATTACCTAGTGGAGAAGTGTTGTTTTTTGGAAACACGCAGGTCTTTCCAACAGCTAAAATTGAAATTAAAGACGAACGATTTTTTAAGCATATTATGCTTTATGGAGATATTGGTTTTGGCGAAGCATACGTAATGGGCTTTTGGGATACCGATAATATTACAAATGTAATTCGTTGGTTTTTGGATAACCTCGAAAATGTCCCTGTTATTTCTGGAAATAAAACCCAAAACTGGCTTTTGAACTTACTCAAACTGAGTAATAAAATCTATCATTTAGGGCGTGCCAATAGCTTGGATGGTTCAAGAAAAAATATCTCCGAACATTATGATTTGAATAATGATTTTTTTGCGCTGTTTCTTGACCCTTCCATGACCTATTCAAGTGCGTATTTTAAAGAAAAAGGTTTGTCATTGGAAGAAGCTCAACTCGAAAAGTATGAACGTTTGTGCCGTCAGTTGCATCTCAAATCTACCGACCACGTACTCGAAATTGGGAGTGGTTGGGGGGCTAATGCTATCTACATGGCCAAAAACTATGGTTGTAAAGTGACTTCTGTAACTATCTCGGAAGAGCAACACAAGCTTGCAACTGAGCGAGTAAAAGCCGAAGGCTTGAGCGATAGAGTCGAGATTTTGTTGAAAGATTACCGTCTGATCACAGGAAAATTCGACAAGATTGTTTCCATCGAAATGCTAGAAGCGGTAGGTCATGAATTTCTGCCAGTATATTTTGCCAAATGCAACGAACTTCTCAAAAAAGATGGTATTCTGGCTTTTCAAGTAATTACTAGTCCTGATTCTCGCTATAGTTCTCTAAGAAAAGGTGTGGATTGGATTCAAAAATATATTTTTCCTGGCTCGTTATTACCATCGGTAGGTGCTATTAACGAGGCTATCAACAAAACTAGTGATTTTACGATGGTCAACCTCAAAGATATGGGCTTAGATTATGCCTATACATTGAAGTTATGGTATGACCAATTTCATCAAAATATTCAACAAGTCAAGGCGCTAGGCTTTGATGATACGTTTATTCGTAAGTGGAGTTATTACCTGAATTATTGCGAGGCAGCCTTTGCTAGTCGTAATATTCATGTGATGCAATTGACCTATACACGACCGAATAATACCACTCGATAAGTTTTTCGTACCTATATCGTTAACTCTCAAAACAAGCCTGTATTTTTGGCGAAGTATTCTTTGGGTAAAAGTAATTGAAATCGTATTAATACGAAGTCTGTTGCTTTTACTCAAAGATTTTTTGCTATTACACTATCATAAAACAGGAATAGGTATAAAATAGAAATACCTGAGTTTTGAGAAAAATGAAATTTCCTTTCTATTGCTTTTTGTTATTAATGACATTTGTTTGGGCTTGTAACTCTTCGGAGATTCCCAAGGATGTCACCCCAGCTTTTTATTATTGGAAAACTGTTTTTCAGTTGTCCGAAAACGAAGTACAAATCCTTACCGATAATCGTATTCAAAAGCTATACGTCAAGTATTTTGATGTAGATTTAGACGAGCGTACCGCAAAGCCAACTTTCAAAGCTTTGCTGATACCAAAGCAAAAAGTACCCCAACAAATGAGTATAGTGCCCGTGGTATATCTGACCAATCAGACCTTGAAATGGCTTGAGCCTCGCTATTTGGAAGATTTTGCGGGTAAAATAGTAGATAAAATAGACATTGTTCATAAGAATTGGATAGGCGAGCCGATAGGGAATAATGAAATTCAGATAGATTGTGACTGGACTTTATCTACGAAGAAAAAATATTTTACCTTACTAACGATTCTTCGTAAGAAGTACCCTCATATCAGCGTTACGATTAGGCTACATCAAATAAAATTTCCTGACAAGACAGGTGTGCCTCCTGTCGAAAGAGGTATGCTGATGTGCTATAATATGGCAGATTGGAAAAACGAAAAAACGACAAACTCGATTTTTACACCCGATGTCCTAAGCCAATATATCGGTGAATTGTCAGAGTATCCTTTGCCCTTGGATTTGGTGATGCCAGCCTTTCATTGGACAGTAGGGTATCGCAATCATCAATTTCAGTATTTTTTGAATGCTGTTAGCTCGAAGGATTTTAGCAATATCTCTTTGTTTGTGCGAGATAAAAATCGATTTGTTGCACAGCGAGATACCACTTTATGGGGGATTGGAATTCGTAAAGGAGACGTGTTTCGAACCGAGGAAGTTGCTTTTGATGACCTCTCAAAAGGTTGTAGATTGATAAAGAAGAAAATATCAAATCAAAAACTTACATTTGCCCTATATCATTTAGATTCCGAAAGTCTCAAAACTTACACACATGAACAAATTGAAGAACTATATCAACCTGAGTAGAAAGTCTGTTGCCTCGCTTGTGATTTTTACCATTTTGGCCTGTGGTCCTGGCATGGTAGATTATGATGAATTTATGAGTTTTTTCATGCCTGAATCCGCAACTGTAAAAGGGGGTGATTTAAAATATGCGTATTCGTCACAGTTTTTTTATAATGATTATGACGATTATAACCTGACAAATGGTGATACTACTGACCACGAAAAACCACTCAATATTTCAGCTTGGAGCAAATATGTTGGAGGGAAGGTATCTAAAAAACAAATAGAACAATCGCTTTACGGAACGTCTTCAGCACTGCAAGATTGGTTGACTAGTCATCAAAAAACTGAGGCCGCCGATTATATTACATTTGTTCGTGGTATCGACCAAGCGTATAAGCGTGAAACGGTTGATTATTTTACAGAAACTAAAGTTGATACAGTTGCTTTGGTTGAGTTATTTACAAATGCTAAAGCCGCATTGCCCCAGCTGAAAGATGAGTTTGTGAAGGAACGTTATGCCTTCCAAACAATCAAGTTGGCGATGATGAACGACCAACCGCAAGAGGCCTTACAAGTATATGATGCAGCGATAAAACCGTTGAAAAAGAAGACCTATATCTCTGACTGGGCATTGTCTCGCAAAGCGGGGGCGCTAATTGCCTTGGGCGATTCGGTACAGGCTTACTACGATTTTGCTCAAGTATTTGACCGTTGTCCAAGTCGTCGCCATGCGGCAGACTTGAGTATTCGCTCAAGAGGAATTGGGTTTCAAGAAGGCGCCATTGCTTTATGTAAAAATAGCCATGAAAAAGCAGCAGTGTATGCCTTTGCTGCTATCAAACCTAGCGAAGAAGGGTTGAAGTTTTTGGAGAAAATGGTTGATTTAGATCCAACACATCCTTTGATAGAATTAGTGATGTCGAGAGAAATCAATAAGAATGAAGCGCTTTATTACAAACAAGTAGATTATTGGATGGGCGAATCCGATGCTGCAAAAGAGAAAGAAAATCATGATAAAGCGGTTCCGTACTGGCAAAAACTAAAAGACTTTGCTATTGCTTGTTCGGCAAATCCACAAGTTCCCAAAACAGGTTTTTGGTTAGGAGCGCTATCTTATTTGGAATACATAGAAAAGAACTTTGATAAATCGGCTGAATATTTGGCTGAAGCAAAATTGGTGGTTAAGCCAAATACTGGTTTGAGCAAACAATTAGAAATTCAAGAATTACTATTGCTAAGTAACAAATCACCGAAAATTACACCAGAATTAGAAGACGAAATTACACCTGTATTGGCATCATTCGGTAAACCAAAGGATTTTCGCATGAGTAATGCTTTGGCTGAGGCTTCAAAGCAATTGATAGCACGCTATTATGGCCGTTTGCCACACGAGAAGGAAGAAAAGCAAGGATGGTTAGCTAGCTGTATGAATAAGAAAAACGAACCCGAAAAGGTTACGATTCCTTATCCTAAAGCTAAGGCTTATTTGTTGGCTGCATTGACTAGCTACCAAACAAATGCGGGTTCTGAGTATGGAGGGTATATGTCACAAACCGATATGTATGCCATAGAAGATACCACCGAATCCAAAACTATTGAACAAGTGATTGCTTACTATCAAGAATCTAAAAAAACAGCGTATGATTCTTTGTTACAATCGATGACAGGCTTTAGTCAAGATCATTTGTATGTATTGTTAGGTCGTCGTGCTTTGTCGGAGCATGATTATGCTAAGGCTGCCAAAGCTTTCGAAAAAGTAGCTCCAGAAGTCTGGCGTCAGGAGCCTTGGAAGAGCTATCTCAACGAGGATCCTTTCTTTATGACTACGACTAATAAAGAAAAACGTAGTACTTACACTCCAGTAACTTTTGCACAAAAAATGCAAGAGTTAGCTAGTCGTTTGGCAGATAACCCTAACGATTTTGAAGCGGCTTATTTATTGGGTTGTGGAGCATACAGTATGTCATATCAAGGTAACTCGTGGGTGCTATTACGTCGCGAATGGAGTACAGGCGAGGTCAATGGTTATGTTCAGAAAGACTATGAAACGGACTATTATTTGGCTACTAAAGCAAAGAGTTATTTTGAAACAGCCCTAAAAAGTCCTGATGCCGAGCTTGCAGCTAAGGCTGCATTTGGAGCTGCCAAATGTGAAAATGCTGCCTTCTTTGTACATGCCAATAGCCAGTCTGGCGAAGAAGATTACACCGTATTTGAAGCACGAATCGCTAAAGATAAAGTTCGCGATTATGAGCACTACTTTACCCTTCTAAGAGAAAAATATAAAAATACTAAGTTTCAGAAATCCTTAATTCGTGAGTGCTCAGATTATAGCACTTTTGTGAAAGTCAAGAAGTAATAATTCTTTAAACGTCGGCTAGTCAAATAGATAGAATACCTATTCAATTTGATAAACAGGCACTTTTTTGTATTTTTACCATCAAGAATTAACATACAAAACAATGAAAAAAATATTTCTCTTCGTAGTACTGGTACTTTCTTTAACTAGTTGTCAAAAGACTGTTTATTTGACAGGAAGCTTGATGCACAACTTACAAGAAAACGAGCTAGATTTGACAAGAATACAATTCTACAATGACAATCCGCTCGTTTTGGAAAGAGAAGTTCCATCTTCAAATGCTAATATTAAATCAGGTAAAGTGTTTTTCAAAAATGGACGATATATCAACCGTATATCTTTGGATAAAAATACACCAGGAATGGTGCAGCGTGAAGAAAATGGTTCTTTGCTAATTACCTTTGAACAGTCTTCAGATGGAGAAAACTGGTTGCGTTTTGGAGCTGTTCCAGGAGAAAAAGGAGAATACTTTTATCAGTTGATTGATCAGAAGGGAAGTCCCAGTTTTTCAAGAATTGATTATGAAGGAAATATGTACTTAGTGATATATCCAACTAGAGTGAGATTGCTACTTGCAAAAAGTGTCTTAACGAATTTGAAGGTAAAAGAAAGACACATGAAAGGTGTTCGTGTAAAATAAATTGTGATTTCAGTTCACGAAAAAAGAGGCTTCGAAAGAGCCTCTTTTTTTTATCCATTGAAATAGAGCACTTAACCATTGAAAGACTCAGTAATGTAAAATATAGTATTTTTTTGATTTTCAGGAGGTAAGTGGCGTGAAATTTGATTCAAATAGGGTATCCGCCGTAAACCAACTAATCATTTATAAACTTGTATGAAATATACATTTTGGCTTAAGCTTTGCGTTTTGACAAGCGCATTCGCGAATCTTTCCTTTGTTGCTCCATTACCTTACAATAACAAAAACAAACTGAAGCAACTGACCTATAACAAAGATATAATCGCGACTTTAAAATCAGAAGATGACAATAGCGCTCCCAAGTCCTCATTAAGAGGTAGAGCAGTGGGACTTTCAAATGATCTTCTGAATCTTCAAACAATCGTTGAGCATGATCAAGTAAAGTTTGTATGGACATCAAGAGCAAATGATGTCAAAAAATACATCCTTCAAGCAAGCTCCGATTTAGAATACTATTCGGATGTTGCCGAAATAAAAGCTGGGAAAAATAACGAAGTGCTCAGCTACACAGATGAGATTCAATCGCAAGATGCTGCAAAGTTCTATAGAATTCTTGCCGTGAAGTCAGACAAAAATATTCAGGCTTTTGCTCCACTGGCAGTTTATAGACCCGATTATAAAGGGGTAACTATTCATAGTGACGACGAATTGGATATGATTCGAGTACGTCAGGATGATGTTGAGTCAGCTGAAATTTTAGTAAGTACAGCATCAGGAATGGGTGTTCCATGTCAAGTAACGAAGAAAAGTGCTACAGAGGCAATCGTTTGGCCTAGCTATGAGCTATCAAATGGAGAATATAGCGTCCGTTTGCGTACCAGTAAAGGAGAACGTAAATTTAGACTACTCGTAGCAAAACCAGAAAAGATGTTTTAATATCATCAGACCACTAAATTACAGTCTTCAAAAAAGGATAGTCTTAACGATTATCCTTTTTTTTATAAATAAATACAATGTTATGCTTGCATAATAATTTATTCTTGTACAAATTTACATATAATTTAGTATGCTTAGCATACCTTTTACTAACTGTAGCAATAGCCTAGGATATTCAAACCACTTAAACTCTTTTCAATCGTATCCGCGACAATTTTACAGTTATATTCTTGCCTCTCCTCAGAATTACACAGATGATTTATGTCCCAATAATGAAAATCTTGAAGAAATATGAAAGCAGACAAAACCGTAGATTATCATATCAAGGCAGGATGGCATGCAATTAGTAGAATGTATAATTCTTATGCAGCACAGTTTGATATGACCATGGCCATTGGATATGTTTTGTTGAATATCGACAAAAATGGAACTCCTGCCACCAAAATAGCTCCCGCACTAGGACTTGAGCCTCGCAGCTTGACTCGTATGCTCAAATCACTTGAAGATAAAAAGTGGATTCGTCGCGAAACCGACGAGGATGATCGCCGTGTCGTAAAGGTGTACTTGACAGAAGAGGGTAAACGTAAACGAGATAAAGCTCGCAATGGTGTGATTATGTTCAATAATTTAATTTATGAAAAAATTGGAGAAGAAAAACTACAGACTTTTTTTGAGGTAATGGAACAAATCAGTGAGGTAGTAGACTCTGAGGCTGCCAATTATAAGGCTGAGAATATCGAAGAGTTTCTGTAATAAAGAAGTCTTCGATAAGGGTACGAGCCAAAGGATAGTTTAGCGTTCTTTACTCTTTTGTTTCTCGAAAAAATACTATTTTTACTTTTTTTGAAAATATTTTAAATGTTATGCTTGCATAACATTTTTTTTATTTATTATATTTACAAAAAAATAGTATGCTTGCATACGATAGTTTAGCTTTTAGAAAATTTTCGAATCGTAAAATATTCAAAATATGGTACTTACAGATAGCAAATCATCCATCAAAGGAGGAGAGTTCTTGATAAAAGATATTGATGCTTCTCAAATTTTCATTCCTGAAGAATTCAATGAAGAGCAACAAATGATTGCTCAGACCTGTTTAGATTTTTTGCGTACAGAAGTACATCCAAGACTCGACGCTATTGATTATGCAAAAGATACTAGTCTTATGGTTGAGCTTTTGGATAAAGCAGGAGAGTTAGGTTTGTTAGGAACTGCTATCCCTGAAGAGTTTGGCGGTTTTGGCATGAACTTCAATACTTCAATGTTGGTAACAGAAGCTTGCGGTGGAGGACACTCGTTTTCGGTAGCACTTTCGGCTCATACTGGCATTGGTACCTTGCCTATTTTGTATTACGGAACAGAAGAACAAAAAGCCAAATATTTACCAAAATTAGCCACAGGCGAATGGAAAGCGGCATACTGTTTGACAGAGCCAGATTCGGGGTCGGATGCTAACTCAGGAAAAACCAAAGCGGTGTTATCTGAGGATGGCAAACACTATATTATCAATGGACAAAAAATGTGGATCACCAATGGTGGTTTTGCAGATTTGTTTATTGTTTTTGCCAAAATTGATAATGATAAGTCATTGACGGCATTTATCGTGGAAAAATCGTTTGGTGGTATTACCATGAACGAAGAAGAGCGTAAAATGGGTATCAAGGGTTCTTCAACACGTCAGGTATTCTTTAATGATTGTAAAGTGCCAGTCGAAAACCAATTGTACACTCGTGAGGGAGGTTTTAAGATTGCTGTAAATATTCTGAATATTGGTCGTATCAAACTAGCTGCGGCAGTAGTAGGAGCAAGTAAAGGAGTTATTTCGACTGCTGTAAACTATGCTAACGAACGTAAGCAGTTTGGCACAAGTATCTCTAGCTTTGGTGCAATCAAGCACAAAATTGGCGATATGATTGCTAAAGTTTTTGCTTCTGAGTCGGCTTGCTATCGTGCAGGACAAAATATCGACGATGCTATTGATACTCTGCTAGCATCGGGTATGGAGAGTGGACAGGCAAAGCTCAAAGGCGTAGAGCAGTTTGCGATTGAATGTGCTATGCTAAAAGTACACGGCTCGGAGGTATTGGATTTTGTGGTGGATGAAGGCGTACAGATTTACGGAGGCATGGGCTTTTCGGCTGAAGCACCAATGGATCGTGCATATCGTGACTCAAGAATCAACAGAATCTTTGAAGGTACCAATGAAATCAACCGTTTGTTGTCTGTAGGTACCATCGTAAAACGTGCCATGAAAGGTGAATTGAATTTGATGCCAGCGGCAATGGCAGTTGGTAAAGAAATTCTATCAATTCCTGATTTTGGTGCAGAGGAGGAAGATGGCTTATTTATTCCTGAGAAAAAAGCTCTCAAAAATATGAAAAAAGCCATTTTGATGATTGCTGGTGCATCGCTTCAGAAGTTTATGATGAAGTTTGAGGAAGAGCAGGAAATCATTATGAATCTGGCTGATATGTTGATTGAAACCTACGTGGCTGAATCGGCCTTGTTACGTGTAGAGAAACTGATTACACTTCGTGGCGAAGAGGCTTGTGCTTTGGAAAAAGATGCTGCTTTAGTGTATTTACACTCAGCTATTGACAAGTTGAATTCTGCAGGAAAAGTAGCAATTACCTCATTTGCTGAGGGCGACGAATTACGAGTAATGTTGATGGGTTTGAAACGTTTTACGAAAATCGAACCAATTAATTTGAAGGATGCAAGAAGAAGATTAGCTGATGCCGCTATCCAAAAGAACGGATATATTTTTATATAAGGATCAGTACTGTACGAAGGAATTCTAACTATTGCGGATTTGGGATTTCTGATTTCGGAAATAAAGAAAAATACCTTTATTTTTTACAAAATATAGAAGTTTACACTTCCGAAATCCAACATCCGATATCCGAAATAAATGGTTTTTATAATCTTTCGTACAACCCTATATAAGGATTTAAAATCCATAGCAGGCAAAATTGTATTTGTAATATTATTAGAGACACTTTTTAACTTTAAGCTTACGGCATAAAGCCTAGCGCTTAAAGCGGGTAAAATGCCCACTAACTTAATTCGCTTAAAGCTATTAGATTAAAATTTATGAAGGGGATTTTTAGGTAAATAAAAAGGAGGCGATATTTTTCGCCTCTTTTTTTGTGTCATAGCTTGGGTATTGAGCATAAAAAAAGTCACTCCGTAAAGAGTGACTTTTTTATATATTGCTTTTGTCAAGAGACTATTTCTTTTTAGCTTCTTTAACTTTTGCAGCTCTACCGTGTTTGCCACGAAGATAGAACAATCTTGCACGACGTACTCTACCTTTACGCAATACTTCGATTTTGTCGATGTTTGGTGACAACAAAGGGAAAATTCTTTCAACACCTACACCGTTAGAAATTTTACGAACTGTGAAAGTCTCACCAGCACCGCTGTTACGACGTTGAATCACAGTACCTTGGAATACCTGAATACGTTCTTTGTTACCTTCACGGATTTTAACGTGTACGTTCAAAGTATCACCTGCTGAGAACTCGGGCAATTCTGCACGGCGTGCAGCGTTTTCAGCTTCTACCAATTTGATTAAATCGTTCATCTTGAATGATTTTTATTGTTTAAGTCCTAAATTTTTTGACTTGATTAATAACTAGCGGTGATATTAAAGGTCTGAAAAACAATACATTATTGTAGTTTGACTGCCCAATCACGTAATTACTAAATCTTTGGGGGTGCAAAGTTCCGAAAAAAAATATGTAAAACCAATAAATTGCTTAAGGATTTTAGAAAAAACTTGAAAGCCGTATGATGCATTTGGCTGTAAGCTACTATCATTAGGAACAAAATCTTCAATTTTTCATCAGAAATACCATCTAACTTTTAGCCTACAGCATAAAGCCTAGAGCTAAAAGCAGATAAAACTATTTTACTTTTGCCACTAACTTACTTTTGCACACATATTTAGCTTTAAAACAATGAGAAAGATATTTGATGCCCAGCAGATTCGTAACTGGGATGCTTACACCATTGCACAGGAACCTATTGCTTCCATTGACTTGATGGAGCGCGCTTCTATAGCATTTACTGATAGGCTATTGTCTCTTTTTTCGGACAAAGATTTTACGATTTTCTGTGGAAAAGGTAATAATGGAGGCGATGGACTCGCTATTGCTCGAATGCTTGTGGCAATGAATAGGAAAGTTGAAGTTTATGTCGTAGACTATAGTGCTCAGGCTAGTCCTGATTTTGTGGTAAACTACGACCGACTGACTTCACTAACCACTATTCATTCCATTAAGACCTTGAAGGATTTTCCCGTTATCGGACAAAACTGTGTTGTAGTTGATGCAATCCTTGGGTCTGGTACAAATAGACCCGTAGAGGGTATTTTGAAAGATGTTATTCAGGAAATAAATCAGAGTAAGCTTCCTGTTATTTCAGTAGATATTGCCTCAGGACTATATGTTTCTCAGCCAATTGCTAGAGGAAATACCATTATTCAACCTGATTATACCCTAACATTTGAAGCTCCCAAGCTGGCTTTTTTGATGCCGCAAAACCAATTATATGTGGGTGAGTGGGAGTGTTTGCCTATTGGACTTTCAAGAGAATATGTCCAAAATACCTCAACATCCTTCTTTTGGACGGATATGGTGTCGCTTAAAAAAAGGGCAAAATTTTCACATAAAGGTACATTTGGGCACGCTTTACTGGCTGTCGGAAGTTATGGCTCGATAGGAGCGGCGGTACTTTCAGCAAAAGCTTGCTTACGTTCGGGAGTAGGCTTACTTACTACCTATATACCCGCATGTGGTTATGAAATCATGCAATCTTCCGTGCCTGAAGCTATGTGCCAAACAGACCCAGCAGAAAAAGAATTGAGTGTTTGTCCCGACCTTGAGAAATACACTGTAATTGGTATAGGATGTGGCTTGGGGAAAAGTGAGAAAACAAAAGCTTTTTTGAACGTACTTTTAAGACAAGTAAAAAGTCCTTTAGTTCTCGATGCAGACGCATTAAATATCATGGCCGAAGAGGCAGATATGCTTGCTTTGATTCCTGCAAAATCCGTTTTGACACCGCATCCTAAAGAGTTACAGCGACTGATTGGAACTTGGGAAAATGATTTTGAAAAACTCGAAAAAGTAAAAGTATTTTCTCAAAAATATAATTGTATAGTTTTGGTAAAAGGAATGCATACTGCAGTTGTTTTACCAAATCAAGAAGTACACTTTAATTCGACAGGTAATCCAGGGATGGCAACGGGTGGTAGTGGTGATGTATTGACAGGCATAATTACAGCACTAATAGCTCAAGGATATTCGTCGGAGGAGGCTGCGATTATCGGCGTATTTAAGCATGGTGAGGCTGGAGATATAGCGTCACAGGAAAGAGGACAAATGGCCATGCTCCCAAGTGATATTATTGATAAATTGAGATGGTAAACACGTAAGTCATTTCAAATTTAGTGATTTAGGGAATTGCGAATGAGTGATTATTTTTATTAGGAATTTTACTAGTAGAGACGCAATGATTACGTCTAAAGCCAAGTCATGTCTAGCATGGTATTAGTATCAAAAAAGCGGTCGGAAAATATTTTCCGACCGCTTTTTTGATGAAAACCTGGAGAATAATCTCAATCCTAAAATTCGATATGACTCATGTTTTTATTTAACCAAAAGAATGAGTTTCTTATTTCAACAATTGATAAACAATAAATGCCGATAAGTACGCTAGTGTAGTCATATAAACCAACTGAATAGCAGGATAGCGCCATGATTTTGTTTCTCGGTATGTTGTAGCCAAAGTACTCATACATTGCATCGCAAAGGCATAAAATATCATGAGCGAAAAGCCTAATGCTGCATCGTACATTGGTTTGCCAGTTTCGGGATTGATTTCGGCACGCATACGATTCATAACGGTTGTGTTTTCGTCGTCTACTTCGCCTCCTAAACTATAAATTGTGGACATAGTTCCTACAAACACCTCACGTGCTGCAAAAGAAGTTAACAAGGCAATACCGATTTTCCAGTCATATCCTAAAGGCTTAATAGCTGGTTCGAGAACCTTACCAAAATGACCCGCATACGATGATTCCAGTTTTTGAGCAGCAATTTTATTTTCTAAATCCGCTCCTGTTAAAGTTGGATTTTCAGTTTTCACTTTTTGTTCTGCTTCTTGCATCGCATTGCCTGGGCCATAGCTAGCCATTACCCAAAGTACAATCGAAATAGCAACGATAATTTTACCAGCTTCAAATACGAAAGCTTTGGTAGAATTAAGCAAGGAAATCATAATGTGTTTGAAACGAGGACCTTTGTATGAAGGAAGCTCCATGATAAAATAGCTTCTTTCTTTAGCTTTTAATACCACTTTCAAAATCCATGCTGAAAGAATCGCCATCCCAAAACCTAGTAAATACAAACCAAATAAGGCAACTCCTTGTAAGCTGAAAATACCAAAAAGTGTACTTTTCTCAGGAACAACCAAGGCAATTAATACCGTATAAATTGGCAAACGTGCTGAGCATGACATTAATGGCGTTACCATAATGGTAATTAGGCGGTCTTTCCATGAGCCAATGCTTCGCGTACTCATAATGGCAGGTACAGCACATGCTACACCCGAGATAAGTGGAACGACAGACTTTCCATTTAAGCCAAACCTACGCATTAATTTGTCCATAATAAACATTACTCTGGACATATATCCTGTTTCTTCCAATAATGAAATAAACAAGAAAAGGAATACGATTTGAGGCACAAATACTACCACACCACCGATACCAGCAATGAGTCCGTCTGTTAACAAATTGACTAGTTGACTTTCAGGAAGGGTGTCTTTGAGGTATTGATTGAGCCACGCTACTCCATTATCAATCAAATCTTGTGGATAAGCAGCCCAAGTAAATACAGCTTGAAACATCAAAAACAAAATACCCAAGAAAACAAAGTAACCCCAAAACTGATGAAGGAAAACCTTATCTAATCGGTCAGTCCAAGTTTTTACTGGCTCGTCCTCAACAGGTATTTGGTGCAAACAACCATCTACGATTTCGTTGAGCACTGCATAGCGAGAAACTGTCTCTTGAGCTTGGAATTTTTTGGAATTCCAACCATATTTTTCTTGAAGTTTATCAAAACCTACTCTTTGTTCGGTATCAAATTGCTTCAGGTTGTCATGCTCCGAAAGCCATAACAATGCGTGGTAATCGTCGGTATCGCCATATTTCTCTTTGATTTCATCAATCAATTCGGGCGAATATTCTACTGGCAGCGAGTCGTTAGAATTGAATCTTTGCTCAAGCGTCTTGTTTACGGCAAGGCGTAAACCATTAAGTCCAATCCCTTTTTTAGCATTGACTTCAGCTACTTCAACATTAAGTTCTTTGGCGAGCTTGAAAGAATTGATTACGATACCTGAGTTTTCGGCAACGTCAATCATATTGAGTGCCAACACGGTAGGAATACCAAGGTCACGAACTTGGCTAAATAGTAGCAAATTGCGTTTAAGATTAGACGCATCCGCTACGACTATGGCCATGTCTGGATAGTCGGGATGTTGTGGATTGGCAAGAATGTTAATAACAACCTGCTCATCGACTGATTTTGGATATATACTGTAAATCCCCGGTAAATCTAGAATTTCGGCTTCGGTGCCTGTCTCCAAATTCCATTTCCCAATCAACTTGTCCATAGTTACGCCAGGGAAGTTTCCCGTTTTTTGGCGTAGCCCCGTAAGGCTATTGAACAAAGAAGATTTTCCAGCGTTGGGATTACCGATTAATGCTATTTTGGGTGATTTCTTCAAGGCTATTAGCAATTTTTGGCTTCAAACTAATAACGTAAATACGTAAAGTTTGTTCCTATCTATTCACTTTGTTATTGATTAGTACTTCACGTTTTTACGAATAGAAACTAACCAAAGTGGTATTATTTAAGCAACAACAATGGTTGAGGCTTCATCTTTTCGCATTGACAAAACATAGCCAGAAACCTTTACGGCGATAGGGTCACCAAAGGGGGCAATATGTGTCATTGTTACTTGAGTACCGGGCAAGCAGCCCATTTCTAACAATTTGAGTGATAGAAGTTCGTCGCTAAAGCTCACAATCACGCCCTTTTCCCCGATTTTCAAATCCGCAACTGTTCTCATGATTACGCTTTCGATTAATAGTAGTTGTAATATAAAGTACAAATTTCTAAAGACTTAACAAATTACGAATTTGCACTTTATTTAGACTTATTCAAAACAAGTGCAAATAAACAAAGAGTTCCTTGTTTAAAGAAATATTTGCGAACTAAACCTCAAATTTTCTTTTTGATTATGATTTTAATCATTTCCAAACATTAGTTTTTGCATTCTATTTGTCCTCTAAAAATCTCCCTACAAAGTTGTTGGGCGAATGTCTCAAAATATTACTTCCTTTTTGAGTTTGCAGTTTGTTTGTGTCGTAACTTTGCGGAAAATTTTGAAAAAGGGCTATCCAAATTTGATTCATCAACATTATGCCAAATATAGCCTCAGAGAGTTATTCGATATGGTAAACGAAATAAAAGCATTAATTGATAAAGAGATACGATTAGAGTTGAGGCAAAAATATGCCATCAATGGAATGCTTTTATACATTGTAAGTACAGTTTATGTGTGCTATTTGTCGTTTCGATTGAAGACGAACCATATCGATAAAATTACTTGGAACACGCTTTTTTGGATTATAATTCTCTTCACAGCCGTTAATGCTATTGCCAAAAGCTTCACTCAGGAGCGTTACGGACGTCTTCTTTACTATTATACCTTAGCTAATCCAGTCGGAATTATTGTTTCGAAAATTATCTACAACTCTATCCTGATGCTGGTATTGTCATTGGTAGGATTTGGGGTGTATGGTTTGGTGATGGGTAATCCAGTAGGTGATGTAGGGTTGTATTTGGTGGCACTTATTCTGGGAGCCATTGGTTTTGCAAGTACGCTGACAATGATTGCGGGTATTGCTTCAAAAGCCGAAAACAGTGCAACGTTGATGGCAGTATTGAGTTTTCCTGTGATTATTCCAATGTTGTTGATGTTGATTAAAATATCAAAAAATGCACTCGATGGACTAGATAGAGGTGAAAGCTTAGACGAAGTAATGATTCTGTTGGCTATTGATGCCATTGTATTAGTGCTTTCGGTAATTCTTTTTCCGTTTTTGTGGAGAAGTTAGAGAACTGAGTGAATGAGTAATTTATAGCAGTTGTAAAAAAATTAAAAAACTCAATGATTAAACATAGAGTTAATAAGTGATAAAATGAAACAGAATTGGTATAAGTATTTGGCAGTATTGATGCTGTCTTATGTAATGGTTTGGGGCTTTTTGGGACATATACCTCGTCAGCCTGTATTGCACGAAACGGCTCGTAATTTGTATTTCCACGTGCCAATGTGGTTTTCGATGTTTGTAATGTTGACGATTTCGGTTATCAACTCCATCAAATATTTAAGAAACCCTTTGACTTCTATCGACGACAAAGCGGAGTCTTATGCCTATACTGGGATTTTGTTTGGCATTGTAGGTTGTGCAACAGGAAGTATCTGGGCACGTTATACATGGGGCACTTGGTGGACCAACGATGTAAAACTCAATGGCGCAGCTATCGGTTTATTAATCTACTTTGCTTATGCTATTTTGAGAGGATCGTTTGAAGACGAACAACAAAAAGCACGTATTTCGGCGATTTATAACATATTTGCTATAGCATTATTGATTCCTTTATTAATCATTTTGCCACGTATGACCGATTCGTTGCATCCAGGTAATGGTGGTAACCCAGGTTTTAAACCAATGGATACACAAGGTGCTATGCGTATTGTCTTTTATCCCGCTGTAATTGGATGGATTAGTTTGGGTTATTGGATTACCAATCTTCGTTTACGTATTCGTAAAATCGAAAGACAAGCGAATGAAGCCTAGATAAGTTTTGGATGGAGAGTTGAGCATAAGGAGTTTTGCTGGATTCATCATTTGTTACTTACCATTCCGCACTAAATAAGAGTTTACTTATTTCTCATTAATAAAAGTCTTTTACTAAATAAAAAGCCCCAAGTTTATCACTAAAGGCTCGATAGATAAAATGAAAAAGTTATTATCATTTTTAACATTAATGCTAGTTTCGCTAGCTTCTTTTGCTCAAGATAACGCTGCTGGTGAGCCAGAAATGGCTGATAAGTTATACGCTGATGGTCGCATTTATGTGGTTGTTGCGGTGGTGGTTACCATCTTTTTGGGCGTAGTAATTTATCTGGTAACATTGGATAAGAAAATTTCAAAAATCGAAAAAACTCTCAATTCGAAATAAGCGAAATCTCAAAAAAGACGCATCAATAATCATGAAAAAAACACACATCTTCGGACTAATTATCATTGCCATTGCAGTGGTGATTTTGGTGTCAACGGGTACCGACGCTAGTACTTATGTTGACTTTGGTGTAGCCGAAAATATGGCTAAAGACGGTAGTGCAGAGAAGGTACACGTAGTGGGTAAACTCAAAAAAGATGCTGGAGGTAATGTTACAGGAATGAGTTACAATCCTGCACTTGATGCTAATCACTTTGAGTTTACATTGGTTGATAACAAAGGACGTGAACAGAAAGTTGTATATGATGCTCCAAAACCTCAAGATATGGATCGTTCTGAGCAAGTCGTGATTATTGGTAACATGGAGGGTCAGGTTTTTAAATGTGAAAAAATCTTATTGAAATGTCCTTCTAAATACCAAGATGGAAATGTGGATTTCAAAGAAGTAGAAAAACCTGCTTCTAAATCATAATTCGGCAGTTGGCTGTTGCCAAATAGTTTATCAAAACTTGCTGCTTACTTCAACAGATACGACTTCCAAACTCTTTTACTGAGCGCAGGAGTCGTATTTGTCTTAAAAATGCCTCAATGGTATTCAAAAATTAGGGTCTATCTCCCCAAACCCATTTTATCAAGATGTTACATACAACTATCGGAAATGTGGGTCATTTGTGTATTATTATCTCGTTTGTGACGTCGGTAATATCTGCATTTGGCTATTTCAAATCACTACAAATTAAAAATCTCGAAGAGCAAGAATCTTGGAAGAAGTTTTCTCGCTATTCGTTTTATCTGCATGGACTTTCGATTATAGGTGTTATTGTTGCGCTTTACACAATCATTTATAACCATTATTTTGAGTATCAATACGCTTGGTCTCACTCGTCGATTGCTCTTCCTGTATACTATATTGTTTCATGCTTTTGGGAAGGTCAAGAAGGAAGTTTCTTGCTATGGATTTTCTGGCATGCACTTTTAGGCTTGATTCTTATTAAGACCAATCGCAAATGGGAAGCGCCTCTGATGGTAGTTTTTGCTGCTGTTCAAGCCTTTTTGTGCTCGATGATTTTAGGGATTGTATTACCAATTATTGATTTCAAAATTGGTTCATCTCCATTCTTGTTGATGCGTGAAGCTATGCCTGATTTACCAGTTTGGAAAATGAACGCCAACTTTGTTCCAGAGGATGGCCGTGGCTTGAACCCATTGCTCCAAAACTATTGGATGGTGATTCACCCGCCAACCTTATTCTTAGGCTTTGCTACAACCTTGATTCCATTTGCTTATGCGATTGCTGGTTTGTGGCGTGGAGAGTACAAAGAATGGATTCGTCCAGCGTTGCCTTGGTCATTGTTTTCAGCGGCAGTACTTGGCATAGGTATTATCATGGGTGCTTATTGGGCTTATGAAACGCTCAACTTTGGAGGCTATTGGAACTGGGACCCTGTAGAAAATGCTTCTTTTGTTCCTTGGTTGGTGTTAATTGCGGCAATTCACTGCATGATTATTTACAAAACCAATGAGTCGGCATTGCGTATCTCATTCATTTTGGTAATTACCACTTTTATTTTGGTTTTATACTCTACATTCTTGAACCGCAGTGGTGTATTGGGTGAGGCATCTGTTCACTCATTTACCGATTTGGGTCTTTCAGGACAGTTATTGTTATATCTATTGTTTTTCTTAGTAGGTGCAGTAGGTTTGTTGATTTATCGTTGGAAAAACATTCCAACAGAAGAACAAGAGGCATCAGTATATAGCCGTGAATTTTGGATTTTTATTGGCGCAACAGCTTTGTGTTTGTCGTCTTTCCAAATCATAGCGGCAACCTCTTTGCCTGTATATAACAAAATTGTGGAAGCCTTGGGCTTTGTGTCCAAACTAGCACCTCCTGCTGATGCGCCTACTTATTACTCAAAATTCCAGTTGTGGTTTGCCGCAGCGGTGGCTATTTTGACAGGTACTGGACAATATTTTTGGTGGAGAAAAATCAAGAAAGAAAACATAGCTCAACACTTCTTAACACCAGCATTGGTATCATTGATTTTGACATCTTTGGGAATATTAGCAACGACCAAATTAGAGTTAGGAGATTTTTTCAGTAACCCAACTTATATCGCTTTGCTTTTTGCGTGTATCTATGCTTTTGTCACTAATGGTACTATTTTGTTTAATATCGCTCGTGGCAACTACAAGCTATCGGGTGGTGCTGTAACGCATATTGGTTTTGCGATGATGCTATTCGGTATTTTGTATTCGTCGGGTTATTCTAAAGTAGTTTCGATTAATACATCGGGTTTTGCTATTTCGAATAAAGACGAAGCTTTTACCAAAAATAACGATAAAGAAAACAAAGAAAACGTAGTATTGTGGTTGAATACGCCTTTAGAGATGGGCAAGTATACGCTCACTTACAAAGGTGTTAGAGTAGAAGGTCGTGAGTTACCTGAATATGTTCGTCCTGAACAGGTGGAATTAATTGAGAATGATTTCCATGCGGTGGCGCTTCAAGATATTGAGCAACAAGGTAAAAAGTATTATGCCAAGGGTGACACTCTTCCTGTTTTTCCAGAAAACAAATATTACGAAATTGATTTCCGTGATAAAGATGGCAAAGTGACAACTTTATATCCACGTGCTCAAATCAACAAGAAAATGGGGAATGCTTTCTCGCCAGACTTGAAACATTCGGCCTTGGGTGATTTGTACACTTATGTAGCTTTGGCGCCAAATTTGGACGAGAAGGAGTGGAGTAAAACAGAGAAATTTACGGTTGCGGTAAAAGATACCTTTTTCTTGAATGATTATGTAGCTGTTTTGGATGAAGTAAAACGTGTTACAGAATTTGAAGGTAAACCTCTTGGTCCACAAGACGCTGCTGTTCAAGCACGTATTTTGATTTCTGGGAAAGAAGCTATTCCACATGAAATAAAACCCGTTTTTGTGATTCGTGATGGTATGGTAGCTATGCCTCCAGTGGAAAATGCAGAGGCAGGTGTACGAGCAAGATTTGTGAGTGTAGACCCTCAAACAGGTAAATTTACCTTTGATATTAATACAACCCAAAGAGACTTTATCATCTTGAAGGCTATCGAAAAACCTTTGGTAAATATCTTGTGGATAGGTACAATTATCTTGTCGATTGGCTTCGTGATGGCAACAATCCGCCGTTATCGTGAATTCAAATTGATGCGAGATAAAGGATTTTAATTAAGCACAAACTCATGAGCAGAAAAGAAATATTATTGCTGTCAGCAGCTTTAGGTTTTTTAATCATTTGGGTTCTTGACCTTCGCGCAGGAACACCGCCAGAGGTAAATACCTTTTGGACAAAGATTTTTTACCACTATAGCTGGTTGATGATGTGTGTGGGTTGCTTGTTTTACTTTCAGTATTCAAAACAAATTCGTTTGAAAAAGGAAGAACAATCAAGCAAAAGTGATAAAAAAGAACCTGCTGTAGATCCTAAAAAGCTGCAACGTCAGGCTTTATCAAAAGGTAAGAAAAAGTAAAACGAAGCTGTCGGGCGTAGTATTTAAACATTAAGATTTTGTAAAAAAGCCCACAGATGTCAAATTTTTAGGGAGAGCGGTTTGATAAATCGCTCTTTCTTTTTGAAATTTGACCAAAAATATGCAATTTGATGTTTAGAGAATGTGAGTTTTTCTAAACCATACCTTCGTATTGTGTTCCTAATCAAATCACATACGTTTGTCTAACTCACAGATATAGATGTATTTAACCAATCAAGCATTCGACATCTATGTCTTCTAATTCAAAATTGAAACCAACCCCAGATGGACTCCCAACAAGCAATAGGTGTTATATTATCAATGGTTTTTTCAGCATTCTTTTCAGGTGTTGAAATGGCATTTGTTTCGGCTAACAAGTTATATTTTGAACTACAAGCCAAACAAGGTGTAATCACTGGACAAATTATTTCAAGATTTATCAAAAATCCTTCTAAGTTTATCGGCACGCTACTTATTGGCAATACCTTGTCGTTGGTAGCTTATGGTATATTTATGGAGGGATATCTGCATCATCAGATTGAACACTATTTCCCTGTTTTTGGTACGGGGCTTGTACCTGGACTTATCGCTTCAATCTTAGGAACTGTTATTATTTTGGGTACTTCTGAATTTACCCCCAAAAGTGTGTTTTTACTTAATCCTGATGGCTTTTTAGAGGTTTTATCTATTCCGATCTGGATTATTTATACACTTATGTATCCATTGGTTTGGGCAATCGTAGGACTTTCAAGTTGGTTTATCAAAAATGTACTTCGTTTAGAATATTCGGAGGAAAAACCTGCTTTTGGTTTGACAGATTTGAACCACTATATGCAAAATCTTAACCGTAAAATTTCTACTGAGGAGGAGGCAGAAGTGGATACCAAAATCTTTAATAATGCTTTAGAATTTAAGCAGGTAAAGGTGAGAGATTGTATGATTCCACGTACCGAAATTGTAGCGATAGACTTCGAAGATGGCATAGAAGAACTAAAGAAAACATTTGTAGAAAGTGGTCACTCAAAGGTATTGGTTTATAAAGATACCTTAGAAGATGTCATCGGTTATTGTCACTCGGTAGCTTTGTTTAAGAAACCTAAAGACATTCAGAGTATTTTGAAGCCAATTTTGATTGTGCCAGAGGCAATGCCTGCCAAAGATTTAATGCTCCGTTTTTCTAAAGAACGTAAATCATTAGCCTTAATCGTAGACGAATTTGGAAGTACTTCGGGTTTGGTGAGTATGGAAGATGTAATGGAGCAGATTTTTGGAGATATCGAGGACGAATATGATGATAACGAAGATTTGATAGAGAAACGCTTGGAAGATAAAGTCTATTTGTTATCAGCTCGTTTGGAAATTGACTATCTCAACGAAAAATATGAGTGGAATCTCCAAGAAGGCGATTATGATACCTTAGGAGGTATGATTATTAGTATTAATGAAGATATTCCAGAGGTAAACGAAACGATTATTGCACATCCTTTCAACTTTCAAATTATCTCCATGATGGACGCTCGTATCGATACCGTGAAGTTGACTATCATAGGTGAGATTGAGAAAAAGACTGAAAGCTTTTCGATGAAACACTGAAGTTGAGTAATGTCTTTACCAAGAATAGGTTGCCTTCAAAAAGTAACAAACGTTGGTTAATGCTACATTTAATCCTGAAAAATAAACGAAAAGGGGATAGTAAGCTGCTTATGCTACTATCCCCTTTTCGTTTATCTAACATGAAAAAATATCCTATAAAATAACTCTCAAAAGCGTTTGGCTTTTCATCTCCGTCTCATACCATTCTTTTACTGGATTAGAATCCTCGGTAATACCACCACCTGCAAAAAGTGTAGCTTGATTTCCTTGAATTTTCATGGTACGAAGGTTGACAAATAAATGGCTTTCGTCATGAATATTTACAGGGCCTAAAAAACCACTATAATATTCTCTAGAGTGCAATTCATTTTCGGCAATATAGCGTAAGGCTGGCTCTTTGGGCATACCACATACCGCTGAAGTTGGATGCAAAAGGTCTATCATAACAGTGCCCAATTGCGGGAAATTCACCTCATGGGTATTGACACTATAATCAGTGCGGAGGTGCATCAAATTTCCTGCCTGAACGGTTTTAGGCCCTACTTCATAATATTCGCGAAGACGAATTTTCTTAAAGCATTCAATAATATATCTACTTACAAAAGCTTGCTCTTCGATTTCTTTGGATGCCCAGCGAATTTCAGCAGGATGATATTTTTCTCCGTTTGGTCCTATGGCTGATTGCGTACCCGCCAAAGACATAGTTCTAAAAATACCTTCTTTGTCCATGCTAATAAGCGTTTCAGGCGTAGCACCTAGCCATAACGCTTTTTCTTGTGGCAAATATACCAACGACACAAAGGCATTTGGATATGCCACACAAAGCTTATTGAATGCCTCAACTACCTCAAAATTTTCTGGCAAAGTAATTTGCTTAGTTCTCGAAAGCACTACCTTTTGCATGTCACCACGCTGAATAGCATCGATGGCATCCGACACCATTTCGGCATAGGTAATCTCGTTGTAAAGAGATGACTCAGTAGGCGATTCGAAGTTTTTGGTATAGTTTACGGTAAAATTAGCTGATGAAATGTGAGTGTCCTCATGTTGTTCGTCGTAGGTGAGCTGAACTTTTCTGAAAAACTCTTGGGCTTGTTCCGAGCTAGGTTGAATGTTGTTTTCTATCAATTGATTGTCTTGGTCAAAATGATAGTACAAATCTCCTTTTAGAAACAAAGATTCGCCAATAAAAGGACTCATAGCAAAGCCCGAAGGGAGCTCCTCTAAGTCGATTTTAGTTTGGCGAGTACGTCCAGATAAATCTATAAGTAATTGTTTTTCAGTGGATTTAGGTAATCTCCAAAGGGCAACAGGTAGCCCTTCTGAAATAGCAGTTTTCCAGAAAAATTCTAGTTGTGGCACTTGCGTCGAAATATGAGTTTCCGAAGTTGGAGTCATATTTTTGAAATGTTTATATACGTTTTAAAAATATGCTAACTATTTGTTTTGTAGATAGTTAGGTAAAAACAGTCCATAGGGTGTTTTTACATTTTCAAATATAACATAATTTAGAATTTACTTGTTTCAAAAAAATAGAAAATTCTATCGACTCATTAGTGTTTCTTTATTTTATATCAATTACCATAGTGGTTAATCGGCTTACACAAATCAGGTCGCCAGCTTCGTTGGTAATTTGAGTTTCCCATACCTGAATATTACGTCCTATTTTGATAGGAGTACATTTACCATAGACAAAACCCGATTTGGCAGATTTGAGGTGATTTGCATTTATTTCTACACCAACTGCTGTTTGTTTGGTAGGGTCGGGAAGGCTTAAAAATGATGCAACGCTACCCATCGACTCAGCCAAAACCACCGAAGCACCTCCGTGGAGAAGTCCCATAGGTTGTTTGGTACGATGGTCTACGGGCATTTTGGCCACAAGGTAATCGGCAGTAAGTTCTACAAATTCGATGCCCAGATGATTAAGCATATTGTTTTGTCCCATGGCATTTAATTGCTCAAGGCTGTAAGAAGTATTAAACATAGCGAAGTGAATTAAATTTTTCTAAAGATAGAAAACCTTAGTTAGAGATTTGACCTATTTTTCATTTATTGAACCAAATCTAATTATCAAAAATCCATTATTAAGATAGTTAGCTATATTATCATTTTTTTAACAAAAGCTTACTTTTCTGTCAAAAATCATCTCTTTTTTAGTCATGAGATAGCATAATCACCTAAAAAATGTATTTTTGTGACAATTTTTCATAGCTCTATATTACTCCATATCAACTAAATAGCATGTCTAATACCCAAAGCAATATTCCTACTAAAAAAACAATTTACCTGATACGTCATGGTGAAACAGACTTCAACCGCCAAGGTATCGTGCAAGGAAGTGGTGTAGATTCGGATTTGAATGAGCTGGGACGTGCGCAGGCAGAGGCATTTTTCCAAAGTTATCAAAATGTCAATTTTGACAAAGTCTATACATCTGCTCTTAAGAGAACACATCAATCTGTTCATAAATTTATTGAAGCTGGTATTCCTTGGGAACAGCATTCAGGCTTAAATGAGATAAGTTGGGGTATCAGAGAAGGACGTGTTCCGAATGATATCGACAACGAATACTATAAAGTTCTTATCGAAAGTTGGGTTACAGGAGGCGTAGATATGGCCGCAGAAGGAGGCGAAAGTCCTTTGCAGGTATTGGAAAGACAAAAGCCAGCAATTGAGACAATCTTATCTCGCCCACATGAAGAAACCGTTTTGGTAGCCATGCATGGTCGTGCTATGAGAATTATCCTGACCATGTTGCTCGACAAGCCTCTACATGAAATGGATACATTTGAGCACTCGAACTTGTGTCTGTACAAATTGATTTACGATTACGAAACTAAATCATTTTTTGCCGAACTAGAATGTGATACAACACACTTGTTTGGTCTATAGTTTTGTAAAGTCTATATCTTAAGAAGCCCATCGCCATGGGCTTCTTTTTTATTATTAATCATATAAATAAGGATTTATTTTACTAGTAAAAAATCAGTAAATTGCTGTAAATTATATCTCAATAGGATGTCAAGATATATTAATCCATATACCGACTTTGGTTTTAAAAAGCTTTTTGGCGAGGAAGCTAACAAAGAATTGTTGATTGATTTTCTGAATCAACTGTTACCACCTCGGCACCAAATTACGGAATTAGACTTTCGTAATGTAGAGAGCTTTGCTGAACTCTCGCATGAGCGAAAAGCAATTTTTGATATACATTGCCAAACTCAGAGCGGAGAGCGAATTATTGTTGAGATGCAGAAGGCAAAGGTTAATTACTTCAAAGATCGCTCTCTTTTTTATGCAACTTTTCCTATAAGAGAGCAATCTAAACGTGGAGAATGGGATTTCAGATTAAATCCTATTTACATGATTGCTATTTTGGATTTTCAGTATGATGAAAAAGAGGAGAAGCAAAAGTTTTTGAGAAGTATAAAATTGAAAGACCAAGACGGAGAGATATTTTACGATAAGCTCAACTTTAAGTTTTTACAAATGCCTCTTTTTGATAAGCAAGAAAACGAATTAGAGAGCCATTTCGACAAATGGGTGTACTTCTTGAAAAGATTAGAAAGCTTTGATGAAATACCAGCGATTTTGAAAGAACCTATTTTTGAAAAAGCCTTTGGTGTTGCAGAGATTGCCAATATGACTTCAGAGCAGTACGCCGAATATCAAGAAAGTTTACTTACCTACATTGAGGTAAAAGAAGTAGTTAAAACGGCTAAAGATGATGGGAAAAGAGAGGTTGCAAGTGAATTAAAAAAGCTTGGAGTCGCATTGGAAATTATCGCTCAATCCACAGGATTATCGATACAAGAAATTTTAGCGCTTTAAAAGTAAATATAAAAAAGAAGCCCATCGCCATGGGCTTCTTTTTTTGTGCCTGATTATGGGAGGTAACTATTTAAAAATGCATTTACTAATATTTTTCTACCCTAAATCCAAACCTTTTATCATCTCCTGATGCCATTCAATGATTTTGTGGGATAAATGTGCTTATTTTAACTGTAATTTTAAAAGAATCCTCCTGAGCAAAGCAGACATGAGTTATTACTCTAAATAAAGTTTTGAAGGTAATGAAAAATTGTTGCTAACTCATTTTAGCATGATTCAAAAACGATTATTTGCTTGTTGATACGAGCATAAATTTTTATTAATACAGACGAATTAGATAAGAAATAATGCCAAGAATCAAATTATATTGGACTCTACAGATTGTTGGTTGGTTAGCTTGGCTAGCCAATGAAGCCTTGATTTATGTAAACTCTTTTGGATGGTCGATTGACTGGTTTATTTCGGCAGACTTGAATATTGCTTTTGCGATTTTTCTGACACATAATTTTAGAAAAGTAATCAAAAAATATGGTTGGGTCGAAATGCCTATTCGTCAGGTGGTACCTCGTATTTTGGGCTCGGTGGTGTTGATGTCGATGATGATGGCGAGTATCAATATTCCGCTAGATGGCTACATTTTGCGCGAACGTGAGCATGCTGATTTTTGGTCGATATTTTTCTTCATCCAGTTCAGTTTCAGCTTTATGAAGCCATTGATGATTTGGACTTTGTTTTATTATGCGTCTCATTATTTTGAAAGAAAATCAGAAATTGAGGTCGAAAAAGTTCGTTTGGAATCTTCTATTCGCGAAACTGAATCAAAGGTTTTGCGGGCTCAAATGAACCCGCATTTTATGTTCAATGCTCTGAATAGTATTCGTGCTTTGATTTTGGAAGAACCCGAAAAAGCACAAAAGGCAGTGACGCAGCTATCCAATATTTTGAGAAGTTCGTTGCTGGCCGACCGACGTAAGACCGTTTCACTCTCAGAGGAATTAAGAACAGTAGAGGACTATTTAGCGCTCGAAAAAATCCGCTACGAAGACCGTTTACAGATTCGTAAGAATGTTTATCCCGAAACACTTACTTGTCAAGTTCCACCTATGTTGTTACAAACTTTGGTTGAAAATGCCATCAAACATGGAGTATCAAAGCCAGTGAAGGGAGGATTTGTGAGTATCGAAACCAAATTGGTTGATAGCAAAGTAGTGATCGAAATTAGTAATACAGGCGTTTTAGAGACTACAGAATCGGGAGGTTTTGGGCTCGAAAATACAGCACATCGTTTGGAGTTGTTATTTGGTGCTGATGCCAAATTTAAGATTTACCAAGCATCCAAAGACGTAGTAACGGCAGAAATTACCGTACCTATACCAAGTCAAGTGGTAGAAAATAAAGACAATCCTTTTGCTAAAATCACACATATCGTGCGAGGTTAAACTATAGGTATTAGTCTTCAGTAATATACTTTTTAAATATCCAACGCTATTACTCCAAAACCGAATGAAAGCAATTATAGTTGATGACGAAAGGTTAGCACGTAATGAATTGAAACGTTTGCTAGAAAATTTTCCTAAAATCAATATTGTAGGCGAAGCACCCAATGCCGACGAAGCGATTCAATTAATTGATGAACTTCATCCAGACCTTCTATTTTTGGATATTCAAATGCCTGGCAAAACAGGGTTCGACTTATTGGCTGAGTTGGACGGCAATGTTCCAGAAGTAATTTTTACGACAGCTTACGACGAATATGCCATTAAAGCATTCGAATTTAATGCGCTTGATTATCTTCTCAAACCAATAGAACTACATCGTTTAAGTGAGGCTATCCAAAAGGTTGAGGAGGAGTTTGAACGCCAAAAGCAAATTTCGGATACAGCGAAAGAAGGTGCATCAGTTTTGAGCGAAAACGATCAAGTTTTTGTCAAGGATGGCGAAAAGTGCTGGTTTGTTCGCTTAGGAAATGTTCGTTTGTTCGAATCAATGGGTAATTACGTTCGTTTGTATTTTGATGACCAAAAACCATTAGTTCTTAAGTCGTTGAATGCTCTTGAAGAACGTCTTGATCCTAAAGTATTTTTCCGTGCCAATCGTAAGCATATCATTAACTTGAAATATATTCAAAAAATCGAGCCTTGGTTTTCTGGAGGTTTGCAAGTAACCCTTCGTGAGAGTGGCGACAAAATCGAAATTTCTCGCCGTCAAGCTATTAGATTTAAGGAGTTGTTGAGTTTGTAGAATAGTTATCAGGCATCAGGCAAAAAGGCACCAGTTTTTTAACTAGTGCCTTTTTGCCTGATGCCTAGTGCCTTAAATTTTAGCCCAAAATCCTTCCCCCGCCTTTATGATGAATTTCGGCTTCGCCTAAGAGATAGCCGTAATGCTTCAAAGAGTCAATATTGTCAAAAACTACCTTGAGTATTGCAATGAATGGCAAAGCCAGCACCAAACCCGAAATTCCCCAAAGTTGACCACCCAAAATCAAAGCAATCATAGCTGCTAGTGGGTTGATACTTACTTTTGAGCCTACTATATGAGGAGTAATGAAGTTCCCTTCCAAAAACTGTACAAACAAAAATACTCCTGCCACACCCACAGCATACATGGGCGAATCTTTGGTAATAAGCGCCATCAACATAGGCAAAATTGAGCCTATCATGATACCGATGTAGGGAATCAATAATAAGAACGCCGCAAGTGTTCCGAAGAAAATAGCATATTCGATATCAAGTAGCCAAAGTCCCAAGGTGTTGAGTGCCGCCACGATCAAGATTACGGTAAATAACCCAAGCAAATAGCTCTGAACCACCGTATAAATTCTGCTACAAACGAGGTCTATCTTTTTTCGATTTCCTCTACCAAAAGCTAGATAAAAGAAACGGCGGAAAAAATCACGATAGAGTAAAAAGAAAAATACAAAAATAGGAATCAACATCGCTGATGATAGCGAGTTGAGCGTTGTGCCCAAAGCGTTAGTAATGATATTGCCACTATTTTTGAGCAAAGTCAACGACTGATTACGAAGCTCTGTTACTTGCTTTTTACGGCTAATATGTAAGTTATGTGACGCCCAAGATTGCAGTTCATTAATGAATGTTTCGCCTTTTTTCAGAAAAGTAGGAAAGGTATCTGAAAAATCGGCAATTTGCAGGGCAATTAGGCTAACGCCCCCAGCCATGATGGCAAGTGTAACCAATAGACAAACAAAGATGGCCAAGGTTCGAGGAAAATGCCATTTTTCAAGTCGATGACACAAAGGATATAACAACATCGAAAATAGCACCGAAAACGAAATCAAAATAAGGATTTCTTGTAAAAGATACATCCACCAAACGATAATCGATACCGTTAGGAGACCAACGAGCAATTTGATAGATTGAGGAAGTTTGAAGTCTGATAACATAGCAATGGGTTATAGTCTTGTCGATGCCTGAGAATAAAAAGAGATAAACCTTATCTTCAAAAATACTTAAAAAACTGAAAATAGCTAGTTTTATTATTGAGAACCTAAAAATTACACACAATCCATTTATGCTCAAATACAAAATTCTATGGTTCTTATTTAACCTCAAAGCATCCTTAGCAAGTTACCATTATGATGTTCATGAACTAGGGTTTCAGAAGGGAAAGAAACACTTGAAAGTTGAGAGAATAAGGCATCTTCCTAAGCAAGTCAATGAGAGTTCAGGATTGGTGTATCGAAAACAAGATTCAACCTTACTGACTCATAATGATAGTGGTGGTTCGCCCCACATTTATCAAATAGATTTGTCTGGAAAGTTACTGAATACCTATCCTATTTCTCAGGCTAAAAATATAGATTGGGAAGATATGTCAGCCGATGAGCAAGGGGATATTTATGTAGGTGACATAGGTAATAATTCGCATCAGCGTCGGGATTTATGTATTTATCAAATAAACAAAAAGATAGATGCTGTTTTGCAAAGAATTCCGATATATTATCCTGAAAAACAATATGTTCCAGATGCGGAGGCTATGTTTGTGGTACAGGACTCTATTTATATTTTTACCAAAAACTGGGATAAATCAGGAACAGATTTATTTGTGAGAAAAATAGGTATTAATGCTGATACTTTACAGCTCAAAGCGCATATCAATTTGAGGACGCCAATTACGGGAGCTGCTATTAATCAACAGAAAAATAAATTTGTGTTAATAAGTTATGGAAAGATTTATTATTTTAGAATTATAGAACACCAAATTGACTTTTCGAACCCGCTTTACTGTATAAAATTCCCACATAAACAGACCGAATCTATAGCATTTTTAGATGAAAATGTAGTAATTATCACCAACGAACAGGGTGAAATATATAGGGTCCGTGAGAATTAACAATTCCTTAATATTGAGATAACTAATTTTGTATTGGCTTTTGAGTGCAAGTAGTTATTAGCCGCGTTACTTAATGACACTTAATGCTGGGGTAATATTGGATTAATTTTTAATTAATTGCATCCAGTGTGTTGATTTTGTTGAGTAATGATACTTTCGCTCAACGACTAATTATCAAATATATGAGCAATACGCTACCAACTCCCAAAATCCTTTTGGTCGACGACGACCCAGATATTATTGAGCTATTAGAGTACAACCTTACCAAAGAAGGATTTGACACAGCTTCGGCAACAGACGGACTTCAAGCCTTGGAGGTGGCAAAAAAATTTAAACCAGATTTGATTTTGCTCGATGTGATGATGCCAAAAATGGATGGAATCGAAACGGCTCGTCAATTGAGATTGCTGTCGGAGTTTAAAGATACCTACATCCTGTTTTTGACCGCTCGTGCTGAGGAATACACTGAAGTAGCGGCTTTTGATGTCGGTGCAGATGATTATGTTGTAAAACCCATCAAACCTCGTGCTTTGCTAAGTCGTTTGAAAGCACTTTTGAGAAGAGATTCGCAGCAGTCAGAAGCTGAAGATAAATTAGAGATAGGCTCACTTTTTATCAACCGAGTAAATTACACAGTACTCAACGACGGTAAGTCTTTGGTAATGCCTAAAAAAGAATTTGAATTATTGTCGTTTCTTGCTCATCATCCCAACAAAGTATTTAGTCGTGATGAACTGTTGGAAAAAGTTTGGGGTAGCGATGTTTACGTAGTAGAAAGAACTGTCGATGTTCATATCAGAAAGCTACGTGAAAAAATCCCTGAATATTACATCAAAACACTTAAAGGTGTTGGCTATATGTTTTCGGTAGATTCTTAAAGGTAATGGCGTAAGATATTTTCCTTAAAAAAATATAACAAAAGTCCTCTCATTGTGAGAGGACTTTTTTATTGCCATTTACTCATTTTAATCCTATTGAGGATGATAAATTCTGCCATTGAATCAAGAAAGGATAAGATTCTGATATTTTATGAATAACTTGCAAAATAATGCTGTTGAGGATTTTTTCTAACTAAGCCACCAACTCCCAACTAGCATTCCTGCCACAATTCTTTGACTGAAATTGAATAGTATATCCTTATTTTTGACTTAAAATACTAAAAAGAGTTGCTTACGTGGCACCGAGTAAGAGTTTTGGAATGTGTATGTATAAGATTATTTTCCATGTATGTCTATTTTGTGTTTTAGTATGTTCTAGCTGCCATTCTCAACAAAATGGAACCGCAGAGTTGACTTCTAAATATGAGTTCAGAGCTGTTTGGATAGCTACTGTCGACAACATAGACTGGCCCCGAAAAGGGCAATATAATTCAGAGGAACAAAAAAGAGATTTCATTAGAATTCTGGATGAGCACAAACGCTCAAACATGAATGCTGTGATGGTTCAAGTTCGTGATGCCTGCGATGCCTATTATGCCAAAGGTTTAGAGCCTTGGTCTGAGTTTTTGACGGGTACTCAAGGTAAATTTCCTTCCCCATTTTACGATCCCTTAGATTTTATGATTCAAGAGGCGCATGCTCGAAACTTGGAGTTTCATGCGTGGCTAAACCTCAATCGTGCTACCTTCAAAAGGGCTGGCTCTATTATGCCTGAGCATATTAGTATGACCAAACCCGAATGGATGATTCAGTATGATGGTCAAAAAGTATTAAATTTTGGTATCCCCGAAGTACGTGATTATATTGTGCAAGTGGTGGTTGAAATTGTAAAAAACTACGATGTCGATGGAATTCACTTTGACGACTATTTCTATCCATATCCTGTACCTGGCCAACAATTAAATGACTTCGATACTTTTCGGAAATATGGTGCAGGCTATAGAAATATCGAAGATTGGAGAAGAAGTAATACCGATATTTTGATTCAACAGATAGGAGAGGCGATTAAACGCGTAAAGCCTTATGTAAAATATGGTGTCAGCCCATTTGGTGTTTGGCAAAACTATAGCCCTATCGTGAAAGTAGGCTCCAAAACCCAAGCTGGGACGACCTCGTATCAAACACTTTATGCAGATACTCGTAAATGGATTGAAAAAGGTTGGGTAGACTATATTGTGCCACAGGTATATTTTGAGCGCAGCCATCCTAAAGTTCCTTACAAAGTACTCATTGACTGGTGGAGCCAACATACCTATGGGCGTCATTTGTATATCGGACATGGTATCTATAAAATCAAGTCAGGCTGGAACAACGCCGAGGCTACAAGTCAACTTCGTTTGGACAGAAATAATGCAAATATTCAAGGAGGTATGTTTTTTAGTTCGAAGTGCCTAACTGAAAATTATGGTGGCATTCAAGATTCCCTCCGAGCATCGCTATATCACTATCCTGCTATTATTCCTCCTATGAGATGGAAAGATAGTATTGCTCCTAAACCACCGCAAAGAGTCATTGCTTTGAAAGATAATGGAATGAACAAATTGGTGTGGCAACCAGGGGAAAAGGCCTCAGATGGTAATGAGAATGTGTATTTTGCCGTTTATAGATTTGAAAAAGCAGAAAAGATTAATCTTTACCGAGTTGATAAAATTCTTTATGTCGGAAGAGATGTTTCGTTTTTAGATTATACCTCAGAAAGAGCCAGAGGCTATGTATATGCCGTCACTTCCTTCGATCGCTTACACAATGAATCAACACCCACAATGGTTGTTGTAAATTATGGAGAGACGCGATAATTTAATAACGATTGGCTTGTTTCCTTGAATAATATGTAGGTCATTTAATTTCAAATCCCCTATAGCGCCGTGCCTAAGATGCTATAGGGAATTACTGATTTCGGAAGTATGGAAAAATACCTTCATTTTTTATAAAATAGGATAAAAAAGTATATTTCACTTCCGCAATCCAACATCCGATATTAGAAATAGATGATTCTTAAAACCCTTCATACACTACTAACTCTTAATTCACCACTCACAATTCAGCACTCATACTTAATAATACTGTCCTCTATCGGCAGTATTCCAACGAAGACCAATCGAGAGCAGATTGGTGACATTATTAAGATTACTTTGTTGACTTTTAAAATCCCTATGTAAATAATGCAAATCAACAAAGAAGTTGTGTTTGAACTGATACGAAGCTCTTATATCAAAAGTCAAATGCTGTGAAGCAACTCCTTGCCCCAAGGTGTTGCCTTCATCATCTTTGTATAAAACCCATCTACTTCTAGAATTGTAATCCAATAGAATATTTCTTCCCCAGTTGGTACCATTGCTATCGTCGCCATAGCTGGCAAAAATCAACCTACTTACTAACTGTAATTTGGGCACAGGTTGAGCTCGTAAGGTGTGAGTCCATTCATAAAAATTGGCACCTAATGGGTGTGCAAGTGCTTGATTATAATGTGAATAACTGAGACCTGTGTAACTATGGCTATAAGTGTAAGGTCTTGCTACGTTATACTCACCAAAATAATCCAAATGTTTGATTCCTAATACATCTATATACTTGAGTCCCAACTGTGCTCCGTACTTGTTCGTCCATGACCCAGTATTTGAAAAAATCTCCTTTATGATAAATTCATCTAACATAAATTGTCCATATAAAGAGAATTTTTTGGCAAAATTGTATTTAAAATCAAGTCCTACCAATGCGTTATCGCCACTTCCTTGAAAACTTTCTACAAATCGATAAAAAATAACAGGGTTGAGATAATTCAGTTCAAAGCCTCCCACGCCATTTGTGCTATCTCTTTTAAAAATGACACTTTCTGTCAATCCAATATTTAGTTTTGGCGTCACATTAATACTAAGGTGGTGCATCGCCATGTATTTTTTAGGAAAGGTTTGGTCTGGAGAAATACGGCCAGGGTTGATCAGTTCGGCAAATAGGTTCTGATATTGAAATGCCCCAATTTGAGTGGTAAGTTTTAAAAACAGGTAAGGTGCCGCATTATCTGAAAGAATCATCGAACGAAACCCATTACCAATAATATTTTTATCATGCCCAAATTGGATACCTATGTTTTTGGTAGCCTGAAAAGTTAAATAAGCACGAGCAGAAAAGAAATCTGTAGTGAGAGGGTCTTTTTTAAAGTATTTTGTCAAACCTTCCCCAGGCATTCCTGCAATTTGAGTAGCTGTTGTTGGCGTATTTTGGTTAAAATAATCTGCATAACCTTTGATATAATCTGGTACTCTGGAGATATTATCGGTCATGTAAGTATAAAAACCAATTTTACTGTTAATCATCCCACGGATTTCGATGCCGCGTGTATTGAGTGAATAGAAAGATTGATTACCACCCGATATCGAGCCAATCTGGACATTCATAACAGGGTTGATGTGGAGATCTATATCGTCATTGTGGACAGAATATGCGTCAGAAGGTTTTTTATAAAAATATTTCCACAAGGATTTTTTACTACTATCTGTTTCTTCTGAAACCCACTCCCAATTATCATTTTTGAAATAATTAAAATTAAATTGGTCAATCGCATCGGCATGAAGACTTGTGTCTTGGGCAATGGTTTCGATAAATTGTGCGATATCTCTACGGGTATAAGGTTTTATACCTGTGTGAAAGGTTTTTGAGAGTCGACCATATTTAATCTCATAGCGATCGAGTAAGTCATAATAGTCGGCATTGAGGGGTACAAAAACACTTTGAGCTTGGGAGCTAGTGATTACCGCAAACATGAAGAATATTAAACCAAGAAGGCGTTGAGAGAACATAAGCAAGGCTTGTATAAAACAAGATTAAGGTTTATATATAACAAATGACGAGAGAGTTGTAACTTTGTAACGAATCAAAATTGCTACTTTGCTATGGCCATAGGGAAATATTTTACGGTAATGGTGGCTACTTCAATCAAATTTTTTAACGGTCCAATTGCGGGACTATTATTGGAATTGACGTGGTGGGAGACCGCTGTTTGTACCATTTTGGGAATGATGCTTACCGTAATCAGTGTCTTGGTAATAGGAACAAGTGTTCGTAGCTTGATACAAAAATATAGAAAAACTCCTGCAAAGCTATTTTCTCGTCGTACAAGATTTGCGGTAAAATTGTGGAAGAGGGTCGGTATTTGGGGAATATCATGCTTTACGCCCTTGTTTTTTACACCTATTGGAGGCACATTATTGGCACTATCTTTTCGGGTATCTGTGCTTAGAATCCTAGTTACAATGAGCATTTTTGCTGTATTTTGGGGCATTACACTTACGTATGCACTTTTTCAGCTAAGTACTTTACAAGCATTACTTTTGCACAAATAAAAAAGGATGAGGTAATAAGCCTCATCCTTTTTATTTGTATTAATTCTTCTTCATATAATCTCCTCTAGAGAAAAACTTCTCGATCATACAGTAAAGTAAAATAAAGAAATAACGACTACCCATTTCCTTAATTTTAAGCTTTGATTCACCGTACTTACGATTGGTCCAACTGTTTGGTACAACCGCATAAGAGTAACCTCGAACGTATGCCTTTAGCGGTAGTTCAACCGTTAAATTGAAGTGTGGAGATAAGAATGGTTTAATACCTTCGATAGTTTCACGCTTGTACAATTTAAAGGCGTTTGTCGTATCGTTGGTTTTGATACCTGTAGCAAGCTTAACGATGAAGTTAGCGATGCGGTTGATGAATAATTTCAAACGAGGATAGTCATATACTTTTCCCCCTTTGATAAAACGACTACCAAAAACAGCATCTACGTTTTTCTCAAGCATGGTATTATAATATTTTACCAAGTCTTCTGGGTCATCAGACATATCGGCCATCATGACAGCCACACAGTCGCCCGAAAAGCGTTCTAAGCCATATCGTACGGCATACCCAAAACCATTAGGTCCTTTGTTGGTAAAATATACCAAGGTTGGAATTTCGGTTTGTAAGGATTTCAATACCTCTTCTGTACGGTCTTTAGAGTTATCGTTGGTTACACAAATTTCGTGGTCAATATTGTATTTTTTTAGTGTTGCATACAGGGTTCGTAGTGTTTCAGGAATAGATTCCTCTTCGTTGTATGCAGGGATAACTACACTTAATTTCATTTTTATGAGGTTGATTTATTTGGCAAATGATCTATAATATTAGCTAATCTTAGAAAGCTCTGTCGAGTCTACTTGTTGTATTAATTCATGATATTCCAATGCTGGAATAAAATGCTTTTGAGTACGATAGTTTAATACGGTAAAAACCAAAAAAAGTGAACTCAAAAAGGCTTGGAGTATCACAATTACTGCTGTTGAAACAAGCGTTGTTGCCCAGCCAGGTGAGGCATAAGGAGTTGTAAGACGAATAATGGATACAACCAATGCTACTAAGATAGACAAAACAACCAATACCAGAGAACTAATAACGATTCGAACAGCCACAGTATCTAAATATACAGAAATAGCACTTAAGCCATGAAGAATCAAAGACACAAAATTCATCTTAGATTTACCTGCCAAACGAGTACCTCTGATAATCGGGATAGAACTATATGATAATTTGGATCGAATAACTCCGCCAGGGAAGTGATTCCAGATCTCGGAAACGTAAGCTAATTTCTTGGCTTGTTCAAATGGTAGCATGCTAAAATTACCAAATTCTATTACTTTTCCTGTTAATAGACCAAAAAGTGCTTTATACACCAAGTAGCCCATTCGGAAGATTGGGCCTTCGCTACGTTTGGCACGTTTAGCAAATACAATTTGATTTGTTTTTACGCAAGTATCATATAAGCGCTCCATGTCTTCAGGACGATCTTCACCGTCTGAGTCCATGATTAGCAGATAATCAAAAGTACGTTCTTTGGTTAAATAGGAGAGACCCAGTGCAATGGCTTTTTGATGACTTACATTGCGCCAAAGTCTGATAATCTCAAGGTTGTATGCCGAAAAACGATTTACATCACACGGAATGGAAGAACAATCATCCACAATCACAAAAGATAGCTGCTCAAAGAAGCTTGCTTCAACTGTATGTTTGATACGTTCAAGTAAAAGCTCTAAAGCATCCCAATCGTTGTAAAGTGGAATGAGGATTTTTATGGAATTGGGCATGATGTTTTTAATTGTAATACCAATATGCTGATTGGAGTATTCAAAATTAATGCAAATTTACCCCAAACCTATGTAATTTTCCTACTTAAATACCTTGAGACGATATTAATTAGCCTAATTATTAACGAAGCTTTCAATAATTTTTTTGGTTTAGGAGGGGATCTAGGAGTTTCAATGATCGATAGGCATAGATAAAATGTATTTTGTTAAGTGTAAACCCTAATTATCAAGAGCATAAAAAAGGACTTAAGAGTTTGTCTTAAGTCCTTTAAAAATATTACAATCGGCTAGTGATACCGTCGTGAATTTGTTGGAGTGTTTCGTTCAAACCATATTTCCAGTTCCAAGTTGGATAATGCTCTTTGAACTTCGAAAGGTCTGAAATATACCAAATGTGGTCACCAATACGGTTTGTTTCAGAGTAACTATAACTCATTTTCTTACCTGTAATTTCTTCACAAATTGTGATACCTTCTAGCATTGAACAGTTAGCAAAACGACCACCACCTGCGTTGTATACTTCACCTACACGTGGGTTTTGGTAGAAATGCCAGAACATATTTACCAAGTCGTAAGAGTGAATATTGTCACGAACTTGTTTTCCTTTGTAACCAAAAATAGTGTAATGGTTACCAGTAATAGCACATTTCATCAAATATGCCAAGAAACCGTGCAATTGCGTACCAGAGTGGTTTGGACCAGTCAAACATCCACCACGGAAGATACCCGTTTTCATGCCGAAGTAACGACCGTATTCTTGTACTAAGATATCTGCTGCTACTTTCGATGCACCAAACAAAGAGTGTTTAGTATGGTCGATACTCAAGTTTTCATCGATACCATTTTCGAAATACTGGTGGTTTGTATCAATTTCCCAACGAGTTTCAGTTTCGATTAATGGCAAGAAGTTTGGATTATCTCCATAAACTTTGTTTGTCGACGTAAAAATAAATACAGCCTCAGGACAGTGCAAACGAGTCATTTCAAGCATATTGAGTGTACCATTTGCGTTTACTGAAAAGTCTGTAAATGGTTCTCTTGCTGCCCAGTCGTGAGAAGGTTGTGCTGCGGTATGTAAGATTAATTTGATGTCTGCACCAAATTCTTTAAAAATTACTTCTAATTGAGAAACTTCTCTAATATCAGCTTGATAGTGTTTATAATTAGCAAATTGTTCTTCTAGACGATTGCGATTCCAAGCAGTTGAAGCCTCTTGACCGAAGAAATATTGACGCATATTATTATCGATACCAATGACAAGGTCGAATTTTTCAGAAAAGAATGATACTGCTTCACTACCAATAAGGCCAGCTGAGCCTGTTACTAATGCAATGTTCATAATTATAAAAAAGAGGGGTTTAAATAGAGAAAGAATAGGCTTTTGTCTTATGTCTTTCTAACTAAAAAGCGTTACAAACAGAGTCGCAACGCTTTTTATAATCTATAAAAAAAGATTAAAATCTTAGAATATTAATTTCCTTGAGTAATTTCAGCAGCAGGACCGTACAATTTTTCACGGATTTTAGCAGCTCTTACTTCGTTTTCTGGCTTAGCTGTGTATTTGTTTTTTGTTTGACGTGCAGCACTGTCTGGGTGAACGCCGTACACATACTCATCTCCTGCGCGTAGGTCTTTTTGCTTGATAGTATTGTTTTTTTGGTAGTCACAAGCTACTGCTAACATGGCTACTGCTGCGATGGCTAAGATATTTTTGCGATTCATTGCTATGTATTTATTTGACTCGTTATCAGAAACTAGGTTACAAAAATAGTCCCAGTTTTTTAATTAAAAAAGTTTCTTGCAAAGTTAAACTACCTTTTTTCGCAAATATGATATATCAGTTCTTCTACAAGCATTTAGATTTTAGCAAGCTTGTACTTTTCTTAGAATGGCAAACCTATCGCAATGTTTAGAATTAGGTTCTCTTTGCGCCAGTCAGAGCTTGAAAAGTCGATATCTTTGATGACCCATCTTTCTGCCTCTGGTAAATAGGGCTTGCGAAGTGGCGTCGCTAAATCAAAGCGAAGTAAGAGATACGTAAAGTCGAAACGCAAACCAACACCAGCACCTATTGCAAGTTGTTTGTAAAAATCTTTTCCAAATACACCATCAGCACCGTATAAAACTTCATCCTTGTACATCCAAACATTCCCTGCATCTACAAATAATGCTCCTTGTATAAAGTCGTTTACCTTGGCTCTAAGCTCGGTATTCATTTCTAGCTTCATATCACCCGCTTGTGCTCCTAAGAACGTTGTGGCGTTATCGCCTGAGGCATAATAGGCTCCAGGTCCAATACCACGTGCCACAAATGCCCTGATACTATTGCTACCGCCTACAATGTACTGCTTCGGAAAGGGTAGTGAATTTGAGTTGCCATAAGGCAAGCCAAAGCCAAGCATGACACGATTCGCCCATTTGATTTTACTGTTGATCGTTTTGCTATATCGCATATCCAAATCACTTCGAATATAACGTGCATAACCTACACCAAATAAGGTTTGTGCTTCGGTTGTTGAATTGGCAGATTTGGCAAGTGCGCTGGCCAAGTTTCCAGCAATTTCAAAACTTCCAGAAAGAGCAAAACTTGAACTTTTGGTAGGTCTGGGATTATAAAAAAACTGATAAATAGAACTTGGTATAATGGTGTTTTGATCTAGAATAGTACCTAATTGTTGCGGTGCAAACATGATCATGTAATTGATATAATCAAATGAAAAATCAAATGTTCGAACGTAACTGATAGATAGTGGCGTAAAGGTATGTCTAAGTGTTGAGTTCTGACTCCAATCATAAGCCAACGAACCACTCAAGGAGGTAGTGCGATACATATTACCTCGATTGATGTATTCATAATTGACATTGAATGTCGTTGAAGGCAAGGACTGATTTCGAGTGGGATTGAACTTAATAAATGGGACTGCAAAACGTGGAAGTGTAAGCGAGGTTGCCACTTTATAAGTCGAGTTGTTGATAGCATTGGCTCCACCACCTACTTGGAATTGAAGACCCGTTGAGGCTGAAATGGTAAAAATTTCGGCACCTCTAAACAAGTTAAGGTTACGCCAGTTGACTGCAATGTCAGTACCATTAAAGTTGTTTGACTTCGACGATCCGCTCAGTTCAGCCTGCAAAGATTTGTGTTTTTGCGGGGTCAGATAATAGTATACATCCAATAATGCAGAGTCTGAACGAGTGACTAATTCAAACTTATTTTTGACAAACTTGAAGTTTTTGAGATTAATCAAACGAGACAATGAAACGTCTTGAAAACGGCTAGAATAATTACGTCCATGGCGGAATCCAATCGCATCTGCAAACACCTTTGGACGGTATCTGTTGAGGGGATCTTGAATATCAATTCCTTGATAGTTCGTTTGTTTAATATTGGTTGTATCTACTCTCAAATCACCATAATCAGCAATGACATGAATGTCGTTGATATAGTAAATCTTTTTGGCTACCTGTGCAACATTGGGTTTAATTTCAACCGAAACATCCACCTTCGTTTTTTTACTCATCGAATCCGCTTTGAAGATTACATAGTCGGGACGGAAATAGTAAAAGCCTCGTTGCTTCAACTCTCGTTCAATACGATTGCGTTCTGCCACTAATGTTTCATAATTATACGGATTACCCTTTACCAAAAGTGTTCTTTTTTGAGTATTGAGTAAAGCTTTTCCAAAAACACTGGTATCACCATCTGTCTCAAAATGAATCGAATCGAGCAAATATTGTGGTTTTAAATTAATAGTATAAACTGCCTTTGCTAAGCGATTTTTATCGATAATATCACCTGATGCTGTAGTACGAAAAAAGCCTTGATTGTTCAGCAAGACATTAATTTGTTTGGTATTGGCATTAATGACTCCACGACTTGCAAGAACGGGAGGTTCACCAAATTTGCGACGAAACCATGTTCTAAAACCCTTTGGTTTGCGAGGCTCACCCATGACATAGTATAACCATACTCGGTACGGAAATCCCATGATGGCTGTATTGGGCTTGGGTCTTACAAATTCTGCTAGCTCAGCATTAACACGTTCTATTTCTGATTTTTTGATGCTCGAATCGGCTTTGATTTTAATGTCTGCACCCGTGTATAAGCTTTCGCCAGCAGGGAGCTTCTTCGTTACCGAGCAGCTGGCTAGTAGAAGTATGAGACCAATATATAGTGTACTCTTTTGAATCATGTTTGTAATGGCTATGTTAGGCTTTGAGCATACTGCTATCAGCCATTAATAATTACTTATTATTTTTTTGGAAAAACTCTTTCACAGACTGATATTCCAAGGTAATGACAAAACTCACGCCTGTTTCTACCACAAAACCTTCGAGAACTGTTTGGAATTGATTTTTACGGAATGCTCTAAAACGATACCTTCCGTCTTCTGTAAGACTATAGTTTACAGCGACATTGTCAAAGACTTCAGTTGGATTTCGCTGCACACCGTTGGTGTTTTCAAGCTCAAAGTTTTTCCCAACCTCAACTTTTAATCTATCATTGAAAAAGGCTTTTGATAGTCCAAGATTCAAATCTGTTCTGGCAGATGACTGCCCTGCAATATTACTTTGGCTAGAATTGAGATTCACACTCAAGTTTACCCCTTTAATCACGTCGGCAGCCAATCTTTCGAGCTGGTCAGAAAGAAGTTTACTCACACTTTGGCGAGCAATGGCTTCGGGGTTGATTGTAGAGAAAAAGTCGGATGATTTTTCTGAGAAAAATCTATTTAAAATCAATAAAGCAAAAACCTGTTTGTTGTTTTCCGCAATATCTGTTTGTGCCAGATACTTTAATCTATCATTTATCTTCGTTTTGACGTCGTTGTCTATGGCCAATTGTGTTTTGTCATTTAAGGTAATACTAAAAGACGTTTCCAATTTCTTCATTGGACCGTTTAGGTTTAGGTTTACATCAAAAGGCATTTTTTGACGATATTGCGATTCGGTAGAACTCAACAGGTCGGACGGAGAGGCCATGGTCTGGTAAATCGCCGTAATGTCGATATTACCACTCAAAGGGTCGCCCATCCAAACGATATTACTGCCTGGTTTAATTTTAAACTGTTTTTTGAGAAGTTCAAATGATAAATCGTAGCTACCTTCTGTAAGTGAGTAAATCCCTAAAATGTAAGGCTGACCATTGGAGCTTATCCCAGCATTAAGTTGAGCTTTGCCTCGTACTTTGAGGTTATCGCCATTTAATTCATCTACCACAATGGTCATTTCTGACTTTTCGTCGGCTTCCAATAACAAACTTACTTCTGAGATAAAACTAGTATTGTATTTGGTCTGAGTGTTATTGGTAGAGTCTTTGGTCAATGCTTTTTTATTTTTATCGACAAAAACTACTACATCGTTGATGGCCTCTTCGCTTACGCTATTATCGGGCATCAATACAAAAATGCTACTTTTCTCAATCAACTTTACATTGCCATCCACAACTGCTGTATTTGTTGAGCCACTGATATTTATGTTGGCATCGACAAAGGCCTTGCCATAAAAGAAATCATTGTCTTTGCGCGTTGAATTGAGCACCATGAAGTTTTTAGTAGATATCGCCAGTTTGTATTCCACTTCAGGAAGTTTTTGGAAAATGACTTTACCGTTGACTCTCAAAGGTTGGTTGAGCGTATCGCTGAGGGTAAAGTTTTTGAATTCCATTTCATGGTTTTGGAAATAGATTTTTTGTTTATCAATCAAGAGTTTTGTACCTAATTGAGAAACATCAAATGCCACTTTTTCAAAACCAATGAAACCTGCAATATCTGGTTGCTCATTTGCGCCTTTAATCGTGATACTTCCGTTGAGACTACCATTGGCACGTCGCATTTGTCCAAAACTAAATGCCTGAATAGTTTTTGTGCTCAACTTGTTGATATTCAGTGAGAAATTTAATGGCTTTTTGTCGCCCAAGATATAATTTCCGATTAAGGCTATATCATTTTGGTCGTTTTTCAAAGTGGTATTTACCGAAATCTTCTCAGGCGTTTCATTATATACATGTGCTACCAAATCCCCAATTGGTGTATTTTGGAAGGTAAACCCTTGTACGGTTACATCGCCTGTAAACGAGGGAGATTTCATATAGTTGGCCAAAATGATTTTTCCGTCAATCGTTCCGTCTGCAATAGTGGAATCAGGATAGACGAGTTTAATCATTTTGTGTAAATCCAGCTTTTGGACAAGAATCTCTAAAGGAGCATTCGGTGCCATTTCTGGGGTATGAATCTGAAGTAATTGTTCTTGGTTTTGTAAAGAAAAATTACTCACAATCAATCCCGCCTCACCATATTGTAAGAACCCATTTTCTGCAACTTTCCATGGCTCATAATTGAGTTTTAACCCATCAGGCAAAAGATTGATTCTGAATTGGTCTGAAAAGTTGGCGACTTGACCTGCTACTCTGTGATGCTCTTTCTGAAGAGAATCTAATAAAACAAGGTTGAATTTTGCTATGTCGTCGTTTACTTCTCCATCAAGTTTGGTTTTAAGCATTTGGAAAGCATTAAAACTCAATTTTTCTAGACTCGTTTGGTAAGTAATTTTACTTGAATCAGAGCGCATTCCAAACGCTATTTGTTGCACACGAATGGTATCGTATTCAACAAAAGGTATTTTCAAATCCATTTGCATGGTATGACCAGCCTCGTTGCTTAGTGTTGCATTGAAAGTGGTGGAGTCTAATCTTGTCAAAGCTGGTACAAATGCTTTAATGGCAGGGTGCCCAATCGCTTTGGCTTTGATGGTAATATCGTAAGGCTCTGTGATGAGCTTCGGATTTTGATTCGGGATTCTGAAATGACGATTAATATCCGAAATGATAATGTCGGCTAACTGTACATAATTAAATTGACCAAACATTTGGGCTTGCAGGAATGGCGCTTGAATACTGAAAGCATTAAGCTCGTTATTATTTTGTGCCAAAATCTTAATATCATCCAAAGGAATAGGCTTACCATCTTGCGTTACCACGGCTTCATCAATCGCGATGCTTCCATTGAGCTTGGCAGGATTCGTATTGGTCAAATTCATTTTTACCTGTCCTTTGATAGCGATGTCATCGGGGTAAAGATGAAGGTTTTTGAGCTTGAGCTGTTTAATAGCTAAAGTACCCTGAATAGCAGGATATTCGTTTGCTAGATTGGCTTTTGCTTGTAAATTAAAATTTGCATTTGGGTCTTCAAAAAGAGCATTAATCTGCGCTTCTTGATTACGAATTGTAGTGGCAAACTGCAAATCTTTATAGTCATAGCCCTTGATAACTGCTTGTTCTATTTTGCCTTTTATTTCGGCATCCATAGTTTTTGGATTTGTCCCTTTACCATGAAAATCTGTTACTAAAGTCATTTTACCATATTGCTCAGGTTGTTTGAGCAACTTGCCCAAATCAAACTCGTTGAGCGATAACTGACCGTCGTATTGCTGTTTGTTTGGAACAGTAATATTGACAAGTGTACCTTTAAATTGTGCTTTGCCCAGATCAGAAATCAATTGTGTATTTACATTCAGATTGTTGATTTTACCTCCGATTGTACCTTTCAACACAATCGTTTCGGGCAGTTCAATAGTCGCAGGAAGCATTTCTTTTGGTACGATTTTCTGAATATCGCTTTTAGTCACGGATACTTCATCGATACCAACTTTTACACTTGTTTTTTCAACAGAAGGTAAGCCAACGATATTGCCATGCAACTGAATTTTGCTATGGTCAAATCCTTGAATGGTCAATCCTGCGATGCTCAAATTATTGACAGTACCTGTAGCTTTGCCTTTAAAACGCAATACTTCCTGACTATTTCCTACGAGAGGAGGCGTTTGAGCCAGTTGTGGCGCAAGTAAGAGTATGTCAGAAAAAGCTAGTTTGCTATCTTTGAGGTTGACTACAACTCTTGTGGCTCCAATATTTTTACTTAGTTGGTCGAGTGAGTTATAACTTAAACTTACCTCATCACTAATAATACTTTTGGGTGTCTGAATAGTAAGTTTTTTAAGGAATGCTTTTTTGTCTGTATAAGCGAAGTCGGTTTGGAGTTTTTGTAAAACAAAACCGCTTTTTTCCTTCATCGAAATGTTTTGAAGCCATCCTGTTACCCCTTTAGGAGAGTATTGAATTCTTTCGGCTTCTATATTCAAGGGCGTAATGCCGATATGTGCAGGGTCTAAACCTTTACTTTGACGAGGTTTTCCAAAATCATCATAAGTGATGGTATTGTTTTTCATCAAAATCTTTTGCACCCCAAATGTCCAGCCTTTTTCTGGTGTTTTAGACTGTGCTACAGTAGGAGCAGGGAGAGGCTTTTGTGAAGATTTTGGCGTTGGTTTGATACCGACTTTAACAGATGAATTGTCGAGGTAAAAGGTTTTGAGATGAATCAGTTGCTCTGACATCGAAAATTGATCCGCTTCGGCACTGGCTTTGGTGATGCGACCTTTACTTGAAAGTCCACCTACTTGGTCGCTAATATCAAAAGCGATATCATCGAGATTAATTTTTTCAAAACCAAAATTTACGGGGCTTGAATTAGTATCTGGAGGTGATACTTTTAATGCTGGATAGGTTTTTAGTTGTAAATTTGCTCCATTGAGCTTCGCATTTGCCAGTTGATAAGTAGATGAGTTAAGGTCAATTTTTTTGAAAGTCGTTTCAAACGATTTGAATGCTACATCGGCATCAGTACCGATGACATTATCCAGATAAGTAACATGAATATCTTTTAGACTTACCTTACCAATGTTCATCAACAAACTACTTGGGGGCGTATCATTTTTGGCAGGGGTCGTATTAGGAGAGGCAAAAGCTTTTACAATATGGTCAAAATTGAAGGTAGTATCAGGTAAAGTCCTTTTGATTTTGGCACGAATACCTTCTAGTTCCACTTTATTGATGGTTACCTTGCTTTTGAGCAAAGCAAACATATCTAAGTCTACATACAGCTTGTGAGCAGCTACGAGTGTATCTTTTTTATGATCAGCAACAAAAACCTCGTCGAGTTCTATCCAATCGGGGATATGATAGGCAATTCGTTTGGCGGATACCTTCGAGCCAAATTTGTTTTCTAAGAATTTCGTCACTTCCGTAGTAACTAGTGCTTGGCCACTTGGTGTTTGCAAATAGACAAAAGCCCCTATAATGAATAGGAAGATGATAGCAATTGAAAATAGTATGATGCGGATATATGACTTCATAAGTAGGGTAAAAAACATTATGAGTAGTGTTTTATGACTCAAAATCATAAAAGAACTACTCATAATGTTATCTATCAAAAAGCACTTTGGGTTGTAAGGTTATTACAACTATTTTTTGAATACGCTGGCTTCAATTTTATCATTGAATGTCACCGTGGTTGTTACTTTAGTATTACGTTTTTCAACGCTGCTGTAGTAAGTTGAGGCACTTGGATAGCTAATGCCATACGGAGCTTTTGTATAAGTAGTAAACTCCTGTGTGATTTCTTCGCCTGACGCCAAGTTAGTTTTCAACTTTGAAAGAAGATAAGTCGTAGCGTCAAAAAACAAATTGTATTTTACATCTTTACCTGATAATTCAATCTGATGAACAGGCTTTCCGTTGTCTGCTTTCAAACCTACATAAGTGGCAATATAGCCTTTTTTAGCATAGTCGATAAATGGCAACAAACCGTCAGTCATTTCACGTTTTAGTCCAGCTTTATCTTTGTCGCTAAGGTCTTTAGTTTCATAAACGACATTTTTGTCAAGGCTACCAGTTGGTACTCTAAAATAAGCTTCAGTCGGGTTAGCTCCGTAAATAAAGTCCCTTTTAAGGATAGTTTTCGTTTTTAGGATACCTTGATTAGCCACCGAAACTTTAGTCTCTTGCGTAAAATCCGTTGGAGCATTTGCTACAAATGCTTGTTTGATGATATAGCTATTTACACCTTTCCACAATTCTGTGCCGCCAGTTGCGTTGTAATATCTGTCAAAAATTTCGTCTGCAGTTTGAGCTTGGACCTGTAGAATAAGTGCAAAAAATAGTCCAAAAATAAAGCTAATCTTTTTCATAAAATTGATTGTTTAATATGTCTGTAAATGCGGTATATATCTTCCTTTATTTTTGAAGTACAGTTTCTTGTATTGCCTACATAAACCTTTCCAAAAATCGAAAATATACCTCTTTATAACAAATTTAACGGCAGATTATTTTAATCGTCACCCTAAAATGTCATTAGTTAGACTGGAAATTGAGTATAAGGTTCAAAATAAAAATTCAGGTTAGAATTTTCTTGAAAAAATCCTAACCTGAATGATAGTGATGCATTAGGAATTTAAAAATCATTCATTTCGGATATCGGATGTTGGATTTCGGAAGTGTAGGCTTCTATATTTTGTAAAAGATAGAGGTATTTTACTTTATTCCCGAAATCAGAAATCCCAAATCCGCAATAGTTGAAAATTCTTCGTAAAACCCTAATGTCGGATATTAGATTTCGGAAGTGTAAGCTTCTATATTTTGTAAAAAATAAAGGTATTTTACTCTACATCCGAAATCAGAAATCCCAAATCTGAAATTGAATAAAATCCTTCGCTGTTACTTGAATTTTGCGTAGAGGGTAATGGTATTTGAGGTCAAGCCATTTGAGCGCATATAGTGTCCGTAGCGAAGCTCAAGCGAAGCCCAGCTTTGGATCCCAAATACACCATGAGGAGGCATAATACGAATACCTGTTCCTACCATATTGCTATTAAGTTTTGACAAATCGTAGTCACTTGTATAATATTTGTCACTCAACTTATGCGCACCATAAGCGGCAAAGTAGTCCGCAGCGGTTTGCGTATAATAACGATAGTATGGACTTAGGGTTAAGAATGGCGTCATTTTGATTGGAGTTTCCAATTCAAATGTATGAGCCTTTACGCCCCAGTCGTCTTGATAATAACGATAGAATGTACGGATTACGACTTTGTTTCCTGCAAAGTAATTCAAACGAGCACCAATAGGTAATTTGACACGGGTATCTGGAAGCTCTTCTGACTTTACGGTTCCGTCAGTAAAATACACACGTTGGTATTTGGTAGCCAACAAACCTGCTTGATACGCTGGGTCGACTGTCAATAAAACCTGCATTCTTTTGTTGACAACTTGTGCCAAAGAAAATGAAGAGCTATAAGAGTTACGAGGCTTGTAATCTACTGGATATGGATCATGCTCACCACCTGAGCCATAGAAATAGTAGGAACCATCTGCTCGGTAAATGGTACGAAGCTCGGATGGTAGAATTACTTTCCATGTATCAAAAAATGCGTTTACTTTGGCGCTAAACTCACGGTTTCCATCTTTGGATGTTTTCGAAAAGTTTAATCCTGTTCCATATGATTGGTAATCGTATTCGGTCGAATAAGAGGCTACTGCTCCGAAGGTTGTTCCTTTTTTGGCATTATTCACACTCCAAGCCAACGACGGATAAATACGCTTGTCAGTCATGGAAGCTGAAGATACTGTATATGGGTCGATTTTGTCTGAAGATGCCGACGAATAAGCATCTACACCTAATTCAAAAGTGAAAAAATGCTGACGAGCTTTGCTATCCCATTTCGAGAAACGAATATCAAAAGTGTTACCAAAGTCGGTTAGTTTTTCGGTACCAATACCGCCCGTTACAGCCGAGTTGTTACCATCTTGATGATAATAACTAGACACAATATTAATTTCTTCTACTTTTAACTTACGGCTTTGGTAATTGCTAGTATCAGCCGTTTTTTGAGCAGATGCACTAAGAAGTACACCCATATATAAACCTATCGCCAGTGTAAGCTTTTTCATATTTCAATGAATTTAGTGTAACTGAACCTGGAAAGAGTCTTGGTATTGGACACAAGAACTATTGTTGGTCGTACACAATTGGTAAATGATTTTGCCTGTGATTTGAGTATTTGATTCGAGAATTTGAATGGCTTGCGTAAATCGTGCTTTTTTCTCAAAATATACTACTTGTCCTTTCCAGTATGGGTCTCTCTCTTTGTGAGGATTAATAGATTTCAACCCTCCAACAAGTTTGAAACTGGCATGAGGCTGAATCACCAAATGAGCAGGTTTCGGCCCTGGGACAACCTGTGGCTCGCTAGCATATAATTTCCAATTCGGGAAAATCTGTGCTTCGAGTACAAGTTGAATTGTCTCGCCTTTTTTCGGGTATTTTTTGGTGGTAGATACCGAAAATTTTGCTCGTTTGTTCTGCGCTTGTAGAGGCGTATGACCTATACAAAAGACAATTAGTAGTATTCTTAAAAAGCAACTCATCATAGACTAGTTACAGCCACAACCGCCGCCTGTTTTACCGCCGTTGGCACCCGAAGCACCTTCACGATACAGTTGGAAGTTTTGTTCAAATTTGACAACCTTACGAGAACTCAATTCCATGTCAGAATCATTGATATAGGCCTTTTGATAAGGCTTTACAGTTTGGCAAGCACTTGTGGCTAAACCTCCCATTAATAGCAATGCTGCTACTTTTATGTTAAAACGTGTTGACTTCATACTGAGAGTTGATTTGTTTTTGAAATATCAACAAAGCTTTAGCAATATGCGAAAAATTGAAAATTGTAAAACGGACAAAATATAATTTTACGATTTGATTATCATCGATTTTCGGATTTACACTATTACTTTATGTTAATATTTCGTGAGGTATAAATTTTGTTTTGGTCATCAATAATAATACAAGCTATTTGTCGCATTTGATTGATTAAATCTAGTCCGACTCTGATACCCATGACCATCACGGGAGTTGCCATGGCATCAGATAGCTCTGCATTGGGACTTATAATAGTTACGCTTTGTATGCCTGATACTGGTAAGCCTGTTTGTGGGTCGATGGTATGTGAATATTTTTTTCCACCAATCATCACATATTTTTCATAATTACCCGATGTAGCCACAGCCACATCGCTAATGGACAAGTATGAAAAAGGACTTTCGCCAGCTTGTGGATTGGCAATGCCAATGGTCCAAGGTTTTCCATTAGGCTGATTGCCCCAAGTAGTAAGGTCACCAGCGGCGTTGACAATACCACTTTGTATACCTAACGATTTTAGCAACTGTTTGGCCTTCTCGGCGGCGTAACCTTTTCCGATACCACCAAACCCAATACGCATACCCTTTTCTTTTAAAAAAACCGTGCGACGTTCTGGATTCAGGATAACATGCTGATAATTTATCAATCGAACAGACTCCAAGGCAATCTCTTTACTTGGCAAAGCGGTCATGTTGGTATCAAAATTCCATAAGCTTTTGTCAATCGATCCATAAGTAATATCAAATGCACCTTGTGTCAGTGCTGATATGCGTTGTGCACGAGCAATCAAATCAAACATTTCGGCGTCCACTTCAACAGGCGCAATTCCTGCCATTGCATTCACTTGATTGGTTTGACTTTGGTCGTTGAAGGTAGTCAAAAGTCGTTCAATACGTTTGATTTCTTCTACGGCCTGATCGATACAACGATTAGCGTAGTCAGCATTATCGCTGACTACGCTAATTTCAAAATAATTACCCATCAATCGATGTCCCTGCTTATGTACCTCGACGTGACTCATGCTATTGGGCATTCGTAATCTTGTTAATTTGAGCGATAAATTCTTCTGGTGGCGTGTTGGTATAGCCATCCCATGTTTTTATGACTTTACCATTGGCATCAATCAATAAGGTATAAGGGAATTTACCTTCAGGATTATATTTGTCTGCTAAAGCCTCATTATGTTCGGTTTGCTTTGGGCTCAATTTGTTTTTTGATAATCGAGGAAAATCAGCACGAACTAATATCAGCTTTTCGGTAGCAAAGTTTTGAAAAGTACCTGTTTCAAAAACATCCTTTTTCAATCTAATACAAGGCACACACCAGTCTGAACCAGAAAAGTTCAACAAAATATACTTGTGTGATTGCGTAGCCTCTTGTTTGGCAGAAGCAAAGTCAGTTTTCCATTCGGGAGCTAAGCTCAAAAGAAAGGAAAGGACAAAAGCACTTAGTATTTTCATCTTTTTGTGAGTTAAAATGACTTTATTCTAAAACGCAGTCATTGACGTTGACATTACTATTTTATTCTAAGAATAAATACGTAACGAATTTCCAGATAGTTCGGTTTTATACACACTTAATCCTGCACTTCCATAACTATTTAGTCCAACTCCTGCTGTAGTGAAGCGAGCGCCATGTTCTGTGCAATAAAATTCATTGTTCAGAAATACCACTTTTGTTCTTGCTTCATGTGTGCAAATATGCGAACCTGCCACATAGGTACCTTGTGAAGTACGTGCTACTACCACATTGCTATTGATGATATATCCGCCACTATTTTTTAGGGCAGCATTTGCAGAAGTTGTCAAATCAAGGGTAAAATCTACACTTTCTGGGGTGGCAACGGGAGATAAATCTGAGCTTTTACTGCATGCTGTAAGAAGAGTCATTAGGGCGGCTCCGCCAAACCCTGCGTTTTTTAAGAATTCGTATCGTGTCATTGTTAAGATGGTTAGTAAATGGACTTATTTGAATTGTGAGTGCTGAATTCGGAGTTTTGTGTTTTAGGCACAAGGCATAAGGCAAAGAGTGAAAATTTGTTTTTTAGCAACGATAAATATGTTCTGCCGAATGCCCAAAGCTGAAATTTAAGATTGTGCTTGCAGGTAAGGGCTCTCGGCGGTGGGCTATGGAAAAAGCATGGCTGTGATTATTAATACATTTTAACACACTTTGCCTAGTGCCTGTTGCCTAAATACATAACTTGAATCTTATTCTGCACGATTAATGATGCTTATGAGTAATCTTATGAAATTTCTAATGTATTACCGTTGACGGTCACTTTATATACTGCTAAACCTTTGGCTCCATAACTATTAAGTCCCACACCTGTGGTACTGTATCTAGCGCCATGTTCTGAACAGAAAAATTCGCCGTTCAGAAAGGTCACTTTTTTCTTTGGTTCGTGGCTACAAGTTTGCGTAGCGGCCACATAAGTATTTTGAGCAGTACGTGCTACAACAATGCTGTTGACAATAATATAGCCCCCACTGTTTTTTAACGCTGCATTTGCTGCGGCTGTTAAATCTACAGATGCCAAGAGAGTTGAACCAGAAGAAGAACCAGACGAAGTGCCTGACCCGGAAGTAGACCCAGAAGTGCTCCCCGAACTACTACTTGATGATGAACTAGAACTCGTGGTAGTAGTAGGTGTTGGGTCATTGTTTGACTGGCAAGAGGCAAGCAATGCCATTAATGCGCCTCCCTGAAAGCCCATTGATTTTAAGAACTCATAACGTGTCATTGGATGAAAGGTTTTGTGGAAATATATGGTTAGTCAAAATGTAAAGATGGCACAGGTAATAAGTTTGTAGCAGAAAGAAGAACGATTGGGTTTAAGATTTCATCCATAAAAAGCTATGGATGAAACCTTATGGCTATATTATGCTAGGGGGTGTTGCTCTACCAAGTCAAAGAAATAAGTCGGAGTTTTTTCTGACGATAAATCTTTTAATTCAAATGTAAGTTCTTGGTTAGCAATCGTAATAGCCATCTGAAAGCCTTTGAAAAGCTGTAAGCCAAGTGTTTGTTTGCACCAATAACAACACTGGGAAAGCTTTTGGACAATTTCATCGTAATGAGGTCTTTGCGTGGTTTTAACCGTGCAAAGTGTCATACTTTCTGATACGTTCATAATTATTTGTTAATTAATTTGGGGAGATAGTTTTTGATCATAAATTTCTCGTTCCTTATCGGATTATCTGCATAATTTTCATGGGTGGTGTAGTTTAATAAAATTCCTGCATTCTGGCGAGCGCCATTGGTATTTGGTACCGACACGCCCATCACAGTTAAGGCTTTGTTAAACAATGGTTCATAATCATTACCTAAAGGCTGTATTGGCAATACATTGTCATCTACAGCATAGGTGGGTGCGATTCCGTTTATATTTCCATAGTCTGATTCTCCATTTGCATTTTGAGTGATACCCAACATCATGTAAATTCCCCATTTCCAACGTTTTTGGTCGTCAGCTACCAGTGTTCCAAACAGGTTTTTGCCGTAGGTATGCTCTCCAATCGTAATGACTTGCATATAGGGCTTTAATCCATTGATCACTAGCTCACTTGAGGATGCCGTTCCGTTAGATGTTAATACGAACACTCGGTTTAGATTATTGCCAATATTATTTTTTTCAATAGAAAAATAGTTGTTAAATATATTGCTTCCATATTGTTTCGCAAAATAAGTTTGATATTTACTATTGTATTGATCTTTAAAGAATACCTTGTTTGTTGTTAAGTTATTGACAACCAGCGACGCCAGAGTTGTGGCACTACTTATATATCCTCCTGGATTAAATCTCAAATCTAATACTAGCTCATTTACGCCAGCCGCTTTGAAGTCAGCAAAAATACTTCGTAACTGATTGTCGTATTTCAGGGTGTCGCCACTGTCAAGCCCGGGTACAAATTGTGTATAAACCAAATACCCAATAGTTTTATTAGCAGATGGCTTTTGAACAATACTAGAAAACGCTATCGGATTTTCAGTAACTTCTGCTTTGGTTACTGATACCGTCTTCGAAGTAGCTGTTATGGTACCATTGCTTATACTTCCTAAAGTAAAAGTAACGGTTTCGTTACCCATCAATGAAGAAAAATTACTGCTAGTAATATTCTGTCCATTGATTTTTACAATAATATCACCTCTATTAAGCCCTACAACCGCAGCAGGACTTCCTCCTATTACCTGAGTTAAAACAATGCCAACGTTAGTTTGGGTATTGTCCAAATAACCAAGCATGTAACGAATACCAAAAACTTTAGAAACACCATTAAACTCTTTTGCGAGTTCATCAACATCATCTGTTACCATCGAAAATCTATCGACAGAACTACGTTGATATACCAACTTTTCAAAGAAACTATCAGAAGCATCCGTCAAAGTTAGCGTACTAATGGCTGGCAATTGATCGAACCAATAATATGCATCTGACATCGTATCATAAATCCACTGATTAATCTGCTGGGTATTGTCTGAAGGAGTAACAGTTGTGTCATCCTTTTTTGAACAAGCCGTAAATACCAACAGACTAATACTGAATACGGTTATAAATTTGATGTTGTTGAAACGTAGCATACTATTTATAAAATTTAGTGAGTTTTATAATGCTTGACTTCTTAGCTAAGACTAATTGTCACATAGCTGGAAATAATATTGATGTTTACGAACTTCAAAACGATAGTGTCTTAGTATCTGACTTGCCAACACTCGATGTCCAAGCGCATTGAGATGCTTGCCATCGTTCAAGAAAAAATAGGGATGAGGTTCAATCACCTCCATTGTTTTGAACCAATTAAAATCCTGTGCTTTACAAACGTCTTTGAGGATATTTTCTCCTAGATTTCGTAGTAATTGTGTACATGGATTCAAACTAGGTTGTGGACCAAGTAAGATTACCTTTTCTTTAAAGTTTTGAAGCAGATTTACCATTACCTTGAGCTGTCGCTCAAAGTGTTTGATAACACCAAGCTTCCCTGTACTCGCTATTTTATTTAATAGCATCCTTTTGATATAAGGAAGACAAGGGAAACTTAAAGATGGTTGCTTTAAATTAGGATCTGGTCGATATAATTCCCGCATTAGACCCAAATTTGATGGTACAATTATCGCTTTGCGGTACACTTCGTCTGTTTCTACCTGATGATTAAATGAATCAGAAGAGTCATTTAATAATTGCGTCCAAGGTCGCTCTCCATCAAGTTCATCCAATCCACTTTGAATGATTATTAACTGATAATTGGAAATATAATTGCCAAGTCCCATAAGCGCCTCGATGGTTTTTTCCATAGAAAAATGCACCAAGGTATCTACAACTACCTGCTCGTGGTCGAGTGTACTTACGCTTTCGGTAAGTACATCGACAAATCCTTTAGATGTAGCGACACCATATCCAAAAACCTGATGCCCACCAATTACCAAGATTCTCATGTTGTATTAGTGCTAATTTTTGAACCTTTTCCAGTATACGTTATTTACTTTTCTTTTGAAGAGAATGGTCAAATAAACCAAACTTCAAACCTAAATTTACCGACGGACCACTCACTTGATTATAATCTAATGTACTGGTTGAGCGACGATTGTCGATGCCTGCAAAACGGTAACTCGCTCCAACAAAAACTTTAGCGTATTTAAACAAATTACCTTCCAGATTTATGCCTCCTTGTGCTACAAAAAAGCGATTTCCAAAGCCATTTCTCGATGGACCGCCCCAAGGCTGTGGATTTCTATTATCGTTGTCCATTCCTAGTCTATCATTGGCTGAGCCCATTCCTAACAATACTGGGACACTAAAGTGAAAGCGTTTGCTGGGTCTAAAAGTATATTCAACTTTTACACCACCATATCTAAAATCAACTCCATCGCCACTGCGAAAACCACGCCCTGTACTATAACCACTCAGCCCTATACCTAATTTTTGATTTAATAAAATCATTGCCGAGCCTCCAAACAAGGGCTTTACATGACCATCCAAATAACTGATTTGAGTTTCGGGAGCCATATATACTCCTATCTGCTTTATTTTTACGGGTTTAAGCCCTTTTAAAATGTATTCTGTTTTACTAGAATCTTTTACAACAGCGCTTTGCTGAGCCATAGCGCCAATAGTCATGGTAGTTAGGCTGATTAATACAAGTGTTCTTAATTTTTTCATAAAATGTATATAATAAATGGTTCTTGCTATACAGTTACATACTAAGATTTGAGGTTACTCATTCTCAATATGTTATTGGTTTGAATTCAATAAACATGACCTCAATCGTGTGATAAAACGTTGCCTAATTTTTTTTTTTTTTTCAGGCAACGAAAAACACTTAATCGCAGTCAAGCTATTTAGAAAGATTTCAGATAAGGAAAAATACAAGATTTGGATGGGTATAATTGAATATCAGCCCATTACCATAGTAGATAGTCTGTTCAAATGTTTAACTTAGCTTTATAAAACACTTAAGCCTTTGTTTTTCAGAAAAAAAAATACCGACTTTGACAAGGATGACCTTGAAAGTGTCTTAAGAGCTTGCCGTGAACAAAATCCCGACGCTCAGAAGGTACTCTTCAAGAGTTACTTCAGTTATGCCAAAAATATCTGTCAAAGGTATGCCTCCAATCAGGAAGATGCGGAGGAAATACTTAATGATGGTTTTATGAAGGTATTTCAAAATATCCATCGTTATGAAAATATTCAATCGTTTAAGGCGTGGTTTAGAACGATTCTCGTAAATACGTGCATTAATTACTATCACAAACGAGAAAAGAACTTATACAGCTTAGAGGTTGAGCATGCCACCATGCCCGTATATGACGAAAATGTGATTGATAAAATGGCGGCAGAAGATATTTTGGCCTTGGTGCAAAAGCTACCTACCTCATACCGAACGGTTTTTATGATGCACGTAGTAGATGGATACAATCACCGTGAGATTGCAGAGATGTTGGGTATCAATGAAGGAACTTCACGTTCTAATTTTATGAAAGCCCGTTTGAAACTTCAAGAGATGATAAAGACATATTATCCGCACTTATTCTCAGTCGGATTAACAAACAATTTTTATGAAAACTGATCAATTTGATGATTCTATCAAGAAAAAACTTGATGGAATTCAACCCACTTTTCGGGAGGAAGATTGGGACAAATTCCAAGCTTTCGCTCAAGCCCACCAAGTACCATACTGGAAAGTACTTGTGAGCAAACAAGCAATGTACATTGCTGCTAGCATCACGATTGTGAGTCTACTTTTTACCACCTTAACCCAATACTATGCAAAAAAAGATTTACAGCAACAATTAATTTCAGTTACAGAAACAAAAGACAGCCTTTTGGTAGAAAAGGAAATGCTAGCTCAGCAGATAGAACAACAAGAACAAAAAAATGCTGAATTGGCTCTTGCTTTGGGTGCTAGTCAAAACCAAGAGAAACACTTGAAAGCTTCCGTTCAACGATTGAATGCTGAGAAACATCAAGCAACTGAGGCTGACTTTAGCTCAGGTGACTGGCAGGTGGCTCATCAGGGTACTTTACACAAAGGGCAAACTGCGATTGGAAATACTGAAAGAGATAGCCAAGGAAACTTGATTATCAATAAAGCTGATGAATCTGAAGAATCAATCGTGAAAAATTTGGCTATTCCAGATTGGCGTAGGCTAAAATCCAAAACATGGAAATTGGACTCAGCCGATACCAAAGCGCAAATTTCGAAGACTGATTTTAGTTATTACGAGCCTGAAGATACCACGCAAGGCCCACAACGAATGCGTTTTTCGCTAGCTGATGCCTATGTACGTGCTGGTGTTGGAGGAGTTGTTTCTAGTGCACAATTGGGCGTTGGTGCCCACGTGGAATTGTTTTTGGATAAACGCTTGAGTATCACTGCGGGTATTCAGTATTCGCAATTGGCTGTGCAGCGCTATCCAAATGACGATCATTTCAAAATGCGTAACGATTTTGATTTTAGAGTAAAGTTCGCGCCTAAAATACCATTTGGTGCACCAATCAAAAATATTGAAGAACAAAGTACACTAGTACAGGTTCCAATTCGAATTGGCTATTATTTGCCATTAAAGAGCGATTTTTATGTGCTGGGTAAGGTGGGTACAGACTTGGATATTTCAGGTACAAGAAGAGTAGATTTTGACTTTAGAGATAAGAATATTGAACAAACCATCAATAATGTCAATTCATCAATAGAGACCAAATTGTTTAATAATTACTTGGTTTCGTTGGGTATTGAGAAACGTTTTAATAATTTCTCTGTACAGCTAACACCAACCTATACTTTTGAACAAAAAAGTGTGAATTACCGCAAAGAATACGGACTAGGAGGGGAGTTGAAGTTGAATTACACTTTTTAAGGAAGAATCATTTTGAATTTTAGATAGAGGCTAAAGCCTGTCGTCCTTTTAGAGATGGCAGGCTTTTTTGTTGCTTTAAAGTAAGGATCATAAAAAAAAGCTAATCAAAAATTAGAAACTCCTGTGCACTGGATGTCCTAATTTGTGATTAGCTTTTTGGAAGCACTCAAGCATATTAGCTCAAAGACTAATTTATGGACTGTTTGAGTGACTCGACATTAACACTATGCTCATGAGGCTTCTTTAATCCCCGCCATTGAATTAAAGAGCTATGACGTGCTTGTGATTATTGATTCAAAGGTACTTAGTTTATGCTTTGAAAAATTAGCTTAAATATGAACAGCACGATAAATGCAATGAACAGTCGTTTTTAAATAACAAACTGTTTTTGAAGGGGTGTTTGTTACTAACAATAAGAGTGGAATATGCTCAGAGAAGAATATAAGGGAAGAGAAACAAAAAGCATTTGCTCAAAAATAATGCTATACATTTTTCATGAGCAAATGCTTTGATATATATCTGGAGATAAAATATTAGCGATTCATCGAAGCTAAAAACTCTTCGTTGCTGCGTGTATTTCTCATTTGTTGTAGTAGGAAGTCCATCGCCTCTACTGAATTCATGTCGCTCATATGCTTGCGCAAAATCCAAACACGTTGTAGTGTTTCTTTGTCCATGAGTAAATCTTCACGACGAGTACCAGAAGCAGGAACGTCGATAGCAGGGAACATACGACGGTTAGATAACTTACGGTCGAGTTGTAGTTCCATGTTACCCGTACCTTTAAATTCTTCGAAAATAACTTCATCCATTTTCGAACCTGTATCGATAAGGGCTGTTGCAATGATTGTTAATGAACCACCATTTTCAACATTACGAGCAGCACCAAAGAAACGTTTTGGTTTGTGAAGCGCATTGGCATCGACACCACCTGATAAAATTTTACCTGATGACGGAACGACAGTATTATACGCACGAGCCAAACGAGTGATAGAGTCAAGAAGAATTACTACATCATGACCACATTCAACCATACGTTTTGCTTTCTCTAAAACGATACTTGCAACTTTTACGTGGCGTTCAGCTTGTTCGTCGAACGTAGATGAAATTACTTCTGCACGAACACTACGTTGCATATCTGTAACCTCTTCAGGACGTTCATCTATAAGCAAAATTAGCAAATATACTTCAGGGTGGTTTTTGGCAATAGCATTAGCAATTTCTTTCAACAAGACTGTTTTACCAGTTTTGGGCTGAGCTACAATCATACCACGCTGACCTTTACCAATTGGTGCAAATAAGTCAAGAATACGAGTTGAGTATTGGTCTCCTCTTGATGAAAGATTTAATTTTTCATCAGGAAACAACGGCGTTAGGTATTCGAATGGAATACGATCACGAATTTCTTCGGTCGTTTTACCGTTGACAGACTCTACTCTCAAAAGGGCAAAGTATTTTTCACCTTCTTTTGGAGGACGAATCGCTCCACGCACAGTATCACCTGTTTTCAGACCAAAAAGCTTGATTTGAGAAGGCGAAACATAGATATCATCTGGAGAAGCCAAATAATTATAATCCGCCGATCTTAAGAAGCCATATCCACCATCTTGCATGATTTCGAGTACACCTTCGTTTTCGATGATACCGTCAAATTCACGGATAGCTTGGTTATAGATAGGTTTACGAACAGTTGCAGCGGTATTTGGTGCATTATTCGGTTTGTTGCCTTCTGGACGAATATCGGTTGGTGGATCTTGTTTGAAACCTAAATCAAAATCTTCACCTCCTGTTGTGATAAAAGAAGTATCGATGTCAGCAAATTCGTTTTCTACGTCTTCTGGCAAATCGATAACAATTGGGTCTTCATCAAAATCAAAGATAATATCTTCTACCGCTTCATTTTTAGCTTTGGGCTCTTTAGCGGTTCTTGTTCTGACGGTAGTTTCCTTTAACGCAGGTTCCGATTTAGTAATTGGTTCTGCTTTTGCGATCGTGTTGGCTTCTGCTACAGGATTATCAACTTTTTGAATTCGTTGTCTTTTTGGGCGTGGGCTGTCTGAAGCAGGGGCTGTGTCTTTCCTCACTTTTCTCTCTGGTTTTTGTTCATTTTCCATAGCATCGCTAATTGCAGGAGTCGATAACGGGGTGTTACCTTTTACCTGCTGGTCAAATATTTTATAGATGAGTTCTTTTTTTGGTAGGTCAATTGTATTGTTGATATTTAATTTTTGAGCAAGTTCACGAAGCTCCGATACGAGCTTAAACTCTAATTCTTCAATAGTATACATACGAGTAAAAAATAAGGCTGATAGTAATGAAAAGAGCCTTACAGGAAAATGGTGGTTAAGTCGTCTTTACAGTCGTACAACAAGATGATAAATGTTACAATTAAAATTCGGAAATCTGGTACGAGGTGGAAGATAATTGTTAAGCAATTATTAGTAAGGAGCTTAACTGAAGAATATCACTGAACAGTTATTCGTGATGCAATGATAATACCAATCTTTTAATTTGTCAAGGAGTTTGGTTATTTTTTTAAGTCTATTCCCTGTATCCTAGGCTTTTATCATCTAGTTATTTTTCAGACAATTCTTTGTTAAAATGGTTTAACGCATTTATGGGAAAATAATTGAAGCTTGTTCGAAGTAAAATAGTGCTATCTGTGTGAGTATGCCGATATTTCTCCAAGTATTTTTAATTGAGTCACTTAAAGCAGCATACTCTTCCAAATGTGAGGGGTGAAGGTAAAGGTAAATCTACGGTTTATGAAGACGGCTAATGATCATCAGTGTTTCATTTAACAGAGTTCTATTTTATTTCTGGAGAGTTTTACTTTTCCTATTTTTTCTAATTGTTTCAACAAACGAGATACCACCTCTCGTGATGTAGCGAGCTCGCCCGCCAATACTTCATGCGTGATATTGATGGTAGAGCTTTTACTTTGTTTGCTTTTGCGTTGTAACAAGTTGAGTAAACGTTCGTCGAGTTTATGAAAGGCAATCTCATCAATGGCATTCAGTAAATCTTCAAAGCGGCGCTGGTAAGTCAGGAAAACAAACTGCTTCCATGTGCTGTATTTACACATCCATTCTTCTACTTTTTCGACTGGAATAGTAATTAGGGTGGTCTTTTCTTCTGTAATAGCCAATATCTCACTTTGCTTGCGATCAAGACAACAGCTCAATGACATGGCGCATGAATCCATTCCTCCCAAATAATAAAGCAATGCTTCTCGTCCTTCATCGTCAGGGCGGAGGATTTTGATTGAACCACTCAGCACAATTGGTACGGTACGGATATATCCTCCTGGGCGCATAATTACATGACCTTCTTCGAGCTCCATGTAATTGCCAATTTTCTCTAATTCGTCAAGCAATCCTTTTTCAAAAATGCCTACAAACTTTTCTTTTACAAAAGATAAATTCATGCTAAGGGTGTCTATTTAAGTTGGGGATAATATCTTACAAGATACGACAATATATTAATATATGAATTACTATTAATATACTTTGTCAAGGTTAGATATGAAATAAGCCAAAGAAGGATAGTTGTGAACTATCTTCTTTGGCTTGAAAATAAAGGGTTAGGTTATTAAGCTTTTCCTGTCAAAATTCTATTCCAATACAACCACGGTAATATATATTTTTTGAGCAACCACATCGTCCATCGTGGTTTGGCTTGGTCAAATGGGAAAGTCATTTTGGGAGTATTACTATAATCAAACTCTGCAAGCATCAGTTTGCCATATTTCGTTGGGATTGGGCAAGCGCTGTAGCCCGTATATTCAGCAGTAGGAGTTTGTTGTGCTAAGACTTTCAACACATTTTCGACAACCACAGGAGCTTGCTTACGAATAGCAGCACCCGTTTTGCTACAAGGTGCATTGGTACAGTCACCAAGGGCAAACACGTTCGAATAGCGACTATGTTGCATAGTATTTTTGTTGATTTCAACATATCCTAAGGCATTGTTTGGGTCGGCTAAAGGGCTTTTTTTGATAAAATCAGGCGCACTTTGTGGAGGTACTGTATGGCATATATCGAAGTTTAAGCTTTTCTGAACAATATCCCCATCGGCATTTTTTTGCTCGTAGAGTATAGTTTTACTTTTTCCGTCAATTGCTACGGTATTAGCACCAAAATGTGTGTGTATGTGATTGTCTGCTACAACTTTTTCCAAGGTTTGAGCATATTCCTTTACGCCAAAGATAACACCAGCGCCAGACACATAATGTACTTCACATTGGTCTAAAATGCCTTTTTTACGCCAATAATCGCATGCCAAATACATGATTTTGTGTGGAGCTCCACCACATTTAATGGCAGTACTTGGATTGGTAAAAACAGCAACGCCTCCATTGAAATTCTTGATAAGTTCCCAAGTGTAAGGCGCAATATCAAAAGAGTAATTGCTTGATACTTCGTTTTTGCCTAATGTGTCGGATAAACCTTTAATTTTTTGCCAGTCAATCTGAATGCCCGGTGCTACAATCAAAATCTTGTAGGTATATTTTGCTCCGCTTTTACAAGTAACCTGATTCTGCTCTGGCTCAAAGGTTGCTACCGCATCTTTAATCCACGTACTTCCTGCTGGAATATAATCCTTCTCGTTCTTTTCAGTTTCGGCAATATCAAACTCGCCAGCACCTACCAAAGTCCAAGCTGGTTGATAATAATGTTTGTCTGATGGCTCAACGATACCAATAGATAATCCAGATTTGTTTTGTAACAATTGTGCCGCAACAGACAAACCTGCGTTGCCGCCACCGACTATAAGAACTTCGAATTGATTGTTCATGGCTCAGAATTTGGTTTTTTCTGCAAATTCTATAAATAATCTAAGAGGTTCTGTGATATTTGTTACATAGTAAATGTTATTTGAAAATAGATAAAATGCAAAAAGCACCCTTGTGAGGTGCTTTTTCTTAACTGATAATGCTTTAATATTTAGCCTTGTCGCCTTTAGTTTGGTAACTTTTCTTTGAAGTACCCATACGTCCAAGTACCTGCAATAGCACTCAAAAGTGTAACAATGACTGCTACAAAACCGCTACCAATTTGAGCAAATAATGGTCCGGGACATGCGCCTGTGATAGCCCAGCCCAATCCAAAAAGTAAACCACCGTAGATTTGTCCTTGTTGGAATTTTTTGGGATGAAACTCTACCGTTTCCCCTGATAGCGTTTTGATATTGAATTTTTTGATGAGAAATACCGAAATCATACCTACCACCACAGCGCTACCAATAACGCCATACATGTGAAAGCTTTGCAAACGGAACATTTCCTGAATTCTGAACCAAGAAATAATCTCTGCTTTTACGAAAACGATACCAAACATAATTCCTACGATGAGGTATTTGAGATTGGATAAACCGCTTTCTGAAGTTTTCATATCGTTTGGCGCTTCGCAAACGAATTCTTCTTTTTCTACTATTGGAGTTTCAAATGTCGATTTCATGATAATATTTTTATGAAAAATATGTGCGAGAAAAGTGAGAGTTGTGTGCTCTATTGAACACTTTGTGCCTTTGTCCCTTGTGCCTGTTCCCTTTTTAAAATAACTTAAATATCAATGGCAACAACAAGTGCGTTGAAGCAAAACCGCCAACCATAAAGCAACACGTAGCAATCACCGACGGGACTTGTAAGTTAGAGATACCCATAATGGCATGTCCTGAAGTACAGCCTCCCGCCCAACGTGTGCCAAATCCAACCATAAAGCCACCGATGACAAAGAATATCAACCCTTTTAAGCTAAAAATATTTTCAGTTGCAAAAATATCTGAAGGCATCAAGCCATTAAAGTCCTTAATTCCTAAGGTGCTTAAATCTTTGATAGTTTGAGGATTAATAACAATGGCATTAGGATTCGCTAAGAAATTAGTAGCAATAAATCCACCGATTAAAACGCCAAGAACAAAAATTAAATTCCAGATTTCTTTGCGCCAATTGTATTTGAAAAATGGTATATCTGCTGGCATACAAGCCGCACAGATATGTCGTAATGACGATGATATACCAAAAGATTTATTTCCGATTAATAACAAAGTAGGGACTGTAAGTCCGATTAAAGGACCTGCCACATACCAAGGCCACGGTTGTTTAATGAATTCAAGTAGTTCCATAATTATGTTTAAATTGTTTTAAAATAATGTCTATAGATTAAGTATTTTATTTTCTGATTTCTTAAAAAATTACAGGATTTCTATAACGTTGAGTAATTTATTGGTAAAAAATGCTTGAGAATCAAAAGATGTCTATCCGAAGAAGTAGAAAGCATAAGTATCATTTAAACAAATAGTTAGCGATATTTAGTTTCAAAAAGAATAAAGATAAGTAGTCATTCATTGTATGATTATTTCTTTTTGATGATACAAAGTTATTTTAATGATAGGGCATTAAATGTAACTTTTATCACATAGCGCAAATTTTCTATAGCCCAAATCTGGAAATGAATAGAATTACCTTCCTCTGTGAAGTAGACAAAATAAAAAATGCCGAAGATGGTTTGATATCATCTTCGGCATTTAAGTACTCAGACGTAAGAAGCTTGCTTACAAAATTTGTTGATTAGTCCTTTGTTAACATTCAAGTTGATTATAAATAAGCTTTAAAGCGCTGATACATGAGGTGCTAATGCCTGGTATTCGGCTGTCAGCTATGGGCATTTGGCAAAAGTATTTCCCATGAATCCGTAGAAGTTTTTCTGCCTAATGCCTACGGCTTATTGACTAAAGCATATTGATACTTAAATGGTCACCAAATTTGCTTCAACTTTTTCTTCGTTCATGAACGACAAGTCTAACTTGATATTAGGTAACAATTCTTCTTCTAATTGATTCGCCCACTCGTTGAGATAAAGGACTACATCGTCACGGTAATTGTGGCGCATTTTGTCACGACGCTCTAATGGAATTCTAGCTAAAACTTTTTTATCACTCAAACGTTCTAAGTTCTGTAAGTCGGAAGTTGTTAGACCATGATTGAGCATATCCGAAATAAGTAAGTCCATCGGAAGCCCACTAGTTGGGCAAAACTCTTCTACTTGCTCGCGCCAATCGCCACGACCTTGCATGGCAAATTCATGAATTTGTGCTTTGGTGAGTTGGGTTAATTCTTGTGCCAAGTTGCCACAGTTACAACTTCCCATGTGCCCCCATTGGTAAGGATTTCCGATAGACAATTTTTGGGCAGTACGACGCAAGGCTTGGATGAGTTCTGGATTTGCATGTGCCATAAAATACAATAGGATATAATGAAACAATCTTTTGAATGAAGGCTAAACTCGCTGTTTGTATATTTTGTTTAAGTAAATTTTTTTCTTAAAAATATTATATTTTTTACTTCATTAGCCTAATTGATAAGGATAAGCATTTATGAAAATATGTGTATATTGGGAGTTATTGCTTATAAAAATCTGTCCTAATATTTTTTTGCAAAGTTTTAGGATAAAAAAGTACTAGTCATGCCATTAAAGGGCTTAATTAGTAATTACCCATTATGATTTTTAAAGCTATAATAAAGATAAGAAATATCCCCAAAGACTAAAAATAATCCCATTTTCTTACTACTAAAAGACAAACTTATGGAAAGACGTAATGCCTTAAAAAGTATGGCGATGCTCATTGGAGGAGCGGTAGCTTTACCCGAGTGGGCAAATGCTTGGTCGACCAACTCGATAACCGCAAAAAATTGGTTGCGTCCTAATTTGGCGAGTGTACTAAGCGAAGCTGTTGAGACAATTATTCCCAAGACAAACACACCAGGAGCAAAAGACCTTGGATTGGACACTTTTATTCAAAAAATGGTAGCAGATTGTTACTCTAAGGAAGTACAGTCAGCTTTTGCCAAAGGTATTGGCCAGATAGACTCTGTTGCTCAGCAAAAATACAGCAAACCATTTACTCAGCTTGATACACCACAGCGCATCGAATTGTTGAAAGGCTTTGAAAGTGGAGCCGAAACCAAAGATTTTTATGGCTTGCTTAAAGGTTTAACGGTACGTGGATACCTCAATTCTGAATACGTAATGACCAATATTACGCATTATGAAATGGTGCCAGGCAGATACCACGGATGTGTAAAAGTAAAATAAGTAATTAGGCTTTCGGTAATGAGCTATGAGCGTTCGGCAAAAATGTCTCGATGATTTAATCAGCAGTGCTTTTTAGCAACAACGCTGTAAACCGAACTTCGACAGCTCTTCAAATAATCATTGATTTCATGAGTAATTTTAATATAGATAGCACAAAAAATAGAACCTATGATGCCATTGTGATTGGCTCAGGTATTAGCGGTGGCTGGGCAGCCAAAGAACTTACAGGAAAAGGCTTACGTACCTTGGTGCTCGAACGCGGGCGTGATGTACGTCATGTGGTAGATTATCCGACCACGATGTTACAGCCTTGGGAATTTGAACACAGAGGGCAATTACCTTATGAGGTCAAACAAGAAAATCCTATTGTAAGTAAATGTTATGCTTTTTACGAAGGTACAACGCAGTTTTTTGCCAAAGATAAAGAACATCCTTACGTACAAGAAAAGCCTTTTGATTGGATTAGAGGCTATCAAGTAGGTGGAAAATCGTTACTATGGGCACGCCAAACGCAACGCTGGAGTAATTTTGACTTTGAAGGGCCTGCACGTGATGGCTTTGCGGTAGATTGGCCAATTCGTTATAATGACTTGGCTCCTTGGTATAGTTATGTCGAAAAATTTGCAGGTATTACAGGTAACAAAGATGGTTTGGATACACTTCCAGATGGTGAGTTTTTGCCCCCTCACGATTTGAATTGTGTTGAAAAGTATTTCAAGGAACAAGTTTCCAAAAACTACAAAGACCGTCATATCATTATTGGTCGTGCGGCGCATATTACCAAAGCACAACCAATTCACTTACAACAAGGTCGTGCGCAGTGTCAGCATCGTACGATTTGTGAAAGAGGTTGTCCATTTGGAGGATATTTTAGTAGTAATGCTTCAACAATTCCTTGGGCAATGAAAACAGGGAAAATGACTCTTCGCCCTGACTCGGTAGTTCACTCGATTATTTATGATGAGAAAAAGGGAAAAGCAACAGGCGTAAGAGTTATAGATGCCAATACCAAAGAAATGATTGAGTTTTATGCTAAAATCATTTTTGTCAACGCAGCGGCTTTGAATACCAATTTGATTTTGTTGAATTCTACTTCAAATCGTTTCCAAAATGGTTTGGGTAACGACAGTGGAGTATTGGGTAAATACGTGGCTTTCCACAACTACCGTGCACGTGTGTCAGGCGAGTATGATGGGTTATTGGATTCAACAACCGATGGTCGTCGCCCGAACAGTGGTTATATACCTCGTTTCCGTAATGTGTATAAGCAAGAAACAGACTTCTTACGTGGATATGCCGCAGGGTTTGATGGTCGTCGTATCGAGTATAACAGTAGCGAAGGTATCGGAGAAGATTTGAAAGTAAATCTTGGAAAGGTAACACGTGGGGCGTGGAGTGTAGGTTCGCACATGATGGGCGAGACTATCCCGAAAGAATCCAACTATGTAGCTCTCGACAAAGCTTTGAAAGACCCTTATGGCATTCCGCAATTGCGTATTGCTGTAGGTTATGATGATAATGACGAAAAGATGGTCAAAGATTACTTGCAACAAATGACAGATATGTTTGAGAAAGCAGGTTTTAAAAATATCAAGACCTACGATTCAAAACAGGCTGCTGGTTTGGATATTCACGAAATGGGTGGAGCTCGAATGGGCAAAGACCCCAAAACATCGATACTCAACAAATGGAACCAAATGCACGCGTGTAAAAACGTATTTGTAACCGATGGCGCGTCGATGACATCAACCTCAACACAAAACCCATCTTTGACTTATATGGCAATGACAGCTCGTGCAGCCGACTACGCCGTGAAGCAAATGAGAATGGGTAATTTATAAGCTTATCCAAAAACAAAAAAGCTCAATACCACCAGTGTATTGGGCTTTTTTGTTTTGTATAGACTTATGGCGATTAGCGGTTTTTATGATTACATTTGTGTATAGTAAAAAGATAAATTTTGTCGTTTATAACAGATAAACAACTGACTGATATGCCTCCAATAGCACTAAAATCCTTTCATATAAAAAATTACAAAGGTATCATAGACACCAAAGTTGAAAATATCCCATCGGATACACAATGGATTTTTTTGACAGGTGAAAATGGTATTGGTAAAACTTCTATTTTGCAGGCGTTTGTAGAATACACGAACACTTTTATGTCAACTAAGGATTCATATTTACACTTTTTACATCACAAAGATGAAATCTATATTACCCCTCCAAGAAGACTTAAAGAATATCTTATTGATAGATACGAATATGAACCTCTTATTTATTCAATGATAGGTTATGGTTCATCAAGATTGAGAGTGTCTGATAAAATGCCAATACATTTAAGAGATGTTTTTGGATTTTCAAATAAAAATCATTCTTTATTTTCTAATGATGTATTATTAATAAATATAGAAGAACGTCTTAAAGATTGGTATCTAAACTATAAAAAAGGGTTTCAAAAACTTGAAGAGCTATTCAAATGTTTATTGCCAAATCTGGATAAAATAATAGTTGAGTTTGATGAAATAATTAAAGCCTCTACGGTAAAATACTTTGAAAAAGATGTTGAAAATAGCATATATGACGGTGTAACATTTGAAGAACTTGCAGCAGGATATAAAAATATTATTGCTGTGGTTGGAGATATGGTTTACAGATTCTCTTTAAAGCAAGATGTTGAAGACAACAAAGATTTAGAAGGCATAGTAATGATCGATGAATTTGAATTACATCTTCATCCAAAATATCAAAAATTGTTTGTAGAAAAACTAACAGAATTATTTCCCAAAATTCAATTTATTGTTTCTACACATAGTCCTATTCCTTTGTTGGGTGCACCTGCCAATTCGGTTATCATCAATGTCACCCGTACTAAGGAAGAAGGTATTCAAGCCAAATTATTGGATATAGATTTTAGTGTACTTACTCCAAATACTATTTTAAGTTCACCAATTTTTGGTTTTCAAGACTTAATACCTGACAGTAAAAGCAATGAAAAAATGGTAAGGACGGAGGAGACCTACAAAGAAGTTTTGTTTCATGACCAGTTAGATAAGCAAATAGATGAATTTTTGACAGATGATAAAAAGCAAGAGTTGTTAGACCTATTAAAAGAAAAATAATTATGCGGAAAGTAGTTAAAGACTTAAAGAATATACCTGCATCATTAGTTAGTCAAGAGGCTATAGACAGTTTACAAAATATTATTGATACAAGAAATAACGACTTGATAAAATCTGATATTTATAGAGGGAAATATCTTAAAGCAAATGGAAGCAAAGGAGATGAAGTTGTAGAAAAGTTAGCTAAAATATATCATGGGAAATGTGCTTATTGTGAAGAACGAACTTTAATATACATAGAACATTACCGCCCGAAGGGTAGAGTACAAAAGGCAAAACACAGCGGGTATTTTTGGCTATGCTATGAATGGACCAACTTACTGCCCACTTGCCATGAATGTAATAAAATTGGAGGAGGTAAAGCTGACCAATTTCCTGTAAGTAACAAACACCTGACTTATGATGATTGTCTTACTAACCAGCAGATTGACTCTGTAAAAATAAAAGCTACCTATCTCAACTCAAAAGAAGCCCCTTTTTTACTTCATCCAGAAATAGATGAGCCGAAAGATTTTTTGGCATTTGAGATTGATGCTAATAAGAATGGCGTTTCCATGATAGGGATTGATGGAATAGGAGGTAGAGGGGATAAGACTATTAGTATTTGTAATCTTAATCGACAACCTCTTTTGTTAAATAGGTTAAACTACATAAATGATTATGTGAATACTAAAATCAAAAAGCTATTTGCAAAGCTTTCAAAGGGGAGCATACCCAAAGAAACGTTTAGAGAAGAAATGAAAGAATTATTTCAAGAATTGGATAGTCATAAAACAGACGAGAAAAGGACGTTTACCTTACTAAGATGGTTCGTCATGGAGAGTGCAGACAATTTTCATAAGCTTGCCATTTCAAGTCTACCAAAAAATGAACAAGAAGTTGCCCTTGCTTTTTTCAAAGCCTACAAAAACGGCACGTTATAGTTTAGAAGCGTACCAGAAATCTACTCAATTCGCTCAACTCCTTACTTTACCTGCCAAATAGCATACAAAAACCAACTGCTTAAAACTGTTTTTTTCTTAATTTCGTCAAAAACATTTTTCACCAACAAATCGACCATGAAAAAAATACTGTTGATTTTTTCTGGCTTGGTTGCTTTCTCTAATTTAGGGGCTTTGGCACAGCAAACTGCCAACCCTTATAACGGCAACAAGCGTTTTGAACAACTAGGCACCGACTTGCCTACGCCAAACTCGTATCGTACTGCATCGGGTGCGCCTGGCAAGGACTATTTCCAACAACGTGCTGATTATGACATCAAAGTAGAACTAGATGATATTCAACGTAAAATCACTGGTTCTGAAACTATCACGTATTTCAATAACTCTCCTGACGAGCTTCGTTACCTTTGGTTGCAATTAGATCAAAACCTTTTTAAGGAAGATGCCATCGGTAATACTACCAAAACGGGTGGCTTGGGTCCGCAAGCTAGTACAGCTCAATTCAAAAATTTGACTGATCCTAAAAAGTACGGTTATAACATTACATCAGTGCGTGATGCTAAAGGTGGTAATTTACCTTATACCATCAACAACACGATGATGCGTATTGATTTGCCTACCCCATTAAAATCAGGTGCAAGTGTTTCTTTCTCAATCGACTGGAACTACTTGATTACTGAGTACTATGGTCGTTCGGGTTATGAATATTTTGCAAAAGATGGTAACTGTAACTATTTCATTGCTCACTGGTTCCCTCGTATGGCTGTGTACAATGACGTATATGGTTGGCAACACAAGCAATTCTTAGGTCAAGGAGAATTTACCTTGAACTTTGGTAACTACAAAGTAGCCATTACCGCGCCAAACGACCATGTGGTTGGTGCTTCTGGTGAATTGCAAAACCCAACTCAAGTATTGTCAGCTGAACAATTGAAGCGTATGGAGAAAGCAAAAACTGCTACTCGTCCAGTATTAATCGTTTCTCAAGAGGAGGCAGAAGCTGCTGAAAAGGGTAAACCAACTGGTAAGAAAACATGGGTTTACAAGGCTGATAACGTTCGTGACTTTGCTTTTGCTAGTTCACGTAAATTTATCTGGGATGCTATGCAAGTAGACGTAGAAGGTAAAAAAGTTTGGGCTATGTCCTTGTATCCAAAAGAAGGTAATCCACTTTGGGGACAATACTCAACAATGGTAGTAGCACATACATTGCGTTCATACTCGAAACATTCGGTGGCTTATCCTTATCCTGTAGCATATTCTTGTCATGCTACTTCGGGTGGTGGTATGGAATATCCAATGATTTCATTCAATGGTGGTCGTCCTGAGCCAGATGGTACTTATTCTGAAGCTACGAAGGCTGGTATGATTGGTGTAATTATTCACGAAGTAGGTCATAACTTCTTCCCAATGATTATCAACTCTGACGAACGTCAGTGGTCTTGGATGGACGAAGGTTTGAATACTTTCTGTCAGTATTTGGCTGAGCAAGAGTGGGATAGAGATTTCCCTTCTCGTCGTGGCGAGCCTCAGTATATTGTACCTTACATGAAAACTGACCCTACTCAACAAGTACCTATCATGAGTGGTTCTGATAATATCATGGCATTTGGTCCAAACGCGTATGCAAAACCTGCAACAGCTTTGAATATCTTGCGCGAAACGGTTATGGGTCGTGAATTGTTCGATGCGGCATTCAAAGAATACGCTCGTCGTTGGGCTTTCAAACAACCATATCCTGCTGATTTCTTCCGTACCATGGAAGATGCTTCAGGTGTTGATTTGGACTGGTTCTGGCGTGGATGGTTCTACGGTGTTGAGCCAGTAGACCAATCTATCGAAACAGTTGAATGGTTTGGTATCGACAACCAATCTCCTGAACAAAAGAATGCGAAAGCAAAAACAGAAGCTGAAGCAAAACGTCAGACAATGAGTAATATCCGTAACAAAAAAGATATTTCTCAAACAGTAGTAGAGGCAAATCCAGATATGCGTGATTTCTATAACAGCTATGATCGTTATGCAACTTCTGAAGCAGATAAAAAACGTTTTGAGCAAGCAACAGCAGGTCTTTCTGACGAAGAGAAACAATTGATGAACGGCAACAAAAACTTCTATGTAGTTAACTTGAAAAACAAAGGAGGTTTGCCAATGCCAGTGATTATCAAAATGGTATTCGAAGATGGTACTGACGAAGTGGTTCGTATTCCAGCAGAAATTTGGCGTTTGAACGACAAAGATGTGAAGAAAGTAATCCCTACTGATAAAAAGGTAGCAAAATGGGTACTTGACCCATTCTATGAGATTGCCGATATCAACACAGAAGACAACGCATTCCCTCGTGAACCAGAGCAACCAACTCGTTTCCAAGTGTTCAAAGGACAGCGTCCTTCTATGCCAAACCCAATGCAACAGCAAAAACAAGCAGCAGGTGCGGTACAAGGTGCTAAGAAATAAGAATTCTTTCTAGCATAAAAAGGAGGTAATCCCGAATGTTGACATTTGGGATTACTTCCAACTTTTATCAAAAAAGGCGGTTGAAATTAGTTTTTCAACCGCCTTTTTTGATACTACCATGCTAGATTTTACTCAGCTCAAGACGCAATCATTGCGTCTCTACTAATAGAATACAAATTTTAACATAATCACTCATCCGCTCAATCACTAAATCGTTAAATAAAACTCAGGAATGGTTTTCTAGGGAATTTTAAAACATTCTTCACTAAAGTTCTGACAATTTTGTTATCTTCGAAACTTCAACTTCAAGAATTGCTTCTTGAAATAAATAGATCATAATCTTTATTTTACCCTTTTAAATATCCTAGTAAATCGCTGATAACCTGTTTGTTATTGTCTTTGCTAAAGATGGGTCGTTTATCTGTATGTCTTCAAAACCTCAACACAACTATCTTCCACAGCTAGACGGTATTCGTACCATCGCTATTGGTTTAGTGTTAATATTTCATTGGTTGCCAACCAACCATTGGGTCAATACCCTTCCTAATGGTACGATAGGGGTAACGCTCTTTTTTGTCTTGAGTGGTTTTTTAATTACGGATATTCTTATCAAAAACAAAACAGAGTCTTTGGGTGATGCTGTGCAGGTCTATAAAAATTTTATGATAAGAAGAGCCCTGCGCATTTTCCCGATTTATTATCTGACGTTAGCGGTTGGTTTTGCATTGCCTAAACTACATATTCCTTTTACGACTGATTTGTATCAGCACCCTTGGTACTATATTCTTTATACATACAATCATTTGCTGGAAAAAACAGGTTTTTGGGCAGATGCCTTTTCGCCCTATTGGTCGTTGGCGGTGGAGGAACAATTTTATTTGGTATGGGCATTTGTTGTGCTCTTAATACCTAAAAAACATACGATTACCTTGCTTTGGGCAACCGTAATTTTGGGCATTATTTTCAGATTTTACTTTATCTATATCCAACAAGGACAAGGTTTGATTACTCTTACTTGTATTGATTGTTTTGCGTGGGGAGGATTGCTCTCTTGGTATCGAATCAATCAGGTACAGAATCAATTACATCGCCTATTGCAATACACGATATTACCTTCACTAGCCATACTTTTGTACGTATCATTTGTGAAAGATAACACTGCAACTTTGGTGAAAATTTTATTTTTACGCACAGCAATTTCTTGTATTAGTGCATATATTTTATCGCTGATTTGTAGTCCGAAACCCCATTGGCTTAATACCGCACTATCGAGTGCACCAATGGTTTTTGTTGGTAAAATCAGTTATGGTGTGTATGTGTATCACATGACTGTACCTTTATTGTTTTGGTTTGTTTGGCAAAAATTTCATCTACCAGCCATCGGTAATCACTTTACGAGCTTAATTGTTTTATTGGTAGCTAGTTATCTTTCTTGGATTCTTTTCGAAAAACCAATCAATAACTTGAAAAAGTATTTTCCATACCAGACAAAAAAATAGGAAATACAATCATCAAAATCAAAGCTGGAACTCATGTTTAAACCATGTTTTCCAGCTTTGATAATTTTAGACCATTCTTTTTTACTTTTATCAGTAATAAGAAATATAAAATTGAAGCTGTTTAAACATTTCAAAAGACATATTTTATTGATTAATTCTTCGTCTTACTTTTTAACTAGGCGTTCCCGCCTTGATACAAAAAGTAACCGCAGCGGCGGCCGCAAAAAATTCAAGAATTTATAATCGGAGTGGCGTTCCACCTCGCTTCGCTCAAACAGTATAAATTCATTGCTGACGCAAGCAAGTTTACGAAAGTTTAAACAGCTTCATTGTAATATGTCTGATTGTGATAACGGATATACTATTAACGAATAACATCATCTCATAATCACGATGCTCTGGCAAATTGTCCAATATTACCTTCGGATATTAGTATTTATCATTTTTTTCAAAAAAACTTTTGATATAAGTAACATATATCACAGAATTCTGTGTTATAAGCTTATAATTTTGAAGCATAAATCGATTAAATAGACTTTTAAAAATATTCATAACTATCTTAAAGCCATGAAAATAGAACAAATTTATACAGGTTGTTTAGCGCAAGGAGCATATTACATTGAGTCGGAAGGTGAAGCTGCCGTAATAGATCCACTTCGCGAAGTACAGCCTTATATCAACAAAGCTCAGCGTAATAATGCCACTATCAAATATGTTTTCGAAACCCACTTTCATGCGGATTTTGTTTCGGGACATATCGACCTTTCTCAAAAGACAGGTGCACCTATCGTGTATGGACCAAATGCGGTGACGGGCTTTGATGCACATGTGGCAAAAGATGGCGAAGAGTTCCAATTAGGAAAGGTTAAAATCAAAGTATTGCATACACCAGGGCATACGATGGAATCCACTTGTTATTTGTTGATTGATGAAAACGGACAAGAAAAAGCGCTTTTTAGTGGTGATACTTTGTTTATCGGAGATGTTGGTCGTCCTGATTTAGCACAAAAATCTGATTTGACTATCAATGACCTTGCTGGATTTTTGTTTGATTCATTGCGTAATAAAGTGATGACTTTGCCCGACGACGTGATTGTATATCCTGCACACGGAGCTGGTTCGGCTTGTGGTAAAAACATGAGTAAAGAAACAACCGACACTTTAGGCAATCAAAAACAAACCAACTACGCCCTTCGTGCTGATATGTCGAAAGAGCAGTTTATCAAAGAAGTAACCGATGGTTTGAGTAAGCCGCCACAATACTTCCCTCAAAACGTGATGATGAACAAACAGGGTTACGAAAGTATCGATGTAGTCATGAATCGTGCGGCACAAGCTTTGTCTCCAGAGGCATTCGAAGCGGCAGCTAACGAAACAGGTGCCGTATTGTTAGATACTCGTAATGCACAAGTTTTCAACAAAGGATTTGTACCAAACTCAACCAATATTGGCTTGAATGGACAGTTTGCACCATGGGTTGGCGCATTGATTCCAGACTTGAAACAAGAAATTTTATTGATTACCGAAAAAGGACAAGAAGAAGAAACCATCACTCGTTTGGCTCGTGTAGGATATGACTTTGTGATTGGCTATTTGGATGGCGGTTTTGAGTCTTGGGAAGCTTCAGGTAAAGAAATAGACACGGTAGAGTCGATTGATGCAACCGAATTTGCGACAAGACTAGCTTCAGAGGAGGCTCCTTTGGTAATCGATGTGCGTCGTCCTGGCGAGTTTTCAGCAGAACACGTAGATGGAGCTATCAATTTGCCATTAGATTATATCGACGAAAATTTGTCGGAGTTTCCTAAAGATAAACCATTTTATATTCACTGTGCGGGGGGCTATCGCTCGATGATTGCTTCTTCGATTTTGAAAGCACGTGGTATCGAAAACTTCATTGATATTAACGGAGGCTTCGGTGCTATCCAGAAAGCAGGTATCAAAACAACCGATTTTGTATGCCCATCGACGTTGAAAAAATAGGGACTTAAAGTGTAAAAGGGATAAGGCACAGAGGCACAAAGTGGATATGTTATCAGATAAAGTAGAACCCTTTGTCTCTTTGTGCCTCTGTCACTGTTCCCTAATTAACAACCTTTTTTTAGTATGATTTTAGGTAAAAATTGTAAAAGATACAGTTGCTTTAACTGTATCTTTTTTTTTATCATTTTCTGCCCCAACTTTAGGGGGAATTGATTTCAGGGAAATAGTTTTGAGTAATAATTTTCTTGAAAAACGCTAGCCACTATTCCCTCAATACAATCTCAATCTAAACTCCACAATGTTATGGATACAGCGTTTCTATCCCGCATTCAGTTCGCCTTTACGGTGGCGTTTCACTACATTTATCCCCCTCTTAGTATTGGTCTTGGTATCGTGATGGTTATCATGGAAGCCCAGTATCTGCGCACAGGCAAAGAAGCCTATGCTCAGATGACTCGCTTTTGGATTAAAATCTTTGCCTTGATTTTTGGTATTGGCGTAGCCACAGGTATTGTTATGGAATTTGAATTCGGTACCAACTGGGCTGTTTACTCTCGTTATGTTGGCGATATTTTTGGAAGTGCCTTGGCAGCAGAAGGAATTTTTGCGTTTGCCCTCGAATCGGGCTTTTTGGGAATATTACTTTTTGGATGGAACCGAGTTAGCCGACGAGTACATTTCTTCTCAACCGTTATGGTGGCAATGGGTTCGATGTTTTCAGCGATTTGGATTGTAGTCGCCAACTCATGGCAACAAACCCCTGCGGGTTTTCGAATCGAAGGTAAGGGACTTTATGCCCGTGCAGTGATAACCGATTTTTGGGCAATGGTTTTCAATCCATCTTCTGTCGAGCGTCTTTCTCATGTGTTGTTGGGTTCGTTTTTGGCAGGTTCATTTTTGGTGCTGAGCGTAAATGCCTATTATTTACTTCGTAATCGTCATGTCGAAATTGCTCGTAAAGGATTTAAGATAGCGCTGGTTGTGGCTACAATTGCTTCGCTTTTACAACTATTTTCTGGGCATAAATCGGCCGACGGTGTGGCGCATAATCAGCCAGCCAAACTAGCAGCATTCGAAGGGCATTATGAAGCTTCTGCCGTAGCGGATATGTATTTGCTGGGCTGGGTAGATACCAAAAAGCAGGAAGTGTCAGGACTTAAAATTCCGAAAGGGCTAAGTTTTTTACTGTATCAAGATTTTAACAAACCTGTTATAGGCTTAAATGCCTTCAAGAAGGAAGATCAACCGAAGGCGGTCAATTTTGTATTTCAGACATATCACTTGATGGTTGCCATTGGAATGACATTGATTGCATTGACTTTGCTAGCGTCGTTTTTATGGTGGAAAGGTACTTTGTTTGAACAACGTTGGTTACTACAAATTTTTGCTTGGTCGGTATTATTGCCACAATTGGCCAATCAGCTAGGCTGGTACTCAGCCGAAGTGGGTCGTCAGCCCTGGGTGGTATATGGTTTGTTGAGAACATCCGACGCTTTGTCTCAATCTTTAAAAGCTTCGCAGGTAGTATTTTCACTGGTATTGTTCACCTTGGTATATATGCTTTTGTTTGGCTTGTTTGTGTATTTGCTTAATAAAAAAATCAAACATGGTCCGACCGACGATTATTCAGGAGATTATTCGGACGATATTCCTGATTATTCAAAACGTGACAATCCAATTTTGCAATAAAAAGAACCTCTAATACAAATAGATAAAATCATGGAAATAATCTTTGGACTCGATTTACCTACGTGGTGGTTTTTGGTCGTGGGTGGTGTATTTACAGGATATGCCATTTTGGATGGATTTGATTTGGGAGCAGGAGCTCTGCATTTATTTTTCAAAAAAGAAGAAAGTCGTCGTATTGCACTCAATGCCATCGGACCTGTGTGGGACGGAAACGAAGTGTGGCTAGTAATAGGAGGAGGGGCGCTGTTTGCGGGTTTTCCAGTAGTATATGCAACGGTATTTTCAGCTTTTTATGAGTTGTTTATGCTGTTTTTGGTATTATTAATTTTTCGTGCAATCTCCATTGAATTTCGCTCCAAAGAACCAATGGCTTGGTGGCGTCAGCTATGGGATGTGAGCTACAGCGTTTCGAGTATTATGTTGGCGTTATCTTTGGGGTTAGTACTTGGAAATATCATTCAAGGTTTGCCAATCGACGACCAATTTATTTATAGAGGAACAGTTGGAGATTTCTTTAATCCATTTTCTATTTTGATGGCGATTACTACATTATCGTTATTTATGATGCACGGGGCTATTTATTTGGTGATGAAAACAGAGAATCGTCTTTATGCTAAATTGACAGTTTTGGTAAAAAATACCACTATCTTTTTTGTGTTGATGTTTGCTTTAAGTACAGTTTACACGCTGTTATATTTGCCACACATGGTCGAAAGATTTAAGGAAGTACCGATGATGTTTTTCTTCCCTGTACTGACGATTTTGGCTGTAGCTAACATTACACGACAAATTACGAAGCGTAAGTATCGTTTTGCCTTTTTCTCTTCGGCTTTTGTAACGGCTATGTTGATGGCATTGGTGGCTGTAGGTTTATTTCCCAATATTGTGTTATCCACAATCGACCCACAGTTTCACATAGATATCCACAATGGAGCGTCAACCGATAAATCTCTCAAAATTATGCTAACGTTTGCCGCCATCGGCGTGCCTTTGGTGGGACTATACACAGGTTTTGTATTTTGGACTTTTAGAGGAAAAGTAAAATTAGACGAAACAAGTTACTAACCGAGATATGTTTAATTTTAGATTGATATGTCATTTCTAATTGGGTGAATGAGTGATTTTGATGTTATCAAGCATGTTGATATCATTTTTTCGAATTAGAATTATTCTTCAAATTTTCATCAAAAAAGCGGTCGGTAAATTATTGCCGACCGCTTTTTTGATGCTACTATGCTAGATATGAATTGGCTTGAGACGCAATCATTGCGTCTCTACTGCGAGAATACAGATTTTAAAATAATCACTCATTCACTCAATCGCTCAATCACAAAGATGCTACTATGCTAGATATGAATTGGCTTAAGACGCAATCATTGCGTCTCTACTGCGAGAATACAAACTTTAAAATAATCACTCATTCTTAATTCAATTAATTAAATGAAGGATGTAGGAATATTTTTTTCGTATAAAAAAGTCTTATGTAACATATATCACTGTAAAGCAGTGACTTTATACCGAATTTTGGTCTATAGTTAAAGATGCCAAGAGGTATCATTTAACCATTAATATTTAAACGTCTAAGATCATGTTCGATTTTTTTAAAACTAAGAAAAACTACGAAAATATTTCATCATCAGCATTCAAGGCTATGATTTCTGAAAATCCTAATGCTGTAATTATTGACGTACGTACTGCTTTAGAATTTAAACAAGGTTCGATTCCAAAAGCAATTAATATAGATTTGATGGATGTGAATTTTTCACAAAAAATAACACAGTTAGCTAAAGACAAAACATACTTGGTATACTGTCGCAGTGGTAATCGTAGTGGGTCTGCGTGTAAGTATATGGGCGATAATGGCTTCGAACACGTGTATAATTTGTCTGGTGGAATTATGAGCTACTAATGAGGCTATGTTTTTCAATACCTTAACCACTTATAGATTTTTAAAAAGTAGATTATAGAAAGGGCAACTTAAAACTCGATGGAATATTTCTGTCGAGTTTTTTTATGTCAGTAACTCGCCAATTGACCATCCTCAAAATAATGAGTTAAGAAACCAGATTCAACAATATTTCGATGCTTGTCTCGTTGGAGATAACTTCAACAAGGACAAAATGTATTGTGTTGTTGGTTATTTATTCGTTTTCTGCATTTAATCGTTTCATAATAACCGATCGCAGTTTTTCTTCGTTATCATCGCCCCATTGCCCTAAAACCGAGAGCACAGGAATTAAAGACTTACCAAATTCAGTCAGACTGTACTCTACTTTTGGTGGCACAACAGGGTAAATTTTCTTCGTCACTAAATCGTGGGCTTCTAACTCATTCAACTGAATATTCAACACCCTTCGGGTTGCATCGGGTATCTTGCGTTGTAGTTCGCTTGGGCGTTTATGACCTTCATTGATAAACCACAACAAGCGGATTTTCCACTTGCCATAAAGCACCTCTCCAATCAAGTCGAGACCACAATTTAAGTTTGGCAAAATTTTTCTCTCATACATAAAACAAAAGTAGTTTATAGTTCCAAAAGGAACAATAGGGGAATAATTTAACCCTATACGAATCGTATTTCCGTAATTGTTTCATGTATATGTATGTCAGAAATTTGTACAAAAAACAACAAAAATGGAACAACACTTTAATTTCAATAATGAATTATCGGGGAAGATTGCCTTGGTAACAGGAGGTACAAAAGGGGCAGGGAAAGCCATTGCAGAAAGGCTTTTACAAGCTGGTGCAACTGTCATTGTCACAGCCAGAAATGCTCCCGAAGAAGAAAACAGCAATTTGCATTTTATTCCTGCTGATTTAAGCAAGACTGAAGGTACACAAAAAGTAGTCAGCGAGGTGTTGGCGACTTATGGAACACTAGATATTCTAGTGAACAACCTTGGTTCGTCAGTCACTCCCGCTGGTGGTTTTGCTGTATTAACTGATGACGATTGGGTGTCAACCCTACAAGCTAATTTGCTTGCTCCTGTTCGATTAGATAGAGGATTTTTACCACAGATGTTAGCTAAAAAAAGTGGTGTTATTATTCATATAGCTTCTATTCAGGGTAAACTACCATTATATGATTCAACCTTGCCTTATGCAGCTGCAAAAGCAGGATTAATCAATTATAGCAAAAGTTTATCAAATGAAGTTACCCCAAAAGGGATTCGTGTACTAACTGTTTCGCCTGGCTGGATTAATACAACAGCATCGAAAGCTTGGTTGGGCGAGATTGCAAGAAATGCTAATAGTACCCTAGAAGAAGCTCAGCAAAGCGTCATGGATGCTTTGGGCGGAATTCCTTATGGTCGCCCTGCACAACCCGAAGAAGTTGCCGAATTAGTAGGCTTTTTGGTTTCGCCAAGAGCCAATTATCTCACAGGAACAGAATTTGTCATCGACGGTGGCACAGTACCAACCATTTAATCATCTAAAAATCAAGAATATGAACTTACCAAATGTAATTGTAGCTTTGACAAAGGCACAAAATAATTTCGATAGTGTGGCTTACGCCAATTGTTTTTCGGAAAATGCCACTGTCTTTGACGAAGGAAAAAACCATAATGGGAAAACAGAAATCCAACAATGGATTAAAAAAGCTAATGAAGAGTACCAAGCCGTGATGAAACCTGTGGAATATTCTGCAAAAGAAGAAGTCCTAAAAGCAGAAGTCTCAGGTAATTTTCCGGGAAGTCCAATTATATTGTCGTATCATTTTACATTCCAAAACGGACTAATTGAGTCGTTGAAAATTACGGGATAAGACCTTGAGTAATTTCGAGGTTTGGCAAAAAGTAAAAAGAACATACAACGTGGTTATATGTTCTTTTTATTTTATCAATGTAAGGTTTTTAGACCAATTCTTCCTGCTTTCTAATTACTTTTTCACGGTGCATTTCGCCCCATGATACCAATGCTGAGAGTACTTCTTGTAATGTTTCAGCATAGGATAGCAGTTCATATTCTACTACCACAGGCACACCAATATCCACTTTTCTTTTGACAAAACCATTTTCTTCTAGGTCTTTCAATACGCCCGAAAGCACCTTTGCTGAGATACCATCAATAGTTCTTTGAATGTCATTAAAGCGTGTATGCCCATCTTTTAGAGCAATTATTACTCGTAATGTCCATTTCCCACCAATGACATACATGGCATCTTCCAAAGCTTTGATGGAGTTTCTGCACTTTTCGGTACTAATTACATTTTCCATAATTATATCATTTACTAACCTAAAGGTTACTACTTACCTTATGTATAGTAGTAACTTTTTGAAAGCAAATGTACATAGCTTTGTGGCATCATTAAAATAAATTTTAAAGAAATGTCAAAAAAGAACGTACTTCATATTAAGGCAAGCATCAACGGCGATGCTTCTAAAAGTAATCAGCTATCAAATTCAATCATAGAAAGGTTAAAAGACACTTATTCTGACTATACTGTTGAAACACTTGATTTATCGGAAACCCCGCTTCCTTTTCTTACTGCTGAAATGTACCAAGCATTTTCCACACCAAAGGATACACGTAGTCAAAAGCAACTGGAAGTTATTCAACCTTCTGAAAACGCAATTAAGCAGATTAAAGAGGCAGACATTGTGGTTATTGCGGTTCCATTATATAATTTTAGTATTCCCGCCAGTCTAAAAGCATGGCTAGACCAAATTGCTCGTGCCAATGAAACATTTAGTTATGCCACAGGTACGCCTCAAGGTTTATTAACGGACAAAAAAGTCTATTTGGCCATAGCGTCGGGGGGTATTTATTCAGAAGGTATGATGAAAGCGTATGATTTCACGGAGAATTATTTGCGTACGGTTCTTGGATTTTTGGGTTTAACGGATGTTAGTACTTTCCGTTTAGAGGGTATTTTTGTGCCAAATGTTGGTGAAAATGCTGTCACAAAAGCCTTAGAAACTGTGGAAGAATATAGTTTTTAAATCTTTCAGTGTCAATTTTTTGATACCTTTATCGCTTACTTGTATAAAACATGACTAAGCAATTTAACTACAAACAATTTGGTAACATCGACTTGGCCGTGTACAACACCACCACCAAGTCGGTGTATCGTATCGAAGACCACATAAAAGTCATCTTTATTCCGCAGAACTACGGTATTAAAATTGATTTTCAAGAATTTATCTTACCACACGATGCACTACTCTTTGTAAATCCCAAAGTGGTAGTCCAGCCATTGAATATTGATACATCTGGTGCTGAGCTAATTCATTTCAACCGAGACTTTTATTGTATCGAAATTCATGACCAAGAAGTGGCTTGCGATGGTATTTTGTATAATAATGTTTTTGAAGTGCCTTTTATCGAATTGGATGAAAATCAATCGGTGGATATTCGGAATATCATTGCCAACATAAAATCTGAAATGGAGTCGCATGATGCCAGCACCGAAGAAATGCTCAGAATTTTATTGAAACTGATTATTATAAAATCGACACGCATTTGGAAGCAGCAACATCAATTGGCTGAAAACGAACAGTATTCGGATGTTCAGTTTTTACGAAAGTTTAGCAAATTGGTTGAAGAAAATTACAAAACCCACCATACAGTAGCTGACTATGCCGATATGCTGGCTATTACTCCCAAAAGTTTGAGTAAAAAAATAAGTCTACTCAGTAAAGATACCCCAAATGACATCATCAAAAATCGTATAATCTTAGAAAGTAAACGTTTGTTGGCCCATACTGCCCTTTCGGTAAAGGAAATTGCCTATAGTTTAAATTACGAAGATGACGCTTATTTTGTAAGATTCTTCACTAAAAACACAGGAATATCACCTACTTCATTTCGGAAACTTTTCTAATTTCTTGAATCTATAATATACCAAGCATGAACCTTAGTTCATGCTTTTTTTGTGTCTAAATTTTCAATTTCGATGATTTAGGAAAAAAGTGCAATTCATGGCGAAATACGTCCATTGAGTGGCTTGGCTATTTGGCGGAACTTTGCATTATCAAAATAACCAAGACGAAAATGAATATTGGAATAGCAGAAAATAATCGTAAAAAGGTAGCCGATGAGCTATCAAAATTATTGGCCAATGAGTATGTACTTTTTACCAAAACAAAAAATGCTCATTGGAATGTAGAAGGACTTGACTTTTACGATAAACATCAATTATTCGACAATCAAGCCAATCAATTAGCTTCCACAATTGACTCTGTTGCCGAAAGAATCAGAACCTTGGGCTTTGCTGCACCAGCCAGCTTAAAAGCATTTCTTGAATTGACAAGTTTGCAAGAAACAAATTTGACTATCAACAACAGCACCGAATTTATCAAGGATTTACTATCAGCCCACGAAACAATTATCCTTCAATTAAGAAGTAATATCAGCCTTTTTGCCGATTCCTACAAAGACTTTGGCAGTAGCGATTTTATCACGGGCCTTTTGCAAGAACATGAAAAAATGGCTTGGATTTTAAGAACGCTTTTGAAATAAATCACTCGGGGAAAAAGTGCAATTCAAAGCGAAATGCGTCCATTGATACCCCCAAAAAATAGCTCCAATTTTGTATCATCAAATTAATCATAAACAATTTAATTATAAAAAAAATGAACAAGTTAACAGTTAAAGACGGAACAGAAATTTACTACAAAGATTTAGGCCAAGGCCAACCCATTTTCTTCCACCACGGATGGCCGTTATCATCAGACGATTGGGATGCTCAAATGATGTTTTTCCTAGAAAAAGGATTTAGAGTAATTGCACACGACCGCCGTGGACATGGTCGCTCTACTCAAACTTACCAAGGCAACGACATGGATACGTATGCAGCCGATGTAGCCGAACTTACCGCCCATCTCGATCTCAAAAATGCCATACACGTTGGGCACTCAACAGGCGGTGGTGAAGCCATCAGATATGCCGCAAAATACGGCAAAGACAGGGTAGCCAAAGTGGTTTTAATTAGTGCCATCACGCCATATATGATTGCTGATGAAAGAAATCCAGATGGAGTGCCATTAGCAGTTTTTGACGACATCCGTTACAATACACAGCACAACAGAGCTCAGTTTTACCAAGATATTACCATTCCGTTTTTTGGATATAACCGAGAAGGTGCCAATGTAAAAAAAGGGATACAAGATAACTGGTGGAGACAAGGCATGATGGGTGGCATTAAGGCTCAGTATGATTGTGTGAAAGTATTTTCTGAAACCGATTTTACCGAAGATTTAAAAAGCGTAAGCATTCCAGTGTTGGTATTGCACGGTGAAGACGACCAGATTGTCCCTTATGCTACCACGGCGGTAAAAGCACACGAATTGCTACAAAATGGTACACTTATTTTATATCCAGGTTTCTCTCACGGTATGCCAACAACCGAGGCCGAAACCATTAATAACGATATTTTAACATTCATTAATCAATAATTATCCAATCAATACCTCAAACTCTTAAATACCACATACAATGAAAAAGTCAATTTTAGCAATAGCAATTTTAGTTTCTCTATTTACTCATGTCGTTTCGGCACAAAACAATAGAAAACCCGCTTCGGCAGGCAGATTAGAATACATTGAAGTAGAAAAAAACGTAAAACTTCATGTAACCGACCTAGGCGAAGGTCAACCAATTGTATTAATTCATGGATGGCCACTGAGCGATGCAATGTATGAATATCAATACCAATATTTGAGTCGTAAAGGCTTCCGAGTAATTGGCATTACACTTCGTGGTTTCGGAAAGTCAGACAAACCGTATGGACGTTATGATTTCGATGTTTTTTCGGACGATATTAAAGTAGTTTTAGAAAAGCTAAAAATAGAAAATGCGGTTTTGGGCGGTTTTTCGATGGGTGGTGCGGTCGTTATTCACTATGTAACCAAGTATAATGCGGCTCATATTAGCAAATTGGCACTATTTGGTGCAGCTGCTCCTTCTTGGAGAAAAAGAGACGGTGCCCCGTTTGGAATTTCGGAAGCTGATGGCAACGGGTTGGTTTTACAAACGATGACCGCTAGACAAGATTTAATTGCAGGCTTTGGCGCTGCATTTCCTGCCAAAGAAGGAAATATTTCTAAAAATGTAGAAAAATGGTTAGAAAACATCAATTTAGAAGCTTCACCTTATGCCATCACGGAGTCAATAAAAGCCCTTTTAAACCTTGATTTACGTCCACAACTATCTAAAATCAGCATTCCAGTGGCGATTTTTCATGGAACACAAGACAAATTATGTTCATTTGAACTTGCCAATGAGTTGAATAAAGGCATTAAAAACTCCCTTATCATTCGCTTCGAGAACAGTGGCCACGCCTTATTCGTAGAAGAGTCAGAAAAATTCAATACCGAACTTGAAAAGTTTGCCAAACAGTAAACGTTCAACTCAGCACAAAAGCGATGTAAGCAGAAGTTTCACTTTTGGTAAAAAGCTCGAAATACACTTTGAATCCAATCTATGTTATTTGAAGGGTAAAAAACTAAGCGTAGATTATAGAAAACAAAAAACTCGACGGAATATTTCTGTCGAGTTTTTTGTTTTCTATACGGTAATGCTGCGCTCAGATATACTTTTAAGAAATGCAAAATCTTTATAATTTGATATAACAAGGGATTTATTTGGCTACTGCAATATGATGCTCTTTGTACTGACCAGGTGTCTGTCCAACTACTTTTTTAAACAATCTTGTAAAATAGGAGGGACTTTCAAAGCCTAGTTCGTAGGCAATTTGTGAAATATTTGCGTTAGCACTTAATAAAAGATTTTTCGCCTCTTTAATCAAGTAAATATGAATATGTTCGAGTGCTGTCATACCAGTTTCTTGCTTTAATACATCACTCAAATATCTTGTGGAGAGAAACAGCTCATTAGCAAGGTAATTGACGGTAGGGAGTCCGCTATCTTTATGAAAGCCTTTCTGAAAATAAGTATTGAGGATATCTTGAAACTTCTTGACGGTGGTGCCAGATACGTTACTACTACGGTCGATAAACTGTCTTTTATAGAATCTATCCGAGTATTTTAGCATGGAATCGATATGAGAAAGGATGATTTCTTGACTAAATTCATCCTGATTTTGGTCGTATTCGGTTCTGATTTTATCATAAAGCTCCCACATAATCTTTTCTTCGGCAGGCGAAATATGTAAGGCTTCATTGATTTCATATTCAAAATAACCATACTGCTTTATGAGGTTGTGAAGCGTATGCCCCGATAGATAATCTTCATGCACAAAAATCACAAAACCTTTTTCGGCAAATTGTACATTACTTACTTCAATAATTTGACGTGGTTTCATAAAAACCATTGAACCATTCTCATGGTCGTACTTGGTTTTGCCATACAAAACATACCCTGATTTAATTTTTTTCAGGGCAATCATATAAAAATCCCCTGTAAATCTTGATTCGCCTAATGAATAACTCATCAGCTCTTTACAAGTCATCAGACTGATTAAAGGATTGGCAGGAGGCGGATAGCCACTTTTTTCGTGTAATTCCGAAACGCTTCTGTAATGGGTCAGTTTATCCATGGCTGTTGTAAGTAGAGATAAGAAATGAGTCTACAAGATAATAAATTTTGAAGGAAATGGAGTTTTTTGTAATTACTCTTTCGCTTTCGTATTTCTGTGCTATTCTTCCGCTGAAATGGGTTAGTCGTCAGCTAAGGGGGCTGATTAACTTTGTCATATCAAAATAAACAAAAAACGAACAACATCATGAGCAAGACAATTTTTATTACAGGGGCATCAAGAGGATTTGGTAAACTTTGGACAGAAGCATTTTTGAAACGTGGCGACAAAGTAGCCGCAACTTCACGCAATATCAGCGGATTGCAATACTTGGTAGAGCAATACGGAGAACAATTTTTACCGATTGCATTAGATATTACAGACAGAAATGCCAGCATCGAAGCAGTAAATAAAGCTAAAACACATTTCGGCGGATTAGATGTGGTCATTAACAATGCTGGTTACGGTGTATTTGGAGCAATCGAAGAAGTAGCAGAAGATGATGTAAAAGACGTTTTTAATACCAATGTCTTTGGTACTCTTTGGGTTACTCAGGCAGCTTTACCCATTTTCAGAGAACAAGGACACGGGCATATCATTCAGCTTTCGAGTGTATTAGGTGTTTGGACTTTGCCAACTTTGGGGATTTATAATGCAACCAAATTTGCAGTAGAAGGTCTCACCGAATCGTTGGCCGATGAAGTAAAAGACTTGGGTATTCATGTAACCTTGATAGAGCCAAACGGTTATGCAACTGATTTTGGTGGAAGTTCGGCCGTTCAGAGTAAAGCTATCGAAGCTTATAATTCGGTGAAAGCTGGATTAGCCACTACGGAAGGCTTATTACCAGAAGATTACGGCAAACCAGAAGCCACAGTTCCTGCTATTTTAAAATTGATTGATAGCCAAAATCCTCCATTACGCCTTTTCCTTGGAAAAGTGGGTTATCAGAAAACTCAACGAGTGTATGCCGAGAAACTTCAAACTTGGAAAGAGTGGAATGATGTTTCGGTAGAAGCTCACGGGTAGGTATTTATCAACAGTTACACTTCATCATCACAGTCAAAATTTTTAAATTAAACTCACATGAAAACGATTCAAGTTCCTGCCACTGAGGCATTAAGTACCTTATCTCAATCAATTTTAGCACAGGTACAGAAAAAAATGGGCAAAGTCCCCAATTTATATGCAACCATCGGGTATTCGGGTCAAGCCCTCAAAGGAATGCTTGATTTTGAAGCTACACTTTCTCAGGATTCCTCTTTTACGGGAAAAGAAAAAGAAGCCGTTAACCTGATAGTTTCGCAAGTAAACAATTGTGATTACTGTTTGTCAGCACATACAATGCTGGCTCAGTTGAAAGGTTTTAGCAAAGAAGATACCCTTGCTATCAGAAAAGGTATAGTAAGCGACTCAAAACTAAATGCTATCATTTCTTTGGCCGCATCTATTGCCAATAATAAAGGAACTGCCAGCGAAGAAGCTTTGGAACAATTTTTTGAAGTAGGCTACGACGAAAAAGCCCTTATTGAGCTTATCGGATTGGCTACTTTAAGAACTTTTACTAATTACGTATATGCCAACACGAAAATTCCTGTGGACTTCCCTACGATTGAATCAATTGCATAGTAATGCGAGAGCCTTCATTCCTCAATCTGTTATCAGTTCGGGGAATGAAGGCTGTTGTCTTGAATAGATATTAGTTTTTACTGTAAATTTTGTTATTGAAATAATCACCTCTAATTCAATTTTGTAACCATCTCTATATTCCAAAGTTCGTCTTTCTATTCAATTTTCGTAAAGGAGGTGGGTGTTTTGTTAACCTACTTCAATATCCATTTTTCTTAACAAACCGTCTTGCAAAGTATAGTTGTGCTTTACATTCCCATCAAAAATTATATTTCCGTTTAAGTCTTTTACTATTTGGCTTACTTCAACTTGTAAAGTTCCATCCTTTTTTAAAGAAATATCAATAGGTTCAACATTTGGGTTAATTTCAGCCCATTGTCTTGTCCAATATTTTCTGATTTCATCATGTCCACTAACATAGCCTCCTTCAAAGGCTTTTGGCCATTCTACACTTGGGTGAAATGTAGCAAGTGCCGTATCAATATCTCTTGAATTAAAGGCAGCATATGCTTTTTTTACTAAATCTTCTACTTGAGTTGTCATATTTTAATTTTTAAAAAGCCTAAGCATTTACTTAGGCTTTCTGATTTTTCACCTAATGATTTTAAAACCCATACATACCTCCAGAAACTGAGATTTGTTCTCCTGTAATCCAAGATGCCTCGTCGGAAGCGAGAAAAACTGCTGCTTTGGCAATATCCTCGGGCTGTCCTCTACGACCAAGTGGTGTCTTTGAAATAAATAATGTTTCGTACTCGCTGCCTTTGGTAACACCAGCGTTAGTTGCACCTTCTGTTTCTGTAGCCCCTGGTAAAATAGAATTGATACGAATATTTTTTACCCCTAATTCTTTTGACAATGCTATCGTTATAGCATCTAATGCCGCTTTGGTTGAAGAATATAACGAAGCCGCTGGAAGAGGCATTTTACTTGCTCCTGAACTGATATTAATGATATTACCGCCTTTATCACCGAATAGTTTCAAAGATGCTTGAATTGTGAGTATTGCACCCAAAACATTTACGTTAAAGTGTTGATGAAAACTTTCTACCGTGACCTGTTCTATAGAGGCAAAACCTTGATAAGCTGCATTGTTAACCAAAATATCCAATGTGCCGAAAGCCTTTTTAGTTTCTTCAAAAAGTCTGATTATATCAGCTTCTACCGATACATCTCCTTGTATTGCAATTGCTATACCTCCGTTATCAAGTATGGATTTCACTACTTTATCCGCAGCTTCTTTGCTTGAAGCATAATTTACAACAACTTTTGAACCTTCTTGGGCAAATGCTTTTGCAATTGCAGCACCAATTCCTTTTGATGCACCTGTAAACTCGTACAGTTTACGACACATTTCCACCAACTGTTGAGTATGCTGCCACCGAGCACGGGCAGTCCCTTTTTAATGTCATTGCTGCATTAAGAGAATGGGGAATGAAACACAGGGATAAAATTATAGGGTAGATGATAGTATAAATAAAAATGCACAGGTAATAGATTGAAACATCTACTACTTGTGCAAAAAAATGGACTGGAATGGTAAGATTGATTGCCTCACTGTTGCTTTTTAAGCCAGTCGATATGTCACCTATCTTCTAACAGGCTTTCTTTTCACTGTCGTCTAACTCATTTTCTAATTTACCGCCTTCAATAAATAGATACCAATTATTATTTAGTCATCATTTTCCTGTTTTATATTTAAAATTAACCTGTCTTGGCTTCAATTACTTAATTTTTTGGGTGATGCTGAAAGCATAATAAATACCAATATCAACAAGGTTATTTCGCCATATAACCCAATATGAAATGCTTTGACAAAGTCGCTATTTACCGAAAGAGAATAAAAGAAAACACCTCCCACAAAACAAATACCCATCGTAGAAGCAGCCTGCTGTGAAGTATTATAAACACCAGAAGCAGCTCCAACAAATTGTTTGGGAACATCTTTGAGAGTAAGGTTAATCAACGAAGGTAATACAAATCCACCTGCGAAACCAGTCATAAAAAGAACGACATAAAGTATGGCGGGACTTACGTTTATATTGAACAAGTTTACCTGAATGATAAAACATAGAATCATCAACAAAATACCTGCTTGCACTGGAAGTTTGCCAAACCGTTGCACCAGTCTAATCGAAAGAAAAGAGGATAGCATAAACGATACGCCGAAAGCAACAAAAAATAAACCTGTTTCGTAAGGATTAACTTTCAGTCCATTTTGGATAAAAATTGTAGAGATTAACAAATAAGAAGTGTGCATCATAAAATAAAAAACAGCCGCTAACAGTCCAACTGAAAAGCTTTTTATCTGGAACAAACTTAAATCTATAAGAGGTTCTTGATTGAGGAGTATTCGTCTTCTTTGTACTTTGATGAATAGATAAAAGGTAAGCAGCGATACTATAAACATCGTAAAAACCCACCAAGGCCAACCCAATTCTCGCCCTTCAGTGAGCGAAAAAGTGAAGGTAGAGAGTGCCAAGATTATCAATACTACACCCCATACATCAAACTTTTTATCACTTGTCAATTTTATTTCGATAAGGTATTTGCCCGAAGCCCAAAAAGCGATTAATCCAATGGGTAAATTAATAAAAAAGATAAACCGCCAGCCCTCAATTGAAGTTTCTATGGAGGAAAAATAGCCCCCTAAGAACTGTCCTAATGTAGAAGCTGTACCGAGAGTAATACCTAAATAACCGATTGCTTTTGTTCTTTCTTTAACATCAGGAAAAAGTACTTGAAGGTAAGAGAGTGCCTGTGGTGACATAAATGCACTACTGATACCCTGAAAAAATCGAGCAATAATTAAAATTTCTGAGCTTAATGCCATTCCACAAACGCATGAAGTCAAAATAAACGCCATCATGCCTCACATAAATACTTTTTTTCTGCCCCATACATCCCCAGCTCTCCCACCTGTAATTACTAAGGAAGCATAACCCAAAAGGTACGAAGCGATGACAAGTTCTACTTGTGCATCGGTGGTATTTAAGCTCGTTTTGATAGATGGAATAGAAATATTTACAATAAACACATCTATGACCGTCAGTAAGGGTGCAGATAGTAATATGAAAAACTGCAACCATCTGTTGGCTATAAGGTTTTCTGTTAAAGAATTTTCCATGATATTTTAATGCTCAATAAGTTCAATCATCAATTTTTTGACTAATTCAAGGTCTTCTAAAGCTGTTCGCCAATTAACAAAAGAGGCTCTGATTCCTTTTGAACCATTATATACTGTTGGAGTCATGAAAACTTTTCCTGTATCATTTAGCTTTTTCAAGAAAACAGACGTCGCATTATCCGCTTGATTTTGGAGTGTGAAACAAACCGTATTTAACCTAACAGGTGCTAAAAGAGTAAAGTCATTTGAGTTTTCTATAAATTCACCAAAATGATTTGCCATCGCAATACTATTGCTAACGATGTCTTTGTAGCCTTTTTTACCGTAAGCCATCAAAGAAAACCAAACAGGTAATGCCCTCAGTCTTCTTGAATTTTCGGGTAATAAATTGGTATAGTTGAAGTTTTCAAGTGGATTTCCTAAATAAGGAGCATTTGAGTTTTGGAAAGTGTCAACTTGCAAGTATTTATATTTCTCTTTGACAAAAAACACAGCACTGTCGTAAGGAACATTCAGCCATTTATGACAGTCTATCGTGATGCTATCGGCAAATTCCCAGCCATCTACTAAATGTTTGTGTTCATCTGAGCAAGCAGCAAAAGCTCCGAAGGCTGCATCAATATGCCACCAAAAATTATACTTCTTTTTTAGTGCGGCAATCGCCTTGAAGTCGTCAAAATCTACCGTATTGACGGTGCCACCACTGGCAATGAGAATGAACGGTTGACCATTTAGTTGTTGAATATGTTGCTCCAAATCTTCCATATCTATGGATTCTCGGTTGCCTTCTGCCACTTTTATTCGAGTAAAGTTGTTACTTCCGATTCCTAACATGGCCAAAGATTTTACTACTGAAGAATGTGGCGTGGCAGCAAAGATTTTGATAGTTTCTGAAATGCCGTCTTTGGCAAAATCTTTATCGTACTGTTTTCCAAGCCATTGTCTTGCCACGGCCAAACTTGTAAAATTTGAGACAGTAGCACCCGAAACAAATCCACCCATAAAATCATTGGGGAGATTGAAAAGGTCTAATAGTAAATGGATTGTTTCAAGTTCAATTTGGGCAGAAGTATCGCTATGTCCTTCTATCACAAATGGACATTGGTCGTAAATGGTAGTAAGCCAATCGCCTACGATAGAAGCGGGCGTTGACCCACCCACTACATACCCCCAATATCTTGGCCCAGAAGCCGAAACAATTATCTCTTCAAATTTTTCATTAAAATATTGAAGGGCATCCAATGTTCCAAGACCATTTTCTACCAATTGATTGGCGATTTCAACTTTGACACCTTTTGATGTTGAACGATTTGAGATGTTCTTTAAATAAGCAATGCTTTGTTCTTTGGCCTTATCAAGAATAAAGTCAAGTTGATATAAGTCGTTTTCTAATTTTGTGTTCATTATCGAAAAGTGTCAAAGTGATTTATTAAAAAATTAAAATTTTAACGTTGGTTAATAGCCTGAAATGCCTGCTCTTCCGTTGGGAAGAAGTTATTGAGAAATCCAACTGTAATGCCAACGCCAATTTGATATTGGTCATTTTCAATGCCTTGAATTAAGCCTTCCGCAACTTCACTTGCTGGCATACCGTGTTCTTCGCCTCCAATTTCTTTTGAAAACTCAGTGTTTACTGTTGGCGGCATCAGCTCAAATACTTTGATATTGGTATCTTGAGCCAAAGCATGACGCAACGATAACGTATAAGAGTGTACGGCGGCTTTGCTATCTGAGTAAGTCGGAATCACAGCAGCTGGCGAAAGAGCAACAATAGAGGTTACATTAGCGATAGCCGCTTCTGGCTGTTTTTTTAATAGCGGTAATAGCTTTTCTGTTAGGCTAACCAATGAAAAATAATTGGTTTCCATTTCTTGTCTCGCTTTGCTTACCGCATCCGCCGTTTCAGCATGCGTATATACAAACGCCTTTCCTGCATTATTAATTAAGACACTCAACTCTGGATGATTAGTGTTTATTTCGGCAACCAATTTATCAACGTCCACTTCGTTGGTAATGTCGCAAGGAATAGCGATGGTATTGGTTAATGAAGCCGCAGCTTGATGTAACTTATCGGCTGTTCTACCAATAATGATAATTTTATTGCCTTTTTGGCTTAACAATTTAGCGGTTTCGTAACCGATGCCAGAACCACCACCTGTGATTAAAACTGTTTTGTTATTGATATTCATTTTATTAGTTTGTTTTTGATTTTATAATCCGTTATTAAATGATTGAATAGCCGCTATTGGGTCGGAAAAATATGCCTTGCGTTGAGCTTCTGTATCGCCAACGTAGATTTCAAATTGGTCGTTTTGAATACCGTATAATGTTGCCTGAGCCACAACGCTTGGGTGCATTCCGTTTTCTCCACCCATGTCTTTGGTTGCTTCCGTATTCACCAACGAAGGCATTACCTCATACACTTTAATGTTGGTATCTTTCGCCAAAGTATGTCTCAAAGCAACGGTATGCGAGTGTAGTGCTGCTTTGGTGTCCGAATAGGTTGGTAGTACAACAAGCGGATGAAAAGTAACATTGGAGGTGATGTTGACAATGGCTGCTTCTGCTTGTTTTTTCAACACTGGTAAAAGCTTTTCGGTGAGTAATACTGGACCGAAATAATTCACCTCAAATTCTTGTTTGGCTTTCTGGTAAGCATTGGCATTTTCACCTACTTTATAAAGATTGGCAACGCCTGCATTATTAACCAATACACTTAGCTCAGGAAATTCAGCGGATATTTTTGTTACAAGGGCTTCAATATCAGCTTCTTTTGTTACATCACAGGCTATTGCTGTAACGTCTAAAGTTTCACCTGCCTTTGTGATTTTTTCAGCATTACGACCTGCAATAATCACCGTATTGCCTTGCTCTTTTAATAGTTTAGCTATCTCATAGCCAATACCAGACCCTGCACCCGTTACGAGTGCTGTTTTTCTACTGACGTTCATTTTAATAATTTATAATTGTTTGAGAATTGTACTTACTGGCTTACCAGCGACTTTATCTTTCAATCCTTCAAAAAAGGCCTTTGTATAGTCTGCTTCCATGTGCAGATCAAGTGCCTCTTTTGAGCTAAATACCTCAAAGAATACCAACGTGTTAGGGACATCCGCTTTTACTGTTTGATAGAATACTTCACACCCAGTTTCTTGTAATGTAGGTTTTAACGTGGCTAATGACAGTGCCTTTATTTCTTCAAAATGCTCTGGCTTGACGGGAACTTCCGCATGGATAATTATTTTTGAATTACTCATGGCATTAAATCATATGGTTATAAAAAGCTCCTCTTTGGTTTTGCGAATTTTGGGAATGGTAGCAAATTCGTCTTCTGACGAGCGAAAACCTAAGGCAAAAAGTAAGGTAGATTTTAAATGTTGCTCCTTTAATCCCAATATTTCATCTACTTGTTTGGGGTCAAACCCTTCCATTGGTGAGGCATCAATACCTGCTTCGGCAGCAGCACTTACCAAAATTCCAATCGCTAAAAATGCCTGTTTTTCTGCCCATTCAATTTTTTGGTCAGAGGATAGCAAGGCTAAACGAGCATTCACAAATTCTTCTCTGGCTTCAAGATTTTTACGGTCAGTATTGCGTGCAATTGTTGCTTTGTCAATATAATTTTTGACAGTTTCGTTACTGATATTCGTCTCCACAGCTACCACCAACACTTTAGATGCAGTCGAAATTTGCGGTTGTCCAAAAGCTGCTTTGCTAATTTGCTCTAATTTAGTTGGGTTGGTCACCGTTATAAAACGGTAAGGCTGTAAGCCATAAGACGAAGGGGCTAATTGTACAGATGAAAGCAAATCTTCATATTGTTCATCACTCAACTGTTTAGAAGTATCATACTTCTTGGTAGCGTATCGCCATTCTAATGATTTTACTAAAGACATAAATTTTGTTTTTAAAAATATCCTCTATAAATTTACTTGCAATTTAAAAGTAAAATAAAGGTAAAGTATTCTACTTGCATTTTGCAAGTAGAATTTAAAATATTTTTCTATTTTATTTTATGAAGGAAATAAAACAGCGTTCAGACTGTCCGCTTAGCTATACATTAGATTTTTTTGGAGATAAGTGGTCGTTACTCATCATTCGTGATATGATGTTGGAAGAAAAATCGACTTATGGGGATTTTCTCAGTTCAAAAGAGAAGATTGCTACGAATATTTTGGCTGACCGCCTTAGTATGTTGGAGAACAACGGTTTTGTGACAAAACAGGTTGCCGAAGATAAAAAGTCGAAGTTTGTTTATACCCTGACCGAAAAAGGGATAGATTTAGTACCTGTTGTGATGGAAATTGGCTTGTGGGGTTCAAAATATAATCCTCCTGGGATAAAAAATGAACTTATGAACGCCTTGAGAGAAGATAGAGAGAGAACCATTCGAGAGATACAGGAGTCGCTGAGAAAAAAGTTACCTCATGAATTGCAGTAAATAGGAAACTTAATGACAATTTATTCACTAACCCCCTAAAATTTAAGTAAATATCCTTCCTATTGAATTAATTCATGTTGATAATCCAATAAAAGCCTTCATTCCCAAACTATCATCAGTTTGAAGAATGAAGGCTTTTATCTTGAAAGGATATTAGTTTAGTTGGGGCAACTCCATACGCTTTTTTAAAGGCAAAAGAGAAATGTGATAAATCTTCAAAGCCTAAATCGAGGTAAATGTCTGAGGCTATTTTCCCCTTTTCATGGATAAGATAGTAGGCTTCTTTGAGGCGTTTTTGTTGTAACCAATGCCTCGGCGAAACACCAAATACTTTCTCAAAATCTCTTTTAAAAGTCGCTAAACTTCTGCCTGTAAGATAGGCAAAACGTTCTAAGTGAACATTGAAATGATAGTTTTTATTCATGAATGACTCCAAATCAATTTTGTGTGGGTCATTAAAATCAAACAAAATATCCTTTAAGGCTGGATTGGTTTGTAATAGTAGCAAAATCCCTTCATGTAGCTTTATATCAACCATTTGGGCGTTTTCCAAAATGGTACTTTGTCGATAAGTCAGCAAGGAATTGGCATAACTTTGGAGTAAAGAATTTGTTTGTAGGCTAAATATAAACTGATCGTGTGGCTTTTGTTCAGATAGTACTTCGTAGGCTAAACTAAAACTTTTTAAAGTTTCTTGTGTAAACAAAATACTTAATGATTGGTACTCGCCATCAACAGGAGGATGTTTGCTAAATTTTAGAAGTTGATTGCGTCTGATAAAACGAAAAGTTCCTTCACCCGATTCATACTGACTATTTCCGTCGCTGAGAATCGAAGTACCTGTAATTTGGTAACTCAATACATGGTCAGGCACAAACTGCTCACCTTCTCTGCTTTGTTTGTAATAGCAAGAGTAGGTAATACTCGCACGTTTTTTATTCTCGTTTTCAGCTTTCATATTAGGTTCAAATTAATCAGTTTTCAGTATTAATACAATTTTCACAAGCTTTGAGTTTACCATTAACGAGCGAATCAACTCGCTCGTTAATGGTAATACAGGAAATTATGCTTTTTAAATAATTCCTTTACTGCTCAAAAACTTTCTACCTTCTTCTGTTTCAAAGATATTTTCCGCTTCGTCGTGGTCGGTAGAGTTACTTACGTCAAGCCATTTTTCAAACTCTACTTTTCGGTTTTCATCAGCACTTCTCAAAATAGCCGTTGCTTCGCTTCCCAATACCAAATGCACAGGTGGCTCTGGATGTGATGCCAGTTCAAACATTACTTTAGCGGCTTTGGCAGGGTCTCCCACAGGCACATATTTTCCTGAGAAAATATACGCTTTCATACCACCTACAGTACTTTCATAACCCTCTATATCTTCGGCAAAGCTCATAGATGCACCTGCCCAGTCGGTACGAAAACCTCCCGGTTCAATAGACGTTACTTTGATGCCCAGAGGTGTTACTTCTTTGCTTAGTGCTTCGGTAAAACCCGCTAAACCAAATTTGGCGGCTTGATACATAGTTAAGCCAGGATTGCCAACACGTCCACCAATAGAACTAATTTGAAGGATACGTCCAGAACGTTGTTTACGCATAATAGGTAAAACAACACGAGTGATTTCGATAGGAGCGTATAAGTTCACTTCTAACTGACTACGAACTTGTTCATCGGTAAATGCCTCGGCTGCACCCGTAATACCAAATCCTGCATTATTGACCAATACGTCAATTCTACCAAAATGCGATACTGCTTCAGCAACAGCAGTATCAATCTGTGCCTTGTTGCTTACATCCAGCGGAAGTGCCAATACTTGATTCGGGAATTGCTCTATCAAATCATTTAATTGTGAAACATTTCTTGCGGTGGCAACTACCTTATCACCGTTTGTTAGTGCTTCTAAAGCAAGGCTTTTGCCTAAACCTTTTGAGCTACCTGTAATAAACCAAACCTTTGTCATTTTTCTTGAATTTTGTTTCTGCAAAGTTCTCTCGAAAATCATGGGACTTCTTTGTTAGAAAGCTCAATGTAGCTTTGTTGAAAAGCTCAGGTATCAGTTTTTTTTGTAGCACAAATCAACGGTTCTATCACAAATCTCCCTCTTTCGTATTTCTGTGCTATTCTTCCGCTGAAATGGGTTAGTCGTTTGGCAAGGGGCTGGAGTAACTTTGTCATATCAAAATAAACAAAAAACAAACGACATCATGAGCAAGACAATTTTTATCACAGGAGCATCAAGAGGATTTGGAAAACTTTGGGCAGAAGCATTTTTGAAACGTGGCGACAAAGTAGCCGCAACGGCCCGCAACATCGCTGCTTTAGACGACCTTGTAAGTACCTATGGCGATAATATTTTACCCGTACAATTAGACGTAAACAACCGCCAAGATGTAATCAACGCTGTGAGTCAAGTAGCTACCCATTTTGGAGGCATTGATATTTTAATCAATAATGCTGGTTATGGTTTATTCGGTACAGTAGAAGAAACGACCGAGCAGCAAGCCAGAGACCAAATGGAAACGAATTTCTTTGGACTTTTGTGGGTGACACAAGCAGTTTTGCCCATTATGCGTCAGCAAAAAAGTGGACATATTATTCAAGTATCCAGCTTTTTGGGACTTACTACTTTGCCTATGTTAGGTTTGTACAATGCTTCAAAATTTGCCGTAGAAGGACTTAGCGAAACCATTGCCTCGGAAGTAGCTCACTTAGGAATCAAGTTTACACTCATCGAACCAAACGGTTTTGCCACAGAATGGGCAGGAGCTTCGGCTATTCAAACTACCGACAGTATCGAAGACTACACACCAGTACGTGCAGCCTTTGCAGCCTCTGGCGAAAATCCAGCGACTTGGGGAAAACCAGAAGCTACCGTAGAAGCCATTTTGAAAGTAGTCAACAGCGAAAATCCACCACAAAGATTACTACTGGGCAAAATCGCTTACCATGTGGTGAATCAAGTTTATAAAAATCGCCTTGAAGAAATTGAAGCTTGGAAAGAGGTAAGTATTGCCGCACATGGTGATAATTAAATTTATTTGAATTTGTAACTATTTGATTATCAGCAATAATTTACTTTTTGTTATTGCTTAACATTTTAGTAACTACTTGTAAATATAAAGCGATACAAATAGATTTACTAACATTAAACTTGAATCGAATGTCCAGCACGCACTAACAAATTCTGGAATAATCTAAATCATTAAAATCGAAATTAACCATGAAAAACGCACAAGAATTACTCGGAAAAGCTTTGAAAGCACACAGCGGAACAGCAGACGCTACTTTATATCAATCTGTAAATTTACACGCCAATATTGGCGGAGCTATTTGGGCTATCAAAGGACATGAAAATGCGATGGCTGATGTAAAATTCAAAGGTTCATTAGGGGAACAACAAAGTGCTTGGGAAAATCTATTTCAAAAAGGCTATACTTCAAGTTTTACGCCCGATAAAGTAGCATTGTTTGATGAAAACGGCAAATTGATTGAAGAACTCATCAATCCTCGTGAGTCTTTCAAAGGACATGGTGTAGAAACTCCTTGGACAAAAGCTCAATTGGTTTATTTTTCAAGCTACGCTACTTGGAATTACGCAACAACGCCTTTCAACTTTTTGATACCAGGGGTTCAATTAAACGAATTAGATACTTGGGAAGAAAATGGCGAGACGCTTCGAAGATTAGAAGTAATTTATCCTGATGGTTTTGCCACGCATAGCAAACGTCAAGTTTTTTACTTCAATGCTGAGGGCTTATTAAAGCGTCACGATTATTGGCCAGAAGTATTGGGTGGTTCGTCGGCTACGCAGATTATTGAAGGTTACCAATCGTTTTCAGGCTTTCAAATCGGAACAAAAAGAAAAATCTACATTCTGAATGATGCCGATAATACTTATTTCTTAGACCCTGTTTTGGTATCAATTGATATTCAGGATGTAAGTTTTGAATAAATTCTTTTCCACAAATTCGGTTTACTGATAACTCCTCAATAACATGTCAACTCAAATCAATTATGCGGCTGAAGCTGCTACGCAATACATCGAAGTAAACGGTAATAATTATGCTTATCGTCAGTTTGGTAAAAAATCAGGTATTCCAGTCATTGGCTTCCAACACTTTACGGGTACTTTAGACAATTGGGATCCTATTATTCTCAACGGGTTAGCAGCCGAAAGAGAAGTAATTATTTTTGATAATACTGGTGTTGGTAACAGTTCAGGCGAAACCCCTAACAAGGTAGCCGATATGACCCACGAAGCTGTGGCTTTTATCAAAGCATTGGGTATCTCTCAATTTGATGTTTTAGGCTTTTCGTTGGGCGGTTTTATTGCTCAATATTTAGTACAAGATTATCCAGATTTAGTTAGAAAATTAATTATTGTTGGAGCAGCCCCGCAAGGCTCGAAAGTACTGGAGGAATTCCCTCAATTGATTGGAAAAGCTATGCAAAAAACACCAATTGAGCGTTTTCTATTTATCTTCTTTACGCCGTCGGAAGTAAGTCGCTCGAAAGGGATGGCAACTTTACAAAGACTGTATGCCAGAACTGTTGACCGTGACCAAGAAGCCAACGAAAAAGCAATTATGGCACAAATGAAAGCCATTACCGAATGGGGAACAGACCCTGTGACCATCGACTTGGCATCTATTAAACACCCTGTGTTAATCATCCAAGGAAGCAATGACGAAATGATGGATTCAGACAATTCCTATCTGTTGTTCAAGCAGTTGCCTAATGCGGTGTTGTCTTATTATCCCGACTCGGCACATGGTTCTTTTTATCAATACCCTGAACTATTTGTCAATCAAGCAAGTGATTTTCTCAATAATTTCTAACCTCAAAATAGTACTCCAATGGAATCTTTAGCATTAACCGCGGCAACTCAATTTGCCACAATTGGTGGTAAAAAAAGAGCATATCGTCAGTTTGGTACTGGTGAACACCTTGTTTTAGTGAACAGATTTAGAGGGATTTTAGACACTTGGGATCCACTTTTTTTAGACGGATTAGCGTCTCAAAATACAGTTACGATTTTCGACTATTCGGGTATTGGTCTTTCGGAAGGCGAACTTCCTTTAAATACCATTGATGTAGCCAAAGAAATTATCCAACTCCTTGATTATTTGGATATTCAACAGTTTAATGTATTGGGTTGGTCGTATGGAGGTTTGGTTACTCAAAGTCTTATGTTTCAGTATCCCGACCGAGTGTTGAAAACGGTTTTGGTAGGAACAAACCCTCCAGGAAATACTGAAATTCCAATTCAGCCTATCTTTTTTGAAAAAGCCTTGAAGCCTACCAACGATTTAGAAGACGAATATGTATTGTTTTTTGAACCATCTTCTGAAAAAAGCAAACAATTGGCTCAAGCTTCGCACGAACGTATTGCCCAACGCTTAGACCGTAGTCTCATCCCTGCCACTCAGGACATTCTGCAACGATACTTTGCGGGCTCGATAGCTTTTAGAGAAGACAAGCTCAATTTAAGAGAACGTTATAAAACTCTTCAAACACCAGTCTTTGTGGTTTCGGGTGATAATGATATAAGTTTTGCCGTGGAAAACTGGTTTCCGTTATTGAAAAATGCCCCTACCATCCAGCATCTTATTTTGCATGAAACTGGACATGGTCCTCAGCATCAATATCCAACGTTGGTGAGTGCTTACATTAATTTGTTCCTTCAGAAAGCTTAAAGAAGAGCTTTTCGTATAATTAAATACGTTAGATTTTTTGTTTCGAAAAATACCATGAAACACTACAAAACCCTTAGCGAATTGCATCGTGGCAATGGCTGGGCAATGCCCGAACACCCACTTTTCAGTGTAGTTGGTTGCCAGTCGGGCTGTCCATTGGGCGACCGAGAATTTACAAGCGATTGTTATATGATTGGTTTTAAAAAGATAAAATCGGGCGTAATTCTGTATGGTCGTACCCCTTACGATCATACCAATGGCTCTATGATATTTGTAAAACCACGACAAATAATCGAAATGAAAAACCTGCAATTTGAAGAAAAAGGGTTTATGTTATTGATTCATGAGGATTATTTGAATGGACACGAATTGCATCAAAGTATTGAGAAATACGGATATTTCGACTATGAAACAAACGAAGCTTTGCACCTTTCGCCCAAAGAAGAAGCGATTATGTGGGAACTTCACGACAAAATAAAAGGCGAATATCTCAATAATACCGACGAGTACAGTCGTGAGATTATTTTGAGTCATGTAGCGTCTGTACTCATGTATGCTCAACGGTATTACAAAAGGCAGTTTATCAATAGGGCAGAGGTAACGGGCAAAACTGCTACGAAGTTTACAGATTTATTAAAAACATATTTTAAAAGTGGAGAATTGCAAGCAAATGGGCTACCCTCCGTCAACAAACTGGCGGAGCAACTGTATCTTTCTCCACGCTATTTAAGTGATTTACTGAAACAAGAAACGGGCAAAACCGCCATGGAGTTAATACATATTTCGCTTATTTCAGAAGCTAAAAATCTTTTACAAATCGCAGAGCAAGGCGTAGCCGAAATAGCTTATGAATTGGGCTTTGAAAGTCCATCTTATTTTACCAGATTATTCAAAAAGCAGACAGGAATGACGCCTGTTGAATTTAGAAAAATGAGTTTTAATCTCAATTAATTTAACTATGTGGTCGATAATGAGAGGTACTGATTACCCCATTCTCGCATTTCGATAAGTACGTTTTTTAAGGCTTTTCCTTTATTAGTCAACGAGTACTCGACACGCGGGGGAACTTCGGCATAGACATCTTCCTTTTGGCTACAACATTATGTCTTTTGGCTACATCTTTTATCTAATTTCTGTAAATATTGCAGTAGTAAAAAATTAGATAAAAGTTACTCAATTGATTTAATATGAAACTGACGCTAACTATCAATAATAAGCCCACAACCTTGGATGTAGAGTCCGATATGCCTTTGCTTTGGCTCATTCGTGATGAGGTAAAACTGAAAGGAACAAAGTTTGGTTGTGGGCAAGCCCAATGTGGGGCTTGCTCTCTTTATGTTGACGGAGAGTTAATCCGCTCATGTTCTTACCCTGTCCAAATGGCAAATAGGAAGAAAATAACTACTATCGAAGGACTCTCCGAAGATGAAAACCACTTGCATCCAGTACAACAGGCATGGCTTGATATTCAAGTTCCACAATGTGGTTACTGTCAATCGGGTTTTATGATGGCTGCCGCTAAACTTTTAGCAGAAAATCCTAACCCTACCGTTGAGGATATTAAAAACGGTATTTCAAATATCTGTCGATGTGGCACGCATCCTCGAATTATTAAAGCAATTCTTTTAGCTGCAAAATTAAAAAGCGATGGAAAACACTGATAAAAAAAACAAAAAGGGATTTTCAAGAAGAAAATTTTTGGCAATATCTGGTTCAAGCTTAGTGGGAGTATTGGCTTTACTCTATTTTGGAAGACAAACCATTAGAAGAAAAATTAGTGACATCACATCCGAAATGGAAATAGGAGCAGATGTTTCGGATTTAGACCCAAAATTATGGTTTGAATTGAATGCTGATAATTCTATTACCTTGAAATCGCCAAAGGTCGAAATGGGACAAGGTATCTTTACAGGTTTCGCCATGCTTGCTGCTGAGGAATTAGATATTCAGCTTGATAAAATAAAAGTAGTTCATGCCAATTCTAAAAATGGCGTACTTTCAAATACGGGGGTAAGCAATAGCACATCATCTTTTTATGTAATTATTCGTGAAGTTGCAGCTACACTCAGAGAAACGCTCAAGCTTCAAGCTTCTAAATTATGGAATGTTCCAGTTTCTTCCATCTCTACAAAAGATGGAATGTTGATAAGTGCTGATAAGAAAATATCCTATGCTGACTTAGCCAAGCAGATTAGTAAATGGGAAATTGCTGAAAAGCCTACATTAAGGTCTTCCAACAATTTTAAATATGTAGGAAAAGAAGCCAAAAGAATTGATTTACCAGATAAAATTCTTGGGAAACCTATTTATGGGATTGATGTCACTCTGCCCGATATGGTTTATGGAGCAGTACTTTACAGTCCTTATTTTAATGGAAAACTGAAAAGTGCTGACACAAGTAATGCCAAAAATACGAAGGGAGTATTAAAAATAGTTGAAGAAAATACTTGGATTGGTGTAGTAGCAACTACCAGATTTGCTGTTGAAACGGCTGTTGAAAGAATAAAAGCTGATTGGGACTTTGCCACAAATATTAACACAAAAGATATTGAAAAATTAATAACTGTCGGTAATGGAAATGGAGTAAATATTCAAAATGATGGTGATACCAATAAAGTATCCAACCAAGCAATTATTGGCGAGTTTCGTACACCTATTGGTTTTCATGCGTGTTTAGAGCCTTCAATTGTCGTGGCTGATTATCAAGATAATAAAGTAACCCTTTACACCTCTTTTCAAAATCCAGCTTACATACAAACTGTTGTCTCAGAAGCTTTAGACATCGAAAAAGAAAATATTGACATTATACCTGCTTATTTGGGAGGTGGATTTGGACGAAAATCATTCAAAAGTAATGTTGTCGAGGCTGTAAAGTTATCAAAGGCCGTAGGTAAACCTGTTCACTTACTTTATACCCGTCAGCAAGAATTTCAAAATGGATATGTCAGACCCAACACGCATCATGTTTTAAAAGGAAAACTGGGGAAAGATGGTAAAATTTTAGCTTTCGAACATGACATTGCTACGGGGCCAATGGCGTTCAAAGCTCTTCCTGCCATTGCAGAACCTATTTTAGGGGCAGATTTTGTAGTTGCAGGACATGGCTCTCGATGTGCTTACCAAATTCCCAATATCAAGACTACCGTTTGGCATAACAATCTCCCTTTTGAAACAAGTATGTGGCGAGGTGTGGGAATGTTTGCTAATACTTTTGCGATAGAAAGTTTTATGGATGAATTGGCATATAAGGCGAATGGAAATCCGCTAAAGTTTAGAATTGACCATTGTGATGATACAGTTCAGTTGGCACGAAGAAAAAAAATTCTTGAAATAATAGCTGAAAAATCAGGTTGGAATTTATCAAAACCGACAGATATTGGGCGTGGTTTGGCTATTTGCGATGACCGTAAAACAATTTCGGCGGCGGTAGTTGAGGTTAAAATTATAGACGGCTTGATTAAAGTAACCAAGGTTATACAAGCCATTGACCCAGGCAAAATTATTAATCCAGATGGAATACGTCAGCAAGTAGAAGGAGCTACTATGATGGCAATAAGTGCAAGTCTGTACGAACAAGGTACTATCGAAAATGGGCAATTTGAACAACCCAATTTTCATAATTATCAAGTAGTTAGGCTGAGTGATGCACCCGAAATAGAAGTAATTTTACACGAAGGGGCTGATATGCCTTCTGGTGTTGGCGAACCGCCAATTGCACCCATTGCCCCAGCCATCGCTAATGCGGTTTTTAACTTGACAGGAAAACGATTAAGGTCTTTGCCTTTGCAATTAGCTTTTCAAGAAAGCAAATCTTGAGTAATGTGTTTAAAACTTGACCTCAGTAAATAAAAAACAGCAATATGAGAATCATAGCAATCATTTTACTTGTACTATCCGTATATCTGAGCTTAATACACGGTTGGGACGCATTTCAACCATTAACGACTCAGCAAATCGAAACAATGAATCATTTAGGTGTTCAACAATCTGTCATGCCCTATTTTGGAGTTTTATCAATCTTTATTGGATTGATGCTATGTATTCCACAAACATTTTTTTTGGCCAATGTTTTGAATGCTATGATTTACATCCTGATAATGGTTTTATTGCTAAAAGCTGGAGATTACGGATTAGCTCTCTTGGAAACGATATTTATTGCTATCTCCCTAATAATGATTAAATTAAAATATCCTTTCAAACGACACAATTTTTAGTTAAAAATGACTCATTCAAAACCATATAGAATCAAAACAATTAATGAAGGATACCGCCTTTTGGGGCTTCAAAATCCACATCATCCACTCATCAGTATTATTGATGTAGCTAACTTAAAATCAGAAAGCAATGTCAATGCTGTCATTTTTGACTTTTATGCTGTTTCGCTAAAACGTGGATGTGATAACCTTTTATATGGGCAACAGAAGTATGATTTTGATGGCGGATTAATGGCTTTTATGTCGCCCGGACAAATACTGCGAGGTGAAGAAAACGGTACACCTCCCGACCTTCGAGGTTGGATGATGTTTATTCATCCTGATTTTTTATGGAATACAGCACTTGCTAAAAAAATAAAACAATACGATTATTTTGGGTATGCGACCAATGAAGCCCTTTTTCTATCTGAAAAAGAAGAAAGTATTATTAACAGTATCGTTGATAATATCAAATTAGAGTTTAATAACAATATTGATAAATTTAGCCAAGACGTAGTAATAGCTCAGTTAGAACTATTATTTACTTATGCACAGCGATTTTATGAACGCCAGTTTATCACAAGAAAAATTACTAATAATAGTATTTTTAGTAAATTAGAAGACCTCCTAAATGATTATTTTGATAATGAAGCATTGCTTTCAAATGGGCTTCCAACGGTGCAATATTTTGCAGATAATTTAAATTTATCAGCCAAATATTTGAGTAGTATGCTCAAACAACTTACGGGTAAAACTACACAAGAGCATATTCACGAAAAACTCATTGAAAAAGCCAAAGAGAAATTATCAACTACCGAATTATCTGTTAGTGAAATAGCCTACGGTTTGGGATTTGAACATTCACAATCGTTTAATAAATTATTTAAGACAAAAACAAAGCAAAGTCCGCTTGAATTTCGGGCTTCTTTTAATTGACTTTTATAAAAATAGGACTTAACATCACTCACAGAAGATTTCGATTTAGCCATTCATAAACGCGGAGATAAAAGGTACTCATTTCCCCATTCTCTCATTTCTATTAATACTTTTCTCAAAGCCTTCCCTTTTTCAGTCAGAGAATATTCTACTCTTGGAGGCACTTCGGCATAGACTTTTCTAATGACAAGACCATTGTCTTCTAATTGCTTGAGTTCTTTCACGAGCATACGAGTATTGATGCCCTCGATACTTCTTTCCAACTCTTTAAAACGTTTGGTTTCGTATATCAAAGCAAAAATAATGGGTAAAGTCCACTTACCACCGATGACATCAGCAGTTCTGGTAATAGGACATTCAATATAATTACATTTTTTTTCAGACATAAGTAGATGACTATCAATATTAGTTTACTTTTTGTTATTACTTCACATATTAGTAACTACTTGCAAAAATAAAGTAATGGATTTTGTTTTGCAATAAAAAAACGTAATTATATGATTTTAACAACACAAAAAATAAGCGATAGTTACTGGAAAGTAATTATTAACAATCCGCCAATCAACCTGTTTGGCCCAGAAATGTCAGAAGAATTAATCGTGCTAATCGACGAATTTGAAGCCGCTGAAAAACTAAAAGTCGTAGTTTTTGAAAGTGCAAATCCTGACTTTTTCATTGCCCATTTAGACGTATTGAAAGCAACGGGCTTCCCAAAAGGTGCTGGAAAAACAGGACTTTCAAAATCTTGGCCAGATATTGCCAAACGCTTTGAACAAGCTCCTTTTGTCAGTATTGCCTCTATCAGAGGACGAGCCAGAGGATTGGGTAGCGAATTTGCACAGGCAATGGATATGCGATTTGCGAGTAAAGAAAAAGCGATTTTTGGTCAGCCAGAAATTGGATTTAGTATCTTCCCTGGTGGTGGCGGAATGGAACGATTACATTTACTGACTGGCAAAGCAAAAGCATTAGAAATTATTTTAAGTGGAAGTGATTTCGATGCCGAAACTGCCACCGCTTATGGCTGGGTAAACCGTGCTATTGCCGACGACGAATTAGATGCTTTTGTAGAAAATTTGGCTCAACGCATTGCGTCGTTTGATAAAAAAGTAATTGCAGAAATCAAATCTATCATCAATGAAAGAGCGGTAAATCCTAAAAATGAACAGATTATGGATACCCAAACTCGTTTCTTTGAAGCCTTGGCACAACCAGAAGCGGCTATTAGAATGAAAAACCTATTTGCTAAGGGGTTGCAACAGAATAGCGATGCCGAATTGAATTTAGGTAAGTATTTGTAAGGTAAATGGTTATTGCATTATTGAGCTTTATGCAAAAATATGAGCCATCCCTAATTTAGTGATTGTCTAAATGAGCGATTATTTTACAATTTATATTCTATCAGTAAATACAAAATGATTGCGTCTTATGCTGAGTGAAAACTTGGTAAATAATCTCAATTTTAAAATTAGGGATGACTCATGTTCGATTACATCTTATTCTTCATTATGGTAAAACATTCATCGTGTACCAAGCTTCCGTACTCCACAGATTATTGCCATTTTGACTAACAATCGTTTTTCTGTTTAAGTGGATATAAACAACGTGTTTACTTTTCATACCAGCTAGTTGTAGTGTTACTTTCTTGCGGTCGGCAGATACACTTACTGATTTTACAGGTAAGCTTTCATTATCTAATTTAGGACCACCATAATCGCCAGTTGGCTTAAACCACCATTGACGAATGTCATAGTCTGACGCTTTTTCGCCAACACCTTCTTTCAAAGGTTCTGTAAATTCAATTTCTACACCATCCGATTTGGCACGAATGGCAAGCATTTCAAAAGTTACTTTATTATTGAAGGTCATTTTTTGTAAACCATAACTAAATTTACCAGCGTGCCCCCAGTTGCCTGTTGAACCCACACCACCAATATACAATGCGCCGTCTGGACTCCACACAAGGCGATTTACACCAGCTTCTAAACCTTGCGTAAATCTAAATACTGCACCTTGATACGTACCGTTTATTTTTTCGGCAAATACTCTTTTGATTCCTCCGTGGGTTACATCGCCGTGAATCATTTGATTCTGATAAGGACCAATATTAAGTTTGGCTGGCTGGCTTGGCGAATTACCAATTTCGTCTTGTGTAAGCCACACCACAGGCAGTGTTTCTTGACGATTGGCAGTACCTTCAAAATCTACTGAACGAGAACCATACCAAGCACCTTCTTGTAAATGAACAATTTTGTTGGCAGGTAACCAGTCTCCTTGATTATCAGCGATAAAAATTTCATTATCTACGCCTAAACCTATGCCGTTAGGTGTTCTTAAACCCGAAGCTACAAACGAGAATGAACCATCTTTCTTTGAAATTTTGATGGCTTTTCCACGGTCAGGAATTTGTGGTTTGGTACTTGCACCACCCGGGTTAATGGCTGTAGCGAGTGTTCCGTAGAAATAGCCATCTTTATAAACTAGCCCAAAAGCAAATTCATGGAAATTGGCCGAGACTTTCCAGCCATTGCAAATGGTTTGGTACTCATCAATAATCTCGTCTTTATTTAAGTCAACTAGTTTGGTGAGTTCTTGCTTTTGCATGATGTAAATTTCATCATCCACCACTTTCAAACCCAAAGGTTCGGCAAGCCCATAAGCGATACGCTTCACTTGGATATCAATTGGAGAAGCCGCTTTTCGTCCGTCAATAATATATACAGAACCCAGAGAATCCCAAGTACTCACGACCATTCTACCATCAGATAGAAAATCCATTCCACCTACTTTGGGCTGAAAATTGTCTGGTCTTGCCTGCGATAAAGTAAAGCTTGGATGCACCGCAACCAATGGTGATTGGTCACCCGGAATATCATTTTTCTGAACCTTAATCGCTGTTTGTCCTGTATTTTTAATGGCAGATTCTTTATAAGTAAACACAGAAGGTGGTACTACTACAAAAGCCTTGCTACCGTAAGGTCGCCATTGTAACGAAAGCCCTTTACCGTACAAACCTTGGTAGTATTCTAACCTGAAAGGATGCTTGCCCGGTTTCAAAATAATTTCGCCGTCGGTAGGTTGCAAACCGTGATTTACGCCATTATCGATAATGAGTTTGTTATCAATAAAGAGTTTACCGCCATCATCACAAACTAATCTAAAGTCAATATTGGTTGTTTTCTTGATGTTGATAAAACCGCTGGCATAAATGGCAAAGTTATCTTTCAAGTCACCAAAATCTTGTTCATCTAAGTGCAAAGCATTGATAGAACCAGATTTTACAGGCAACATTTCATCATTTACTTCAGGGACTTCGCCAATTGCATTGGCAAATTGATACACGTTGATGGCGATACCTTGTTTTTCGGTTTTAGCGGATTGGTTTGGTTTTTCTGCTTTGAGAATAATCTTATAGGCAGGTCTTGGCATCAGTTTACTCGCAGCTTGTTCTCTTTCTTTGGCTGCATCGAGACTCATGATGTAAGAAACCATTGCATCAGCATCTTCCTTTTTTAGAGTAGGGTGTGGCGACATCGGGATTTGTCCCCAATTTCCAGCTCCGCCTTTGATTACCTTGGCAATAAGCGTATTGCGGTTTTGCTCATTGTTTTCGTAACGTTCAGCGATGGCTTTGTACGATGGCCCCACCGTTTTTACGTCCTGATTATGACAGGTATTACAATCACTTTTGGCAAAAAGATTCGCAATCATTTCAGATCTGCTCATCGTTTGCGTAGCTAGAGGTTGTTCAGGTTTTGGTGTTAGGTGAATAGAAAAGGTAGTTTTACCCGTATTGTTTAACGTCAGTTTTCCATCAATTGCTTTAAAAGCCTGATTTTGGCTTTGCTCATCACGTTGATTACTCACTACAAATTTCCCATCTGTTGAATAATCAGTGGTAGCCAGCATCGAAGCCAAGTGCATATTTATTGATACTTTAGCATCAGTGGGTATATTTTTTACCGTAAAAACACGTTCGTAACCCGCTTTGCCATTTCCAGCTTCAAAGAATTCAGGTTTTTCTTCTACTAAAATTTTCTGACCTTGATAGGCTAATTCGTATTTCAGGATAACCTGATTGTTCAGAATAGTATGACCTTTGTAGTTAACTTCGGGTGTAATTTGTTTGCCGTTTACTTCGATGTGCCACGGGTTTTCGTCGGTTTCCTCCATATAGGTAATACCCGTTGAAATGGGTTGTGGGCCATGCGAAGAAGTGTAAACTGGGCCATTGAAATTGATTTTTCCAGACCAAGCTTTGTACAATGAGGCTGTTTTAGTATTGTAAGCAAGCCAAAGATTATTGTGTAAGGCAATACTTAAAATTCTAGGTTTTGAATCAAGTACAGAGCGTAAAACCCAAGCTTCACGAGGACGTGGAGTTGGGGCGATAGTTTGTTTTGGGGATGGTTTAAAGCCAGTAGAAGTACTGCCTGAACCAAGACTGGCTGTACCAAATACCGCACATAAAAATGCGGTACTTAGCACAGCCAAGGGCTTGTAAGATTTCATTAAAAATTATTTTTAGTAACCAGGGTTTTGCTTTAATTGTGGAGAAGCGTTCAATACATTTTGTCCGATTGGGAAGATGTCTGTATGGTTATCTTTATCAGGATTTTTATCCCACCAAATACCAGTACTGAATACACCCCAACGTACTAAGTCTGTTCTTCTTCTACCTTCTGCCAAGAATTCACGCATCCATTCGTCAAGCATTTCGCGGTCTGTAAGTTCGTTACCACTAGCGCTATATAAACTTGGTGAACCTTCTGGGTAGTTACGCTTACGTACGGCATTCAAGAGTGCTGCTGCACCTGCTTTGTCACCAGCTCTGTATTTACATTCTGCTAAAGAGTAGTAAATTTCGGCATAACGAACTTCTGCATAAGCCGAAGAGATTTTGTTGGCGTCGCTACTTGGATAGTATGGATACTTCACAGGGAAAATTCCAGAGTTGTTATCGGCATTGTTCATATTTGAAACTTTGTCGGCTATTATAGTTCCTGGTTTTGCATCAAGGAATTTACCAACTTGGTCTCTTATGTAAAGAGGGTATGGACCTTTGAAACCTCTAACAGTATCTTGTTTACCAGATGAGTTGACATAAGGTAAATAACCATACAAGAACATACCTTCACGCTTGCTATTTCCAAGATTTTTATATTTTTTCAAACGTAAGTCATCCTTGTATTTTTGGAACTTCACAAATGGTTTTCCTAGTGTATGACTATATTCAACTCCATCTACATCAAGACCGGGTTGCATCGCATATTTAGGGTTGGCATTACCAAAATCAGTAAATCCAAAATAACTAGGAGCAAGGTTAGGTAACATCCAGAAATACATACCACCATCATACTGCCAGTGTGTTAAGCTGAAACTTCCCGGAAAACCGAAGATTGTTTCTTTAGAAGTAGGGTTAGTATAGTCAAAAGGAGCATCCCAACGGCTTTCTAATTCATAGCCACCATACACGCCATTGATAATATCCTGAGATACTTTAGCACAATCAGCAAAGCGATCTGTGCCCGTGTACACCTTAGCATTTAGATACAATCTTACTAATAATGCTGCTGCACCGCCTTTTGTCCAACGTCCAGCTACGTTATTACCCAAAGTGGTATTGGTAGAAAGTTGTGGAATGGCATCTTTCAGTTCTTTTTCAATGAAATTGAAAGCTTCCTGAGGAGGTACTTGTAAGCCACCAGCACTTTGTCCTTTTACTTTGGTAACGATTATGATATTTCTGTAAAAATCTAACAAACGAAGATTTAACCATGCGCGAAGTACCTTTAGTTCGGCAATCATTCCATCTACTTCAGCACGTGTCATGTTGAATCTAGCTGGGTCTGAAATTCCCTCCAAGTCTTCAATGGAGTTTGTTGCTAGTGTTACACCACCATAAAGGGCATTCCAAGGGTCGCTAGTGAAACCGTCGTTTGGCGTCCAAGTGTGGTAATGCACGCGCTGGAACTGACCGCCATCAAACCAGTCACCTTGGCGGTTAGGTGTCATCATTTCGTCTGAACTATCTTCTTGTAGCATAAATGTATTGCCACCTTGAATACTCCAATAGCTATGCTCAAATGGACGTAAAAAATCTCGAATTACGTCGTCACGTGTTTGGAGAAAGTTTTCTGAAGTAATCCTGTCGTATAGCTCTTCGTCCAGATTAGTACAGCCTATCGTCATTGATAGCAGCATACAGGTAGAAAACCGAAGTAAGTATTTTGAAATAATATTCTTTTTCATGTTTGGAGTTTTAATCAGGAAATTAAAAAGTAAGTTGTAAGCCCATCAACAATTGGGTTGTAGAAGGGTAGTAGTTTAATGAACTGTTGACACCCGGATACAAACCGTTGACTTGTACTAAGTCTGGGTCGCCACCAGTGTATTTCGTGAACGTAGCCAAATTTCTAGTTGTAGCATAGATACGTGCCGATTTCATAAACTTAACTTTCAAAGGCTGAGTATAACTTAAGGTAATATTGTCCACTTTCAAGAACCCACCCGGTTCCAAGAAATAATCTGAAAGTGACGAGTAAGTTGAGGTACTAGTAAGTTTTGAGTATTTACCGCCATCGTAAGCTGAAGCAAGAACGTTTGCATTTTCTTGTGTAGCAGGCGTACCCAAGTAGAAAGCATAAGTATTAAATAACTGATAACCAAATGCCCCACGAAGGAAGATACTCAAATCCCAATTTTTGTATTTGAAATTGTTTGAAATACCTGTCGTGAATTTAGGAAGACCGTTTCCTATAAATTGTTTGTCGTCGTTGTTAGCTTGATTTGCTGGGATGATATCGCCGTTTTTGTTGTACACCAATAATGCGCCACTTTCATTTACTCCTGCTGATTTGAGTGCATAGAAACTACCAATGCGTCTATCTTCTTGCAAACGTTGAAGAGTACCTGGGCTGCCCGGTGCTGGCATTCCTACTACGTCGATATAAGTTTGTCCTTTGAACAGGTCACTAGAGAAGGATACAAATTTGTTATCATTGTATGCACCTGTCAAGCTAAGGTTGTAGCTAAAGTCTCCTTTATTTACCACAGCGGCACTTAATTGTAATTCAACCCCTGTGTTTCTCATCGTACCTACGTTGGCGAAGGTACTTCCCTGAATATTCGGTGGGTTCGGTACGTTGTAAGAACCCAACAAATCCTTGTTAGTACGCACGTAGTAGTTTATGCTACCGCTGATTTTATTATCCAATAGTGCAAAATCAAGACCAGCATTGAAGTTGATAGCCTTTTCCCAACGTAAGTTGTAGTTGGTGTTTTGGCTTGGTCCCCATACTTGGTAAGAAGTACCATTGAACGGATAATAACCATAACTACCATACGTATCAAGTGATAAGTAATTACCAAAATCTTGGTTACCTGTTTCACCATAATCGGCACGTAGCTTTAATTCATTCAACCAAGAAACACCCTTCATGAAGTTTTCTTGCGTTAGGTGCCATGCAGCAGAAGCAGCAGGGAAGTAACCCCATTTGTTATCATAGCCGAATTTCGAAGAACCTTCTTTACGAAGACTTACTGATAAGTAATATTTTTGATCAAAATCGTAGTTCAAACGGCCAAAGAAGGCAATCAATTTAGAGCTATTTCTGTATGAGCCTACGTTGTTGATTCCTTTTTCTAAGTTCCAAAGACCTGTTCCTAATGCATTGTAAGTAAGTACATTTGATGGGAACTTCTCGTTGCTAGCACTAAACCCAGATGCTGTAAAATATTGATATGAATATCCAGCGAGTAGTTTAACAGAATGTTTTTTGATGTCTAAGAAGTAATTGCCTAACCATTCCACACTTTTCTGGTCATATTCATCCAACGATTGTGAAGCTGTATTACGACCACTACCATTGATTACTGGTGTAATAGTAGATGGTGTAAAGTTCATATTACGATACGAAGAACTTACTTCTCCAAAAGTTACACTAGTGTTTAAGTTTTGAAGAATATTCAACTTGGCAGAACCATTGAAATCCAATAACTTAAACTCTTGGTCAGCCAAAATATTCTTGGCAATTTCTACAGGGTTGTTGGCAAAAAAACCAGAAGTAATATAGTTGTATTTGCCCGCAACATCCTTAACTGATAACGTTGGGTTTAGGGTTAAAGCATAGTTAAATCCGCTGTAGTCTGCTCCACTTGTTTTGGCATAGCGTGGTGCTGCACTAAAAGTCAAAGCCACCAAGTTGTTAGCTGAAGTATGGTTGATGTTAACACGACCGCCGTACTCTCTTTTTGCTGAACGTAAGTCAATTCCTTCAGCATCTCTAAAGTCTAATGAAGTGAAGTAGTTCGTTTGACCGTTTCCGCCAGAAAATTGTAAGGTATGCTTTTGAGAGAAAGAAGGCGCACGGCTTACTTCTTTCATCCAGTTGGTATTTCCACCAAAATCTACACCACGTTTATTCGCAAGGAATTGGTCTTTAGAAAGTACCTTCAATTCATTGGCTAGATAATCAAAAGTGACATAGCTATCATAAAACAAACGAGGTTCGGCAGAGCCTTTTTTCGTAGTGATTACAATAACCCCATTACTACCACGTGTTCCATAGATTGCAGATGCCGCACCGCCTTTTAGTACGTCGATAGATTCAATCTCGTTTTGATTGATGTTATCGATATTTCCTCCGGGGATACCGTTTACGACAAACAATGGTCCAAGACCTGCACTACGTGAAGATGCTCCACGAAGCTGGATACTAGGTGAAGAGTTAGGGTCTGCACTGGCTGTATTGGTTACCGAAAGCCCTGCTACTTTTCCTTGGATAGCCATCAATGGGTTATTGCCACCCACACGTAATAAATCCTTCGAACCTAAGTGTGTAATAGCACTTGAAACCTCTCTTTTGTTCAATGAACCATAACCGATTACGACTACTTCCTCTAAGGTTTTTTGGTCTTCTTCTAGTGTAATTTCAACCAAAGATTTGTTTTTTGCATCGACTTCTTTGGTAAGATACCCTACGTGAGAAATGATTAATATTTTTGCATCAGAAGAAAGTGTTAAGGTAAATTTTCCATTACCATCACTTCTCGTTCCATTGCTAGTACCTTTCTCAAGTATCGAAACACCCGGTAAAGTACCTTGTTTGTCCATAATTTTACCAGAAATAGAGGTGTTTTTCTGAGCCAGAGCGGCTCCAGATATAGCTACAAGCATACTGAAAAGCACTGCAAAGGCTGTCTTTGGAGATAGTCCGCTTTGCAAAAGCTTTTTCGTACCTTGTGCCAATTTGTACAAGTTTTTTTTCATCAAAATGGTTGTTTAGATGGATTTTTAGAATCCATTATTGTTACTATTTGATTAATAAATTGGATATAATTGAAATTTTTTACGAAGTTCTTGCTTAATTTATTAATGGAATAATCGCTGAGTCTCAATTTAAAATCAATCTGTCTCAATGTTTATTTTTGTGAAAAAACAGTAATTACATAGGGATATATTTACAAAAGTTGCTTCACAAGCATACTTTAATACTATCATTATTTAGAAATAATTAGGTGAAAAATCTTCTCATTACGATTTGTGGTTTACTCTTTAGTATGGCTTGTGCAGGGCAGGATGTTCGGTATTATTTCAAAAGCTATAAGGTTTCAGATGGGTTGTCGGGCAATGCCACTCGTGATATTATTCAAGATAAAAGGGGGTTTATTTGGATTGCCAGTCGTAATGGGTTGAATCGATTTGACGGAAATACATTCAAAATCTTCAGAAACAAACATGGTGACTCTACTAGCCTTGGCGATGATGCGATATCGTCTATATATGAGGCTAAAGATGAAAAACTATGGATAGGAACACATAAGGGTATATACATTTACAACCCTCTTACAGAGCGATTTACGGCTTTCAAATTAATTCCTCCAGGCGAGGTTCGGATGTTGAGAGGCGATTATAACGGGGGTATTTGGGTTATCGCTGATCATCAATTGTATCGGTATAATCAAAAAACAGGTAAAGTTCAGACCTTTGGTTGGGCAGGTTATACCGTCTCTATTCATGTTTCAGAGGCACGGAAAGTTTGGATTGCTAGTGGTAATGGCACGATTAGCCATTATAATGCTCAAAAAGGAGATTTTACCTCGTATGATTTTTCAAAATTAACAGGAGGAAAAGAGATATTCACCGATATGATTCTTCATACAGTTTCAGATACAACCTTGTTGGTCGGAAACATGAAAAAACTATGGTTATACAATTATAAGGCTGGAAAAGTTGTTGATATTTCTAAAAATGCCGCTCAAAAAGATGGCATTCATGTTTATTCCATCTTGCAGAATAATGGTAAGTTGTGGCTTGGTACAGAATCAGGGCTTTTTATTTTAGACCTCAAAAAACTTCAGTTTAAACATATCCAAAAAGAAAAATATAATCCCTATTCCATTTCCGATAATATTGTCAACCAGATTTTCAAGGATAAAGAAGATGGAATATGGCTTAGCACTCAGTTTGGAGGTGTAAATTACTATTCTTCCGAATTCAATCGTTTCAAAAAGTATTTTCCTTTACCTAACAATAGTATCAGCGGAAGTCTGATTCACGAAATTTGTATGGACCAGTACGGCAAACTCTGGATTGGTACAGAAGATGCTGGGCTCAATCAACTAGATTTGAAAACAGGTAAGATCAAATCTTTCCTGCCTGATGGTAAAAAAGGAAGTATTACCTACCGAAATTTGCATGGCTTAGTAGCCGATGGCGACCGCCTATGGATAGGTACCTACGAGCATGGACTCGATGTAATGGATTTGAAAACCAATAAAGTTATTCGGCATTATTCGAGAGAATCACCTCGATCATTTGGGAGTAATTTTATTGTCACACTGTATAGAACTCGAGAGGGAGATATTTTGGTAGGTACATGGTCTGGTTTGTATAAATACAATCGAGATACCGACGATTTTACAAGAATGGAGTTCTTTAATACTCAAATCCAGAGTATTCATCAAGACGCACAAGGTACACTTTGGGCTTCTAGTTATGGGAACGGCGTCTTTTATTATAATCCTATCACCAACAAAAAAGGCAGAATTCAATACGTGGCAGGTAACAAAAATGGACTACTTGATAACTATGTTAACAGCCTTTTCCAGAGTAAAAATGGCGATTTTTGGTTTTGTACCGAACATGGACTTTCGAGGTACAACCCAATTTTAGGAAAATTTAAAAACTATCGTATCGAGGATGGACTACTAGATAATCAGGTTTTTAGAGTGGTGGAGGATGATAAAGGAAACTGTTGGGTCTCTACATCCAGAGGCTTGTCCATGCTCAACCTAAAAACAGATAAATTCTCCAATTATACAGAAGCAAATGGGCTTCCTAGCGAACAGTTCAATTATAATTCTTCTTGCAAGAGCGCAGATGGCACCTTGTTTTTTGGTACAGTAGCTGGGATGATTAGCTTCAAACCCGAATCTTTTATCAAAAACACCTACATTCCTGCCGTGTATATCACTGGTATTAGAGCCAATGGTAAAGAGTTAAGTATAGCCGATAAGGAAGCATCAATTACCCGATCACCTATTTATACTGATAAAATTAAACTTCCCTACGACCGCTCCAACCTGAGTTTTGATGTAGCGCTACTCAGTTATGTTATTCCCAAAATGAATAGTTTTCAGTATCAAATGCAGGGCTTAGATAACCAGTGGTATAGCTTGTCGAGTCAGCGTAAAATATCTTTTTCCAAACTCCAACCTGGTCATTATGTGTTAAGGATTAAAGGAGCGAACAACGATAATGTTTGGAGTATCCAAGAAACAAAACTCAGTATCGACATTATGCCACCTTGGTGGGCTTCTGACTGGGCTTATGTGTCATATTTTGTTCTATTCTGTACAATTGCCGTTGTGCTATTTAGGTACTATCACTTAGCAATTAGTGAAAAAAATAAAAGAGAAATAGAGACTATCCAGATTGGTAAAGAACGAGAAATTTATAATGCCAAGATTGACTTTTTTACGAATGTTGCCCACGAAATCAAAACACCATTAACATTAATCAAAATGCCATTAGATAAACTACTATCTGATAAGAATACCAATCCAGAAACATTTGATAATTTGACTATGATTAAAAAGAATACCAATCGCCTCATCGACCTTACTAATCAATTATTAGATTTCCGAAAAGCAGAAGCAAATAACTTTAGTTTGAATTTCACCAAAACCGACATCAACGAGTTACTCAATGAGGTGTTTACGATCTTCAAGCCAGCAGCAGAACAGAAAAAACTAAACTATAAAATTGAGCTGCCTAGAATAACCCTACATGCCTATGTCGATATCGAGGCATGTAAAAAGATTATTAGCAATCTAATCAATAATGCTGTTAAATATGCCGACACTTCGGTGAAAGTAAAGCTCCTGCCATTTAGTAGCGATGATTTACTTTTTCACATTGAGTTTACCAATGACGGTTTTATTATTGATCATGAAAGTAAAGAAAAAATCTTCGAACCTTTCTTTCGACTAAAAGTCAATCAAAAACAAGAAGGAACTGGCATAGGGCTTCCGTTGGCACGTTCGCTTGCTGAATTGCACAAAGGAAAGGTTGAAGTTCATCTGCGTAATGAGCAACAAAATACTTTTCTGTTGTCGCTTCCTATTCATCAAGACTACGAGATGGATTTGAAGGGTAATCAAGAAGATGCTCAAATCGAGATATTCAGTAACGAAGTCGTCGATGCCGACGATACAGGCAAACCAGTGATTTTGATTGTGGAGGATAATGTCGAAATTCTTAACTACTTGAGTCGCGAGCTAAGTGCATCTTATCATGTTATGCGTGCTTTGGATGGCGTACAGGCCATTGAAATATTAGAGCAGGAAAATGTTCATTTGGTTATTAGTGATATTATGATGCCTGTAATGGATGGTATCGAGCTTTGTAAAAAAATAAAAACAGATGTGCAATTCAGCCACATCCCGATTATATTTTTAACGGCAAAAAGTTCGATTAATTCCAGAATAGAAGGTCTGGAAGTAGGGGCAGATGCCTATATCGAAAAACCTTTTTCGCTAGAACACCTAGCGGCACAAATTACAAACCTGATTAATAACCGAAATATTATTAAGGAATACTTTGCACGCTCACCGCTGACGCATATCAAAGGTATTGCTTTTTCAACAGCCGATAAGCAGTTTTTGGAACAGCTCCACGCTATTATTGCCGAACGCATTGCAGATAGTAATCTGGATGTAGATTTGCTTTCCTCTCTGATGAATATGAGCCGACCTACGCTTTACCGAAAAATTAAAGGAATATCAGACTTAAAGCCAAATGAGTTAATCAATTTATCTCGACTGAAAAAAGCAGCAGAGTTATTGGCAGAAAACAAATATAAAATAAACGAGATTGCAGACATGGTGGGCTATAATATCCCTACCAATTTTTCGAGAGACTTTCAAAAACAGTTTGGGATTACCCCTTCTGCCTATGTGAGTAAACTTCAAAGTGAGAATATGCAATAAGGCTTAAAATGACAGTACTTGTATTGAGTTGGGTTTATTATTTTGGTTTTTTGTTGAAAATGAGATAGTTATGTTTTTTGTTCTGGTGGATAAATTATAAAAATTTTCTAAGTTTTATAAAATAGTGGTTGATATGACACACGCTGCTCTCTGTATTTTTCCAATATTACCTAAATCTTTATATCAAAAATAACCCTTTCCATCATTTTTTTCATTGACATTTATCACCGTGTCTTTGTGAGGAATGTTACAGAAGAGCGTAAGAGACTGGACTAATTTTGTTCTATCAAATTTCAATCAGGAAAACATTTTTTAACCAACTGAAAGTCATGAAAGTAGAACAAATTTATACAGGATGTTTAGCTGAAGCAGCGTACTATATCGAATCAGCAGGAGAGGTTGCCATCATTGACCCACTTCGCGAATCAAAACCGTATATCGAGCGTGCTGAGAAAGATAATGCGCAAATCAAATACGTTTTCGAAACGCACTTTCATGCCGATTTTGTTTCGGGACATATCGATCTTTCTAATAAAACAGGCGCTACTATTGTATTTGGCCCGACTGCTCAACCTGCTTATCCAGCATACATTGCAGAGGATGGTGAAGAGTTTAAAGTGGGTAATATCAAAATCAAGGTATTGCATACCCCAGGTCATACGATGGAGTCTTCTACCTTTTTGCTGATTGATGAAAACGGTAAGGAGAATGCCATCTTCTCTGGCGATACACTTTTTATTGGAGATGTAGGTCGTCCTGATTTAGCCGTAAAATCTGATCTTACGCAAGAAGATTTGGCTGGGTTATTATATGAAAGTCTTCAAAACAAAATTTTGACTTTGCCCGATGATGTTATCGTATATCCTGGACATGGAGCGGGTTCGGCATGTGGTAAAAACATGAGTAAGGAAACAACCGATAAATTGGGCAACCAAAAGCGTTTTAATTATGCATTACAGGCCAAGTCAAAAGAGCAATTTGTCAAAGAGGTACTTACAGGATTAGTAACGCCACCTCAGTATTTTCCTAAAAATGCTGTAATGAACAAAATGGGTTATGCCAACGTCGATGAGGTAATAGCCAAAGGAACACAAGCGCTTAGTCCTGCAGCATTTGAAGCGGCTAGTAACGAAGAAAATGCCCTTGTGTTGGATGTTCGTGCTGCCAAAGATTTTGCCAAAGGTTTTATTCCTAATGCCATTAATATTGGTCTTGAAGGTCAGTTTGCTTCGTGGGTAGGTACATTGATTACCGATTTACAACAACCTATTTTGTTGATTACAGAGGAAGGAAATGAGGAGGAGGCCGTTTTGCGATTGTCTCGTGTAGGCTACGACAATTGTATTGGATACTTAAAAGGAGGCTTCGAAGCTTGGGCTGCCGAAGGTCGTGAGATAGATACTGTAAATACTATTTCGGCAGAAGATTTTGTGGATAAATTTAGTAAAGATAATACGCACAAGGCTATAGATGTACGTCGTAAAAGCGAGTACGATTCGGAACATGTGATTGGTATAGAAAATGCGCCTTTAGATTTTTTGAATAACTACATGGCAAGTATCGACCGTGATGCCACTACTTATGTACACTGTGCAGGCGGTTACCGTTCAATGATTGCCATTTCTATCTTGAAAGCTAGAGGTTTTGAAAATTTGGTAGACGTAACGGGTGGTTTTAGTGCTATCAAAGCAACGAATAAATTGAAACTCACAGACTATGTTTGTCCTAGTACACTTTTGTAATTGAGTGAATTAGCGAGTTGTGATTGAGTGATTATGTTATGTTTTACCTGTAGAGACGCAATGCTTTGCGTCTTGCGTCTCTACCCATTTATTCACAGCTCATTTAATTATTTAAGTCTTTCCCAAAACTCGTCTACTTTTTCAGGAGAGATACCAGCCACCAATCCGCCTTTGATATTCAAATAGCCTCCATCACTTTTGACAAATTCTACTACTGTTTGCAAATTGACAAGATAGGATTTGTGTGTTCTGAAAAAATAAGGAATATGAGAAAGTATTTCTTCAAAATGCTTTAGATTTCTACTAGCCAAAATTCTGGTTCCATCTTGTAAATACAATTCACTATAAGAACCTTCGCCTTTAATCATCAAGATATCTGATGGACTCAAAAGCTTGTAGTTTTGCCCATTGGGTACAACGATTCTTTTTTCTTCCCAAGATTTCGAAACATTGAGGTTATTCTGTAGAGCTTTTAATTGCTGATTTTGCGATTGTTCCTTTTTGCGACTAAATCTTTCAACTGCCTCTATCAGTTGAGTATGCTGAATAGGTTTGAGAAGATAATCAATCGCTGAAAACTTAAATGCCTGAAGGGCATATTCGTTGTAAGCCGTAGTGAAAATGATACCAAAGTTTACTTCTTCCTCGTCAAAAAAATCTAATAATTCTAGTCCACTGTGTCCTGGCATTTCAATGTCTAAGAAAATTAGATCAGGTTTATGCTTTTTGATGGCTTTGATGCCAGACGGTAAGTCATTACATAATGCCTCTACACGTACTTCAGGGCAATATTGCTCAATTATTGCGTTGAGTAGTACCCGTGCTTTGGGTTCGTCGTCTATGATTATACTTTTTATGATGCTCATTTTTTTGGTGTTTTAGGGATATAGGGTTTAGGGGTTAGTGAACAGGGGTAAAGGCACAGAGGCACAAAGTGTTTTTTTAGGGTTTAGTTTTTTAGAAAAAAAGCAAAAAAAAGCAAAAAAAGTTTATAAAAACTGAGTAGATAGGGGTGAGGATTTTTTTTTCTAATTGCCTATTGCCTATTGCCTATTGCCTATTGCCTATTGCCTATTGCCTATTGCCTATTGCCTATTGCCTATTGCCTATTGCCTATTGCCTATTGCCTATTGCCTATTGCCTATTGCCTATTGCCTAT
>NZ_JASHIF010000015.1:0-69643 GCF_030056595.1 Flectobacillus roseus
GCCTATTGTAAAAATAGAAATATTATTCCCGCTATGGAATGAGGTTTTAGGAAATCAGATTTTTAATTGACCAAATTTGAAGTAGGTGATTTCTGAAAAGGTATTCTGATATTCACTAATGTGCCCGAAGGCTCGCCTTGTGCGTTGTGTTTGTCAATAATTTCCATCATGATTTGGTGTTTGGCACCTTGGTTCAAAATGTCTAGTCGCTTTTGATTGGCTGAAATAGCAAAACTTTGATGGCTATTTTTTTCTTTCAGTCTTTTCAACTGTGCCGACCGTTTTCGTCCTATACCGTTATCTTCAATAATGACCATCAGACAATCCCGCTCTTTAATGAATTTAATCCATAGTTGTCGGTCTTCTTTTTTGTGTAATAGTCCATGTTTAATAGCATTTTCGACATATGGTTGAATAAGCATGGACGGGATATACACAAAATCGGGTTGAAGGGCTGGGTCAACGTCGAAGGTATAGTGGAGGAGGTCTTCAAATCGTATTTTTTCAAGTTCTAAATAAAGACTTAGTGCCTTAATCTCCTCGCTCAATGGAACAGAATCTTTATTACTCATATCCAGAATTCGACGAGTGAGCTCACTGAATTTACCCAAATACACAGAAGCATTTTCTTTGTCGTTGGTATAAATATAGGCCTGAATGGTATTGAGTGCATTGAACAAGAAATGCGGATTCATTTGGCTTTTGATACTCGCTAGCATACTTTGTTTTACCTCTTGTTCGAGCTTGAGCTTATCAGCAATAAGTTGGTTTTTCTGGTTAATATCATTGATTCTCCAGCGGAAATACCAATAAATTCCTAGCGTGATTATGGCTAAAACCAATCCTGCAAACCACCATTGTAGATAGAAAGGGGCATTGATTTCGAAGTAAATATCAAGGGGTTTTTGTACGGCAATACCATCTTCATTGATTGCCTTAAGCGTAAGTTTATAGGCTCCTGGGGATAGGGATGGAAAGCTCAAAACTCTCGATTGTGAGGGTAAATTTAGCCAAGTTCCATTGTTAATTTTATAACTAATGTGTAGTTCGTCTTCGCTTTTGAAACTCAATATTGAAAAGAAGATTTCGATACTATTTTGATCAGATTCCAGTTTTATGCCTGAATAATAGTCGCGTATTTGGTCGTTTACCGTAAATCCTGTCAAGGCCATTAAGGGAGAGGTTTTGTTAGCAACATCTCTTTTTTTATCGAATACAACAAGACCCTCGGGGGTAGCCAAAAATACATTTTGAGAACCTACGACAAGGTCTTTAATTTCGGCTTTTGGAAGTCCATCGGTACTACTGTAGCTAATAATTTCTTTCGTTTTTAAATCAAACGATTGCAACATTCCCTCTTCAGCAAGCCATAACTTTTGCTGATCTATCTGAAAGCGGTAGATGGTGTTGCTTGCTAGTCCATCTTTGGTACTGATGTGTCGTACAACTTGTTGATTTTTGAGAATATATAAGCCTTCGCTAAAGGTGGCAACATAGGTGTAGTCTCCTTTGCAAATAATTTGAGAGCCGTATATTGGGTTGCCTTGATACAGAATTTCGCTTGTTCCTTTCGGAGAAATATACAACAAACCACCTACTGTTGAAATGTAAAGTGTACTGTCTTTTTGTCCAAATTCAATCCACCGTGTTCTGGATTTTACAGAGGGATGAGTTAAGTGAAAAATGGTATCTATGTTTATCGACTTGCTCGAAGTGTTTGTAGGCAGAAGCCACCCTGGAATTGAGATTGGCTTTCGAGATTTGGTCAGTAAAGCTACGCCCCCCGAATATGCCATAGCGTAAAGATTGGATTTGATTTTTACAATACTTTTAGAGGCTAATTCAAGGCTTTGGACTTGTTGATGTTGAGCATTTAGGTGTACTAGGCGATTACTCGAAAAAAACATATCGTGGTTTTCGGTATCTTCATAAATAGAGATAATTTCATGATTAGATGACTTTTGCATGAAATAAGGACGAAAACCTTGTTCTGGGCTAAAGGAAAGGATATTTTGCTTTTCGGTGCCAATATAAACGCCTTTCCCTTCTTGAAAAGGTGCCAATGCGGTCATACCTATATTCTGAAATTGATAGAGTCGAGTATGGATATTGGGAACAAACAAAAGTCCTTTTGCTAAAGTAGCAAACCAATAATTTCCTTCACGGTCTATAAGAACTCTACTAATGCTCGTTCCTTCAAAAAAACAAAATCCATTGTATTTAGGATTAAAGTTTAGGTCAAAGCAATAGGCTCCACTGGAGGTTGCAACCCAAATTTCGTCTTTGAGTTTTACTACATCTTGGATAAATAAATTAGGTTTGAGTACCGAAATCGCTGAGCCATCGTGGAGGAGCCGCCTTACATACGGATATTTGGTTTTGGTAATCCCAAATAACTCATGGTCTGTTGGAATCACAAAGAAGGATTGATAGGTAGGTAGTTTTTGAAACTGTCCCCGATACCCATCTGTGCGATAAATACCGTTTTCACATAAAGCTAAAAGCTTGTGATCTTTCACACTAATTCCCCACGAAAAGGTACTTGGAATAGGGATTTTGCTGATTTTCTTCGTCGCCAAGTTAAGTGTTCGGAGGGTGTCTGTGAAGCAACTAAGTAATAGTCTGTTGTTTAAAATAGTAGCGGGTACAAAGCCACCTTTCCATGAAAGTGTTGATTCTTTGACGAGTTTGTCGTGTTGGGTATAATAAAAATTTCCTGCAAAATCCTGACAATAAATGCGGTCTTGGTACTCCATCAGATTGAAGAGCGAACGACCTTGTTTGGCAATACTTTCGTAATGGACAAAACTCTTACCATCATAACGACTCAAACCTTTGTCGTGAGCAACCCACAAAAAACCATTTTTATCTTGAAGAATACTATAAACCGTATTGCTGGGTAAGCCATTAAGGTTGTTGATAACTCTATAAACAGCATTTTGAGCAACCGCATAGTTACTAAAAAAACTAAAAATTAGAATATATAGAAACGTCAAAAAATGTCGCATTACTGAAATAAGGTCTATCGGAGCTGATAGTGCTCTAGAGTTTTCCACAAATAAGCAAAACCTTTCCCCAAGATAAAAACAAAAAAAGGTCTCGTACGAAACCTTTTTTTCGAAATAAACTAACTCTACTACACTGTTGCACGCCAAAAAAAACTTACACAGGTTGAGCTACTTTTGATAAGTTCGGAAATTATGCCCCTATCAAATGCTAGGAACGAGAGTTACGAGATACTAAACAAATGTATGTTTGCTTTTGAGGAAAATGCAATATGGTTTTATAAAAAACTTTTTTGAATGTATAAAAGTCTATTTTGAGTAAAAGTATAGCACCCTATTGTAATTGAAAAAAGCGTAATTTTACTTTTGATAAAACTAAACCAATGCCTGTCAATCATCCTCTTCATATCGACCTATTTGCTATCATTATACTCATGGGAGTGGTACAGGGCTATTTTTTAGCAATATTCTTCCTGTTCACGCCCAAAGGAAACAAAATTGCCCACCGATATTTAGGCTTATTTTTATTTGCCTTATCAACTTGTACGGTCGAGGTATTGTTGTCATATACCAATTACATGTTCAAAATGTTGGCTTGGGTAGACTTTGCCGAACCTCTCAATTTTGTATTAGCACCTTTGACATATTTGTACCTCAGAACCTTTGTCTCTGAGCGCTTTTCATGGAAGCAATTAATCCATTTCGTTCCATTTGCATTCTATTTGGTTTGCATGTGCCTATACATTTATCCTTTGCCCGACAGTTTTAAATACAATTCATACTTAGACGCCTATCACCCTGAAATGCCTTTTGTTAAAAATGAAGTATTAGACTGGGGATGGTTTTGTGAAATTCGAGACTACGTCAATGACATAATGTTTGTGCAAATGGTTATATATGTCGCTGTTGGATTTATTGAACTAAAAAAGCAATTTGAAAAAGTGGGATTATCTATTTTTTCGAAAGAAAATAGCTCTCTGAGTTGGTGTCGTACCCAATGGTTAAGTTTTGCTTCTATTGTGCTCTTGTTTTTAATTGTCAAAAGAACGTTTTCTAGTGATTTGGGCGATCATATTTTATCGGCACATATCACTTTTATCATTTATGCCATCAGCTTTTCGGTAATTCGGCAGTCTGATTTTTTTAGACTAGGAGAGGAGGCAAAACCAGTGAAAAAATATGAAAAGTCAACCCTAACAGACGAAATACAAGACCAAACCTTAGCACGTTTGGAGATACTGATGCAAGAAGAAAAATTGTATTTGAAAGAAGATTTTTCTTTGCCCTCGCTGGCCAAAAAACTGGGGGTTTCTCCGCATCACCTTTCTCAAATTCTGAATGAAAGTTTAGGGCAAAGTTTTTTTGATTATGCCGCGCAGTGGCGTATTGCCGAAGCAAAAAAGTTGCTTGTTTCCTCAGGAAGTCAACATATCAAAATAGAAGAAATCGCCGAAATGGTAGGCTATAATTCTAAATCCGCCTTTAATACAGCTTTCAAAAAAATCGTAGGACAAACCCCTTCCCAATACCGAAAAGAGGAAAAATAGAGATTTTACAGATGTTCGATTTTATAAAATCGAACATCTACTTTATCAAAACAATCGTATCGGAGCCTATGACAAAGCTAGTTTTGACCATCAAATCAAAAAAAGCTTTGTATGAAAACTCTTGACAAACAACAACCTCTTAGCACTTCTTCTCAAAAGACTCGCCAGTATTATATCGACTGGATTCGTGTTTTAGCCTTTGGCATTTTAATCTTCTTTCACACAGGAATGTTTTTTGTGTACTGGGGCTGGCATGTCAAAAACAACGAACTGACGGAGGTCCTCGAAATTCCGATGGAATGGCTACACCTTTGGCGATTACCCCTATTGTTTTTTATCTCGGGTGTTGGGGTAAGTTTTGCCATGAAGTCAAAAACGGCTAGTGCTTTTATTGGCGAACGTTCCAAGCGATTACTCATTCCATTACTGTTTGGTGTTTTGGTAATAGTGCCCCCGCAGGTGTATTTCGAACGCTTACAACGTCACCAATTTGAAGGATCTTATTGGGCTTTTTATCCTAAAATTTTTGAATTTCAAGCCTATCCCGAAGGCAATAGCTCATGGCATCATTTATGGTTTATCGTCTATTTGTGGGTGTTTTCCGTATTGGCAACGCCGCTCTTCGTATTACTGAAAAATAAAAGTAGCGAAGGGCTCTGGCAGTTTTTTCAAAAAATAGTAAGTCAGCCTTTAGGTCTATTACTCTGGGCTATAGTATTGGCTTCGGCCTATTGGTTTTTGCATGCCGATTGGCCAGTTTTCCAAAATTTAGTATCAGATTGGTATAACTTCACGGTTTCGATAATGTTATTTGTCTTGGGGTATTTAGTAGGAAAAACGCCTATTGCATGGAATACTATGGAAAATCACAGGAGAAGTTATGCCGTGATAGGCCTATTTATCGTAGCCTTCCGATTTTCGTATGATACGCTTTTTGGAAGTATTCCCGAAGATACCGTTTGGATGACTATTGTGAATGGACTACTGACTATGGTGAGCCTTTGGAGTACAATTTTAGCGATAGGAGGTTATGCTAAACATTACTTAAATTTTACTAATCAGGCGCTCCAATACAGCAATCAAGCCGTATATCCGTTTTACATTTTACATCAAACAGTTACGGTGGCTCTAGGTTTTTACTTGGCTGATGTATCTCTCAATCTTTGGGTAAAATACATCCTTATCGCGAGTGGAACTTTTGGTATTTCTTGGCTTTTGTATCATTATTTAATACGACCTTTTAGCTTAATGAGATTTTTATTTGGCGTAAAAAAGTAGGGGAAAGTATAAAGGAATAGTCCGTTACGCCCTTTGGACTTGAACTTTCAGCTATCCGATTTTCCCCAAGGTCCAAAGCTGAAAGCTGTCTGCTAACCACTTAAATACTCATACGACCGTTCATCCGCAAAGTATGAAAGGCTCATGCACAGCGATTTGGAGAGAGAAGTGGCTTATGCTAAAAATTCTGTATTTTCGTAGAAACTTTATTTCACCAACAAATCCTATATGAAAAAGCTTAGCCTTTTTGCGCTTCTCATAGGGCAATGTGCAACGCTATTTGCACAAAACCCATATAACGGAAACAGCCGTTTTGAGCAGCTTGGCAATTCACTGCCAACTCCAAATACCTACCGTACAGCTTCGGGTGCTCCGGGCAAAGACTATTGGCAGAACCGTGCCGACTATGACATCAAAGCCGAATTGGATGACCAAAAGCAACGTATTATTGGTAGTGAGGTAATTACCTACAAAAACTTTTCTCCAGACGACCTTCGTTATTTGTGGTTACAGCTAGACCAAAACAACTTCAAAAAAGGCGGTATTGCACAAACTACCCAAACTTCTTCTTTGAACGATAAGGGTACTAGTTTTGCACGCTTGAGCGCAAGTGCTGGGGTGCTGAACAACAAAGATTATGGTTACAATATCAGTGCTGTAAAAGACATCAAAGGTGCTCCATTGAAGTTCACTATCAACGAAACTATGATGCGTGTTGATTTACCAACACCATTGAAGCCTGGTCAAACGATCAGCTTCCAAGTAGAGTGGGATTTCAATATTACCGATGCCGTAGCTACTCGTGCTCGTAGTGGCTATGAATATTTTGCTAAAGACGGTAACTATATCTACGAAATTGCTCAGTGGTTTCCTCGTATGTGTGTGTATGACGACGTAAACGGTTGGCAGCACAAACAATTCTTGGGTCAAGGCGAGTTTACCCTTCCATTTGGTGATTACAAAGTAGCATTAACAATGCCAAATGACTTTGTAGTAATGGGTACTGGTGAATTGCAAAATGCCGCTCAGGTATTGTCAGCAGAGCAACAAAAACGTTTGGAAAAAGCTAAAGGCGCTAATCGCCCTGTGCTTATTGTAACACAAGCAGAAGCTGAAGCGGCTGAGAAAAGCAAACCATCAGGCAAGAAAACTTGGGTTTTCAAAGCTGATAACGTACGTGATTTTGCATTTGCAGGTTCTCGTAAATTTGTATGGGATGCTATGCAAGTTGATGTTGAAGGCAAAAAAGTATGGGCTATGTCTGCTTATCCAAAAGAGGCTAATCCACTTTGGGGTCAATATTCAACTATGTTGGTAGCGCATACTTTACGTTCATATTCAAAAAGAACTATTTCGTATCCATATCCAACGGCTCAGTCTATTCACGGGCCAGTTGGTGGTATGGAATACCCAATGATTTGTTTCAATGGTGCTCGTCCTGAGGCAGATGGAACCTATTCTGAAGGAACCAAAAACTTTTTGATTGGTGTAGTAATCCACGAAGTTGGTCATAACTTCTTCCCAATGATTGTAAATTCAGATGAGCGTCAATGGTCATGGATGGACGAAGGTTTGAATACTTTCTGCGAGCAATTGGCTGAAAAAGAATGGGATAGAGACTTTGATACTTCAAGTGGAGAGCCACAAGGTATTGTTACTTATATGCGTACCGACAAAACGCAACAGGTACCTATCATGAGTAGCTCGGATAACATTATGGGATTTGGACCAAACGCCTATACCAAGCCAGCTGCAGGTTTGACTATCTTGCGTGAAACAATCATGGGTCGTGAATTGTTCGATGCTGCCTTTAAAGAATACTCTCGTCGTTGGGCCTTCAAACACCCAACTCCACAGGATTTCTTCCGTACGATGGAAGATGCTTCAGGTGTTGATTTGGACTGGTTCTGGCGTGGTTGGTTCTACGGTGTTGAGCCTTCAGACCAATCATTAGAAACGGTAGAATGGTTTGGTATCGACAACCAATCTCCTGAGCAGAAAAATGCTAAAGCAAAAGCTGACGCAGAAGCAAAACGCCAAACGATGAGCAATATCCGCAACAAAAAAGATATTACTCAAACGGTAGTAGAGGCAAACCCAGATATGCGTGATTTCTACAACAGTTATGACCGCTACGCTACTTCAGAAGCAGATAAAAAACGTTTTGAGCAAGCAACAGCAGGTCTTTCAGATGAAGAAAAACAGTTGACAACTAGCAACAAAAACTTCTATGTAATCAACGTGAAAAACGTTGGAGGTTTGCCAATGCCAATTATTATCAAAATGGTGTACGAAGATGGTACCGATGAGGTAGTTCGTATTCCTGCGGAAGTATGGCGTTTGAACGACAAAGAGGTGAAAAAAGTAATTCCTACAGATAAGAAAGTAGCTAAATGGGTACTTGACCCATTCTATGAGATTGCTGATATTGATACAAACAATAACGCATTCCCTCGTGAGCCAGAGCAACCGACACGTTTCCAAGTATTCAAAGGACAACGTCAGTCTATGCCAAACCCAATGCAACAACAAAAACAAGCAGCGGGTGCAGTTCAAGGAGCGAAAAAATAGTAATGAGCTATTGACTTACGGCAGTCAGCTTTCGGTAAAGGGAAAATAATTCTGAAAGCTGATTGTCAATAGTCAACAAAAAAAGGTGGTCTTACCGAATTTCTGGGTAAGACCACCTTTTTTGTGTAAGCCTATAAAAAAAAGTTGCTCAGGCGGAAACCACCTGAGCAAGCCTAGTAAATAGTTCTACACCTATTGAGTACAAAGTTATAAGCTTTTTGTTTAATACGCAATACACAATCATAAAATAATTGAAACTTTATTACGAATAAAGATTTTTTTATTATTAAAGAAGAATAACGTAATTAAACTCAATAAATCAATCAGATTAGGAATCATGGTCTAAACATAGCTTGATGGAACCTAATGGACTTTATTTAGTTTTTATGTAAAAAACATTTTAAAAACTCTACTAATTACTGACGTATGCAAATAACTAAAGCAAGTGAATCGCACTTAGAATTACTAGTATTAGCGTTTGACGCTTATCGTGTTCATTTCGGACAAACGAGCGATTTGATTAAAACAAGTAACTTTTTGAAAGAACGATTTGCTCAAAATAGCTCTACCATATTTATTGCTTTGGATGACTCAAATGGGGCATTGGCTGGTTTTACCCAGTTGTATCCCGTGTACTCAACACTGAAGCTCGAATCAGTTTGGCTATTAAATGATATGTTTGTGATGCCTGACTATCGGAAAGGGGGCGTAGCATCCTTATTGATTGATGCAGCGTGGAAGCATACCAAAGACACAGGTGCTGCTTGGCTTACCTTGAAAACAGGAATCGAAAATACTAAGGCTCAAGCCCTTTATGAAAAATTAGGCTTCAGAAAGGATCAAGAGCATTTCTATTATTTCTTAGATAATCACTCTGTGAAGGAGGCTTAGGTATTATCTTTGTGCCCAATAAACCTCAAAACGGGCTATTAGGCTTGTAAAGACGTGCATCAAATTGAAAATTTTTTGGCAGAATCTCTTCAGAAAAGAAAAGATTTGGCTTTATATAGAATACTAAAAACCACCGAAAATATGGTGGATTTTTGTTCAAATGATTATTTAGGTTTTGCCAAAACAGGTATATTAGTTGAGGGCATTAAGCAAGAACTCGCTCAACTCGAACAATCATACAACCAATGGGTTGGAGCAACAGGTTCGCGCTTGTTAGCAGGTAATTATGCCTATACAGAAAACCTAGAAAGTACCATTGCAGACTTTCATGGCGCAGAGGCTGGACTCATCTTTAATTCAGGTTATGATGCCAATGTTGGAGTATTGGCAAGTGTTCCTCAAAAAGGAGACTTTTTGATTACTGATGAATACATTCATGCCAGTATGATTGATGGCGCTCGACTAAGCTATGCCACCCGACTAAAGTTTTCTCACAACGATTTATCAGACCTTCGTAAAAAGCTCGAACATGCTAAAACCCAAAATACTGGACGCATTTATGTAGCAGTAGAGTCGGTTTATTCTATGGACGGAGACGAGGCCCCTTTGAAAGCACTAGCAGATATATGTGCAGAATATGGAGCAGGGTTAATTGTTGATGAAGCACATGCTACTGGCGTTTTTGGGGATAGAGGAGAGGGATTAGTTTCTTATTATGGACTCGAAAAACGTGTCTTTGCCAGAGTGATTACCTTTGGAAAAGCACTGGGTTGTCATGGCGCCATTGTGTTGGGGAGTGAGAGCTTAAGAGCATTTTTAATCAATTTTGCTCGTTCATTTATCTATACTACAGCGGCACCTTTACATAGCCATGCAGGTGTGAAAAGTGCTTATGATTATTTGCAATCAGCCAACTTTAACCATTCATATCTTCACAAATTAATAAGATATTTCCGAGAACAAGTGGCATCTTCATGTAGTTACCCCATTATCGAGAGTCGTTCGGCTATTCAATGTGTGGTGATTCCTGGAAATGAAGCTTGTCGCCAAGTTGCGCTACAGTTACAAAAAGCTGGACTTGACGTGAGGGCTATTCTTTCGCCGACTGTTCCCAAAGGCAAAGAACGATTAAGAATTTGTCTTCATCAATATAATACTTTCGAGCAGATAGATGCTCTGGTGAAGCAAATGTCCCCGCACCTTTAATATTAAATTTCAACATGAAAAAACAATTTATTGTCGCTGGTATTGGTACCGAAATAGGTAAAACTTTCATTTCTAGTGTTTTGGTAGAAGCACTTCAGGCAGATTACTGGAAGCCGATACAATCGGGAGGTCTCGATTTTTCGGATACAGATACCGTAAAAAGTCTTGTTTCAATCAAGAACAATACTTTTTTTCCAGAAGCCTATCGCCTCAATGAACCTTTGTCTCCACATGCAGCCGCAGCCTTGGATGGCATTACTATTGAGTTGTCAAAAATACAGTTGCCAGTTACTGAACGAAACTTGATTGTGGAACTCGCAGGCGGCTTAATGGTTCCGCTCAATGATAATGACTTAGTGATAGATATGGCTCAACAATTGAACCTTCCTGTGATACTGGTGTCCAAAAATTACCTAGGCAGTATCAACCATACGCTTCTTTCGGTCGAAGCTCTAAAAAGTAGAAATATTCCAGTTGAAGGGATTATTTTCAATGGTATTTCCAATGCTTCTACCGAGAGCTTTATTTTGAATTATACAAAACTTAAATGCTTGGGTCGTGTCCCAACTCAGGCAGAAATTGACAAGCCTGCTGTTCGTAAACTAGCCGATGCGTTAGAAAGTAATTGGCAGTAGGAGAGGTCTAAAGCTTTTTATGAAAAAAGATTATTCGATAGACGAGCACTTGGAATTTCCTGTTGAAAATGTGGAAAAACCAGTGATAACTAATTTAAGTGAAAGAGATGCCAAAGTGGTTTGGCATCCTTTTACACAACATCATACAGCCCCCTTTTCCATTCCGATTGTTCGTGCAGAAGGGGTGTATTTATTTGATGAAAATGGCAAAAGATATATCGATGCTATTTCGTCATGGTGGGTCAATTTACATGGGCATTCTCATCCGTATATTGCCCAAAAAGTTGCAGAACAGTTTTTGAAACTCGAGCAGGTTATTTTTGCAGGTTTTACGCATGAGCCAGCCGTAAGTTTAGCCGAAAGGTTATTGGGTATTTTACCGAGCCATCAAGCAAAAGTATTTTATTCGGATAATGGCTCAACCTCTATCGAAGTGGCCTTAAAAATGGCTATTCAATATTTCCATAATCGAGGGTTTGAAAAACGAAACAAAATCATCGCCTTGAGTAATGGCTATCACGGCGATACCTTTGGCACAATGGCCGTAGGAGCAAAAAGTGCTTTTAATGCGCCCTTCGAGCCTTTTTTGTATGAAACATGTTATTTGGCAGTGCCCGTAGCAGGACAAGAGCAAGAGGCGGTTGCTCAGATGAAAAAATACCTCGAAAATGCTGATGAAATCGCTGCTTTTATCTTTGAGCCGTTGATTCAAGGGGCAGGAGGGATGGTTATGTACGAACCAGAGGTATTGGAAGAACTGATTGCATTGGCAAAAGATAAGGGTGTGATTACGATTGCTGATGAAATCATGACGGGTTTTGGTCGTACAGGTAAAATGTTTGCCACAGATTACATCCAGACCAAACCAGATATTTACTGTATGTCCAAAGGCTTGACTGGTGGGGCTATGGCATTGGGTGTAACTACCTGTACTCAAGAGATATTTGACGCATTTTTGTCAGAAGATCGACGCAAAACCTTGTTCCATAGCCACAGTTTTACGGCTAATCCTTTGGCTTGTACAGCAGCGCTGGCTAGTTTGGATTTATTGCTTTTACCCGAAACACAAGCGCAGATAAAAGCTCTGCATCAAAGTCATGTGGAATTTGCTCAAAAACTCAAAGCAGAGAAAGCAAGTGCGGTAGATTCGGTACGTGTGCGGGGAACGATTTTGGCCATTGAGATACATACTGGAGAAGGAACCTCATACTTTAGTAATATTCGAGATATGGCATATAATTTCTTTTTAGAAAAAGGCATTCTGATGCGTCCACTTGGCAATATCATTTACTTACTAACACCGTATTGCATACAACAAGAAGATTTGGATTATGTATATGCGTGTATTGAGGAGTTTTTGAATTTTAAGTAGAGACGCAATGATTGCGCCTAAAAAGGGGTCATCCTGAAAAAGGTAATATCAAAAATATGAGTCATCCCGAATTTTGATATTTGGGTTATGTTCTAAGTGTTTATCAAAAAAGGCGTTCGAAAAACTAATTTCGAACGCCTTTTTTGATACTATATTTCAGAATGGTACCTCTTTAGACGCAAGCATTGCGTCTCTACTAGTAAAATTCATCTTAAAAAGAATCACTCATTGCGTTTATAATTTTTCAATCTTAAACGCACTTGATGATTTACCGCGGTTGATACGAATAATGTACAAACCTTTTGTAAAATCTGATGTAGGAACTGTTACCAAGTTTGCATTAGTAGTTTTTGTCCAAACTACTCTTCCCATTACATCGGCAATAGTAATTTCGCTAGTTTCTCCAGCAGTCAACAAATCAATGGTTAAATTGTCCTGTACAGGGTTTGGATAAACTTTGTAAAATGCTTGTTCTTCTTTTTCAAAACCTAATACTTTTACAGGTAAGAAGCCAAAATAGAAGCGAGCATTTACAGGATAGTGATCGGAAGTGCTATTGGTATAGTCTGCTACAAAATCGATTGGTCTTGAAACATTAAGCGTACTGTTGATGTAATAAATACCTGAGGTAGATACCGCTGGATTTGCAGCGCCTTCTGTCAGTATGCCGATTTCGTTACTTACCATAATATGGTCAATAATGTCAGAATAACTAGCTGTACTAGATACTTTGCAATCACTCAAAGATTTTGAGATAGTTTTATAATTTGCTGCATCCGCAACAAACTCTTTGTAAGAAGAAGCATTTCCGAGTGCAATAGACGTATCCAAATCATCATTGTAGTCACCCAATACTATGACAGTATTGCTGGCGTATTTGCTATCTAATTCGGCTTTCAAGTCAATAGCATCTTGCTTTCTTCTTGTATAATCAGAAACGGCTGAACCAGATTTGGCATGAATTCCTACAAAGTTGATTCTTTTAGTTTTTCCATTGATTTTGGCATCAGCCACAAACATATATGGTAATCTACCAGATGCCCAGTTGTTGGCAGGAGGATAGGTATATTTTCCGACCAGTAAAGACTTGGTTTCGGCATCTACAGGAGTAATGATATCCTTTTTGTATACAAAGCAGATTTTCTGAGCATAGGTTGTTGGGTCACTTGCCTTTTCGGGTGCATCAAAGTAATGCGAGTAGTAGTCAGTTTGACATTTGATACCATAGTTTGGTAAACTTTGCGCTAGCAAACTAGCAAAGTAGGTATGGTTACAAACCTCTTCAAGACAGAAAACATCCGACTTCAATTTATTGATTACCGTAATTACGTTATTCATTTGGAGGGTGTCTTTGATGGGACCCAAGGCGCTTGGTGAAATTGTTGTATTTCCTAACCATTCAACGTTCCAAGTAGTGATATCCAAGGTAGAATCTGCACTAATCGTTGCACCTGCCAAGGTTCCGCAGTATGATGCTGGCGTAGGTACAGTAATAGTACAAGAAGTTGAGCTTTTTGAAATATCACTAGCTACGTAAGGAAATACCTGCAAGATATCTACTGTGCCACTTGTATTGATATAGTGACCTATCGTTCCAGTGATGTCTTGTGTAACACTCGGAACAGCCGTGCCAATTACACCAGTAGCTGTAGCGTCGACACGTACTTCTGTTTCTCCCATTTCATTACAGGCAATGACTTTATAGTTGGTAGCACTGGCAAAATTTCCTGTGTTTACTGTAAAGTTCATACCGATTAACTTTACCACCTTTCCTTCATTTGATTCAAGAAAAGTCGAAAGCGTTGTTGTTCCTTTTTTACTTGCATCAAAAACAGCGACCGTAGGCGTTTTGCTAGTACTTGCCACTTTATTGATACAGGTTGGATTGAGGATTTCGGCTTCTCCACTAAATCGAGCCAATGACCCTACAACTTGAACGGAGTCACCTACTGAAATATTGGCAAATAACGTTGCTCCACTTGCCGAGAATACCGCAATACCTCCTGTGTTATCCTGTAAATAAAACTTATTGCTTCCAAATTTACTGGTAACTCTACCTGCAATACTAGCGCTACCACCTGAGTAGGTATTTTGTGCAGGAATATTGTCGCGAACTTGCTTAATATTAGTTGTAATACCACATAGGCCTGTTCCAGCAGGGAAAACAGTTCCTTTTACAATAATAGTGCTGCTAACTGAACCGCTTGATAGTAAGATACTAGCTTCATTATTACCAAGGATGGCTTTTGTAGAGCTTCTTACTAAAAATGCTCCTCCTTTTTGATTGATAGTTCCTGTAGTTCCCCAAGTTTTACCATCATCAAAACTCATTTCAAAATTATCCGTTGCAGTTTTAAAACTTACTGCAATATCTGCTACTAAATCAGATGCCGTAACAGTAATTTTGGATGCTGCAGAGGCTGTTCCCAAATTGGTATTCGACAGGGTAGTTCCAACGGCTGATAATGTAGGTAACGAACTCAAAGAAGCTACACTTGCCCAAGAATCACCTACCTTCAAACGGTCAACGATCACATTGGGTGCATTAGCGGCAGTTCCCTGACGTAGAGCAATCATACCTAAACTTGTAGCATCGTTTTGTGTATCAAGTGATGCTAGCCAATCTGTTTTTGCAGGTTCTGAATTACTTGATAGTGCATCTGTAACGAATAGCTCCGATGTATCGTCGTTGGTGGCTGTACTGTTGAAAGTATAACGGAACACTAACAAATAAGTAGTGTTTAAGGCATAGCTTTTAGTAGTATAAGCCAAGGTTGTTCCAGAAGCAGAACCTTTTGAAATACCGAACTGGATACCGTCTGTAGACGAGCGAATATAGATTCTTGGGTTAAAGCCTCCCGAACTAGTTGTTCCTTGGATTAAATGGATAAAATAATCACCAGCGGTTTTGGCTGCTGTAACATTTACTAAACAAGATACATAAACGCTACCTGTACTAAATGGCGTGGCTAATAGTTTGGAAACGTCTTCGCCTGAAGTTGTCAACACTGCAGCATTGCCTGCATTATTTAAGCCTGCAAATACTAATCCTGTAGTTGTTGAGATGGCATTAGTTCCACCACCGCTATGAGCGGTCCAGCCATTGGCTGTTAATAGGCCTGAAAAGTTAAAATCTTCCGAAAAGCTTTGTGCGAGTATGCCATAAGGAGATAACAGTGCTATTAATAGCACCAAAGACGGTAGAAATTTGCGCATAGTGTTGATGTTAAAAATTGGCAATATAAATTAATTTACTTCCACAAAAGTAATTAACTATTTTCACCTTCTTAGTTGAGGCCTCAAAAAGGAATTATTATTTTTTTAAAATAGAGGGAAAGTTTTTAAACGGAAATGCCCTACTTGAAAGGGTAGGGCATTACGATAAACTATTTCTTAGAAAAAATAAACACTATCAGTTATAGCTGATAGGTCAAAACAGGAATATCCGAACGAATAATTACTTGTTTTGATTTGCTAGGATCTATTAGTTGGGTTAGGAAATTGCGATGATGTGCTGCCAAAACAATGAGATTGACCCCTCTTTCAGCCGCAGTAGTGAGAATACCTTCGGTTACACTATTTGAAATGGTGGTATCGATACTAAAAGTTTCTTTTACAAAAGCTGTTTTGATTTGTTCTACAAATTGTTTGTCAGATTGAATATCAGGTTCAAAAGGTGCGCTTACTTTGGTAAGTGCGACATTTGCTCCTAGTTGATGCGACAATTCAAATACTTGAGCCAAGATATGGTTTTCGTCAAATTCGAGTTGAGTAGCATACAATATCTTATCTATCGCAACCTCTTCTACTTGATTTGGAACTGTCAAAACTGGTATATGTGCTTTGGCTGTAATATGGGCAGCATTGCTACCGATTAGTTTGCTTAAGAAGCCTCCAGCGCCTGTTCGTCCCATTACAATTAGGTCAATGTTATATTTTTCGACCGTATCAAAAACTCCAGAGATAACGTCGTTCATTTCTAAGACTACATGGCATTTTATATTTGCTTCTTCGACTTTTGAGGCTAGCGGTACCATTTTACTATAAAGCGAATCACGTTGGTCGTCCAACGCTTTTTGCATGGTGTCGGCATCTGCATAAATACCTGGCTCGACATAACGAGGAAGATACGTATGGATCAAATATAAGTCGCTACCTGTGGCTTGGGCTATTAAGATAGCGTATTGTAGTGCTTTGTGAGAATTATCCGAAAAATCGGTAGCAATAAGAATGTTGTTCATGGCTTGTATGAGATTTGATTTATGACAAAAGTAAAATCAAATCTCTGCCCGTAAGCCTCTGTTTGTTAGCTCTAAATATGATTTTTGTTAGTTTGGAAATTGTTATTTTTTGTCTTGATTATCAGTGTGTTATCTTAAATTAACGCAAGGTTAAATTGCATTAATATACTTTGGGTACTAGGCCAAAAAGCTTTTTTGAATTCATGGGAAATATTTTGCCGAAAGCTCATTGCTGAAAGCCGAAAGCTCAAAAGTTAGATTTTATTTTGCCCACTAACCAATTATTATGTCTGATGCTTTTTCAGCTACTGCAATGACGGGGGCATTGGTGTTTCCTGCAATCACTTCTGGAATAATAGAGGCATCTACTACTCTCAGACCTTTGATACCATAGACTTCTAGCGAGTCAGGGTTGACCACAGCTTGTGAGTCGATGCCTATTTTGCAAGTACCACACGGGTGGTAAACCGTTTCACAAGTAGCCCTGATATAGGTTTCCCAGTCTAGGTCACTCTCATATTTATCAGGAAGAAATAAGGTGTCATGTTGACGAAATGGAGCAAAAGCATCCGATAATAAAATATCTTTTGCTTGGTGAACAGCCCTCAATAGCGTGGCAATATCTTCGCCCTTAGAATCAGATAAATAGCAAGGATCAATAAGTGGGACAGAATTTGGACGATTGTCATACAAACCCACATATCCTCTACTTTTTGGTTTGAGTAAGGTGGGCAAAACCGTGAATCCTTCTTCTTTGGGTAACGTTTTTACTTCATGCAAATTAGGGGCAAGTACAGGAGCAAAATGGAATTGTATATCTGGGCGGTCAAGACCAGCTTTGGTTTGCGTAAATGCACAAGCCTCGAGTGGGCTTGAACTCAATGGTCCTTTTTTCTGGAAAAGGTATTGATAAAGATTAGAGAGTAGCCACGGAAATCGCTCGGCATTATTGTAGGTAATACGTTGATTGCATAAGGTGTTGATATTGACAAAAAGGTGATCGGATAAATTTTGCCCAACACCCGATAAATTTACCTTACAATCTATTTGAAAATCTTTGAGATACGAAGCGTCGCCTATGCCCGAAAGTAGCAACAGATGAGGACTTTGAAATGCTCCCGCCGATAGAATTACTTCTTTTTGGGCATAAATTTTTTCCGTAGTATTTCCTTTGATGATTTCAATGCCTATAGCTTGATCATTTTCGATAATAATCCTAGCTACTTGTGTTTTGGTCAATACAGAAAGGTTGGGACGCGACAGTGCAGGGACTAAAAAAGCCGCTGCTGTCGAATGGCGACGAGCGTTTTTAATGGTAAACTGAAATTTCCCTGCACCTTCCTGCTGAACACCGTTAAAATCTGGATTGGCAGGAATACCCACTTCCACACAGGCTTCTATAAAAGCTTCAGCTAATGGCGTTACATTGATATTATGACTCACATTGAGTAAACCGCCTTTTCCATGATAATCGTTTTGAAACTGCTGATTATTTTCTGATTTGGTGAAATAGGACAACATATCCTGATAGCCCCATCCACGATTTCCCCATTTTTCCCAATCATTGTAATCCTCCTTATTCCCTCTGATATAAGCCATGCAATTAACAGAACTAGACCCTCCTAAAGTTTTACCTCTTGGCTGGTATAATTGCCTATTATGAAGATGGGCCTGAGGTACAGTTACAAAGTTCCAGTTTACGTTCGAGTGATGTAATTTACCATATCCTGCAGGAATATGTATTTCTGGTTTTACGTCTTTTCCTCCTGCCTCGACCAATAAAACTTGGTTATTGGGAATATTGGATAAACGATGTGCCAACACACAGCCAGCCGAACCTGCACCAATGATGATATAATCTGGTTTCATAGTTGATGGTTGATTAGAAAAAAGGAAGCTGTTTTAAGAAGACTAACATAAAATAGGAAAGAGGATTTGTTTAACTAAATATAACAAAAACTTCTTTGATTAGTGCTGTAAATATAGGTGTTTTGTGTCTGCTTTTAAGTTAAATTTGTAGAATCTTACTTCAGAGACAAACCTTTAAATTGCTATTAACTGCTCATGTCAGATTTTCAATTGTATCTTCAACTAGGTTTTCAACACATCACAGATGTAAATGGCTATGACCATATTTTGTTTGTTATTGCACTTTGTGCTGTATATCGCCCTAGCGATTGGAAAAAACTAGCAATATTAGTGACAGCCTTTACGCTTGGACACTCGGTAACCTTGGCGTTGGCTACTCTTCAAATTATTACCTATCGCACAGAAGTAATAGAATTTCTGATTCCTATTACCATCTTCCTAACATGTGTGTTAAACTTTTTTCATAAGTCAGTTGATAGTACTAGATTTCAGAAAGAAAAAAGCTCATCACTTCGATACCCAATGGCGATGACTTTTGGGTTGATTCATGGAATGGGTTTTTCGAATTATCTGCGCAGTTTGTTGGGAAAAGAAGAAAGCTTACTAAAGCCACTATTGGCATTCAATGTGGGTTTAGAGTTGGGTCAATTACTCATTGTGATGTTTACTTTGGTCATTAGTTTTTTGATTCTAGAGGTATTTAGAGTCAAAAAACACGATTGGAATTTGATTCTTTCAGGAATGGTAGCAGGAGTAGCCCTAACGTTGATTGCTTCAGCAGAATATTTTCAGGAATTAATGGGGAAATAAGTAAAAAGAAGTTATTAGTGTATCCGTTATTAGAATGCTCATAATCAAGAGGATACGTCTTAAATTTACCGCAAGTATATCATGAATTTAATCTTTTTTCTTAAGTGAATATTTATGTAGTATTGATAATGATTTTTGAAAGAAAGTGTTTGTTTTCTGCTCTTATAATGCTTGCTAGATGATTTTGAGGTAGGAGTCTGGTAGGGGAACCTCTAATAGTGCTGTATGTGCGACAGAATCCAGTATTGTGATACTTCTATCGCACTTACCGTGCTTTCTTACTTAAGTATTAGAATTGATTAAGTTAACAATATATTGATGGTACGCAACTGATAATGAAGGCAATCTAGTAACGGATATACGATTGACTAATAACTTCTTCCCAGATTTACTTTGTAAGAATTTTCAAAGCTTCTTCTTGTGCAGCTTTAGCCCAAAGTGCGTACATTTTTCCAGAAAAGTGTAACCCATCTTCAGCAATCATCGTTGCGTCATTGGGGTATGCTCTTGAGATAGGAGTTATATCGACAAAGGGCACATGAAGCTTTTGACACTCCTCTTTAACCACGCTATTAAACGCATCTATTTCTTTAGCAATTTGCGCTTTATCTCGATTTGACGCAAAAGGGCTTACACCCCAATCTGGTATTGAAAGTACCATGACATGTTGAAAATTACCAGAAGTAAAGTTCACTGCCGTTTGTAATAATTGCTGAAAATCCTTTCTGAACTCTTCTTTCGAAAGACCTCTATATTGATTATTTACACCAATGAGTAGCGTAACCAAATCATAATGTTTGTCAAGTTTGCGTGATGCAATGGCATCTTGTAACTCAAAAGTTGTCCAACCTGTTTGAGCCACAATATCATGTTTGGAGATGGATATATCTTTTTTGATAAATTCAATTAATTGTGCTGACCAGCGTTCTGATTCAAGAACACTCTCTCCGATGGTATAGGAGTCACCAAGCGCTAATATTTTTTTTGAAGGAATTTTGTCCATAGGGTTTGTAAGAGTAAAAGAGATAGATGATAATGAAATGAAAAACACTATCATAATGCAAATTAAGCGTTGAGGTACGTTGTATAGCATTAGTGTAAAGATTATACGCTTTATAGTATCAAATACCTATAATAGAGAGTTTTATAAAAGGCTGAAATACATACCGTTTAATAATTTTTCCAAGAAAGTGAAAAAAACTACCCATAGGTATAATATTGTATTTTGGCATGATTTTGGCTTCATTTATAGTAAATAATTCTCGTCTTTCTGAAGACAAAATTGCATTTTTATTACAAAACCCGCCCAAAATCAATTTGTTTTAAAAATTGTAATTTACAATAAAGTCCTTTGAAAAAATACCTTCGCAACGTGTTTTTGAGAAACAATTTTGAGAGAATTATTTTAGAGAACTTCTGCCAGGCACCCGCTAATGCTTCAGAATTATTATAGATTATACAATGCGAACCGCAATACCGCTTAGTATAATGCAAAAGCCTAAGTTTTAAAGAGTAACGCCATTTCTGTAGGAAAGAACCGCAAGCTTTCCCTGTAACATTTATTTTCGTTAATCAACCTCGGTAATCTAGGCTTATCACATTCGGCTCATTCCGCTATTAGTCGTCTCACGTTTTTGTTTTGTAAATCATTGCTGTTTTCGAATGCATTTTGTAGGAAATCACGCTATCATTTTAAACGCCATGAAATGATTTGAGGTGTATCTGTTTTGACACCACCTACAGATGTTTGTCCCCGCCCCAAAGACGATATTGTCTTCTCGAAACAGTTGTTTGGATTTAGTTTGTACTAGTCCAGAAATATAATTTTTCCTAGAATCCGCCGAGTTAAATTAATAAAGTTTCCCCATGAAAAACTTTACTGCTTCATTACGTACTTCATCAAAGTGCGACCTAAGTAAGTTATGTACGCCTGAGTTGAACACTTTTAGAAGAGCACGCCACTACCTCAAAAACCATGCCAATGGAATTTTGAGGATTGTGTTGCTTGTGCCCCTTATCTTTTTTTTAGGAGGTACAATAAAATCTCAAGCCCAACAAAACCCTCTAAGTCCCGTACAAGGTTTTAACATTTTTGCTTACGGTAATACCGTACTTACCAATGGTGACGCCAATGGTGGTTTGGCTACTTTTGGTAACCTTACACTCAATGGTGCCTATTCATTGTCGATGAGTACCACTGGTAGCTTCAAAGCTTCAGGTGATGCCAACAATACGGCTTTGATTGTTGAAGGTAATGTGAGCTACTCGGCTGGTAGTGGTGTCAATATCCTTAATGGTGGTTTTGTGAAAATTAAAGATTTCACAACTTCAAAGTATTGGTCTACCAATCCCACACGTCTTACTGCATCAAGTGCGACCTCACAGGATGCAAACCCTCGTATCAATTTGTCTGTAGCTCAAACGCAAGCTTCTATTAATGCCGATGTGTTCGACTTTAATACAGCCATTGCTAATATGCGTAGTTACTCAACTACCTATAAAGGTTGCTCTTCAAATACCACAGTATCGACTACTGCCACGTCTTATACTTTTAACTTGACGGCAGGTCGTACCAATTTCTTCAAAATGACAGCCAGTCAATTGGCATTGTTCAACGAGATAAAATTCAATATTGTACCTTCTGCTACCAACCCAGTCGTAATTACTGTGGATATAGGAACTGCCACTTCATTTAACTGGACCATTCCTAATTTTCCTGGAGTACCTAACGCAGCAGGTCAGTATATCTTGTTCAACTTTGTGAATAACTCAGCGGGTAGTGCAACAATCAACCTAAACGGAGGTAGTACTATCATTGGTACTGTGTTTGCACCAAATGCACACGTCAACAAAGCGGGTTCTGGTAATATTGAAGGTCAGGTAGTCTGTATGAACTATACACATGCACAAGGGGAAGTGCACTATCAGACATTCAATACTACGGTAAACTGTAGTAGCTTTAGCTCAGTTACTTGTGACTGTCCGGGTGGTTTGTTGAAAAACTCTGGCTTTGAGGTTCAAGAGTTTCGTTCAGGGTATGATCTTAACCAAAAAACAGCTTATTGGGAATGGAACTCGTCAGCTTCTTTGACTACTGGTTCTGGTTTTCAAGTTTGTGATGCTAATAACGCATATTTGTATGCTTACAGCTCAAATGCAGCGATGTGGCAGAGGGTAGATAATATCACCGCAGGTACTTCTTATACACTATCGGCTTATGGTGGTACACACGAACCCTACTACGATCACCGCTATAGACTTGCTTTTTATAACAGTTCAGGTACATTATTAGATTTTACAGAAGTTCAGGTTGATTGGGATGTGGACATTGTTCCGGCAGGACAAACCATTTTGAAAGAATATGTACTGACTAGAACTGCACCTACTGGTACTTCTTATTTGAGAGTAGAAGGTTATGCAAGTGGTGACTGGTTAAAGTTAGATAACTTGTGTTTGACAGTAAACAATACTTGTAACAACTTAACAAGTGGAGGTACCATTGGCTCAAACCAAGTATTATGTAAAAATGTAAGTAGTACACCAGCAGCTCTTACCAATGTCACATCACCATCAGGTGGAGATACTGGACAAACGATTCAATATCAATGGTATAAAGCTACATCATTAGAAAATGGAGCTTGCCCTACAAACGTAGCAGGCTCATCAAAATATACTGCAATCTCGGGTGCAACAGCTGCAACTTATACGCCTGGGGCAATAACACAGACAACTTGTTATATCAGAACAGCTCGTCGTACCAACTGTAACGATTATGTGGCTGAATCAAATGCCGTATTAGTTGTTTTGAAAAACAACTGTGCGACTGTGGCTTGTACCAATAACATTGTCACTAACTCAAGTTTTGAGACTGATGATAATGTCACTAATAACGGGAAGAAGTTTCCAGTATATTTTCAATCATCTCCTGCCTCATATATTACACGTACTGCTACCAATACCGATGCTTACAGAGGAGCTTCTCCTGCTGATTGGGCTATTGGTACAGATGTAAATGATTATGCTAACCAAAATGGTGCATATTATATCGATGCAAGTGTAACAGGAAATGCAAACTCTGGCGACCGTTTTATCTACGGACGTTATAATCAGTGCGTTCTTTTTGCACCAAGCGCAAATCAAAAATTTTTCCCAGTAACTCCAGGAAAAAAATATAAAATATGTGCTTATATGGCTGCATTTAACCCATCGGGTGTACAAGGTAATGCAGATGTGTATTTTGAATACAACTTCAGAAATGCTGAAGGTGGTGATAAGGGTATACTTTCTACAGGAGATATCTATCAATCAATACCTGCCGATGCAGATGGACAATGGGAGACGCTTAACTGGCAACAGTATTGTGTAGAAATTGTAGCGCCAGCAGGTGCAACATATCTTGAATTATATATCACTCCTCGCGACAATGAAGGAGATGGTGTTGCGTTTGATGATATCTGTATGACAGAAGAAACTTGTACTTCTGCACCTGTTGTTAGTAGTGCGTCTATTTGTGGAACAGGTACTGCAACACTTACAGCTACAGGATGTACAGGGGGAACTGTGAAATGGTATAGTGGTTCAACTGATACTACTCCAATTGCTACAGGTGCTACATATACACCAGCTTCAAGAAGTACATCATTGAATTTATTCGCAACCTGTACACTTAACAACTGTGAAAGTATGAAAACTCCAGTCAACCTAACTGTGAGTGGAGCAGTTTCGGGGGTAAGTGCGACAGCAGTAGGAGGTAATACCTCTAATTGTGGAACGCCAATTACGATAAATGGTGCGGGGAGTGTGGCTAACCCTAACCTTGTTTATAATGGAGATTTCTCAGCTGGAGATATTGGTTTTGTCACACACTATGGAGAGCAAAATGGGGGATACGGTGTTTTTGGTGTTGTAACTGATGCTAATACCTATTTCAATTGGGCATCAGCCTGTAAAGATAGAACTACCGCAGGTACTGGTAAAATATTTGTTGCAGATGGAGGCACAAGTGCAAACCTTACGGTATGGGGACAAAGAATTGCAGTGAATCCAAATACTACTTATAGATTAAGTACTTATGCTACTTCTATCTCTTCAACGAGTCCATCTACTCTTGCATTTTATGTGAATGGAGTAAAAGTTGGTACTTCGACAACCTTATCAGCGACTACTTGTGCTTGGCAACAATTATCAACTACATGGAGTTCGGGAAGTAGTACGACAGCATATTTTGAGGTTAGAAATGAAAATACGAATACAGGCGGTAATGACTTCGCACTAGATGATATCTCAATGACAGTGGACGTTCCTACGGTATCATACTCATGGACAGGTCCAAATAGCTTTAGTGCAACAACTCAAAATATCACAGCAAGTACTACTGGAACATATACTTTAACTGTAACAGGTAATACAGGTTGTTCTAGTAATGCCTCTATTGCTATTACAATTAATGCTACACCATCATCTCCAACTGTAACTCCAGCAACTCGTTGTGGTGCAGGAACAGTAACATTGGGTGCAACTTGCGGTAGTGGCGAAACTGCGCAATGGTATTCGTCTCAGTCATCAACAACAGTATTGACAACGGGAGCATCTTATAGTCCAAGTTTAACAGCTAGTACTACTTATTATGTAGGGTGTAAAAATACAACGACCAATTGCGAAACACCAACAGCAAGTAGAACCGCAGTAACTGGGACTATTAATACATTGCCAACAGCACCAAGTTCAAGTAATGTAACGAATGGTGCCGTTTGTGGTAGTGGTGTAGTAAACTTAAGTGCGGTATGTTCAACAGGTCAAACAGTACAATGGTACGCAAGTCAAACATCGACAAGTGTCTTGACAACAGGCACCAGCTACGCACCAAGTATTACGGCAACAACTACGTATTTTGTAGGTTGTAAAGACAATACAACGACTTGCGAAACAGCAACGAATTCACGTCAAGCAGTAGTAGGAACAGTGAATCCAATCCCAAGCGCACCAAGTGCAGGTAATGTAACAGGCGGAGCAGTTTGTGGAAGTGGTGTCGTAAACTTAAGTGCGACATGTTCGACAGGTCAAACAGTACAATGGTATGCAAGCCAGACCTCGACAACAGTGTTGTCGACAGGCACCAGCTACGCACCAAGTATTGCAGCGACGACGACATATTATGTAGGATGTAAAGACAACACTACAACATGTGAAACGTCGACTAACTCACGTCAAGCAGCAGTAGGAACAGTTAACCCAATTCCAAGTGCACCAAGTTCAAGTAATGTAACAAATGGCGCAGTTTGTGGAAGTGGTGTAGTGAATTTGATAGCAACTTGTTCAACAGGTCAAACGGTACAATGGTATGCAAGTCAGAGTTCAACAAGTGTATTGACAACAGGTACAAGTTATTCGCCAAACATCACCGCAACGACAACCTACTTTGTAGGATGTAAGGATAACACAACAACTTGTGAAACAGCGACAGGCTCACGTCAAGGCGTAATTGGAACGGTTAACCCAATCCCAAGTGCACCAAGTGCGAATAATGTAGTAGGGGCATCAAGATGTGAAGCAGGTGTAGTAACCTTGACAGCAACCTGTTCAACTGGTCAAACCGTACAATGGTATGCAAGTCAAAGTTCAACAAGTATGTTGACAACAGGCACAAGTTATGCACCAAGTTTGACAGTAACGACGACTTATTATGTAGGTTGTAAAGACAACACAACAACTTGTGAAACAACAACAGGAACACGTCAAGGAGTAACAGGTACCGTAAATCCAAACTTACCAGCACCAAGTTCATCAAATGTACAAGGAGGTGCAGTTTGCGGCAGTGGCGTAGTAAACTTAAGTGCAGTATGTTCATCAGGCCAAACGGTACAATGGTACGCAAGCCAGACCTCGACCAGTGTATTGACAACAGGCACAAGCTACGCACCAAGTATTACAGCAACGACTACCTATTTTGTAGGTTGTAAAGACAATACGACAACTTGCGAAACAGCAACGAATTCACGTCAAGCAGTAGTTGGCACAGTTAATCCAATCCCAAGCGCACCAAGTGTAGGTAATGTAACAGGCGGAGCAGTTTGTGGAAGTGGTGTTGTAAACTTAAGTGCAACCTGTTCAACAGGCCAAACAGTACAATGGTATGCAAGCCAGACATCAACAACAGTGTTATCGACAGGCACCAGCTACGCACCAAGTGTAGCAGCGACGACGACTTATTATGTAGGTTGTAAAGATAATACTACGACTTGTGAGACGGCGACCAACTCACGTCAAGCGGTAGTAGGAACAGTTAACCCAATCCCAAGTGCACCAAGTTCAAGTAATGTAACAAATGGTGCCGTTTGCGGAAGTGGCGTAGTGAATTTGACAGCAACTTGTTCAACAGGTCAAACGGTACAATGGTATGCAAGTCAGAGTTCGACAAGTGTATTGACAACAGGTACAAGTTATTCACCAAGCATCACTTCAACGACAACCTATTATGTAGGATGTAAAGACAACACAACAACTTGTGAAACAGCAACAGGCTCACGTCAAGGTGTAATCGGAACGGTTAATCCAATTCCAAGTGCACCAAGTTCAAGCAACGTAGTAGGGGCATCAAGATGTGAAGCAGGTGTAGTAACGTTGACAGCAACATGTTCAACAGGTCAAACCGTACAATGGTATGCAAGTCAGAGTTCAACAAGTGTGTTGACTACAGGCACAAGTTATGCACCAAGTTTGACAGCAACGACGACTTATTATGTAGGTTGTAAAGATAACACAACAACTTGTGAAACAACAACAGGAACACGTCAAGGAGTAACAGGTACCGTAAATCCAAACTTGCCAGCACCAAGTTCATCAAGTGTACAAGGTGGAGCAGTTTGCGGCAGTGGCGTAGTAAACTTAAGTGCAGTATGTTCATCAGGTCAAACGGTACAATGGTACGCAAGCCAGACTTCGACCAGTGTATTGACAACAGGCACAAGCTACGCACCAAGTATTACAGCAACGACTACTTATTTTGTAGGTTGTAAAGACAATACGACAACTTGCGAAACAGCAACGAATTCACGTCAAGCAGTAGTAGGCACAGTGAATCCAATCCCAAGCGCACCAAGTGCAGGTAATGTAACTAATAACTCAAGATGTGGTAGTGGAATTGTAAACTTAAGTGCGACATGTTCAACAGGTCAAACTGTACAGTGGTATGCAAGTCAGACCTCGACTACAGTGTTGACAACAGGCACTAGCTATGCACCAAGTATTGCGTCGTCGACGACTTACTATGTAGGTTGTAAAGATAATACTACGACTTGTGAGACGGCGACCAACTCACGTCAAGCAGTAGTAGGAACAGTTAACCCAATCCCAAGTGCACCAAGTTCAAGTAATGTAACGAATGGTGCAGTTTGTGGAAGTGGTGTAGTGAATTTGACAGCAACTTGTACGACAGGTCAAACAGTACAATGGTATGCAAGTCAAACCTCGACAAGTGTATTGACAACAGGTACAAGTTATGCGCCAAGCATCACAGCCACGACAACATACTTTGTGGGATGTAAAGACAATACAACAACATGTGAAACAGCAACAGGCTCACGTCAAGGCGTAATCGGAACGGTTAATCCAATTCCAAGTGCACCAAGTTCAAGCAACGTAGTAGGCGCATCAAGATGTGAAGCAGGTGTAGTGACTTTGACAGCAACATGTTCAACAGGACAAACAGTACAATGGTATGCAAGTCAGAGCTCAACGAGTGTGTTGACAACAGGCACAAGTTATGCACCAAGTTTGACAGCAACGACTACTTATTATGTAGGTTGTAAAGACAACACGACAACTTGTGAAACAACATCAGGAACACGTCAAGGAGTAACAGGTACCGTAAATCCAAACTTACCAGCACCAAGTGCAGGTAATGTAACGAATGGAGCAGTTTGCGGCAGTGGCGTAGTAAACTTAAGTGCGGTATGTTCATCAGGTCAAACGGTACAATGGTACGCAAGTCAGACCTCGACAAGTGTCTTGACAACAGGCACAAGCTACGCACCAAGTATTACAGCCACGACTACTTATTTTGTAGGTTGTAAAGACAATACTACAACTTGCGAAACAGCAACGAATTCACGTCAATCAGTAGTTGGAACAGTGAATCCAATCCCAAGCGCACCAAGTGCAGGTAATGTAACAGGCGGAGCAGTTTGTGGAAGTGGTGTCGTAAACTTAAGTGCAACATGCTCAACAGGCCAAACAGTACAATGGTATGCAAGTCAGATCTCAACTACAGTGTTGTCGACAGGCACCAGCTATGCACCAAGTATTGCGTCGACGACGACTTACTATGTAGGATGTAAAGATAATACTACGACTTGTGAGACGGCAGCAAACTCACGTCAAGCAGTAGTAGGAACAGTTAACCCAATCCCAAGTGCACCAAGTTCAAGTAATGTAACAAATGGTGCAGTTTGCGGAAGTGGTGTAGTGAATTTAACCGCAACTTGTACGACAGGTCAAACCGTACAATGGTATGCAAGTCAGAGTTCAACCAGTGTATTGACAACAGGTACAAGTTATTCGCCAAACATCACCGCAACGACAACCTACTTTGTAGGATGTAAGGATAACACAACAACTTGTGAAACAGCGACAGGCTCACGTCAAGGTGTAATCGGAACGGTTAACCCAATCCCAAGTGCACCAAGTGCAAATAATGTAGTAGGGGCATCAAGATGTGAAGCAGGTGTAGTGACTTTGACAGCAACTTGTTCAACAGGTCAAACCGTACAATGGTATGCAAGTCAAAGTTCAACAAGTGTATTGACAACAGGCACAAGTTATGCACCAAGTTTGACAGCAACGACAACTTATTATGTAGGTTGTAAAGACAATACGACAACTTGTGAAACAACAACAGGAACACGTCAAGGAGTAACAGGTACCGTAAATCCAAACTTACCAGCACCAAGTTCATCAAATGTACAAGGTGGTGCCGTTTGCGGAAGTGGTGTAGTAAACCTAAGTGCAGTATGTTCATCAGGCCAAACGGTACAATGGTACGCAAGCCAGACCTCGACCAGTGTATTGACAACAGGTACAAGCTACGCACCAAGTATTACAGCAACAACTACCTATTTTGTAGGTTGTAAAGACAACACGACAACTTGTGAAACAGCAACGAATTCACGTCAAGCAGTAGTTGGAACAGTTAACCCAATCCCAAGTGCGCCAAGTGCAGGTAATGTAACAGGCGGAGCAGTTTGCGGAAGTGGTGTCGTAAACTTAAGTGCAACCTGTTCAACAGGTCAAACAGTACAATGGTATGCAAGTCAGACCTCAACTACAGTGTTGTCGACAGGCACCAGCTATGCACCAAGTATTGCAGCAACGACGACTTACTATGTAGGATGTAAAGATAATACTACGACTTGTGAGACGGCGACCAACTCACGTCAAGCGGTAGTAGGAACAGTTAACCCAATTCCAAATGCACCAAGTTCAAGTAATGTAACAAATGGTGCCGTTTGTGGAAGTGGTGTAGTGAATTTGACAGCAACTTGTTCATCAGGTCAAACGGTACAATGGTATGCAAGTCAGAGTTCAACAAGTGTATTGACGACAGGTACAAGTTATGCTCCAAACATCACCGCAACGACAACCTACTTTGTAGGATGTAAGGATAATACAACAGCTTGTGAAACAGCGACAGGCTCACGTCAAGGCGTAATTGGAACGGTTAACCCAATCCCAAGTGCACCAAGTGCGAATAATGTAGTAGGGGCATCAAGATGTGAAGCAGGTGTAGTAACCTTGACAGCAACCTGTTCAACTGGTCAAACCGTACAATGGTATGCAAGTCAAAGTTCAACAAGTGTGTTGACAACAGGCACAAGTTATGCACCAAGTTTGACAGTAACGACTACTTATTATGTAGGTTGTAAAGACAACACAACGACTTGTGAAACGACAACAGGAACACGTCAAGGAGTAACAGGTACCGTAAATCCAAACTTACCAGCACCAAGTTCATCAAATGTACAAGGAGGTGCAGTTTGCGGCAGTGGCGTAGTAAACTTAAGTGCAGTATGTTCATCAGGCCAAACGGTACAATGGTACGCAAGCCAGACCTCGACCAGTGTATTGACAACAGGCACAAGCTACGCACCAAGTATTACAGCAACGACTACTTATTTTGTAGGTTGTAAAGACAATACGACAACTTGCGAAACAGCAACGAATTCACGTCAAGCAGTAGTAGGCACAGTGAATCCAATCCCAAGCGCACCAAGTGCAGGTAATGTAACTAATAACTCAAGATGTGGTAGTGGAATTGTAAACTTAAGTGCGACATGTTCAACAGGTCAAACTGTACAGTGGTATGCAAGTCAGACCTCGACTACAGTGTTGTCGACAGGCACCAGCTATGCACCAAGTATTGCAGCAACGACGACATATTATGTAGGTTGTAAAGATAATACTACGACTTGTGAGACGGCAACAAACTCACGTCAAGCGGTAGTAGGTACAGTTAACCCAATCCCAAGCGCACCAAGTGCAGGTAATGTAACGAATGGTGCCGTTTGTGGAAGTGGTGTAGTGAACTTGACAGCAACTTGTTCATCAGGTCAAACAGTACAATGGTATGCAAGTCAGAGTTCGACAAGTGTATTGACAACAGGAACAAGTTATGCTCCAAGCATCACCGCAACGACAACCTACTTTGTAGGATGTAAGGATAACACAACAACTTGTGAAACAGCAACAGGCTCACGTCAAGGCGTAATCGGAACGGTTAATCCAATCCCAAGTGCACCAAGCGCGAATAATGTAGTAGGGGCATCAAGATGTGAAGCAGGTGTAGTGACTTTGACAGCAACATGTTCAACAGGTCAAACCGTACAATGGTATGCAAGTCAGAGCTCAACAAGTGTGTTGACAACAGGCACAAGTTATGCACCAAGTATTACAGCAACGACGACTTATTATGTAGGTTGTAAAGACAATACGACAACTTGTGAAACAACAACAGGAACACGTCAAGGAGTAACAGGTACCGTAAATCCAAACTTACCAGCACCAAGTTCATCAAATGTACAAGGTGGCGCAGTATGTGGTAGTGGTGTAGTAAACTTAAGTGCGGTATGTTTAACAGGTCAAACAGTACAATGGTACACAAGTCAGACCTCAACAAGTGTCTTGACAACAGGTACAAGCTACGCACCAAGTATTACAGCAACAACTACTTATTTTGTAGGTTGTAAAGACAACACGACAACTTGTGAAACAGCAACGAATTCACGTCAAGCAGTAGTAGGCACAGTTAACCCAATCCCAAGCGCACCAAGTGCAGGTAATGTAACAGGCGGAGCAGTTTGCGGAAGTGGCGTCGTAAACTTGAGTGCGACATGTTCAACAGGTCAAACAGTACAATGGTATGCAAGTCAGACCTCAACTACAGTGTTGTCGACAGGCACCAGCTATGCACCAAGTATTGCAGCGACGACGACATATTATTTAGGCTGTAAAGATAATACTACGACTTGTGAGACGGCGATCAACTCACGTCAAGCAGTAGTAGGTACAGTTAACCCAATCCCAAGTGCACCAAGTGCAGGAAATGTAACAAATGGTGCCGTTTGTGGAAGTGGAGTAGTGAATTTGACAGCAACTTGTACGACAGGTCAAACAGTACAATGGTATGCAAGTCAGAGTTCAACCAGTGTATTGACAACAGGTACAAGTTATGCTCCAAGCATCACTTCAACGACTACTTATTATGTAGCTTGTAAGGATAATACAACAACTTGTGAAACAGCGACAGGCTCACGTCAAGGTGTAATCGGAACGGTTAACCCAATCCCAAGTGCACCAAGTGCAAATAATGTAGTAGGGGCATCAAGATGTGAAGCAGGTGTAGTAACCTTGACAGCAACATGTTCAACTGGTCAAACAGTACAATGGTATGCAAGTCAGAGCTCAACAAGTGTGTTGACAACAGGTACGAGTTATGCACCAAGTTTGACAGCAACGACTACTTATTATGTAGGTTGTAAAGACAACACGACAACTTGTGAAACAACTGCAGGTACACGTCAAGGAGTAACAGGTACAGTAAATCCAAACTTGCCAGCACCAAGTTCATCAAGTGTACAAGGTGGCGCAGTATGTGGTAGTGGAGTAGTAAACTTAAGTGCAGTATGTTCATCAGGCCAAACGGTACAATGGTACGCAAGCCAGACCTCGACCAGTGTCTTGACAACAGGTACAAGCTACGCACCAAGTATTACAGCCACGACTACCTATTTTGTAGGTTGTAAAGACAACACGACAACTTGTGAAACAGCAACGAATTCACGTCAAGCTGTAGTAGGTACAGTAAATCCAATACCACCAGCACCAAGTCCTAGTAATGTAACAAACAACTCAAGATGTGGTAGTGGTGTATTAACACTAGGAGCAACTTGTGGTGCAGGTGAAACGGTACAATGGTACGCTAGTCAGACATCGACTACTGTATTGTCAACAGGTACAACTTATAGCCCAAGTATTTCGGCAACGACTTCATATTATGTGGCATGTAAAAACAATACCACGCTTTGTGAGGTAGCTATTGGCGGAAGAACTCCAGTGGTAGGTACAGTGAATCTTATTCCTGATGCACCAGCTGCTGCTGATGTTCAAGGTGGTTCTGTTTGTGGTACGGGTAATTTAACACTTACTGCAAATTGTAGAGATGCAAGTTTAACCCCTGTTTGGTATAGCTCACAAAGCTCAACAACAGTATTGACTTCTGGAAATGCTTATACTGTAGCAGTATCTGCAAATGCTACTTATTTTGTTTCTTGTAAAAATACTACAACAAGCTGTGAGACACCGGTAGGTTCAAGACGCTCAGTAGATGTTATTTATAACAGCAAACCAACACCAGTTGCAACTACTAACTCTCCAGTTTGTATTGGAGGAACAGTGACCTTATCAACATCTGGTGGAACTTCATATTTGTGGGAAGGACCAAATGGGTATTCATCAACTTCAGCAACTCCTTCTTTAACAAATGCAAGTACTAGCTTGAATGGTATCTATACAGTAACCGTTTCAGGAACTGGAGGTTGTACAGGTACTGCTACAGTAGAAGTAGTAGTTAGAACAAAACCTACAGTAACGGCCTCAGTAACTGATGCTACTGTTTGTAATAACTCTTCAATCGAATTGAAAGCAAATGCAACTGCTGCAAGTGGAGCTACTATTGCTTCTTATACATGGAGTGGCCCAAGTAGCTTTGCTAGTACAAGTCAAAACCCAACAATTGCTGGTGCTCTAGAAGTAAATGAAGGCTTCTATAATGTAAAAGCGACAGATAGTTTTGGATGTACTGCAACGTCAGAAATATTTGTATTTGTTAATCCAGTTCCAACAGCCACTGCTAGTAGCGAAGGTGGAACAATAATTTGTCAAGGCGCTCCTATAAGTTTGTATGGTAACGGCGGCGGAATAGGTGGTTCGTACTCATGGGCTGGTCCTGCTGGATATAGCTCAACTATTCAAAACCCAACTATTCCAATTTCTTCACCAACTTATGCAGGTTTTTACACTTTGACAGTTACGGATGCGAATGGATGTACTGCTGCAACTACCATCAGTATTTCATTAGACAAATGTTTGAAACTTGGAGATTTGGTATGGGATGATTTGAATAACAATGGTATTAAAGATGCTGGCGAGTCAGGTATTTCAAATGTTACGGTAAAACTTTATCGTGATGCTAATAATGACAATGTTCCAGACGGAGCAGCGATAGCGACCCAGGTAACAACTTCTACAGGTAACTATCTATTTACAGGTCTTGAACCAGATAATTATATCGTAAGCATCATTGCACCAGCAGGCTATATTTCATCAACAGGTAAAAATGGTAGCGCAACAGGACCTTATGAAGGTAGTGCGACACCAGATCCTGACAATGATGTAAATAATGATGATAACGGAACATTAGTAGGTGCTGAAATTATCACTAAAGCGATTACATTAGTTCCTTATACAGAGCCTGTAAACGATGGTGATACTGACAATACTTCAAACTTAACAGTTGATTTTGGTTTATTTAAACCTTCGAAAATTGGAGATTTAGTATGGTATGACACTAATAGAGATGGTATCCAAAATGAAACACCGCTAAATGGAGTAAATAATGTAACGGTAACATTGACGGATGGCTTAGGAAATATCTTGGCAACCACTACGACTAATTCTTCTGGTATTTATGGATTTGATTACTTAGGTTTAGGAGATTACAAAGTCGTGTTCTCGACAAGTACTTTACCTGCAGGCTATGTGATTTCAACGAAAGATGCTGGTGGAGATGATACAAAGGATAGTGATGCTGATTTAACAGGTACAACTGGTGTAGTATCAATCACAACTCCTGGCACATCTAACTTGACTGTTGATGCAGGTGTAAATTGCCCAGCGGCCCAAATTAGCGTAAGTACGGATAAAAATACTTATTGTGCAGGTTCAACGGTGAAACTAACGACCGTAGTAACAGGAACGCCAACGGTATCACAATACTCATGGAGTGGTCCAGCAAGCTTTACAAGTACAAGTCAAAGTCCAACGATCAATGGTGTAACAACCGCTCAATCGGGAGTATATACCTTGACAGTAACAGCTAATAATGCTTGTTCAGCAACGACAACGGCTACAGTAAATGTTATAGTAAATGCTCTACCAACAGTAAGTGCAACGTTAGTAAATACAGTAGTATGTCAAGGTCAAACAATCGAATTGAAGGCGAATGGCTCAGGCTCTAATTACTCATGGAGTGGACCATCAAGCTTTACTTCGACACAGCAAAATCCAACGATTGCAAGTGCGACAACTTCAAATTCTGGAACCTATACAGTAGTCGTAAGTGATGGTAATATTTGTAGTGCATCAACAACAGTTCAGGTAACAGTAAATACCTTACCAGCATTGACAGCCACAGGCGGAACGATTTGTCAAGGACAAAGTTTGAATTTGGGAGTAACTGGCGCAAGTACTTATTCATGGACAGGACCAAATGGCTTTACAGCAACAGGTGCGTCACCATCAGTAAATACACAAGGAATTTACACAGTAACAGGAACTAATGCTACGGGCTGTATTGGTACAGCTACAGCAAGTGTAACCGTGAATCCTGCGGCAACGATAAATGTATCTAATGTTGAGGTTTGTGTAGGAGGTGTTGCTCAATTGACAGCTACAGGTGCAAGTACTTATTCATGGACAGGTCCAAACGGATTTACTTCAACATCTGCTCAAGCCTTGATTTCAAATAGTGCGGCTACGACAATGAATGGCGTTTATACCGTAGTAGGAACGACTTCATTAGGTTGTGTTGGTTCTACCACAGCAACTTTGACAGTAAAAGAAAATCCAGTGGTGACTATTTCTGGAAATAGAGTAATCTGCCCACGTGGTCAAGTAGCGCTTACGGCAAACTCTAGTGGTACTTTTGCTTGGACTGGTCCAAATGGATTTACTGCCAATACCGCAGTGATTAATGTAAGTACAGCAGGAAGTTATCAAGTGGTAGTAACAAATAATGGATGTTCTGCGACAGGAACCGTAACTTTGACAACTGAAACATTTAATGTAAATGCTTCAGCAAGTGCGACAACTGTTTGTTCAGGAGGTTCGGTTAATTTGAATGTAAATGCAACGGTTGGTTCTGGCGTAAAATCTTACTCATGGAGCGGCCCAGCAAGCTTTACTGCCACAACAACGAACCCTGTACTGTCGAATGTTTCAGTAAGTAATTCAGGAACATATACAGTCACTATCGAAGGTAATTCTGGTTGTACAACTACTGCGACAGTTGGTATTACAGTGAGTCCTATTCCAACAACGACTAAAGCAATTGAATTCTGTGAAGGTAGTACAACAACTTTGGCAGTCACTGGATTTACCAATGCTACTTATAGTTGGAATACTTCAGCAACAACGTCTTCAATTAGCGTATCAACTGCTGGAGCTTATACGGTGAATATTACGGAAGCTAATGGATGTAAATCTGTTCAGGTATTCAATGTGACTCAGAATCCTAAAGCAGCAACGGTTGTAACAGGAGCAACAGCATTCTGCTCGGATGCTTCAACACAGTTAACCATTAATTCAGGTGTAACTAGCGGTCAAACTTACTTGTGGACAGGTCCAAACGGATTTAGCTCAACATCTCAAACGGTATCGATTACCCAAGAGGGAACATACACCGTGAAAGTAATTACTGATAAAAACTGTGAAGCAACTACAACGGTAGCCGTAACCAAAAATAGTGTAAATGCAACCGCTACTTCGGTAAGTGCTTGTGCAGGTTCTTCGATTACTCTAGGAGCAAGTGGTGGTACTTCATATAGCTGGGCTGGTCCAAATGGATTTACTTCAACAGCCCAAAACCCTGTAGTATCAGGAGCGAGTGCACTGTCACAAGGTATTTATATGGTAACTGTTTCAGCTAATGGTTGTGTGGCAACAGCTACAACAGATGTAATGGTTTATGCAAAACCAAACTTTGTTCCGATTGTCACTAACTCAGAATGTAACAAAACAACTACGCTAAACAATGGCTCAATTCGTATCGCAGGTTTCAATACTGGAGATAAATATGACATTGTTGAGGCTTCGACTTACACAGGAACGAAAAACTTTGCAACGGCAACGGTTATTCCTACCAATGGTATCTTGATGGCGAATATTCCGAATCCAACGGCAACAAAAACCTACACGATTCGAGTATTCAATGCCAATGGTTGTTTTACAGATCAAGTAGTGAGAATTCAGCCTGTAGCTTGTGATTGCGGACCTCAAGAATGTGTTCCAATTACAATTCAAAAATCAGCGAGATAAATAGAATTAGGCAAAAGCCTTTTCTAAAAAGATAATAAGAAATGGGACCAATTAATTAACGGAAGTTTTCATCGCGAGCGAAGACTCTATCTTATCCCATATTAGCAAACCCCTTTGTCAATTGATGAAGGGGTTTCTTTTTTGGAAAAGAGTATCAGGAAAATATTCAATTGTATTGCAACGTTAATTACAGTAAATTTGTCAATCTTATTGAGGATCAGGATTATACTTTGAAAGCTGTTTTAGAAAAGAATTTTGGGTAAATGTGTGATAGAAAATTTACTCTAACAGCACCCAAAAAATAACTCTTCATTCCTGAATTTTCAAATAGCCCATATCAAAAAGCATTTCCTACAATTTCGATTACTAACTTATATGCCCATAAATATTTACCGATATATTGCCTTTTTTACCATATTATTCCTGAGTTATTCTTCGTCATTTGCACAGCAAATTAAGATGGATGGTTTAGGTATATGCCCTAACAGTTCTCTACGTTTGTATGTTGATAATCCCGATGATTATTCAGGTTTTAGTTGGCAACAGTTCGTGGTATCCTCACAAAGTTGGTCGGCTCAAGTGAATGGGGTGGGAGGTGTCAATGGTAGTGATTTGAATATTACAGAATCAGGTAGATATAGACTTTTTGCTAACCGTAAATCTGGTAACGCAACTGTTTCATTTCCAGAAGTAACAGTTGTAGATTTGATAGCTCCAGTTTCAGAAATTACCCCTGCAAGTCCTACAAACCAAATCTGTAAAGGTAATTCCTTAGAGCTTCGAGCAAATATAGTCACTAATGTTTTTTATAATTGGCGACTCAATAATAGCTCGCTAAACAATAATAATACTGTCATTAAGGCTACCAAAGAAGGTAAGTATGTACTCGAAGTAATAGATAGAACTACAGGTTGTGTAAAATCATCTACCCCTTATGAGATTACTTATTTTTCCTTACAACAACCAGTCATTACGCCCGTTCCAACAGTCTGTGGTGTAAGTACAGCAGGCTTTAATCTTTCGGTAAATTATGCTGGAGGTACGTTCAGAGGGCCAGGTATTACCAATACCTCCATGGGCTTTTTTTCGCCACAAGATGCCAAAGTAGGAACTCACAAAATCTTTTATTCTTTGCCACAAAATAATAGCTGTCCAAATTTAGAGGACAGTGTTCAAATTGTTGTAAAAGACCCTCAAGTGGTACTTACTAGTAGCACTGGCGGTACAGATTTTTGTATTGGACAACCAGCCAGTTTACAAGCTACCACAGGTTTTGTAAGTTATGAATGGTCTCAAAATAGTACTATACTTTCGGAGGTAGGTAGCAAATTAACAATCACTAGTGATGCTGATTATAAAGTGAAGGTTTCGGATGGAGAGTGTAGTGCCGAAAAGGTATTCACGGCAAAATTTGTTAATCAGGTTCAGCCCAAAATTACTAATATTCCCTCCGTTTGTGGACTCAATCATACAGCCATCCCTTTGGAAGGTACTCCTATTGGCGGTACATTTACCATCGATGGTATTGCTGCAACGCAGTTTGATTATGCCAAATTAGGCGTAGGAAAACACACCGTAAATTATGAGGTAAGAGGTACATTGAGTTGTTTGAATGGTGTGGCTAATCAAGATGTAATCATTCATGAAATTCCTAAAATCGAATTTGCTCGTACTGAATTTATGTGGAAAGGTTCAAGTGTAACTCTTCAAAGCAATTATACAGATCCGACATATCTTTATACATGGAGTCCTAATGTTGCCTTAAGCGATCCAAAAATTCCAACACCTATCGCTAATCCTTCAGCAACACAGACTTACACTTTGAAGGTAGAAAGTCCATTTAGCTCAAATTGTAGTGACGAAAAATCGGTAGATGTCGTAGTGTTTGAAAAAATCTGGATTCCAGATGTATTTACTCCTAATGGAGACGGATTTAATGATACTTGGGAATTAACCAACATAACAGCATATCCTAATGCAGAAGTACGGGTATTTAATCGATGGGGCGAAATAGCCTATTACTCCTATGGCGCTTATGCGGGCTTCGATGGAACCTATAATGGGCGAGTATTGCCAATGGGATCTTATACCTACCATATCATACCTTTCCCTGATCATCCAGAGTTAGAGTTGAAGGGTACTTTAGCTATTTTTAGATAAAAAAAGGGGCAATTTGAGTTATCAAATTGCCCCTTTTTATTTAGGAAGTGTGGAGCATCTGCTTAAGCAAATTTTCCATACTGTATTGATTATTGTGCGTAAGCCTCTGTTGGAATACAAGCACAAATCAAGTTACGGTCACCGTAAGCTGAGTCAATTCTTGAAACGCTTGGCCAGAACTTATTCGCTTTTACATACGCCAATGGGAATACCGCTTTCTCACGAGAATATGGTTTATCCCAGTTTTCTTGTAATGCTACATATTGCGTATGTGGAGCGTTTTTCAAAACGTTGTTGGTTTTGTCTGCACCAGCTTCAATTTCAGCAATCTCTTCACGAATAGCAATCATCGCATCGCAGAAACGGTCTAATTCAGCTTTAGATTCAGATTCGGTTGGCTCAACCATCAATGTTCCAGCAACTGGGAACGAAAGGGTAGGAGCATGGAATCCATAGTCCATCAAACGCTTTGCAATATCTTCTGCTTCAACACCTGCCGAAAGTTTGAATGGACGACAATCCAAAATCATTTCGTGAGCACAACGTCCTTCTGTACCTGTGTAAAGTACAGGGTAGTGTCCTTCCAAACGAGCTTTGATATAGTTAGCATTCAAAATTGCTGTTTCTGTAGCTCTTGTCAATCCGTCGCCGCCCATCAAAGCAATGTAAGCATAAGGAATAGTCAAGATACTAGCTGAACCGTAAGGAGCAGCCGAAACAGCTGTGATACCTAATTTACCACCAGCATCTTTCACAACAGCGTGAGCAGGCAAGAATGGAGCCAAGTGTGCAGCTACACCGATTGGACCCATACCGGGACCACCACCACCGTGAGGAATACAGAATGTTTTGTGTAGGTTAAGGTGACAAACGTCAGCGCCAATAGTTGCAGGAGATGTAAGACCTACCTGAGCGTTCATGTTTGCTCCGTCCATATATACCTGACCACCGTGCTCATGAATCAATGCACAAATTTCTTTGATTGACTCTTCGAATACACCGTGAGTAGATGGATACGTAACCATCAAGCAAGAAAGACTATCAGAATATTGTTCTGCTTTTTCACGCAAGTCAGCAACGTCGATGTTTCCGTTTTCGTCACATTTTGTTACAACCACTTTCATACCCGCCATAACAGCCGATGCTGGGTTAGTTCCGTGTGCAGAAGAAGGAATCAAGGCTACATTACGATTGAAATCACCTCTTGACTCATGATATGCACGAATTACCATCAAACCTGCGTATTCACCTTGAGCACCAGAGTTTGGTTGGAATGACATTTGTGCAAAACCAGTGATTTCAGACAACCATACGTTTAGCTCATCAATCATTTTCAAATAACCACCAACCTGATTTTTTGGAGCAAATGGGTGAACGTTACCAAATTCTTGCCAAGTTACTGGAATCATTTCGGTAGTAGCGTTCAACTTCATGGTACAAGAACCCAACGAAATCATTGAGTGAACCATTGAAAGGTCTTTGTTTTCCAATTGCTTCAAATAGCGCAACATTTCATGTTCTGAATGATAGCTATTGAAAACTTCGTGTGTCAAATATGCACTTTCACGTTTCAAAGAAGCAGGGAAAGCATAATCAACTTTTTCGAAAAGGCTTTCTAGTTTTACTTCTTTTTTACCAATTTTTTCAAAAGCGTAGATAATCGTTTCTACGTCTTCCAAAGTACAAGTTTCGTCCAAAGAAATACCGATATAACGGTAGTCATCATAATAACGGAAGTTGATGCCATTAGCCAATGCTTCCATTCTTAAACGCTTCTCGTCTTCGTCGATAAATACTTTAATCGTATCAAAATATGATTCAGTCTCTACTTTATATCCTAGCTCTTCGAGAGCCAAAGCTGTCAATTTAGTCAAGCCATGAACTTTCTCCGCAATAGCTTTGATACCTTCTGGACCATGATAAACCGCATAAGCCGCAGCCATTACCGACAACAATACTTGTGCTGTACAAATATTTGAAGTAGCTTTTTCACGACGGATATGTTGCTCGCGTGTCTGTAAAGCCATACGCAAAGCACGATTTCCCTGAGCATCTACAGATACCCCGATAATACGACCTGGAATATGACGTTTGAATTCTTCTTTTGTTGCAAAGAATGCAGCGTGAGGACCACCAAAGCCCATTGGCACACCAAATCTTTGAGAAGAACCTACTACAACATCTGCACCCATTTCACCTGGAGATTTTAACAAACTCAAGGCAAGCAAATCTGCTGCAACAATAACATTGATACTCAACTCATGTGCAGAAGCAATAAAGTCTGTGTAATCAAAAACAGAACCATCACCAGCAGGATATTGTACAAATACAGCGTAAATATCTTCCTGAGTAAGGTCAACAGTACGGTGGTCGCCTACTACAACCTTGATACCAAGTGGAGTAGCACGTGTAACCAATACATCGATAGTCTGAGGGTGACATAGTTCAGAAACAAAGATGGTTTCAGCGTTTTTCTTAGCACCTTTTCTTTGTCCGTGAAGCATAGTCATCGCTTCAGCAGCAGCTGTACCTTCGTCGAGCAACGAGGCATTAGCAATTTCCATTCCTGTCAAATCAATTATCATGGTTTGATAATTGAGCAACATCTCCAAACGACCTTGAGCAATTTCTGCTTGATAAGGAGTATAAGCAGTATACCAAGCTGGATTTTCAAGAATATTACGTAAAATCACAGAAGGAGTGATTGTATCATAATATCCCATCCCAATATGAGATTTGTAGGTATCATTTAACTGAGCTAATTTCTTGAAATCTTTCAAAAATTGAGCTTCAGATTTTGCTTTTGGAAGATTTAATGCCTGTGGCAAACGAATTGCCGCAGGTACTGTTTGGTTGATGAGTGTTTCGATCGAATCAACACCAATTGCCTCTAACATAGCCTTACGGTCAGCTACATGTGAGTTGTTATGGCGTGTCTCAAATTTTTCCTGATACTGAAAGTTGATTTTCATTAAATGGGTGATTTGATGGTATTTTGTCGGAAATCGCTGCAAATTTAAGTAGAATTATTATCAAAACAGCAAACACTTGTTCACAAATCCCTAACATTGAATCCAGAAGGCTCGGACAGTGCTAATTAGAGCGATTTTTATAAGTAACATCCTGTTTCAGAAGATTGTTCTAGTAATTTTTTTCAAAAAAAACGCAGCAATCATTCTTGGATTAATCCTGTTTTAGGTAAGTGTTTACTAATTCTCTGACTTTTGTGAGAAAATTGCATGAGATAGAAGAGCCTCCAAGAGAAAAAATGTTTAAGCTCTGCTATACCCCCACAAACTCCCATTTGTCCCACACCAAGAATTCATTATCTTCGTAGATTCATTCAACAAAATACCTTTATATGAAAAAACTGATAGTACCCGCTGTCTTGTTACTCATGACTGGTACGGCTACTTTGGCACAGGATAAAGTGATTGCTAAGTACGCTAATACCATCAAGGCTGACGACCTAAAAAAACATCTTACATTTATTGCCTCTGATAGCCTAAAAGGTAGAGACACTGGCTCGCCAGAACAAAAAGTAGCTGCACAATACATTGCCAATCATTTCGAATCGGTAGGCTTGAAAGGAATCGTTGGTGCCGACAAATCGCATTTCCAATTAGTAGATTTAGTGAAACGTGGTTGGGGCGAATTTTATATCAAGTCTAACACTAAGACTTATGTGTACCTCCAAGACTTTATTGCTAGCAATACAGCTCCAATCAACACTGAAGAAAAAGTAGATTTCGTATTTGTGGGTTATGGTATCGACGAATCTCGCTTGAGCGACTACGCTACCATGGACGTAAAAGGAAAAGTGATTGTAGCATTTGATGGCGAACCTCGTAATACCGATGGTACTTATGTACTTTCAGGTAGTAACGAAGCTTCAAAATGGAGTAAAGCTGACAGCTGGAAAGATAAAATGGCGATTGCTAAAGAAAAAGGAGCAAAAGCTATGATATTGATTACAAAAACTTCAGACGAAGATTTTGATAAAGCGATCAAACAGCGCCAAGTAATGATGAAGCGTTTTGGCAATGCTCGTATGGGATTCCGTGAAGATGGTGAGCCTAAAGGAGCTGATTTTGCTGTCCTAAACGTGAGCAATGCTATGGCAACAGATTTGTTGGGCATCAAAGCTGGCGATTTGGATGCACTTCGTGCTAAAGCTGCCGAAACGAAAAAAACAGTTGCTGGTTCTTTGACGCCACAAACAGGCGCTTTACGTATCGAGCGCACTATTACTCCTGTCGAAACTTACAACGTATTGGGTTTCTTGGAAGGTACTGACAAAAAAGATGAAATCGTTGTGGTAACTTCTCACTACGACCACGTGGGTGTAAACGATGGTAAAATCTATAACGGTGCAGATGATGATGGCTCTGGAACGGTATCTGTATTAGAGGTATCTGAGGCTTTCGGAAAAGCTGCCAAAGCTGGTCACCGTCCGCGTCGTAGTATGTTGTTTATGACGGTAACTGGTGAAGAAAAAGGCTTGTTAGGTTCTGAGTATTATGTAAGACATCCCGTGTTGCCTTTGGAAAACACAGTTTGCGATATCAATATCGATATGGTAGGTCGTACCGACAAAGAACATGAAGGAAAAGGTGACTATATCTATGTGATTGGTTCTGATAAATTGTCTTCAGAATTACATCAAATCATGGAGATGAGCAATAACAAGTACACAAAAATGGATTTGGATTACCGTTACAATGACCCTAACGATCCTAATCGTTTCTATTATCGTTCAGACCATTATAACTTTGCTAAAAACAAAATTCCTGTAGCATTTTTCTTCAACGGTGTTCATGATGATTATCACCAGCCTACCGACGATGTAGAGAAAATTGAATTTAACAAAATGGAAAAACGTGCCAAATTGGTGTACTATATGGCATGGGATTTGGCAAACCGTGATAAACGTATCGTGGTAGATTCAAACAAACCTTAATAGGAGTGCTGATTTTGAGAAGTTATCAAATCAAGTGCTAAAGCGCAAAAATAAAGTCCAAGCAACAAAGGCAGCTTATATGGCTGCCTTTGTGCTACATGGGGCATTAAGTAACACAGCGAAATTAACTCTGACGATTTAGCTTTCAGTCAAATATTTCTTATGAAATAGTAGTAGGTTTTTGTAATAGGCACTAGGCAACAGGCAAAGAGTTTTAACATGCTTTTTGATAAGCACAGACTTGTTTTTGTCCAAAGACCATGGCCCAAAGCCGAAAACTTAAATTTACATTCACAATTCACAACTCACAATTCAGCACTAATACCTTGAGGTGTTGCCCCTTTCGCCTGTTCACCAAAAGTACCATTTATCCAAGAACAATTATGCTTAAAAAATTACTCTTCTGTTTAACATTGATTCCCTATTATTTACAGGCTCAAGACAGCACTGCACTACGATTTGCGCAGTATATTTCGGTGCCAGAATTAAAAAAACATTTAACCTACATTGCATCCGATGAGCTAGCGGGTCGTCGTACAGGTACTGTTGGACAAAAAAAGGCGGCTCAGTATATAGCAAAACATTTTGAGAGCCAAGGCTTATTACCAATCGTAAAAGATAGCCTCAAAGGAGATAGTTTTATTCAACCATTTTATATTAAACGTTATTTCTTAGAACAATATAGCGTCATTCATGCTCCTAAGACACAGCATATCAAAGGACGAGGCGTCATTCCTACCGAAAATGTCTTGGGCTTTATTGAAGGCACAGATAGAAAAGACGAAGTAGTCGTGATTACAGCACATTACGACCATTTAGGAAAAGATCAAGGGAAAGTATATAACGGAGCCGATGATGATGGCTCAGGCACATCTACGATTTTGGCATTGGCTACCGCCTTTGCGGAGGCACAAAAAGCAGGTTATAAACCTTCAAGAAGTATATTGTTGATGACCGTAGCGGGAGAAGAAATGGGATTATTAGGTTCTGAATTTTATACAGAACACCCTATTATTCCACTTGAAAAAACAGTTTGTAATCTCAATATTGATATGGTAGGGCGTATCGATCATTATCATGAAGAAGAAAAAGACCCCAACTATGTTTATGTGATTGGTTCAGACAAAATGAATCCCAAATTGGATAGTCTTTTAAAAAATACCAACAATACCTATACCCACTTGTCGTTGGATTATGCCTATAGCTCAGAGATGCACCCATTACAGTTATATTATCGTTCAGATCACTACAATTTTGCCAAGCATAATATCCCAATTATCTTTTTTACCAATGGAGAACATGAAGATTATCACAAGGCAACTGACGATGTAGAGAAGATTGAATTTGACATTTTGCAAAAACGTGCGCAACTATTCTTTTTTCTGGCTTGGCGTATTGCTAGAGGCGAATTTTAGGGGTTTTTAGGGTAAAAACAGAATAATATTTTTCTTAGAAAGTTTTTGAAAAATTAAATAAATACAATTTTAGGCTTCGTTTTTCGGCTCAATCTATTACCTTTGTGCAATTTTTGAGCATATCCTTCCTTTGTTACCGCTATGTAATTCAAGGATGTTCCACAAAAATTGCACTCTGATAATCAGGTATTTGCTAATGATTAGCTTTTTTGAATCATGTTCTTCTCGCACATTTCAATTAATCATTAAGCTTTTAATCGTAAATCACTGAAAGTCAGTACTGAATACTTTTATTTTACGTATTATTTCAAAACTAACATAAAGTACAGCCGTGCCTAAAGACACATCCATCAAGTCCGTTCTCATTATCGGTTCAGGTCCAATTATCATCGGTCAGGCTTGCGAATTTGACTATTCTGGCTCGCAAGCAGCGCGTTCACTTCGTGAAGAAGGAATCGAGGTTATTTTGATTAACTCGAATCCTGCCACGATTATGACAGACCCTCTCAATGCAGACCATGTATATCTGAAGCCACTTGAGAAAAAGTCTATTATTGAAATCTTAGAGAAACACAAAGTCGATGCCGTTTTGCCAACTATGGGTGGTCAGACGGCATTAAATTTAGCTATCGATTGCGACGCTGCAGGTATCTGGGAAAAATACGGAGTACGTATCATCGGTGTAGACATCAATGCGATTGAAACTACCGAAGACCGCGAGAAGTTCCGTTTGAAAATGCTAGAAATTGGTGTTGGCGTTTGTAAAGGTCGTACTGCACGTTCTTTCTTGGAGGGTAAAGAAATTGCGCAGGAAACAGGCTTCCCTTTGGTTATTCGTCCTTCGTTTACCTTGGGTGGTACTGGTGGTGGTTTTGTTAATGAGCCAAAAGATTTTGACGCTGCTCTTAACAAAGGTTTGCACGCTTCGCCTACGCATGAAGTATTGGTAGAACAATCTATCATGGGTTGGAAAGAATACGAACTTGAGTTGTTGCGTGACAACTTGGGCAACGTAATCATTATCTGTTCTATCGAGAACTTTGACCCAATGGGTATTCACACTGGTGACTCTATTACAGTAGCTCCAGCGATGACTTTGCCAGACACTATCTACCAAAAGATGCGTGACATGGCCATCAAGATGATGAATGCGATTGGTAAGTTTGCGGGTGGTTGTAACGTTCAGTTTGCCTTGAATCCTGATACAGACGATATCATTGCTATCGAAATCAACCCACGTGTATCTCGTTCTTCGGCTTTAGCTTCGAAAGCAACTGGTTATCCAATTGCTAAAATCGCTGCTAAAATGGCGATTGGTTACAACCTCGACGAGTTAACGAATGCTATTACAGGATCAACTTCTGCGTTTTTCGAACCAGCACTTGACTATGTGATTGTGAAAGTACCACGTTGGAACTTTGATAAATTCCACGGAGCTGACAAATCTTTGGGTCTCCAAATGAAGTCAGTAGGTGAGGCTATGGGTATTGGTCGTAACTTCCAAGAGGCATTGCAAAAAGCTTGTCAATCACTCGAAATCAAACGTAATGGTTTGGGAGCAGATGGAAAAGGCTTGCGCGATCAGGATGCTATCATGAAGTCATTGGCTAATCCATCTTGGAATCGTCTGTTCCATATCTACGATGCCTTCAAAATGGGTATCTCGTTCAAAACAATCCGCAACGCTACTAAGATTGACAAGTGGTTCTTATACCAAGTGGAAGATTTAGTAAGAGTGGAAAATGAACTAGAGAAATACACACTTCAGTCTGTACCAAAAGCATTATTGGAAGAAGCAAAACACAAAGGTTTTGCTGACCGTCAAATTGCTTACGCTTTACGTTGTTTAGAATCTGAAGTACACGACTTGCGTACAAGCTACGGTATTACACGTGTTTACAAATGCGTAGATACTTGTGCAGCTGAGTTTGAAGCAAAAACTCCTTATTTCTACTCATCATTCTCGCAAGGTTCAGAAACGCTTGATAATGAGTCAGTAGCAACTAATAAGAAAAAAGTAATCGTATTGGGTTCTGGTCCTAACCGTATCGGTCAAGGTATCGAATTTGACTATTCATGTGTACACGGTATTTTGGCGGCAAAAGAAGCAGGTTATGAGGCAATCATGATTAACTCAAACCCTGAAACCGTTTCGACTGACTTCGATATCGCTGATAAATTATACTTCGAACCAGTATTCTGGGAGCATGTTTATGACATTATCCAACACGAAAAACCAGAAGGTGTTATCGTTCAGTTGGGTGGTCAGACTGCACTTAAATTAGCTGAGAAATTATCGAAATATGGTATCAAAATTATTGGTACATCTTTCGAAGCCCTTGACTTAGCTGAAGACCGTGGTGCATTCTCTACATTGTTGAAAGAAAATGACATTCCATATCCTAAATTTGGAGTTTGTGAAGATGCTGACAATGCAGTAGAATTAGGTCGTCAATTGGGTTATCCTTTGTTGGTTCGTCCTTCTTACGTATTGGGTGGACAATCAATGAAGATTGTAATCAACGAGCAGGAGTTGGAACAACACGTTGTGGACATTCTACGCGATATTCCAGGTAATAAAATTTTGCTTGACCACTTCCTTGAGAATGCAATCGAAGCAGAAGCAGATGCAATCTGTGATGGCGAAGATGTATATATCATCGGAGTAATGGAGCATATTGAGCCTGCGGGTATCCACTCTGGTGACTCTCACTCGGTATTACCTCCATTTGATTTATCTGAAAATGTAATTCGTCAAATCGAAGAACATACTAGAAAAATCGCTATAGCGCTTCAAACAAAAGGTTTGATTAATATCCAGTTTGCCGTTAAAGACGAAGTGGTGTACATCATCGAAGCTAACCCACGTGCTTCGCGTACGGTGCCATTTATCTGTAAAGCATACCAAGAGCCGTATGTAAACTACGCTACTAAAGTAATGCTAGGTGCTAAATTGAAAGACTTCAACTTTGCTCCTAAGAAAAACGGATGGGCAATCAAGATTCCAGTATTCTCATTCAACAAATTCCCGAATGTAAATATGGAATTAGGGCCAGAAATGAAATCAACGGGTGAAGCCATTTACTTCATTGATTCATTGAAAGATGAGTTCTTCCGCAAAGTGTATAGCGAACGTAATTTGTATCTTTCTAAATAAGAAAAATACAAATTATAAATAATAAAAAGGGCTTTGAGTGCTAGTTACTCGAAGCCCTTTTTTTGTAGAAGTTAGTAGGCAAAATAAAATCCAACTATTTGGCTTTCGACTTTCAGGAATGGGCTTTTGGCAAAAACATGTTAAAACTCTTTGCCTAGTGCATGTTGCCTAAAGCACATACGACTACCTAAGAAAATTAAAATTCAATCTTCTCATCTACTGCTGTTCCTAATTTTTCTAACAAATCCATTACCTCTATAAATAGCTCAAACATAGTTTTAATGGTCTTAAAGTTGAGGATAATACCGTCCATTTCCATGTACAATTCATGTACTCCATCGGGTAGACCATCCATGAAAATACTACTATTATCTACAATTCTGAATTGGAAGTTTACTTGGTGAGAAATAGAAAGAAGACTCGTTTTGACAGAGCTGTTTGTTAGTAAATCTTGGATTTTGTGGTGATTGCTTTTGATAATAAATTTCTCATCAAATTTTGTATTGCCAATCGTAAGGTCTTGCGCACCCAATACTTTACCAATGATACCAAGCCAACCCTCTTCATAAATCCTAAAAACAAAGTTATCTAAGGTCTTATACCGACAACGCATCCGAGTAAAGGGAGGATTATGTTTGTCTAGTGTCCTATAGTCAACCTCTAGTCTGATTTTCCAATTACGATGCTGCCTTTCCAAGGCAACTGTATCATCAAGAAATCGTGATTGTGAAATGATTGTAGCCTTCAACGCTTTTTGATAGTCTGGCCAAACGTCTTTATGATTGGTATGGTGAGCAGAGTCGTCTAGTAAAAACATAGTAATCTCTTATGGGAGTAATGATAAAATACGTGGCTTGATATATGAATTAATTTTCATCATATCGTATATCTTAGACCAAAAAAACGTCAATAGAAAATTCCATTGACGTTTTTGCCTATACCTATATTAATATCGTTAACTTATTTTTGTTATTAATACTAACTGATTGGTAATGATTTTGGAAACAAACATTTGGCAAGCAATTAGTGCAATAACATATAAACTTAACATAAAAAATTGAAATTTAACATTATTTTCACTTCATTTTTTTAAACGGTAAAGTAAGACTTCCTAGATGGCGTTAAAGCCATAAACACGTTACAGTTGAGCTAAGTGATTGATTGTCAGTGTATGATTTTGTGCCAAGAGTAGAGGTCGTTCTTCCATCAAATCCAAAATCCCATAACTGCCCCTTTAGAAATACATTCATCCCTGCCTGCATATTCCCAACTGTAAATGCTTTTCCTACCATGGCATATTTTAGCCAAGCTTGTCCTTCTGTCAAAATGCCAATATCAGCTTTGGCTTGTGCTGGCGTTGGCCAACCACTGTAGCCAGTCCAGGGAATTTGCCAACCAAAATTGATAGAACAGAATGAAGGCACAGCCAAAATTTTTACACCCTTTTGCTTAAGAACTTGATAACCCTCTTGAAACCATGAATCCGCACAAATTAGTACTCCCAATTTACCTGCAGGAGTGTCGAAACTTGGAAGGTTTTGTATTGGCGAAGCCGCTAAAAATGCTTGTTCTTCAGCAATAGGAAAGCTTTTTTTGACCAAATCAATAGCAATACTTCCATTTGGGCGAAACACTGCCGAGACATTATACATGAGTCCATCTTGTGGAATGATCTCATTGTTTTCAACTTTGGGATTAGGTAAAAGAATAGACCCTGCCACAATATGTACCTGATACGTGGAGGCGATTTTCTTGAAAACATTACCATAAATCTTTGCCATTATTTCCGCTTTCATCTTAAAAATAGCATATCTTGGATGTACTTTAACAGAATCGGGAACACTCAAATAGGCACTCGCATAACTTCCTAAATTACTGAGCGCCATCGTTTGCAATGCCTTAGCTGATGAGGAAGAAGTATATACCGAATGCTTTTCATTAACAGTTACCAACCATGTGCCCAAATATTCGGGAAGCACAACAATACTTTTGCTGTTGAGCCAATGGCGTTGTTTGAGTTGAGCGAAATATCCATCCATTTTTTTATAAAAAGCTTTCTCTGAACTATAGTCTGCTGTGACCATGAAAGGTTGAATTCCAATGAGATTTCCACGACTTGAATCAATACCAATCGTTTGATAGTCTCTGAATTGAGCATCAGTAGGGAGGTCAAGCTCTTGTCGATCGAGATTGGACCAAATCAGATACCCGAATAGTAATAGTACTGGAATAAGTAGTAATAATTTTTTCATAGTTAGCATATCGGTATTGTATTCATAATTTTAGGGTTGCTAAAGTTATGGAGAATATGTTTAATAGAAAACCACAATTACGACTTAACAAGACCAACAATCTTGAAAGGCGTACTAATGGAAGAACATTAATTGCTTATTTTTACAAAAAAATTAGAATAGCATTTTAAAGAAATAAAACTTTGAAACTCTCAATAATTGTTGCAACAGCCGAACAGGGTGTAATAGGAAAAGACAATCAATTAATTTGGCATTTGCCCGAAGACCTTAAAATGTTTAGACGTTTGACAACTGGTCATGTGATTATCATGGGTCGTAAAACATTTGAGTCTATCGGTAATCCACTTCCTAATCGTACTTCCATCATTATTTCACACAATAACGACTATCAGGTTGAGGGTTGTATTGTTGTGAGTTCTTTAGAGGAGGCAATAGAAAAAGCAAAAGAGATTGAAACAGAAGAGGCTTTTATCATCGGTGGCGCTCAAATCTACGCGTTAGCATTGGATATGGCAGACACGGTATATTTGACCCAAGTGCATCATAATTTTGAAGGCGACGCTTTTTTCCCAGTATTAGATACAAATATTTGGACAGAAACAGAACGTAAGTCGTTTCAGCCAGACGAAAAGCATGCATATGCTTTCGATTTTGTTACTTTAGAAAAACGCACTGATAAGGCGTAGGATTCTTCGATATTTTCATCAAAAAACACATATCACAAGGCTATGATTGCTATTGCAGATTCTCCTATAATTATTCAAGAATGTATTGACGCTGCTCAGTCTGAAGGTGCTGGGGCAGTAGATGTATTTATTGGAACCGTTCGAAATCATAATAAAGACAAGTCGGTAGTAAGACTGGAGTTTGAAACGTATGATTCAATGGCTGTCAAAAAAATGCAAGAATTGGCAGACGAAGCACAAGTACGCTGGAATACTGAAAAAATTGTGATGGTTCACCGCAAAGGGGTACTTTCGATTGGCGATGTAGCGGTAGTAATAGCTGTAGCAACGCCTCACCGAGCAGCTTCATTTGAAGCCTGCAAGTGGCTTATCGATACGCTCAAGCAAGTAGTGCCTATCTGGAAAAAAGAAGTGTATGACAATGGTGAAGAATGGCTAGAAGCACATGCTTAAGAGTGATGAGTTTTGAGTTAGGAGTGCGGAGAAAATATCTATTTCGGATATCGGATGTTGGATTTCGGAAGTGTAGCCCATATTTTCGAATAATATTTTACAAAAATTGAGTTATTTTCAATATTTCCGAAATCAGAAATCCCAAATCCGTAATCGTCTGAAACTCCGCACTCCTAACACAAAACTCATCACTCTAAAGCGTCATCAAATTACAGCCTCTAATATCTGAATTATCGAACCTGCCCAGTATGCGGAAACGGCGATTGTCTGGCAAAAAGCTGCCTAAGTCTTTGGTTTCGATAAAAGAACATGAGTCGATATTGGCCAAGTCAATTACATTAATACCTCCTGAGCGCACACTTGAATCTACTAATGTAAAAGGGTCGTTGACGTCGCGCAACAACACACGCATAGACGCTGGAAGCTCAAAAATCCCTTCTCCATACGAATATCCCTGCGAAAGTAGCTCGGTCATACCATATTCCGAATGAATGCTTTTTACACCGAATGCCGCAGTTAATATCTCATGAACTTCTTCTCGTAATAACTCTTTTCTACGTCCTTTCATACCACCTGTTTCCATGATGATAACATCTTCAAAGTCTCTGAGGAAACTAAAATCTTCTCCTGACTCTGCTAAGTCCAAAAGCCCAAAAGTTACCCCTATTAATAGAATTTTTTGCTTAGGATTTGCTTTGTGAGCCTTTTTAAGACTTTCAATAAGTCCTTTGTAATCATTTAGGAAAAAACCAGAATATTGTGAATTGGTTTGCTCAATAAAACTTTTGACCATATAAACCAATGAAGAGTTGTTACGCTCCAAATAGGAGGGAAGCAAGGCCAAAATTTGAAAATTTGCCAAAGACCCATAAAATTTTTCGAATATCTGTATTGCAACCTTTACATAAAAATCTGGGTCATATACATAATGACGACTGGTTTGTGAGCCTGTAGTTCCGCTACTTTCAAAAACAACTTTGCTTGGTACTTGGTTGGTAATGATAGTTTGGGATTTGAAAAATTCGATTGGCAAAAAAGGAATGTCACTAACTGAAGTAATATCAGAAGTTTTTTTTCCAAGTTGCTCGATATATTGACGATAAATAGGATTGTTTGTAGCTTGAAATTGAAAAATATCAAGGGCAAGTGAATCAAAATTTGATTCATCTACCGACAATACTCGTTGTTTTAATATGTCAGCGTTTGATGATTGCATAGTATTGTAAAGAAACTTTTTGTAGCTCAATGTTGCTCTTATCTATATGAGAAGTAACAGCCTATAAATACAAAAATGTTGATTTTGGGAATTCTCCGTGCAAAATTACTTCAAATGATTAACTTTACAGAAGTTTGGTTTTGAAAGAACAACATTTCAAGGGCTTTTTCGTTCCAAGAATGCCATCGTTTTTTGAACACACAAAACGCTCTTAAACGCAGTCAGATAACTGTTTGATAGATTTTTACCTTGTAAAGAACTTGTGCCCCCATGAAAAAAATTACTTTTTTCTTATTAGGACTTTTTGGAATGCTTGGTTGCGTGAGCGAACCAACTTTTGACGTAATACCGTATATTGGCTTCAACTCGGCACGCATTATTACTAAAACTTCATCCGATCTTTTGGGCAATACCACCAAGCGTGACTCTTTGATTTTGACTATCAATTTTCAAGATGGTGACGGCGACTTAGGACTTACGCAAGATGATTATAAAAAGCTGATTTTGATTCAACCTAACTTACGTACTTTCGATGTGGATTTGTATGTAAAAAAGAAAGGTACTTATATCAAATCAACTCCTAGTTTTCCTTTAGGAGGAAACCATTTCCAACGTTATAAAGAAGGAGATAAGCCTGGTCCAATCGAGGGAAGTATTGATTTTTCTATCAATTTTGACTACAATAACTTCAGTGGTATTCCTTCATTGACAGGAAAAAAAGATACCATTCGTTTTGATATTTGGATTACCGACCGTGCCCTTCACAAAAGCAATGTGGTACAGTCTAACGATATTGTACTATTTGATAATTAATGTGGCGCTATGCAATAGGAGCTATGCAATAGGCTCTATGTTTTTATCATACCAATGTGAATTATTGAAAGAGAAGCTACCTAGATGGGTAGCTTTTTTTATGGAATTAGCCTTCACCTAAGTAATAGGGAAGAAGTAATAATACATCTGCGGTACATATTGATTGTAATCCTTCTGACTATGAGTTAATTCTAATAGCTGATTTACGGTTAACTAATAACTTTCTTTTACTTATCTTAAATAGCTTTAGAATTGCATCAATTTTTTGTAAATTAAGAAATAAGTTCAATATACTCTTCTCTCAGTTATGCGCGCTAACTTTTCTATAGTCACCCTATTGGTTTTTCTTTCGATGAAAGCCTATTCTCAAAATACAGAAACTTCTTTGAGGCGTTTTAATGTTCCTCTTGATTCTCTTGTTTATTACAATGTGGAGGATTTAACCTCTGTTAGATTTACGATGAGTCATATACCTTGGTTTGCTCCCAAAAACCAAGTTTTCGATAAAACGCAGATACATCCTGAAGCCATCATTAGAGTCAACGAGATAATTTTTTCCAATAAATCATATCTCGACAAAATGCCAAATGTTCAAGTATATGGCAATGCTACCGATACCTCAACATACTATGTGTATTTAAAGGAAAAACCGAGTCAAAAGAAGCCTGTTCCACTGTCAGCGGCGGTAATTCAGTATCTGGACGATTTGCCAGAAAGTTTTGTTACCTTCAAAAAATTGACTTTAGAGGAGCTTCGCTATACTTGCTCGGTAGAGCAACCTTTTTTTGATGGTTTAGGACTTTCATCAGAAAAAACCTCAACGTCTCCTCGATATTTGGTTGATGGACAACTACAAGCTATTGGATTTACTGAGCGGAATCTTAAGTTGCCCGAAATAGAATCTATTAAAGTCTATTCTCCTGAAAATGCCAAACGCTATTTTAGTTCACGATTTGAGGGAGGGTTAGTTGTAGTAAAAACACATAAAACTAAAACATTGCCCAATCTGGTTTTTAAAATTAATGTTGTAGAAAGTGAGAAGATAGCTTCTGATGGTGGATGGAAAATACTATCTGACACCGTTCTTGCTGATATGGATGAGTTTCGAGCTTATCGAAAAGCCAAGCTCGAAGCACAATCGGTGATTTATATGATTGATAATCGACTTGAGAATGAATATACCAATCGAAAAACAATCAATTTAGATGGTGTTGTGTCTATTGAAACCACTTTAGGACAAGGAAGTACTTCTTTTCCAGCTCCCGAAAGAAAGGAAAATAAAATAGATACCATCAAGATTAAAACGAGACAAGTATTTCACCAATCATTAGCAAATATGTCACGTGTGATATCTGAGCTAAAACAAATGCGTGAAAACAAAAAGCCTGAAATTCCACTCTATATAGTTGATAATGAAGAAATAGATATGGAAAAACTTAAACAGTTTTCGCGCAACGAAATAGAGCTGGTGACAGTACTTAGTTCCTGCGATGGAATGCAGAAATACGGAAAGAAAGCCGAGTTTGGGGCTGTTATCTTTAGACGAAAGAGCCCAAAAACCAGTCAGAACTAGGGTAGTAAATTGCACTATTTTACTTAAATTTGACAGACTTAAGTATTGTGTTGAAGGCATAAGGCAACAGACACAAGTCAAAAAGTGTTAAATTGTGTTTTAGTAACAATAGATACATTTTTGTCGAATGCCCAAAGCTGAAAACCATAAGCTCAAAAATTAAATTATATTTTGCCCACTAACTAGTTTATATCAACAACAGAAACCTTTTATATACAGTGAAAAAAACACAACTAATCATTTGTTCCGTAATAGCATTGCTTATGTACAGTAGCCTGAGTGTAGTTGCTCAAAAGAAAAATGTGAGCCTTGACGAAGTTTGGAGCAAATTTGCCTTTTCGCAAAAGCAAGTTCGTAGTATCAATTGGATGAAAGATGGCTCGTTTTATTCGGCACTAGAAAACGGTCGTATTGTAAAGCATCAGGTAACTGACGGAGCTGCCGTAGAAACCCTCTTTGATGAAGGAGTAAGTGTCGAAAACCTTGGTCAAAAGATCACGATTGCAGATTATACTTTGTCTTCCAACGAGCAAAAAATCTTAATTGAAACAGATCCTGAGCAAATTTATCGTCGCAGTTCGCGAGCTGAAAACTTTGTGTATGATATTAAGTCCAAAAAATTGGTTAAGTTATCGGCTGGAGGCAAACAGTCTTTTGCAACCTTTTCACCAGATGGTACTAAAATAGCTTTTGTTCGCCAAAATAACCTTTTTATGGTTGATTTGAACACCATGGCTGAGCGTCAAATTACGACAGATGGTAAATGGAACAACATTATTAATGGTATGTGCGATTGGGTATATGAGGAGGAGTTTTCATTTGCAAAAGCATTTTTCTGGTCGCCAGATAGTCGCAAAATTGCTTTTTATACCTTCGACGAGAGCAAAGTGCCAGAATACAATATGCAAATGTGGGGTAAGCTATATCCTACTGACTACCGTTACAAATATCCAAAAGCAGGTGAACCTAACTCGGCTGTAAGTATTTCGGTTTATAATCTTGTAGATACCAAAACAGTAAAAATGGATTTGGGTAAAGAAACCGATTTGTATATTCCACGTATTCGTTGGACAATCAATACGAATGTGCTATCAATTAGTCGCTTGAATCGTTATCAAAACAAAATGGAATTGATTCACGCTGATGCGTTTACGGGTAAGACAACGACTATTTTGATTGAAGAAAGTAGAACTTATGTAGATGTTGAAAACTTTGGCGATGACCTAACGTACTTGGCTGACGGCAAAAGCTTTATTATGTCTTCCGAAAAAGATGGCTATAAACATTTATATCAGTACGATATGTCGGGTCGTGAAGTTCGCAAAATAACTTCGGGTAATTGGGAAGTGGATAACTTTTATGGTATTGATGAATCAACCAATACGTTGTATTTTACTTCTACTGAGATTGCCTCGATCGAACGCCATTTGTACAGTATTTCGTTGGATGGTAAAGTGAAAAAGAAGTTGTCTGCTGAGCGTGGTATGAACTCTGCCAACTTTAGTCCAGACTTCAAATACTTTATTTTGAACAATTCGGCATCAAACAGTCCATTAAAAGTAAGTTTGTATCGTTCTGCTAATACTCAATTGATTAAAGTGTTGGAAGATAATGCTGATTTGCGTGCACGTTTGACAGGTTATAATATTTCTCCAAAAGAATTTACTGTAATCAAAACTGCTGATGGTGTTGAGCTAAACTCTTGGATGATTAAGCCTACTAATTTTGACCCAAATAAAAAATATCCTTTATTGATGTTTGTATACGGTGGCCCAGGTAGCCAGCAAGTATTGAATCAGTACGATGGTGCTAACTTCTACTGGTATCAAATATTAGCTCAAAAAGGTTACATCGTAGCCTGCGTAGACAATCGTGGAACGGGAGGACGTGGCTCTGAGTTTAAGAAATGTACGTATTTGAATTTAGGAAAATTAGAGGTTCACGACCAAATTGAAGCAGCTAAATATTTTGGTAAACTTCCATTCATCGATGCCGCACGTATTGGTATTCAAGGATGGTCTTATGGTGGTTTTATGGCATCAAATTGTTTATTCCAAGGTGCTGACGTTTTCAAAGCTGCCATTGCTGTTGCTCCTGTGACCAACTGGCGTTATTATGATACGGTATATACAGAACGTTTTTTGAGAACACCTCAAGAAAACCCATCTGGCTATGATGATAATTCACCTGTAACTCATGCAAAAAACTTGAAAGGTAACTTCTTATTAGTTCATGGAACTGGTGACGATAACGTGCATTTTCAAAATGCTGTAGCCTTAGAAGATGCTTTAATCAAAAACAACAAGCAATTCCAGTCATTCTATTATCCAAACAAAAATCATGGTATCTCAGGTGGAAACACTCGTTTACACCTTTATACAATGATGACTAACTTTTTGGAGAAAAACTTATAATCTGATTTTAGGTAAAATATAACCAAAACACAAAACCGCAGAGTTGAAGCTGATAAAAAGCTGAAAGTCTGCGGTTTTGTGTTTTATTGTTGTTGGGTAGTAATAAATTGCCGAATTTAATTTTTAAATATAATATTTATTAGTATTTACTGTAAATTAAGATTAAAGATATTGATTTGTTCTGAAAATCAGTATATTGCATAATATTTTACTAAAAGTTCCAACTTTTATTTGGTTGAAAAAAACCTTTAAATAGTCCTAAATATAATGATTATCATTCGGTTATATTTTATCCTCTAGTAAAATTTGGTATTTTTCGGTAATATATTGCGTTATATCCAATTTTCTTGTACAAACTATGAACAACAAAAAACAAAATTACTTAGGCCCTTTGATTATCATTGGGGTATTATTTTTCGTATTCGGTTTTGTCACGTGGGTGAATGGAACACTGATTGCTTTTTTCAAAAAAGCATTTAACCTAGATAATACAAGCTCGCTACTAGTAACCTTTGCCTTCTTTATTTCTTATACAGTCATGGCGATTCCTTCGTCAGAAATTTTGAAAAAAATTGGTTTCAAAAAAGGTATGGCTGTAGGTTTGGGTGTAATGGCAATTGGTACGTTAACTTTCGTTCCTGCTGCCAAAATGGCTTCTTACATTCTTTTCTTGGTAGGCTTATTTGTGATTGGTATCGGTTTGACTTTATTGCAAACGGCTTCCAATCCTTATGTGACTATCCTAGGAGACCGCGAAAGCGCTGCCCAGCGTATTAGTATCATGGGTATTGCCAACAAAATTGCAGGTATTTTGAGTCAGAAACTTTTGGGAGGTTTGCTATTGGCAAGTAGCACGGTGAGTGTTGCTGTATCCAGCGAAACAGAATTAGATAAAGTAACAGTACCCTATTTGATTTTAACGGGTGTATTGATTGTACTGGCTATTTTGATTATGCTGTCAAAAGGTTTGCCTGAAGTCAGTGAGGAACAAGAGGGTGATACCTCAGAGAAAAGTGAAAAAACGAGCATTTGGGCTTTCCCAAATTTGGTTTTAGGCTTGGTTACATTGTTTAGCTATGTAGGTCTTGAGGTAATTTCGGGAGATACAATTATTAGTTATGGTATTTCACTAGGTTTTCCAGAATCAGAAGCTAAAGACTTTGGTCAATTTACTTTATGGTCGATGTTGGTAGGTTATGTATTAGGAATTGTATTGATTCCTAAATATGTATCACAACAAACTTGGTTAAAGTTATCATCTTTATTGGGTGTAGTAATTACACTTGTGGCATTGTTCACAACTGGATACACCTCTGTGTTGAGCATTGCCTTATTAGGCTTATCCAATGCCATCATGTGGCCAGCGATCTGGCCATTAGCGATTAATGGACTTGGTAAGTTTACCAAGCTTGGTTCGGCCTTATTGGTAATGATGATTGCAGGTGGCGCTATTTTACCACTAGTGTACGGTAAATTGGCAGATACCATCGGTGCTCAATCAGCTTATGGACTTTTGATTCCATTGTACCTGTATATTGCGTACTATGCAACTTGGGGACATAAAAAGACTAATTGGTAGAAAGACTTCTCTATTTTATCAGCAGATACACAATATTTTGTGTATCTGCTGATAAAATAGAGATTTAAAATAATCAATTGACAGTATTCACCTCATCAATACAAAGGCTCCACTTTGATTATTGATGAGTCCATTATTTAATTCTACCTCTAACTGATACGCATAACTACCAACCTCAGCTAAAACTCCTTTGTAAGTTCCATCCCAGCCACTGGTCTGATCAGTAGGGGATAGGTTTTCTTTCCAAAATATCAATTCACCCCAACGATTATAAATTTTCATACTTTTGATTTGCTTTACACAACCACTAGCATAAGCAAAATAATAATCATTATGATTATCCAGATTAGGAGAAAATGCATTAGGTAAAATCACGATGTCACATCGTCTTACGGCTATATTGACAGTACCTGTATCACGACAAGAAGTATTGTCTTGGCTCACGACATATACTTTGTATTGTCTACTTTGACTGGGTGTTACCCAAGTTTCTGAGCAATTCGCACAAGCTAGATCGGTGGAGGGAACCCAAGTGTATTGATAATTACCGGTAGAACGCGCTATGGTTTTTAAGAATGCTTTATCGCCAGTTACTAGATTGAAATCTGATTGCTCTAATGAAATATCAACATCAACAATCGTGAGATAATTCGTAACAATACTATCACATTTGCCAGCACGTTGTAAGGTGTCTACATAAATACCTGTACTATTGTAGGTTTTGCTACCAACGCTGAGCGTTTTTCCAGAACAAAGACTTACTACATTACTATATCTGGTAAGTGCTGTTACTTTTAGTTTAAGTGTGATGGTACTATCGCAGATACCTTGCCGACTAATATTGATTGTATAAATGCCAGTTGTTTTATATTTTTTGCTATCAACTGTTACCGATTCGCCTTCGCAGATTGTCGAATCAATGGTATTATAAACATGTTGATATTTGAGTTCATATTTTAATTGCAGTTCGCAGGTCTTATCCAAGCTTGCAAGAGGTAAAACTTTCACCCAAAGCTTATCGCCCAGCGTGGGCTTTACTGTAATGCTTGAGGTTGTAGCACCAGTGTTCCAAGTATATTGTGCAAAACCATCTGGAGCTGAAAATGTCATAAAACCGTTTTCGTCTGGACAAACCGCATTTGCTTTTATTTCCGCCTTCAAACATTGCGCATCAAAGTAGGCATATCCAAAGTGAGTTCTTTTGGTACAGCCATGTGCAGTAACTTGGATATTGATACGTTGACCAATATAATTGCTCAAATTGATTGCGCCTGTTGTCCAGTCCTTATACTCAATCGTACCATTTGTATAGGTTTGAGATTTAAAGGTTGCCGTAGAACCAGGTGTTGAAAGTTGCACATCATAGTAACTGCATGCTAATTGATTACCGTTTTGATCTGTGATCAGAATATTAAATCCGGGCTTTTGAAAGTCAGCATGCCCTTGTTTATCATTTGCAAGCATAACCGCGAACTTGTACTGAAACAGAGCATTATCTGCCGTAACTACGAGTGAAGTTTTTAGACGATGGTAGCTTCCTCCTTCAGTATTACTTCCAATCCGAATGGCATAATTACTCCCTGATACCACAGGAATTTTGTCTTGAGTAATATTTGCATCATATCCTTCACTAATGTTAACAATTTTGTAGGTAGCTCCCGAAGCTTCTGTGCCATATACGGCTTTTGTTCCGTCATCAGTTAGAGTACCATTACTAAGTGTCCATCCAGTAATATTTCCAAGTTCGAAGCCAATATTGGAACAGTCAGTTTGAGAAAAAATCAAAGAATGAAAGCATAATAAAAAACATAAGGAAAGTGAAAACTTGTTCATATACTAAATATTTAGAGGGGTGATAAATTGCCTGTGCTTTAAGCTACTAGACCAGAAATGATAGGGGAAACGTTGTGTAGGAACGAGGATTTTCCAAAAATTAAGATGAGAATCTTTCAAGGGATAGAGTGTAGTGAAAAATATATACTTTTTAGATCCTCTACAAAATGAAAAAATCAAAAAAGTTGAGATTTATTTTCGACGAATTTATAATCTAATTTATGAAAAAAATAATGATTTATTTCACGACGTACAGACACGTTCGTTTATTAATTCGAGGGTTTCATTATATTTTTCGTGTCGTTCGTTCTGATTCAGGTCGAAAGCCTAATTAGTGTTAGTTGATGGCTCAATATTTGTCTCATTTTAGGCATTGTATAGCCTTGTGACTCATAAGTATTTGTTTCGTACCAAAGTCAAGGATTTACTATTACTCTCATTCACTGTTTTATTTTCTAAGTTCTTAAAAGAGCATTAGTAACAGAGTTTTAAGAAATATAATAATATTAACGCCTATTATAAAACGACCGATGTTTAGGTCAATCAACTAGCCTAAGTAGTAAATGTATCGCAATTAACAGCTACATTATAATTGACTTACAAAGTCTAATTAGCCTCTAGTGCATCATTATCTACTTATTATTGAATTCGTAAAGTAGGGTTTTCTTCTAAAAAGACCCTAGTTCAATTTATGTGTACTAAAATATCTCATGACAACATTTGTAGATTTCTTTAAGATGTTATGGCATAGCTATTTCAGTACTAACACAAAAGATAGATGAATATTGAAGGCCTGCTATCGCATCTCAGCTAGTACTATTACGTATAATCAAATATTAAGTATATAATATGATAAAAACATAAGCTAATGAGTGAGCTTTTTGCTGTTTTACTAAAAAAATATAGCAAATAATTAGCAAATGTCTCAAGTTATTGGGACTGATGCTTATTCTACCTTGATATGTATTACGTTAAGCAAATAATAAACTTTTGAATCATGAGAAGAAATTACATAATAATCAAATATCTCGCTGTTTTGTTAGTAAGCTTATTAACAAGCGGTACATTAGTTGCCCAAGATTTAGGTGCACCAGCCTATTCAAAACTCACTTGGGATCATATATCGTCTGTATTACAAGACGCAACTTCTGCATCAAGCATAGGGTTAACTACGGATAAAAAAATCTATGTATGGGGTACAAATGCTTCGTACACTATTCACAGTCGTTTTACGACAGCAACAGGTAGTGCTGAGCCACTTTGGCAAATGACTCCTTACTATGTTCCAAGTCCAAGTGGGCAAACGATGAAGAAAGTAAGAATCCATGGTAATTCTACTACTTCAGGATACAGCCCTCCTACTTTTTTTGCGTTAAGTGAAAGTGGGAATCTCTATGCTTGGGGGCATAATAGTGGTTTACTACAGAATGCTTGGACAAATAATGGTACAACTTATTATACTGATTCGACTAGAATAAAAAGAGTTCCGGTGCAAATATCTATTCTTGGAGAGAGCAACTTTGTAGATTTTGATGTTCCTAGAAAAGGAATTGACTACTGGATTGCCATTGGGGCATCTGGCAAAGCATATCATATTGGCTATCTTGGCGTAGCTGGTACAACTACAGCGTTTAATGCTTTGCCCAATCCTGTGGGAGTAGATGCAGGCTTTAAATATACAAATGTTTGGGTTAGTCCTATTAATACAACACCTTTTATATACCTCAAAGGGAATAATGGCAAAATATATTATACAGGAGTGATGCTTCCTGCATATAATACGGGTGTGCCATCGCTATTTTCTTATAATACACCTACTCCCACGGTGACACCTAATGAACAAAATGGAAATATAATAGTGATTAATCCGAGGGAAGTCCCTTTCCCTGCTGGCGAAGATATTATATCAATGAAGCTTACTAAAGGAAACTCCTATGGTTATACGAATTATGCTTTAAGTGCAAGCGGGAAAGCCTATGTGACTGGGCTTTGGCGAATTTGGTTTAATAGAGGAGGGCGTCCTCCTTATGAGGATTATAGAACTTATGTAGTTGCTCCTTTAAAAACACCACCAGTATTAGACACAGACTATCATGCACGTTTTGTTAATTCAGGCAATATTGACTCTTTATATACGCTAAAAGTATTTAAAGAGGTGGCGTTACCTCCTGGGGCTACTAAAATAATTGAAATAGAAACGCCTTCAAGAGAAGATGCAGAGACACAAGCAACGTTGGTAGTTGGAGATGATAATAAAGTTTGGTGGAGTGGTACAAATGGAGCTGTAAGTCGCAATGTTATAAGTTCTGGTAATTATTTAAGTCTTGCATACGCCTCAGGCTTTACAGTGAATGACCGCTGTAGAGATGTTTATAATGCCCACACCACAAACACCTTACAATGGAATGTTGAAGCAGTAAATTACAAGGGTGCATCAAAGCTTTTTCGCTCGGCAGACTATGCATCAGGTACTCAACTTGGTATAGTTTCAAAAACGGGTAGGGGCTATTTTGCAGGTGAGATGACTGCAAATACTGGTACTGGTAAGATATTTGGCTATGAATATTCATATTATCCAGTACCAATTGCTAATGAATTATTAGCAAATTGTAACCCAAGTCCAGGTTCAGGTGGGCCGTGGTCTGATGGACCTGTAGTTCCCACCAATACTGCTGTAGGTGCATTAGATTGTGGTAAGACACAACTAACTCCAGCTCCAATTGCTGGAATAGCCAGTCAGTTAGATTTAGTCGTGACAATTAATGTAAGCACAGCGGGTACATTTACACCGATTACGGTGAGCGGTTCGGGCATGACACTAGCGAATGATATCAATTCGGTAACGACAGGGACAATAGGTATTCAGACATTCCATATACCAATACGCTACGATGGTACAGCCTTAGGAACATTAAACTTTACAATTGGTAGTGCAGGTAGTTGTAGTGCTGATTTAACAAAATCTCCTAAAAAAGCAATCGTGGATATATGGACATTGGATTGTATTCCAACGCAAGGTCCATCGCTTAAGTAACCGAATCTATCATTTTATATCATCAAATTTATGAAGCTACTATCCTTTTACAAAGGTTGGATTATTCAGTCCTTAGGGTTGATATTAGCATTTTCGGGGATATCTTTTGCTCAGGCTCCGAATGTTGATATTACGACTTATAATCCATCGTCTGTTCCATCTGGCGTTACCTTTGAATGGCATAATGCACTTCCTGTATCCTCTGGAAACTTGATGACTTTAAGTCAATCTCAAGTGGCTAGTCCAGGACTATATTATGCTGTTTACAATTACGGATCAGGATGTTACAGTAACCCGACCCCACTGAAAGTCGTTACAAACGACTGTGTTTCATCAACTATTAACTTGAAGGCGCAAGTTGATAGTACAAATAAACCAACAAATGCCTATGTCTCAATTCATACTAGTGCAACCGTTTCAGATGCAAACAGGCTTTCCAATACTCTTGTAACTCCTTCTGCAACACCCACCAGTTATTATGTAACTTACAGAGATGTTTCAGGATGTTATTCCGTAGTCAGTGCTGTAATCGTTGTAGTACAGTCACCTTTACCAGTGGCACCAACGAGTGCATCAGCGAGTCCAAGTTCGATTTGTTCAGGTTCTAGTAGTGTCTTGAGTGCAACTTGTGCAGCAGGAACGTTATCATGGTATACAGATTCAGGCTTGACAGGAACAGCCTTAGCGAGTTCAACCGTTAGCCCAACGACTACGACCACCTATTATGGCGCCTGTATCGATGGTATATGTAAAAGTCCAGCGAGCAGTGTTACAGTTACAGTGACTGCGACGCCATTGGCACCAACGAGTCCTTCTGCAAGTCCAAGTTCGATCTGTTCAGGTTCTAGTAGTGTCTTGAGTGCAACTTGTGCAACAGGAACGTTATCATGGTATACAGATTCAGGCTTGACTGGAACAGCGTTAGCAAGTTCTACGGTAAGTCCAACGACAACGACTACCTATTATGGTGCTTGTGTGAATGGTACTTGTAAAAGCCCAGCAAGTAGTGTTACTGTAACAGTGACAGCTACGCCATTGGCACCAACGAGTGCTTTGGCAAGTCCAAGTGCGATTTGTTCAGGTTCAAGTAGTGTGCTAAGTGCTACCTGTGCTACAGGTACTTTGTCATGGTACACCGATTCAGGTTTGACGGGGACAGCTTTGGCAAGTTCCACGGTAAGCCCAACGACAACGACTACGTATTATGGCGCTTGTGTGAATGGTACTTGTAAAAGCCCAGCAAGTAGTGTTACTGTAACAGTGACTGCCACACCATTGGCACCAACGAGTGCATTGGCAAGTCCAAGTGCAATTTGTTCAGGTTCTAGTAGTGTCTTGAGTGCAACTTGTGCAACAGGAACGTTATCATGGTATACAGATTCAGGCTTGACAGGAACAGCGTTAGCAAGTTCTACGGTAAGCCCAACGACAACGACTACCTATTATGGAGCGTGTGTAAATAGTACTTGTAAAAGTCCAGCGAGTAGTGTTACTGTAACAGTGACTGCGACTCCATTGGCACCAACGAGTGTATCTGCAAGTCCAAGTGCGATTTGTTCAGGTTCAAGTAGTGTGCTAAGTGCTACTTGTGCTACAGGTACTTTGTCATGGTACACCAATTCAGGTTTGACGGGGACAGCGTTAGCAAGTTCTACGGTAAGCCCAACGACAACGACTACCTATTATGGTGCTTGTGTAAATGGTACTTGTAAAAGTCCAGCGAGTAGCGTTACAGTTACTGTGAATACAATGCCAACATTGGCGTCTAGTAATTTCACAAAAGTAGATCCTAGTACCTGCTTAGGTTCAAATGGCTCTATTAAAATATGTGGACTTACTTCTGGTATTTCTTATAGTGTATCCTATTCAAAAAATGGCGTTTCACAGAGTCCTGTAGCTTTATTAGCTGATGGCACAGGGTGTTTGACATTATCAAATATCAGTGCTGGGACTTATACAAACTTTATTATTAATAATGTATCAACAACTTGTACAACAGGTATAATTGCTGGGGTTTCAGTTGTTCTTTCCGATCCAGTTACAGCTACAATCAGTATTGGTGCTAGTCAAAATCCAAGTGCTTGTGGGCTAAATGATGGATTTATTCAGCTGAATGGTTTAGTTTCTGGTACTCAATATACCTTAAACTACATGCTTAATGGTACAGGTTTAACACCAGTTGTATTTACCGCATCAGGTAGTACTTATACAATTAGCAACTTGACATCTGGAAATTATACAGGTATAACAGTAAGTAGTTTGGGTTGTACATCCAATGCATTAAGTAAAGTTTTATCTGACCCAATTACAGCTACCATTTCATTATCTGCTAAAACAAATCCGACGACATGTTCTGCAAATGATGGTTCATTTACATTAACAGGGTTGGCGCCTTCTACCTCATATATACTTAATTATATGAAAGATGGAATAGCTCAAACCCCAGTGAGTTTTACTTCTACTGGTGTTTCATATACGCTATCGGGTCTTACTCGAGGCGATTACACCAATATTCGTGTGACTAGTTCAGGTTGTGTATCAAATAGTGTTAGTACAAGTTTGAATGATCCAGGTGCCGTGATATTAAGTTTGGGTACACCTACTCAACCAAGTGCCTGTGGCGTTTCAGATGGAACGATTACGTTATCTGGTTTAGTAGTGGGTAATACCTATGTACTTAGATACAAGAAGAACGGTATCTGGCAATCGTCTTCAACGGTACTTGCCAGTACAACATCTTATACAATTACGGGGTTAGGTGCTGGAAGCTATACTAATATAGCGGTTACTCAAGGAGGCTGTACCTCAAATTCCTTAAGCCAAGTTCTTAGTGATCCTGGAGCCGCATTATTATCATTAGGAACGATTACACAAGTATCTTCTTGCGGAGCTACAGATGGTTCAATTACGCTTTCAGGTTTAACGACAGGACTTTCCTATATTTTAAATTATACCAAAGACGGTATAGCACAAGGCTCTATAAGTTTTACTGCAACAGGTAGTTCTTATATAATGTCAGGTCTAGGTGCTGGTCAATATAGAGGAATCAATGTCACACAAGGAGGATGCACATCTAGTAGTTTGAATACTCAGATTTCAAATCCTGGAGGAGCAATTATAGATGTAATAGGTCTTAATCCTGTGACTTGTACGCCAGGGAATGATGGTGGACTAATTATTACTGGCTTGTCTCAAGGGTTGTCCTATGTCTTAAATTATATGAAAAATGGAGTTGCACAAACCCCTATTTCCATAGTGTCGACTCCTTCGACCTCTTACAAGATAAATGGGTTAGTTGCGAGTTCGTATACGAATATCACAGTAGCTCAGGCTAGTTGTCTTTCCAATGTGGTTAGTGAAACATTACTTAGTCCAGCCATCACAACAGTTCCATCTTTTGGTGTTGCAACCTTAACCAACATTTGTCCTTCACCAACAGCGGACTTAACCGATTTGACAGCAACAAACTTACCTGTGGGATTGAATGTCACATGGCATTCTGGTAGTGTTGCGACAAGTGTTAATAAAATAGCAGATCCAACATCGATTGGCGCTGGACAATATTATGCCTCATACTATAATGCGACAACGCTTTGTTACAGCCCAACAGCACTCATTACAGTATCAATAGCTCCATGTGATAGCGATGGAGATGGCGATCCAGATAGTACAGATACACAGCCGACAAATGCATGTGTATGGAGTGCTAATCAGGTATTAGCGAACACCTCAACCACATGGCGTAATGCAGACTGCGATGGTGATGGTGTACCAAACTACAAAGAGGTTGCAGGAACAGATAATAACCCAGCAACAGTTTTAGATAATACAAACCCCTTAGATGGATGTAGCTATAATGCAGTGGATCAGGTGTTAGCAAATACGAGTGCAGATTGGAAGTTATTAGATTGTGATAAAGATGGTAATCCAAATGGCACCGATCCAAATCCGAAGACCCCTACTGCTGTAAATGATTTGTTAACAGCACCTTTTGGTATAGCCTCAACAGTCAATGTATTGTCGAACGATGACTTCCGCGCATCAGCTACCATTAGTCTCTTGAAGACGGGAGGGACAGCGAATGGAATCGTAGTATTTACACCATCAACAGGTATACTTACATATACGCCATCTGCTACAGAGCCAGGGACGAATGTTACTGTCACTTACCAAGTATGTAATACAGCGGTGACGCCACAAGTATGTGCGAGTGCAACGGTGACGATTAGTGTACCTGCTGCAGGCGACTTGGATGGCGATGGAGACCCAGACAATACAGACCCTGCCCCTACAGATGGTTGTGTATGGGGACCGAATCAAGTATTATCAAGTACAACGACGGCATGGAGAAATAGTGACTGTGATGGCGATGGAGTAACAAACTACAAAGAGGTTACAGGTACAGACAATAACCCAGCAACGACAGCTGATAATACAAACCCATTAGATGGTTGTAGCTATAATGCAGTAGATCAGGTATTAAGTAATACAAGTGCAGCATGGAAATTATTGGATTGTGATAAAGATGGTAATCCAAATGGTACTGATCCAAACCCTAAAACACCTACAGCAGTAGCAGATGCGTTTACGGCCAAGTATGGTAGTGCCACAGGCTTTAACATCTTAGCCAATGATGACTTCCGAGCAGGCTTGAGTACTTCACTGTCAAAAACAGGAGGAACTGCCAACGGAACAGTAAGTTTTAACCCATTAACTGGTATTCTTACTTACACGCCTACCTTGGCAGAACGCGGTACGACAGTAACTGTAACTTATCAAGTGTGTAACACAGGTGTTACGCCAAATGT
>NZ_JASHIF010000016.1:0-103728 GCF_030056595.1 Flectobacillus roseus
TTCTATTATATCTTTGCTGAGTACGTAGTACATAAAAGGTTGCTTGGTATGGTTCGCAAAACAAATATCAGCAACCTTTTTTATTTTTAAGCAATTCTACCAAAAGTCAAGATGACTTCGATATCTATAAACTACCACGAACAATAAGTGAGCATGGGCTTGCGACTTTTCCTTTTTGTCTATTGCGAACCATTCTTCCTGCAAGTTTCCCCATTTTTTGGAAGTCATTTGAGATAGTTGTTATACCATCTTCTCCCAAAATTTGTTTGATAGGCGTATCGTCATAAGTTAATAGACCAACATCTTCTCCTAGTTTTAGACCTTTTTTATTGACATGATTCATAAAGCGTATGATATCACTTTCGAGAAAAAGAATATAAGCCTGTCCTGCCTCAATACAATCGACTTCGAGGTTATCTATAATGCGGGAGTCGATGCCAAAATCGTTGGTAAATCTTTTAAATCCTTTGGTAATACCGTTAGGAGTATATTGAAATTGGTTTTTACTGAGAAAGAGTGTAATTGCTTTGTATTTCTTAAGAAGTGGTAGCGCTTCCTGTAAACCAGAGTAGATATTTTCTTCAAAATTTTGATACAATACTGCGTAGTCATTGTCAAATTCGTCTATGTCAATATCTAAAACCAATAGTTTATCCTTTGGTATTTGTCCTACAATATGCGATACATCCTCATTGAAGTGCGGCATGACGATATAAAAATTGTAGTTGCCTATATTGTTAACAAGTACATTCTCAAATACTTTTATATCATGATAGTGGAAAAATAAATTAATAGACACATGATCGCCTAGTGCTTCTTTGAGCGAGTGAAACAAGGTTTCTTTGTAGGCATTCATCGCATCAAATAGCACAAACACATGCATAGTCGTTTGCACGTCAGTTGACGCTACAAAATATCCCTTTCCATGTTGAGCCGCCACAATACCACGTTCTCTCAATTCTTCATAAGCTCTAATAATAGTCATACGTGCAACACCCAGTGACTGAGTGATTTCATTGATTGTAGGCAGTTGGTCACCACGTTGTAGGGTGCCATTCTGAATTTTTTCAATGATATCATCAATGAGTTGTTGGTATTTGGGTTTTTGAGCGTTTGGCTCTATTTGTAAATATTTGCCCATCTTTAATAATAAATGATTCCAGTCCTAGTGCCTAAAATGGATAATAGACCAAGTTAGTCAGGAAATTGCTGATATGAAAATTTTGCTTGGTGGTGCGATTAACTTAAGTAGAATAAGTGTGACAATCGATAAAGCAATTATGTGTGGTAAAACTAATAAGTTTTTTATAAAAAAATGAAGAAATATTTGCATGAAAAAAATATTATATAGAATTTTACTTCATAGAACAGTACAGAACACGGTAGAACTTGTATTTTTCTAACACTATTATATGAAGACACTGCATTTTCACTATTCTGTTATTGTATTTTTCTAATTTTTGGAGTAATTCAAAAAAAACTAAAAAAAATCCACAGTTTCAAATTAAAGAAAGGAGGTCACCACCAGACAGTAAAGGCACATCGTAACTAATCGTTTTCAGTTCATTATTATCCAAAAAACCAATTATATGAAAAACAAATTACTAAATTATTTCAAGCATGTTTGTGTCTTGAGTGTAATGCTATTGTATGCTGTTTCAACAGTAGCTCAAGACAAAAAAGTAACAGGAAAGGTTGTTGGTGTTGACAACCAAGGTATCCCAGGTGTGAGTATTATGATTAAAGGTACTCGTACGGGTACTACTACGGATGCTAACGGTAGTTTTTCTATCAATTCAAAATCTTCAAGTGATGTACTCTTATTCTCGGGTATTGGCTATAAATCTAAAGAAGTTAGCGTAGGTGGACAATCTTCTATAAGTGTAACTTTAAGTGAAGATATTTCTGCTTTGGAAGAGGTAATCGTTACAGGTTATGCTACGACTAACAAAAAAGAATCTACCGCTGCGATTTCGACAGTAAAAGCAAAAGACTTAACGGCAGTACCATCAGGTAACGTAGAGCAACAATTGCAAGGTCGTGTATCAGGGGTAACAGTTATTACAAACGGTCAACCTGGTACAAGTTCAATCATTCGTGTGCGTGGTTTTGGCGCATTGGGTGGTAACGAACCTTTGTATGTAGTTGATGGTGTACCTGTAGGTTCTACAGACTTTTTATCACCAGGTGATATTGAAACTACTACTGTATTGAAAGATGCGGCAGCAGCTTCTATCTATGGTGCTCGTGCAGCTAACGGTGTAATCGTATATACTACAAAGAAAGGCACTAAAAAAGCTAGAAAAATGGAAGTAAGCTACGATGGTTTGTTCGGTTTTACAGATCCTAACGTGGCAGGAGCTCCTAAAATGTTGTCTCCTCAAGAGCAAGCTGATTGGACTCAACAAGCTTACAGAAATAATGCGGCGGCTAATGGTACAGCAGTACAATATAACCACCCTCAATATGGTACTTCTGCTCAAGCGACACTACCAGATTACTTATATGCAACTGGCTATGGATCAGGTATCCGTGGAACAGTAGATATCAATGCTATAAGAGCTGCTTATGCTGCTAATCCGGGTAATACATTCTTAATTAAACCGAATGTAGCTGGAACAAACTGGTATCAAGCAATCACTAGATCAGCTCCTATTCAAAGACATAACCTAGGTTTTAGTGGAGGTACAGAAACATCTAGATATTACATTGGCTTATCAATGCAAAATCAAGATGGTATCTTGTTATCAAACAATTATAAGCGTTACTCGTTCCGTGCTAATACTGAATTCGACTTGTCAAAAAGAGTAAGAATAGGTGAAAATTTACAGTTTACTTATCGTGCTGTAGTTGGACAAGCTGGAGGAAACAATGGTTTAGGTATCGCAGATTCTGAGTCAGAAGTTCTTTCTGCTTATCGTATGCCAACAGTTATTCCAGTTTATGATGAATTAGGAAACTTTGCTTCAACAATCGCTGCAGGTTTTAACAACCCTCGTAACCCTGTTAGACGTTTGTTGTTGAATAATGGTAATGATGGCAATTTCAACGCGAATGGATTTGGTAATATTTATGTGGAAGTAGATCCTATCGATAATTTAACATTACGCTCAAGTATCGGTGGTCAGTACAATAATTATGCTTACAGAGATTATAACTATAAATATTTAGGTGATTCAGAACCAGAGGCATCAAATACTTTTAGCGAAGGTTCAGGTTATGCGTTCTCTTGGGTATTCACAAATACAGCAAGTTATAAGTTGAAAGTTGACAAACATGCAGCAACAATTTTTGGTGGTATCGAAGCATTGAATACAGGAAAAGGTAGAGCTATCTCAGGATCTGGTATCAACCCATTCTCTATGGACTTGGACTATGTAAACTTGTCAGTAGTTTCAAACCCTCAGGTAAACTCTAACTTGTTTAGTGGTGTAAACTTCTACTCACTATTTGGTAAAGTAGACTACAGCTTTAATGATAAATATTATGTTACTGCATTGGTTCGTCGTGATGGTTCATCAAGATTTGGTGCTAATAGCCGTATCGGTGTATTCCCTGCATTTTCAGCTGCATGGCGTGTAACAAGCGAAGATTTCATGAAGGATATTCCATTTATCTCAGACTTGAAAATCCGTGGTGGTTGGGGTCAAATGGGTAACTCAAACAACGTAGACCCAAATAACCAGTATTCTTTGTATGCTTCGGACAAAGGTTCATCATACTACCCAATCTCAGGCACTAACAATGGTGCTGACGCTGGTTTCTATCGTTCTCGTATTGGTAACCCAGATGCTAAATGGGAAACTGCTGTTACAACAAACATTGGTTTTGATGCAACCCTGTTGAATGGTAAGTTCGAAGTAGTTTTTGACTGGTGGAGAAAAGATACGAAAGACTTGTTGTTCCAAGTTCCTCTTCCTGGGGTAGTTGGTTCTTCAGCATCACCTCCGTCTGTAAACATTGCTAGTATGATGAACTCAGGTATTGATTTCCAGATCATCAATAAAGGTAAGTTAACTAAAGACTTGAAATACGATTTGACTTGGAATAGCTCATTCTTGAAAAACGAGATTACGTCATTAGCTCCCAATGTAAAATATTTTGAAGGAAATGCATACCGTGGTATTTCTCCAATTCGTAACGCTGTAGGTCAAAGTATTTCATCATTCTTCGGATATGAAGTGATTGGATATTTTGCAAGTGCTGACGAAGTGAAAAGCTCTCCTGCTCAAGATGGTGCTGGTGTAGGTCGTTTCAAATACAAGGATCTCAATGGAGATGGTAAAATCACGCCAGATGATAGAACATTCATTGGTAGTCCAGTACCTACTTATACAGGTGGTATTAATATTGGGTTGCAATATAAAAACTTCGATTTCTCTACTTATATCTACACTTCACTTGGTGGTAAAATCTTCAATATGTCGAAGTGGTTTACTGACTTCTTCGGAACATTTGAAGGTTCTGGTAAAGGCGTAAGAGCGAAAGATTCTTGGACTCCAGCATTAGGCAACAGCGCTCTAGCTCCAATTTGGGAAAGTGCATCTAACTTGTCAACAAGTGGTGCTTCTAACTCATGGTACGTAGAAGACGGTTCTTATGTGAGAATGCAGAACCTATCTGTAGGCTACAATGTGCCAAAAGCAGCTCTTACAAAATTAGGTCTTTCTAGAGCTCGTATCAGTGTATCAGCTAACAACATTTTCACAATCACTAAATACAAGGGTCTTGACCCTGGTGTGGGTGGTGCAGTGGATACAAACTTCGGTATCGATGTTGGTAACTATCCTGTGACTCGTAGCTTTAACGTTGGTTTGAACTTAGGATTCTAATCGTTCAAGAATACCAACAAAAAGTAATTCTAATTTTAAATCGAAATCCATTTATGAAAAGATATTCAAGTGCAAAAAAAGCAATCGTTGCTACTTTGACATTGACTACTTTGGTATTCTCATGTAAAGAAGATACTTTCTTGACAGTGTTACCAACGGGATCATTGGCACAGGCACAATTAAGTACTAAAGCTGGGGTTGAAGGCTCTTTATTGGGAGCCTATGCAATGTTAGCTGGCAAAGGCTATACTCGTTTCGCTGGTCCAAACAACTGGGTATATGGTTCTATTTTGGGTGGTGATGCCAATAAAGGTACTGACCCTGGTGATTATACAGCCATCAACCCAATTCAACGTTATGAAGCACCAGCTACAGACGGAGATATTAATGGTAGCTGGAATGCAAAATATGAAGGTATTAGCCGTGCAAATTCGACTATCCGTTTAGCAACAGCTTCTACTGACCTTTCAGATGCTGATAAAAAACGTATTATTGCAGAAGCAAAAGTATTAAGAGGCCACTTCTATTTTGAATTGAAAAAAATATTCAATAGTGTTCCGTATATCGATGAAACAAAAGATTATGGTACGGGTATTGAAAAAGTGGCAAATACTCCTGATTTCTGGGATAAAATTGAAGCTGATTTCAAAGCAGGTATGGATAACCTTCCTGAAACGCTTGATCAGGCAGGTCGTGTTAACAAATGGGCTGCTGCCGCGTATTTAGGAAAAACATATTTGTTTGAGAAGAAATACACAGAGGCTAAGGCTATTTTTGACCAAGTGATTGCTAACGGTAAAACAACGAATGGTAAAAAATATGCGTTAGTTGCTAAGTATGCGGACATTTTCAATGCTGAGAATGATAACCACGAAGAGTCAGTTTTTGCAGTACAAACATCAATGAATACTGGTAACACAAACAACTCAAATGCTTGGGACGATTTGAACTATCCTTATAACACTGGTGCTGACGGTCCTGGTAACTGTTGTGGTTTCTTCCAACCAAGTTTCTCTTTGGCAAATTCATTCCGTACAGATGCTAATGGTTTACCTTTAATAGATGGTTCTTATAATACAGGAAGTAATCAGTTAGTAAATGACTATGGCATTGAATCAAATGCAGCATTTACTCCAGATAAAGGTAATCTAGATCCTCGTATTGACCACTCAATCGGACGTCGTGGTATTCCTTACTTAGACTGGAAGGATCACCCAGGTAAAGATTGGATTCGTTCTCAACCTTATGCTGGTCCATACTCTCCTAAAAAATATGTTTACTACAAAACTCAAGAGAACACATTGACAGATGGTAGCTCATGGACTCGCGGTTATGCTACAATGAACTACACAATTATCCGTTTCGCTGACGTATTATTAATGGCTGCTGAAGCAGAAGTTGAAGTAGGTAGTTTAGAAAAAGCACGTGAGTATGTTAACAGAGTAAGAGCTCGTGCCGCAAATCCTTCTGGTTTTGTAACAAAAGCTGGTAAGCCTGCTGCTAACTATGTAATCAGCTTGTATAACACAGCATGGACTGACAAAGCTGTAGCTCGTAAAGCTGTTCGTTTCGAACGTAAACTTGAATTGTCAGGTGAAGGTCACAGATTCTTTGACTTAGTTCGTTGGGGTGAAGCTGCTACAGAATTGAATACATACTTAGCGTATGAATCTAAATTCTTAGTTACTATGTTTGGTGGAGCTAAATTTACAGCTAACAAAAACGAGTATCTTCCAATCCCTCAAACTCAAATCGATATCCAAGGTAAAGATATCTTGAAGCAAAACCCTGGTTATTAATTTTAACCAATTGTAAATTGCTTTAATACAAAAGAGATGGTATATATTGCCATCTCTTTTTTTATAAGATTTAACTCTCAATATCATGAAAAAACTATTACGACTTTGTATCTGTTTACTCCCTGTTGTTTGGCAAGTTTCGTGTACTAATGATGGCGCATTGTTTACCCAACTCAATGCAGAAGACACAGGTATTACCTTCTCAAATAGAATTACAGAGAGTGATACGATGAATGTTCTTACTTTCGAATATATCAACAATGGTGGGGGTGTTGCAGTGGGTGATTTTAATAACGATAGTTTGCCTGATGTCTATTTTACTGGAAATATGGTAAGCAATAAATTATACTTGAATAAAGGTGATTTTAAGTTTGACGATGTTACTGCAAAAGCAGGTGTAGATGGCGCAAAAAAATGGTGTTCGGGGGTAGCTATTGTAGATATTAATAATGATAACAAATTAGATATTTATGTATGTGCTACAGCTAAAAAAGTAGCTTCAGAACGAGCAAATTTACTCTATGTAAACCAAGGTGTAGATAAAAATAATGTACCTATTTTTAAAGAGATGGCACAGGAATATGGTATTGCTGATACAACTCATACTACCAATGCTGCTTTCTTTGATTATGATAATGATGGTGACCTCGACCTTTATGTACTTGTCAACGAAATGGATGATACCCGTTTCCCGAATAAGTATCACGAAAAAATTGTAGATGGTTCTTCGAAAAGAACCGATAGACTTTATAGAAATGATTGGGATCCTATAAAAAAACACCCAGTTTATACCGATGTGTCTAAACAAGCAGGAATTCAGATTGAGGGATACGGTTTGGGACTCAATATCACTGATATTAATCGCGATGGCTGGAAGGATATTTATGTAACAAATGACTATTTGACCAATGATTTGCTCTATATCAATAATCATGATGGTACGTTCACCGATCAAGCAAGTTTGTATTTCAAACATACTTCTTACTCTGCGATGGGAAATGATGTGAGCGATATCAACAATGATGGATTGGTTGACATTATTGCGTTGGATATGATGCCAGAGTCTAATTATCGTAAAAAAATGATGACGCCTGCCAATAACTATGTGACTTATCAAAATAATGAGCAATATGGTTATGGTTATCAGTATCCGCGAAATACGCTTCAGGTTAATTTGGGAAAAGATCCTTATTCTCAGCGTCCATTATTTAGCGAGGTTGGTCTTTTGGCAGGTGTATCCGAAACAGATTGGAGCTGGACTCCGATGGTTACAGATTTTGATAATGATGGTCTTCGAGACATTATTATTACCAACGGATATCCTCGCGATGTTACCGACCAAGACTTCATTGCCTATCGTGCGTCTATGTCGAGTATTATGACACGAATGATGTTGTTGGACTCGATTCCTTCTGTTAAAATCAAAAACTTTGCGTATAAAAATAAAGGTAATTTAAAGTTTGAAGAGGTGACGGAGTCATGGGGTATTACAGAGCCTAGTTTCTCAAATGGAGCAGCCTATGCTGACTTAGATAATGATGGTGATTTGGATTACATTGTGAATAATATCAATGATTCGGCATCTGTTTTTAGAAATAACGTGGTTCAGCAAAAACCAAATGAAAGCAACTACCTAAAAGTACAACTTAAAGGTGGTAAGGATAATGTTCAAGGCTACGGTGCATGGGTCGAAATTTCGTACGCAAATGATCAAAAGCAAGTATACGAATACACACCATATCGTGGGTATTTGTCTAGTGTAGACCCTACAGCACATTTTGGTTTGGGCAAAACTCAAACGGTAAAAGAGGTAAGAGTGATATGGCAAAATGGTAAAGGACAAGTTTTTAAAAATGTTAAAGCGAATAAAACTTTGTATGTAGACGAAGCCCAAGCTCAGGTATTACCCGATGAAAAAGAGAAGGCTGTAAATCCATTGTTAGTAGATATAACAGATGTAATCAATACTGGATACATTCATCAAGAACAGGATATTATTGATTTTAACGTACAAAAATTATTGCCTCATAAGTTTTCTCAATTTGGACCAGCACTAGCTGTGGGAGATGTAAACGGCGATGGATTGGATGATATCTTTGTAGGTGGGGCAAGCCAGTATAAAGGACGGTTTTTGTTGCAAAATACTACAGGTAAGTTTGAAGTAAAAGACTTTTTGCCGGGACTTGAAGGAAAAGAAAAACTCTCAGAAGATATGGGAGTATTACTTTTTGACGCAGAAAAAGATGGAGATTTAGACTTGTACGTAGTAAGTGGAAGTTATGAGTTCCCTGCGGGAGACCAAAACTATAAAGACCATTTGTTTATCAATGACGGAAAAGGACATTTTCAGTCTGCCGATCAAGCTATTCCTGCTTTACTAAAAAGTGGTTCTTGTATCAAAGCTGTAGATTATGACCGAGATGGCGATTTGGATTTGTTTATCGGGGGGAGGGTAGAGCCAGGGGCATATCCAAAGCCCGTTAATAGCTATATTCTCCGTAATGAAGCACCTCAGGTGAAATTTACTGACGTTACGGCGCAAGTGGCACCTCAACTAAATCAAATAGGTCTGATTTGTGACGCCTTATGGACTGATTATGACAATGATGGTTGGATGGATTTAGCGTTGGCTGGTGAGTTTATGCCAATAACTTTCTTGAAAAACCAAAACGGTAGGCTCACTTCGGTACAAGAAACAGGAATAGAGTCTTATAAAGGCTGGTGGAATAGCCTTAGCGCAGGTGATTTTGATAATGATGGCGATATGGATTATGTGGCGGGTAACCTAGGGCTAAACTCCTTGAATCGTGCTTCTGATTCCAATCCTATTACGGTTTATGCAAAAGATTTTAATAACGATGGACATTATGATGCTATTCCGACGGTATTTTACAAAGATTTGGATGGCGTGCGTAAGGAATTTCCATTTAATACTCGTGATGATTTAGCCAAGCAGTTTATCCAAACTCGTCAACGTTTTGATTCGTATGCGAAATATGCCAAAGCTACCATCAATGAAGTATTAAAACCTGAAGAGTTGAAAGATGCCATTATCCTAAAGGCCAATTGGATGAAAACTAGTTATCTCGAAAACCAAGGAAATGGTAAGTTTAAGATAAAAGAGTTGCCGATACAAGTACAATTTGCTCCCGTATTTGGGATGGTGGTACAAGATTTTGACCAAGATGGTAATCTGGATGTGCTAATGACTGGAAATGATTATGCGACAGAATTAACGGTTGGACGTATGGATGCCTCTCAGGGAAATATCCTAAAAGGCGATGGTAAAGGAGGGTTTACAGTACTACCAATTAATCAAAGCGGTTATCGTGTAACTGGAGATGCCAAAGCACTAGTAGAACTTCAGTCAGCAAAAGGAAGTTTGTTAACTGTTACATCTCAAAATAGAGATAAATTGAAGTTTTTTGAAAGTACAAAGCCATACAAGATGTTCAAACTAGCACCAAATGAAAATAGTGCATTATTGAGTCTTAAAAATGGTAAAACTCGAAAAGTAGAAATTCCTTATGGCTCATCATTCTTGTCACAATCGGCTCATAAACTCATGGTAGGAAGTGATGTCATAAAAGCACAAGCAATGAATGAAAAGGGTCAGAAACGAATGTTAAACTAGATTAAAATAGAAAAGGGGCGTAAGCCCCTTTTCTATTTTAATTCAAAAAACCATCTTCATCTTTAGGTTTTACTGTTGGTGGTTGCACTTGCGTTGAATCACTTGGCGCAGCATAACAGTTAATATCTACCCCATCAGGCTTGTTAAATGGCCCTTTTTTATATCCTGCAATCCGAAGCGAAGGGTCGGCATATACTTTATCCATAAACATAGCATACGCAGGCATAGCCATTTTTGCACCTTGTCCTAAACTAATACTACGAAAGTGAATACTACGGTCATCTCCACCTACCCATACACCGCCAACTAAATTTTGTGTTACGCCCATAAACCATCCATCCGAATAGTTAGATGTAGTACCTGTTTTAGCGCCAATCTCGTTGCCCTGCGCACAGCTATAACGACGTAACCCTTCAGCAGTACCTCCAGGCTCTTGAACAGCACCCTGAAGCATATGTACCATTTTATAGGCAGTTTCTTTATTCATTACTTGTTTCGTCGTTGTTTCAAAACGGCGAAGTTCGTTCCCATTTTTATCTTCAATGCTTAGAATCAAAAGAGGCTCAATACGATAGCCTTCATTCACAAATGAGCAGTAAGCATCTACTTGCTCAAATATTGAGACCTCGCTGGCACCCAAACATAAGGCTGGTGTTTCGTTCAAAGGACTTGTAATACCAACTCGGTGAGCAAACTCTGCTACTTTTTGAGGCCCTAGTTGTTTCATCAGTTTTGCCGAAACAGTATTGATAGAACGCGCCATTGCTCTACGCAAAGACATACTTTGGTACGAGTATTTACCATCAGAGTTTTGTGGTGTCCAAGATTTCATGATACCATCTTCCTGTCCGAAGGTAACAGGTTCGTCCACAACATAATCACATGGCGTTACAATGTCACTTTCGATAGCAGAGGCGTATACAAAAGGTTTGAAGGTAGAGCCTGGCTGGCGCTTACTCTGACGAACATGATCATACTTAAAGTACTTAAAATTAATACCACCTACCCATGCTTTAACGTGACCATTATTAGGATCCATTGCCATAGCTCCTGCATTCAAGATTCGTTTGTAATAATTCAATGAATCCATCGGTGAAAGAGTTGTGTCTTTTTCTCCTTGCCATGAAAACACTGTCATGCGAACAGGTTTGTTGAGAACTTCCCATACTTTTTCTTCATCTCCCTCCATTTCCTCCATCAGTTGTTTGTAGCGGTCGGTACGTTTCATCGCATCTTTCAAAAAGCCCTTTATTTCACGCATGTGTTCATCAACCCATGGATTACGACCTTTCCAATGCTCATAAAACTTCTTTTGTTGAGCCATCATGTGTTCACGAATAGATTCCTCAAAATACTGTTGCATACGTGAATCAAGCGTACAATGAATTTTGAGCCCACTGGTATAGAGATTTAATTGTTCGTCATCGCCACGACTTTGATTGAGATCTTCAATAATGGCAACCAACTGCTTTTTAATAGCTTCTCTAAAATAAGGAGCTAAACCTGTATTATGGTTCTCAACTTTGAATTTCAATAATATTGCTTGGTTTTGAAGGTCTTGGGCTTCAGCTTCTGGTAGATACCCATACTTCACCATTTGTGCCAAAACAGTATTTCTACGAATCAAACATTTTTCTGGGCGTCTTCTTGGGTCGTAAAGATTAGGGTTTTGTAACATACCAATCAAGGTAGCCGCTTCATTGACACTTACATTGCCTACTTCTTTACTAAAATAGGTCTTACAAGCTACTCTGATTCCATAAGCATTATTACCAAACTCCACCTCGTTGAGGTACATTTTCATGATTTCTTGTTTGGTATATCTACTTTCCAAACGGATGGCTAAAATCCATTCTTTCGTTTTGGCAATTACAGTACTTATTTTAGGAATACGCATCAATAGACCTTTATATTCCATGCCCTCTTCAGCCGATTCTGCGCTACGAGTATTGAAAAGGTTTTTGGCTAATTGCTGTGTAATGGTACTACCACCACCTGCCGTACCAAAGCTGGTCACAACACGGAATGTACTTCGCAAATCTATACCAGAGTGCTTAGCAAAACGAGCATCTTCTGTTGCCATCAAAGCATTGATGATATTGGGCGAAAGCTCTTCAAATTCTACTGGACTACGGTTTTCTCTGAAATATTTGGTAAGCTCAACGCCATCTTCTGAAATCAAAACGGAGGCTAATTGGCTTTTAGGGTTTTCGAGTTCTTGGAGACTAGGCATTCCTCCAAACAACCAGAAGAAGTTATAGTTAACAGCTAGAACGTATAAAACAAGTGCAATAAAACCACGAATAGACCATTTCCAGAGGCTTTGAATGGTACGTTGGTATTTACCGGGTTGGAGTTTTATCATGGGTTAATAATTATGACTTGAGTCGTTTATATGAGTTGGAAATGTTTAAATAGGGAAGTATTTCTGAAAGTTGACTCTTAACTTCCGAAATCTACTATCTAAAATCAGCAATTAGGGAAATTCGCTTTTACAAATTTAAAAATTTAATACATATACGCTTGATTTGGCAGAAAAGTATTCGAATCTGTCATAATTATTGAGTAAATGGATAATTACTAGAAAGATATCTTTCGTAAATATCAATGTCTATTTACCAATAAACCTTTTTGACTCAATTGAGGGTATTTAGTTTCAAAATACCTTTGATAGATTTTAATAGCTAAAATAGCACTGATTATTCCGACGATAGAACCTCCTAATAAGTCCTCAGGAAAGTGCTGAAAAAGATAAGGTCTAGAATAGGCTGCTGTGATTGCCAAGGTAAGAAATATAGGATTGATCATCGGCTTTTTGGCAAAAAATACCCAAAGCGTAAAAATACAAAATGCGCTGGTCGTATGACCTGATGGAAAACTATTGAATCCATGAAGCTCAACGCCACTCACGTATTTCCATGGGTATGATACATCTTTAAAAAACTCACTTGGTCGTAAGGTTTGAAACGAAAATTTTAAACCTTGTGAAATGAGTGTACTGACTGCAAATGCTGTAACTCCTATAAATGCTTGTTCGTATTTGAATACTAACCAAACCAAAATCATGGTAACAAAAAACCATCCTTCCCCCAACTGAGTAGCGCACCAGAAAAAAGTATCTGACCAAATAGTGCGATGAGAGTTAATCCAAACCATTTGTTCAAACTTTGGCGTTTGTAAAACCCATCCCAAGCACACAAGCCACATTAGTATAAAAGGAACAAAAAAAGAGAGATTATTTTTCAAAAGATTTTTCATAACTGCAAAGTTCGTAAAAATTGAGCCTCCTTCAAACTCCCCTGTTTTGATAGTAGACCAAATATGGTTGAACCTATCAGTATAGTAAGTGGTTCATTGCCTGAGAATTAATAAAAAATCTTTTTCTCAAAAGTATTGCTTCGAATTGTTGTCATTTTCAAAAAAAGTCTCTAATTTTGCAGTCTTTTCGGGATAACCTAGCTTTAGGTTAGCTCAAAAGCATGCGTACAATACTGCGTGCACGGTGACATAGAGTATCCAAACCGCGTCTGTTGGACAGACCTTTATTTGATTGAAAGCCTTGAAAAAGAATTATTTAGCAAATTATAAAATTGATATTTTTCGCCTCGACAACAAGCAGTATGTGCATGAGTTTGAGGGCGACAATCAGTTTTTTGCTGAGTTTGAGCAAGATGAAATCGGTAAAGGAAACTTCAAAGCAAAAGTAACTTTAGATAAATCAGAAACGATGATTCAGTTACTTTACGAAATTGAAGCAGTCGTAGAATTGACCTGTGATAGAAGCCTAGAACAGTTTGATTATCCTATCAGCATCACAAAAAAAATGATTTTGAAGTTTGCAGATAGAACAGAAGAAGTTACAGATGAACTGATGTTAATTGATCGCCATGTACAACAGATTAATGTTGCGCAAGATATATTCGACTTCATCTTTTTAGAAATTCCAATAAAGAGATTGCACCCCAAATTTGTTCAAGAAGAAGTAGAAGGGTACGACGAGGAAGATGAAGATGATGAAGATTTGGATGACGACGATTTGCTTTGGGAAGATGAAGAAGGAGAGTTTGTTTATACCACAGGAGGTGGGGACGATGATGACGAGGACGAAGAAGAATATGAAGAGGAAGAAGATGAAGAAAGTTCAGACGACAACTCAGAAGCGCCAATAGACCCACGTTGGGCTATATTGAAGAATTTGAAAAATAATCAAAATTAATTTTAGAGCAAGAAGCTCTCATACATAAGTTAAGTAACAACGTAACAAAATAACGGAAATAAGAAAATGGCACATCCTAAACGAAGACATTCGACAACTCGCAGAGATAAGAGACGTTCACATGATTTTGCTACTCCAAAAGCAATCACTGTAGACCCAACTACTGGCGAAATTCACTTGCGTCACCGTGCACACGTATTCGAAGGTAACCTTTACTACAAAGGTAAAATGGTAGTAGAAGGTTATGCTGCACAAGCGTAATTGACACAATATTTTAGGTATTAAATAGGCTAAAGTTTCTGATTATCAGGGGTATAGCTAATAAGTGTGTTTTTTAATATATAAAAAACACAAAAAAATACTGTTTTCAACTTCTTAAAATGCTATTTTTGCAGTTACCAATTTTGCGTAAACAAAAATAACCAATGAATATAGGAGTTGATGCAATGGGCGGCGACTTCGCCCCGCAAGCCATAGTTGAAGGAGCAGTATTAGCAGCTAATGAGTTGCCCGAAGGTGTGACAATCGTATTGATTGGTCAAACAGAGGCAATTCAAACAGTTCTTGATAAACAAAATTATACGGGATCAAACATTAAAATTGTGGAGGCTAACGAAACAATTGAAATGGGTGAGCATCCTGTAAAAGCCTTACAAGCTAAACCCAATTCCAGCATCGGAGTTGGGTTTAAACTTTTAAAGACAGGTGAAATCGATTCATTTGGCTCAGCAGGTAATACTGGTGCGATGATGGTTGGGTCACTTTTCTCGATAAAGGCAATTGAAGGTGTTCAGCGCCCAGCAATCGCTGGCTTTGCGCCTCAAACCAACGGCAAAATGGCCGTAATGGTAGATATTGGTGCAAATGCTGACGTAAAACCTGAAATGCTTGAGCAATTCGGCTTGTTAGGTTCTATTTATTACCAAGCTACCACAGGAGAAGAAAACCCTAAAGTAGGTTTGATGAACATTGGCGAAGAAGCCGAAAAAGGCTCGCTCATTGCTCAACAAGCTCACAAACTAATGAAGGAAAATGCTAAAATGAACTTCATTGGTAATATCGAAGGAAAAGATTTCTTCAAGGGTAAAGCTGATGTAATTGTTACAGATGGCTTTACAGGAAATATTCTTTTGAAAATGGGTGAATCATTGTACGGCATAATGAAAGATCAAGGAGTTGAAACAAGTTTCCTTGACAAAACAAATTATGAAGCAGTAGGAGGTAGTCCAATCGTTGGAGTAAATGGCAATGTTATCATCGCTCATGGAGCTTCATCGGCCAAAGCTATCAAAAATATGATTCATCTTTCTACTAAAATTGTAGAATCTAAAGTTACAGAAAAGATCAAAGAAGCACTTAGTGCATAGTGAGTGTTCCTGCCAACTACCGTGTTGTGCTTGAAGGCACTTCACATGACGCTAGTTCGCAGGGCACTATTTATATTATTGAACATGACAAAGATCATTGCAGCAATTACAGGCGTTCAGGGGTATGTGCCAGAGGAAGTTTTAACTAACGCCGACTTAGCAAAAATTGTTGATACCACTGATGAATGGATAATTTCCCGTACAGGTATTAAAGAACGCCGCATCTTGCGCGGAGAAGGTCAAGGTACTTCGGTCATGGGAGCTGAAGCTGTAAGGAAACTATTGGAAAAAACCAATACGAAACCTGAAGAGGTAGATTTGTTGATTTGCGCTACAGTAACCCCTGATCATTTTTTCCCATCAACAGCCAACTTGATTTGTGATAAAGTAGGTATTTCATTCAATGCTTCCTACGACATCGCAGCTGCTTGCTCAGGCTTTTTGAATGCCTTGGTAACTGGTGCAATGTTTATTGAATCAGGTCGTTATAAGAAGGTGATTGTTGTAGGCGCCGATAAAATGTCAGCTATTGTTGACTACACAGACCGTTCTACTTGCGTATTGTTCGGTGACGGTGCAGGTGCTGTAATGCTTGAGCCTAGTTCAGACGGTTTAGGCCTTCAAGATTTTATCTTAAAATCTGATGGGTCAGGTGCTAGCCACTTGATTCAGAAGGGTGGAGGTAGTGCATATCCTCCAACGCACGAAACCATTGATAATAAATGGCATCATATCCATCAGGAAGGTCAAGCTGTATTTAAGTTTGCCGTAACTCGTATGGCAGATGTTTCAGCCGAAATTATGGAGCGTAATAATCTTTCTGGTGATGATGTAGCCTTTTTGGTACCACATCAGGCCAATAAAAGAATTATTGATGCTACAGCCAACCGAATGGGTGTTGGTCCTGAAAAAGTAATGCTCAATATTCATAAGTACGGAAATACCACTGCCGCTACCATTCCTTTGTGTTTGTGGGACTATGAAAGTCAGCTCAAAAAAGGTGATAATCTTATTCTTGCTGCATTTGGTGGAGGCTTTACTTGGGGGAGTGTTTACCTCAAATGGGCGTACTAAAGTATCAAAACAGTAAACTTCCTAGCTAAATTTCACTAAACTGGGTAGTTTACTGTTTTTTTTTGTGCTAAGTTCAGAGAACATTTTTGTAATTTTGCACATTCAAATTTTTGTAATTATCAAATTTGTAACTATTTAGTGTTCAGAAAGCAAAATTGCTTATGCTATTTCTTGTTTTCTAAATAATTGAAAAAATGGCAACTACTGCAGACATCAGAAACGGACTAGTAATCAAATTTAACAACGATCTTTTTTCAGTTGTTGAGTTTTTACACGTAAAGCCAGGCAAAGGCCCTGCTTTTGTAAGAACAAAATTGAAATCATTGACTTCAGGAAAGGTAATCGATAACACATTCAACTCAGGGGTAGCAATTTTCCCTGTACGTGTAGAGCGTCGTTCTTTCCAATACTTGTATGAAGAAGAATTTGGTTATACTTTCATGGATAACGAAAACTTCGAACAAGTTACCTTAAACAAAGAGATGGTAGAAGCAGCAGACCTTATGAAAGAAGGTCAGTTGGTTGAAATCTTGATCAACGCAGAAACAGAGCAACCTATTTCTTGCGAAATGCCTCTATTTGTAGAGCTTGTTGTTACTTATACCGAACCGGGTATCAAAGGTGACACAGCCAACTCTCCTAAAAAACCTGCCACTGTTGAAACTGGTGCTACGATCACTGTACCATTATTCATTCAGAACGATGAGAAAATCAAGGTAGATACTCGTACATATGAATATGTAGAAAGAGTAAAATAATATCCTTCGATAAGTAATTGATTTTCAATAAAGTTTTACTCCTCAAGATTTTACTGGCTCAACTAAAAATACTTATATTTACTGTATCTTTAGTCCTGAATTTATAGGACACTGTCCTTTTTCGGCCTTAATTTTTTGTGAGATGTATTCTTGAAAACAATTACTTATCTGAAATTCCCTTATACGTAAAATTTATCAATTAGACATTGTAACACCAACCTCCAATGGAAAATAAAGAAATCCAAAAGCTATTAGATTTTATTGCTCAATCAACTCTTGATGAGGTAAACATCGAAACTTCTGAGTTGAAACTTTCAGTAAAGCGTTATGGTCAAGCGCCAGTGGTGCAACAAGTGGTAGCAACTCCAGCACCAGTAGTAGCGGCAGCTCCAGTTGCAGCTCCTGCGGCGGCGGCTCCAGCAGCTCCTGCAGCGGCTCCAGTAGCAGCTTCTAACCGTGTGACTATCAAGTCTCCAATGATTGGTACATTCTACCGTTCTTCTAGCCCAGACTCTCCATCATTCGTTGAAATTGGTTCAGAAGTGACAAAAGGTAAGCCAGTTTGTATCATCGAAGCTATGAAATTGTTTAACGAAATCGAATCAGAAGTATCTGGTCGTATCGTTGAAGTATTGGTAGAAAACGCAACACCTGTTGAGTTTGACCAACCGCTTTTCGTAGTTGAACAATAAGCCAACCATATTGAATTACCCCATCTATTTGGTTTTATTTTTCAATAAGTCAAAAACTCTCTTATCGATTAGTGAGTTGTTGTTGCAATAACACATCGATAAAGATGTTTAGTTGAGTTTATAACTAAAGCTAAAGAATGTTTAAGAAAATACTTATCGCCAACAGAGGTGAAATTGCCCTCCGCATCATTAGAACATGTAAGGAGATGGGCATCAAAACGGTAGCGATTTATTCTACTGCTGACCGTGAAAGCCTTCACGTAAAATTTGCTGACGAAGCTGTGTGTATTGGCCCACCGCCAAGCCGTCAGTCGTATTTGAATATCCCTGCGATTATTTCAGCAGCCGAAGTTACTGGCGCTGATGCTATTCACCCAGGATATGGTTTCTTGTCAGAAAATGCTGAGTTCTCTCGTATTTGTTCTGAATATGGTATCAAATTTATTGGTGCTACTGCAGAACAAATCAATTTGATGGGTGACAAAGCTACTGCGAAAGCTACCATGAAAATTGCTGGTGTTCCTGTAATTCCAGGTTCGGAAGGCTTGATTGATACAGTAGAAGATGCTAAGCGTATTGCGAAAGACATCGTTTATCCTGTTATTATCAAAGCTACAGCTGGTGGTGGTGGTCGTGGTATGCGTATTATCCGTCATGAAGATGAGTTCGAAAAGCTTTGGAATGATGCCAAAATGGAAGCAGCCAACGCTTTTGGAAACGATGGTATCTACATGGAAAAATATGTGGAAGAACCTCGTCACATCGAAATACAAGTTGTAGGAGATCAATACGGAAAAGTATGTCACCTTTCTGAGCGTGATTGTTCTATTCAACGTCGTCACCAAAAACTTTGTGAAGAAACTCCTTCGCCTGCACTTACTCCAGAACTTCGTGAGAAAATGGGTGAGGCTGCAATTAAAGGGGCTTCTGCTATCAAATATGAAGGTGCTGGTACAATTGAATTCCTAGTGGATAAGCATGGTGATTTCTATTTCATGGAAATGAATACTCGTATCCAAGTAGAGCACCCAATCACTGAAGAAGTTACAGATTTCGACTTGATTAAAGAACAAATTAAAGTAGCAGCTGGTGTACCTATTTCAGGACAAAACTATACGCCAAAATTGTATGCTTTAGAATGTCGTATCAATGCTGAGGACCCCGCGAATGGATTCCGTCCTTCGCCAGGTAAAATCACAAATCTTCACTTACCAGGAGGCCACGGAGTACGTATCGATAGCCATGTGTATGCTGGTTATACAATTCCACCAAACTATGACTCTATGATTGCGAAAGTAATTGTTTCGGGTCAGAGCCGTGAAGAGGTATTGTTGCGTATGAAACGTGCTTTGCAAGAGTTTGTAATCGATGGTATCAAAACTACGATTCCTTTCCATATCAAATTAATGGATGATGAACGATTCAAGTCTGGTCAATTCACAACAGCCTTTATGGAAGGTTTTGATTTGAAAAGCTTGTAATTGATTGGATTCAATTAGCCATAAAAAAGGGTTCTGTGTATGCAGAACCCTTTTTTTATAAATTAGATTTTTCTTCGAAAAGCTTTTCTATAGTTTCTCGATATGATACCCCCAATGGGATTTTCAATTTATCCAAAATTACGTGTCGAGATGATATTCCTGTTACTTTGAAACGAGGCACTATATATGATTTATGTACCCTAATAAAGTTGAGCGGTTGTAATTTAATTTGTAAGTCGGAAATCGACTCACTGATTAGCACAGGCTTCTCTTTACTAAAAATTCGAGTATAAGCGCCTAATGCTTCGATATACTGAATGTCATTTACAAAGAACTTTAAGGATTCTCTGCCTGCTTTTAAGAAAATAATTTGTTCTTCCTGAACAACAGGTTTTTGAGAAGCTTTATTCTTGATATTGATATTGTCAATGGCTCTATTAACAGCTTTTAGGAATCGCTCAAAACTAAAGGGTTTGAGTAGATAATCTGTTACTCCTACATCAAAAGCCTCCATAGAATAATCGGAATGACTCGTAGTAAGAATAATCTGAGGAGGAGCTTCAAGCGTTTTAATGAGATCTAATCCAGAAATTTCGGGCATTTCAACATCAGAAAATAGAATATCTACCTTTCCTTGATGCAACAAAGGAATGGCTTCAATGGGATTACTAAAAACTTGAACGATTTCAAGATGCGGTAACCTCTTGATGTTGGTTTCTAAAATTTTTTGAGCGATGTCATCGTCTTCTAAAATGACACATCGATAAACTGTCATGAATTAGGTGAATTATTCTGTTGTTAAATTGGCTAGAATGTACGGCGACTTCTAGAATGCAATTAGGAAAGGTTTGGCTAAAATTGACGAAAAGTTGGAAAAACAATTCATGAGAATGGTTTTCTACATCGCAACTTACGGGATTTTTGTTAGAAAATGAAATATAGAAGAAGGGAATTTAACAAAATTCCCAAGACATACTCAAGTTTTGAGCACATCTTGGGAATTGTATAATTTTCAAAAAGTAAGAATTAAAAATTCTTTAACTTAGACGAATTACGGTATTAATGATAATCTTAATGTCGAGTACTTAAACGAATCACAATGTTTATAAACTACTTAAGCTAATTTGTCTCATTTTATGATTTCTTAGGCGGTCAGATATTTAAGGGTATTGAGTAAGGATGTAATTGCATTACAAAATTACATTTTAATATTGAAGTTGAATATCGACATATGCCTGTAGCTCACCAACACACAAATTATCCTATGAATTGATGAACTATTGTATCAATTGAGGCCTTATTATTTATGAACTGCACAAATATCCCACGAATGTGCAGAGGTGTTAATTATAGATGGTAATTTTGGACAATAAATCATGAAGATATGAATAAGTTTTTTTTACAAGTTGGGGCTATCTTAGCTGCCCTATCTGTTGCACTTGGTGCATTTGGAGCACACGCGTTTAAAGCAAGCCTAGAGGCGATTGGTAGAACAGAAACCTTCGAAACGGCTGCTCGCTACCAAATGTATGGGGCATTGGGGTTGTTGGCTGTAGGAATATTGTCTGGAACATTCAAGCATGCTTTTGTAAGATATGCAGGCAATGCATTATTGGTAGGGACAATTATTTTTGCGGGAGCCTTGTACATGATTTGTGCTACAGGAGTCACTATGTGGGGAGCGGTTGCCCCAATCGGAGGTACATGCCTAATGGTAGGCTGGGTGTTGCTAGCCTTGGGAATTACTAAAAGCAAGTAAGTATATTTATTCTTAATTTAGTGAGTTGAGATTGAGTAAATGAGTGATTATGTTAAATTTTTATTACATCGGTAGTGACGCAATGATTGCATCTTAAGCCAAGCAAAATCTAGCATGGTAGCATCTAAAAGCGGTCAAAAAATATTTTCCGACCACTTTTTTGACGAAAACTTGTAGGATAGTCCCAATCTTAAAATTTGGAATGACTCATGTTTGATATAAGAATGCTGAAACTATTAAAATAAGCACTCATTCACTCAATCTCAACTCACTCAATTGTTAATGAATCAGGACTTGCTCTAGGCTTGCCCAAACGATTTCGCCCATGGTTTTACATTTGAGAAATCTGTCTGATTGATACCATCTCGCTAGTTCTTTCTTGAGTGATTCGGTATTATCTACAGAAGCAATTTCATCTCTCGCCATTACTGACATCAGCTCGTACATCCTCTGTTGCTCTACCCTCAATCTTCCTGCAATGAGCGATCTTTCTTCAATTTGGTATTGCTGAACAGATTCCGAAGTCATATATTTCATTCCAATTTCGACTAAAGGATAGTTTTGCTTGAAATACTGAGGCATATATACCGAACGTTTGCCTTCGTAGCTTTGTTGGTCAAAATCGATGGCTCGAATACGATAAAATACTTCTTCAAAATCGGGGGTAATATCAATAATAAAATTTGATGAATGCATATCGCCCAATAGCTTTACAAAACATCGTTCATTAAACTTCACAAACTCTTTGGCCAATCGACGGTAATTTACTTCTTCATAACTAGGTAGTTGCTTAAAGAATAAATCTCCAGGAATACCAATGATATGTTCTTCTACGACTGTATCCTCGAATGTCAGATAACTCATTCTATTAGGAGAAAGAAGGTGTTCTAGTTCCATGCCATATACTCGCGAGGAATCTGCACGCTTGACATAGAAATAGTCGAAGTTATCGTTCATCTTGTTGACAATTCGAATGCGAAATGGCTGTGTGTTACCATAGGTACACAAATCAATTCTATCTACGTTGAGGTGTTTAATTACCTTTTCGTCACCATCGGTTCGTAAATCGGCATAGATTTTTTTTAACCCTTCATACACAAAATCTATGTCACTATGTGGATAAAAGACTGTTTGCCAGAGTGTGTCATTCCCAAACTTATCATAAAGGTTTATGGAACTTTCAAACCTCAGTAAGTCAGCGTATTGTAAAGGCATAGTTATCTCACGCCCATATTTAATCAAATATTTTCTGAGCTGAAGATTGATTTTGAATGGAAGTTTCTTTTTTGAAATAAGAGCCATATTGCAAGATTTAGGCTGTAAACATCTTCTTTTTCAAGACTAAAATCAAGAGTTTTATTGGTAAAAGGTATAGGTGTCCAATAAATTTTATCTACATTACATCTAGTCGATAAAATCTAAATCTTTATCAAATGTTTCCTCAGACATATAAGATGCCCAGAGAGCAGCGAAGTTACAAATACACCCCACTATCAAGGCTGCATAAATTAACCCTACATGACCCATCAAAAACTTAAACCCTAAGGTAATAAGAATCAATGCCCCGCGAACAAAGTTGGGTACTGTTGTAGTCACTGTTGCACGAATATTAGTGCCAAACTGCTCTGACGCCATAGTGATAAATACCGCCCAATATCCTCCAGAAAAGCCCAAAGCAAAACATAGGAAATAAAAAATCGTAGTACTAAGTCCATGGACGAGTAAATAGATGCCCATCAGGATTATACTAGAGCCTACAAACCAGTAAATCGTCTTTTTACGACTTTGTAAAAATTGACTTACGAGTCCGCTAAGAAAATCACCAGATGAGAGCCCTGCATAACATAAAATTACAACAGTGCCTGCTTTAATTTCACCCTGCACGCCAATAGCCTTACTGAGTTCAGGTGCCACCAGTACGAGAATACCTACCGTGTACCAAACAGGAAGGCCAATCAAAATACAGTAGATATATCTTTTGAGTTTATTTGAATCGGTGAATAGGCTAAGAAAATTGCCTTTCGGGGCGCTTTTTTCAATGTTTTGAAATAATGACGATTCCATGGTACCAATACGCAATAGCAATAATGCTAACCCCATAGCACCGCCGATATAATAGGTCATACGCCACCATTCTGGGTCGGTACTCAAGCTGGCTATGTAGGCAGCTGTTACGGCACCTAAAGCCCCAGTTCCTGCAATGAATAAGGCCCCATATCCTCGTTTTTCTTTTGGTAAAGATTCGTTCACTAAAGTTACTCCAGCTCCTAATTCTCCTGCAAGACCAATACCAGCCAAAAATCTTAGAATAGCATATACGGTTAAATCTTGTACCATTCCATTAAAAGCATTGGCTAAGGAATACAACAGAATAGAGCCAAATAAGACAGATTTACGTCCACGCTTGTCACCCAAAATTCCCCAAATAAGTCCACCCAAAAGCATACCTGCCATTTGTATGTTAAGTAGGCGAAGCCCTTCTGACAGTTGCCCATCTTTATCAAGTCCGAGACTGGCCAAGCTGGCGTTTCGAATTACCCCAAAAAGAATGAGATCATATACATCCACAAAATAGCCCAGAGAAGCTACAAGGATTAACAGTTTGGCATTTTTTGAAATAGTAGTTTCCTGCATAGAGATAGGTTTTATGTAAAGGAAAGATTCATTCCGAAAATAAGAATTTTAATAGTCTATAACAAAAAAACTACCGATTATCTAGATAATCGGTAGTTTTTGTATGAAGTGCTATTTTACCATCTTGAAAGCATTTGCGAACGATGGGCGTCTAATTTTAGAAAAATAAATAATAAAATAGAGAACGACCAAAGAGATGAGCCTCCATAGCTAAAAAATGGCAGCGGAATTCCAATTACTGGCATCAAACCGATAGTCATACCGATATTGACGAGAAAGTGGAAAAATATGATGGAGACGACCCCATATCCGTAGACTCGCGCAAATCGGGATTTCTGTCGGTCTGCGAGATAAATAAGCCGTAGCATCAAGCCAATAAATAAACCGACAACAGTTAGGCTTCCTGCAAAACCAAACTCTTCACCTACAGTACAGAAAATGAAGTCGGTACTTTGTTCGGGTACAAAGTCAAACTTAGTTTGTGTTCCCTGCAAATATCCTTTACCAAGCAACCCACCGGAGCCAATCGCAATTTTGGCTTGACGAACATTATAACCTGTTTTCTTACGGTCAAAGTCAGGGTCAACTAAAACTCGGATACGATTACGCTGGTGTTCTTTTAGCACATTATTAATCGCCCAATCTACGCCTGTCACAAACAAACCCATACAAAAGGCTACACCTAGAATAGCTAATATATTTTTGGTTTTGCGTTCATAACGAGGCATTGCCCAAACAACTAAAGCAGACACTACCGCTAAACCGATATAAATCTGCCATTCCTCAAAAATGAGAGATAAAATAAATAGCGTTACCACCGCTAAGAAAATAGCAGGATACATACCTGGAAGCCCCTCACGGTACAATAGAATCAAGAATGAGGCAAAAACTAAAGCAACCCCTGTTTCGTTAGACGCCAAAATCAATATTGGCGGAATTGCAATGATGATAGCTACATTGAGCTGGTCTTTGAATCTGGATAGATTGGTGAGTGGCGTACTCAAATATTTTGCCAGTGCCAAGCAGGTTGCCATTTTAGAGAACTCGGCAGGTTGTAACTGAAAAGAGCCTATCCTGAACCAAGAGTGCGAGCCTTTCACCTCTGTTCCTACTACGAGTACTGCCAGCAACATGAATAGGAAAAATCCATAAATAGGAAAAGCAAAAGTATCGTAGAAACGATGGTCGATTACCAAAATGGCAATTATGAGCAGAACTGTTGTTCCTATCCAAATGAGTTGTTTTCCTGAATTGGTATCAAAGAAACCGTCATCAAAAATCCAAATTGGGTGCTCAGGATTATAAATTGCCGCGTAAATATTGAGCCAGCCTGCTACAACACAAAGTATATATATTAACACGGTCACCCAGTCGAGGTTGCGCGATATTTGTTCTTCTCTTTTCAAGGTCTTATTCTTAGAAATGCTAAATCAATTTGTTTGGTACACTTGAGTAAAGGGTTTTGAAATCATTTCGGATATCGAATTGCGGAAATGTAACCTACTTTCCATTTTCCTATTTTTCTGAAATGTCAAATCTGTAATGAATTGAAATCTTTCAGCCCTAATTACTCTTCTAATCTTAATGTGTTTTCTTAGGTACTATTTTCTGATTTTTAGGTAAAACCGCTTGTGGTTGCATCGGAATCTTAAATACAGGCGCTTTTGGTTTATTCGCCTGATCTAGTTTGAATAACTCTTCTTTCAGGTTGCGTAGTTGATAGTCTTCGATAGTCGAATCTTTTTCTACCGTTGCTTTTACCTCTTTATTTGGTTTAGCTGAAGCACTTTTTGCACTCAACACATTGGCCAAATAGCTTTTATTCATCCATCGAGTTTCCATTGCTTTACGTTCTACTTTGCCTTTCAAGTATTTTTCAATACAAAGCGATGCAATAGGAGCCGAGTGTGTTCCTCCAAAACCTGCATTTTCGATAAATACAGCAATAGCAATTTTAGGATTTTCTCTTGGAGCAAAAGCGATAAAAATAGCATGGTCTTGCCCATGTTTATTTTGAGATGTACCTGTTTTACCACAAATCTGAATATCGCTTAGGCGTGCTTCGGCAGCCACAGTACCTGCATTTACCGCGCCAACCATTCCTTCGATAACAGGTTCAAAATGGCGACGATCTATACCTACTGAAATATGCTCTTTGTATTTGTTATCGATGTTTCCAGCTTCATTAATTCCTTTTACAAGGTGCGGGCGAACATACCAACCTCGGTTGGCGATGATAGCAGCCACATTAGCCATTTTGAGTGGGTTGATGACAATCTCCCCTTCACCAATACCCACAGAGTAGATATTAGAAAATTTCCAACGAAGAGGGCCTTTATATACTTTGTCGTAATACTCGACACTTGGCAGTTTTCCTTTTGTTTCGTTTGGTAAGTCAATCCCTAATTCTTGTCCAATACCAAACTTGCTAGCCATGTCATTCCAACGTTGAAGACCAACGGCCGATTTTTTGAAAAGATTTTGCTCCTTATTGTTATAAATGATTCTTTTGAAAACATTATAGAAATAAGGGTTACAAGAGTTTTTGATACCTAACTGAATCGATGAAGATGTACCTCCACAGTGACACTTCATTGGTACACCTGCGTGACCAAACCCTGTACTTGGGCTAATTACTCCCAATTGCAAACCAATCAAAGCTTGGATCAACTTAAAGGTCGAACCTGGACGATAATAAGCACTCGGTGGGCGGTTGATAAGCGGGTGTAATGGGTCAAGGTTGAGCGTTTGGAAGTATTTTGAGAAAGTCCTTCCTGATAGTTTACTAGGGTCATAAGTAGGAGCCGATACCATCGCTAAGATTTCGCCAGAGGATGGCTCAATTGCCACCACACTTCCTACTTTGTGTTGCATCAAACTATCAGCAAAATCTTGTAAAGCAATATCTACCGACGAAATCAAATTTTTGCCAGCAACAGGTTCTCTATCAAATTCTCCATTTTTAAAAGGACCTTTTTCCACGCCACGGCTGTTGACCATCACGTATTTTTCACCACGTTGTCCTCGCAGTTCATCTTCGTAAAATCTTTCAAGTCCAGTAACTCCCACATAATCTCCTTGTCGATAATATTCGTTACCTTTTTCCTGTTCTTTCAAGAGGCGCTCAGGGCTAATTTCTCCAACATACCCTAAGGCATTTGCCATACCTTTTGATTGATAAGTACGCAAAGAACTAATCTGGAAAGAAAACCCTGGGTAATCTACCATAGCATCTTGCACACGTGCATATTCCTCTTTGGAAAGCTGACGTAAAAATAGAGAAGGGCGTACAGGTGAGTAAATTCTCGCCAAATGAGTTAAGCTATCAAACTCACTGCGGGTAATGTCAAAAAGTCTACAGAATTTTAAAGTATCCTGAACATGTGCTTTTTTGGGCGTAATGTACAAATCATACACAGGGGTATTATAGACAATCAACTTTTTGTTGCGGTCATAAATCAATCCTCTGAAAGGAACTTGTACAATTTTACGAATAGCATTGTTTTGAGCATCTAACTTGTAAGTCTCGTCAATAACTTGCAAATAAAATAGCCTTCCGATGTAAAGTATGGCGATAAGGATAATGAATCCTTGGATAAATCTCTTTCTAATCTCGTCCACTGGCTTTAAAATGATTTTAGGGATATATAGAAAATGTTTTCTACTTTCTGGAAAATTTGACTGGCTATAAGCGTTTTAATTGCTAACCAATCTGTAAATAACCAACTAACTATTACTATTTTTTGTATTTTGAGTAAAGGCTTGGTTGGTATCTGATTATCAAATATGAAATACTCATTTAAACAAAAACAGACCTGTTTTATAGTTTAAACGGAAAAAACTATCTGAAGGAACATAATTAAAGTACAAAATTTGCTGTTTTTCAATAAATTGTCAACAAACTCATTGAGAATCAAAACATAATTTTGCGATACGATCTTATTCTTTGGGAAGACTACGAATTAATAAATAAATCGCAGCAAAAATGAATAGCAACGAACAGCCAATAGAATACCAAGGAGTAGTGGTATGGAAGGTTTTATCAAGCCAGTTGCCTAACAGTACGCCACTCGCAATGGTGATAAGCATTTGGCTTCCTGCTCCCATATAGCGCATATACTTGTTGGAATTTGGCGAATCGTTTGACATGAAAGTAAAGAAAAAAGGTTGTTCGACGTCGAAAATAGAATGGTACTTTTCCGTTGGGATATAATAAAAAAATCCAAAAACGAATGTTTGATATACCTGTAACAAAAATACTTAATTGGCACGGAATCTGATAATAAAATCTCGTTATTTTGCGTTAAACCCCTTGTTATTCAAGATAGACTTGCTCTATTAACTTGGGTTATTGTTTTGAGTACTTTGAATCTTATCTTAAGAACCACCAAATTGACCTATATTTGTATTTTGGATGGGGAATCAATCAAATCATTGTAGTTTTTCTGCATAGCTACTTCACATGAATAGAATACCGTTACTTTTAGTACTTGCCATATTTTTGTGCCTAGGAGGATGCTCCCAATATAGCTCTTCGCCTATCAGCGTGGGATTCCATAATCTTAATGCCAAATACAACGCGCTTTTTCAAGCTAATCAAAAATTGTTTGAGGCCGAAAAAAAGCTATTTGAAGACCGTCACGATAATTACGCCCAAATTCTTCCTGTTTTATTGCCTATCGATTCGGTCGTAGCTAGCACCGTCTCAGCTGAACTGGCTGCCGTCATCAAAAAAGCATCAATGGTGGCCGAGAGACACCAAAACTCTCGTTGGCTCGACGATGCCTATGTACTCATAGGGCAAGCTCGCTTAATACAAGAAGATTATAAAAATGCGATAGAAACATTTAAATATGTCAATACAACAGCCGAAGATGATGACGCTCGTCAGGCAGCGCTGATTGGACTGATGCGTGCTTATGTCGAACAAGGTGAGTTTACTACTGCTTTGAGAGTTGCTGAGTTACTACGAGAGGAGGATTTGAACAAAAATAATACAGCGAACTTTTATCTAACAAAAGCGTATTTACATCAACTTAAAAAGGAATATGCTACTTCTGTAGCTATTTTGGAAGAAACATTTCCATTGCTTCCTAAAAATGAGCAAAAAGCCAGATTGTATTACGTAGCAGGTCAGATGTATGAGATATTGGAAAAATTTCCTAAATCAAGTGAATGTTTTACAAAGGTTGCCAAAAACAGACCTTCGTACGATTTAAGATTCTATGCCTCGTTGAATAGCGCATTGGTCATGAATCAGAAGGGCAATTTTGATAAATTATTAAAAGATAGCAAGAACAAAGATTTATCAGATAAAATTTATGAAGCTATGGCCTCGGCAGAAATGCGCCAAGGCAACACTGCTAAAGGAATTGCTTTATTGAAAAAATCTGCCAGTATCAGCAAGGATACAAAACAATTGCCTTATACGTATTTGACGTTGGCAGATTTGTATTATGACAAATATGCTGAGTATGAAACGGCTTTTGCGTATTATGATAGTTGCTTGTCGCTGTTGCCTAATACTGATGCTGCTTTTGCGAAAGTAAAGCAAAAACAACAGGTACTTGGAGAGTTTGTGAAGCAAATGAATATTGTCAAAACAGAGGATTCTTTACAAAAGCTTTCGAAACTTACTCCAGCAGAATTGGATAAAGTTTTGGAAAGAGCTATTCGCTTGAAGAAGGCCCAAGAGTTGGCAAATTTGGCAAAAGCAAAAGAAATTGTAGCTGGTTCCACCACAGCAACTAAAGACCCATTTGCCACAACAGGTAAAACAGATTGGTATTTTTCTAATGCTATGTTGGTAAGCCAAGGTCGTACCAATTTTATGAATCGCTGGGGAAATCGACCTCTGGAAGACAATTGGCGTAGAAGTAGTCGTGACGATGCCGCATCTTTTGCTAGTTTTAATACTTCAAGCACTGAAAATACATCTTCCTCAAAGAATACAATCGAAGGGGTAAGTGACAAAGAATTAGCAACCGAAAAAGCAGTCATGAAAACCAAGATTCCATTCAGTGCAAAGGCGCTCGAAACTTCGCAAATCAAACGACAAGATGCGATGTTTGAAGTGGGTAAAATCTTTAAGTTGAGTTTAAATGAGCCTAAGAAATCCATTTCGACCTTCAAACAACTACTTTCCGAATACCCAAATTCAATTCATGAACCAGAGGCACTGTACTTTTTGTATTTATTACACGAAAATAATCCAACAGAAAAAGCAGGCTACAGAAAATCACTCTTTGATAAGTTTGGTGACTCGTATTTTGCAAGAATGTTAAGCCGTGAAAATATTGTAGAGTTAAGCTCAGACAAAGAAACGGAAGCTCAAAAGCTTTATACCGAAGCATACCAATATTATCAACAAGGCAATTTTGCCGATGCTTTATCATTTGTAGATACGGCTTTGAAAGAATATCCAAATAGCCATACAGAGGATAAATTGGCTTTTTTGAAAGCATTACTATTGGCTAAAACCCAAAACTTTGATGGCTATGTAAAAGCATTGAATGATTTTATAAAAGATTATCCTAAAAGCCAATTGTTAGGTCTAGTAAAAGAGAATTTAGCGGCTGCGAAGAATGCTAAGCCATAGTTTTAACTTTTGGCAAAAGAATATTATTGATCTGTCGATTTTTAGAAAGTATAGACGAAACAATTATTTTTTTTACTTTTGCCAAAACGTTATCACCATTGCGATTGACGATTTATTATGCAAACAAGACATTTATCCTACATATTAATAACTGCTCTAGGGGCAGTTTTTTTTATCCCATTTATTGGTAGCTCCCATTTATTTGACTGGGATGAAATCAATTTTGCTGAATCGGCAAGAGAAATGATTTTGACAGGAAACTATGCTACTGTGCAAATTAATTATATGCCATTTTGGGAAAAACCTCCTTTGTTTTTCTGGATGCAGGTCTTAGCCATGAAGGCATTTAATGTATTTGATCCAAATTCTGGATTTGCACCAGAGTTTGGTGCGCGTTTTCCTAATGCCATCATCGGTATTATTACCCTGTTGGTGTTTTATCGAATTGGACGAAAACTCTATAATGAAAAGTTTGGTTTGTTGTGGGCTTTGGGATATTTGGGCTCATTTACGCCACATTTATATTTCAAATCAGGCATTATCGACCCTACGTTCAACCTATTTATCTTTTTGGGCGTTTGGTATTTCTCTCAAAGTGTTTCTACAAATCAAAATACATCTAAACGCCAGACTTACGGCTTACTTTCGGGGCTATTTGTAGGATTGGCAATTCTAACCAAAGGACCTGTCGGTGGTTTATTATGGGGACTTACCGTATTCACTTATTGGGGTGTTAATGGTTTTAGTGCTAGTTTCTTGAAAGATGCAATCAAACCATTTTTCTCGGCTATTGCTATTGCTTTTTTGGTGGCTTGTATTTGGTTTGGACTATCTATCTATCAAAATGGATGGGGTTTGTTTGTAGAGTTTATTCAATACCAAATTCGTTTGTTGACTACGGGCGATGCTGGACACGAACAGCCATTCTATTATCATTTTGTGGTTGTATTGGTAGGTTGTTTTCCTATTTCAGTATTGGCGATTCGTGCATTGGGAACCTCAGGGTCGGGTAATTCTCAAGGAGAATATTTTAGAAAATGGATGATCTATTTGTTTTGGGTAGTCATGATTTTATTCACGATTGTGAAGACCAAGATTGTTCATTATTCATCAATGGCATGGTTTCCTGTGTCGTATTTGGCGGCGTACCATGTCAACAACTTACTATCAGGTAATTGGAAGTGGTCAAAACTCACGGGTTTTGGTCTGTTCTTTATTGGTTTGGTGATGGCCATTGCCCTTACAGCAGTACCATTGGTAGGTCAGTATGCAGCCCAGTTGATTCCATATATCAAAGATGACTTTGCTGTGGCAAATCTCAGTGCCAAAGTTACGTGGGGCGGATGGGAACAATACATGGGCTTAGCGTATATTGTAGCAGTAATAGCTATGGTGAGTATGCGCAATATTCGAGGTTTATATATTGCTACTGCGCTATGTTTATTTGGTTATTCGGCGGTAGTAGTGAGCAAAATCGAAGGGTATTCACAACGTGCTGCGATAAGTTTTTATGAATCATTGAAAGGTAAAGATGTGTATGTGGAGCCAATTGGTTTTAAATCGTATGCACAATTGTTCTATTTCCAAAAGCAACCTCAGAAACCTAAAACAGAGGCTTACTTATTGAATGAACCTCATTTGGACAAACCTGCATATTTTGTGATGAAGATTACAGCAGATAGCGCCATGAAAGCACATCCTAATCTACGATTGATAAAAGAAGAAAACGGATTTTTGTTTTACGAAAGAAAATAAAATGAAAAAGCTGGCAGTGATGCCAGCTTTTTTGGTAAAGAAAAATATATGTAGTCAGGTAGTAAACAATTTTTTCGAAGCTGTTGCTAGCTTGTAACTTTTTATACAAAACTCATTAATCATGAGCTACTAATGTTCTTGGACGGTCTTCAAGAGCCTTGAAGAAAGAGTACATTGGATTGACATCCAATTTAATAAATTTCTGCCAAATTTTAATGGCTTTTGTAATCAATTCATTTTCTATTAAAAAGCCATCATGGCCATATAACGAGTCCAAAGCCTGAAATGTAGCGTCAGGAATGTGTTTTGCTAAAAATTCTTGCTCATTAATAGGAAACAGTGCATCGGATTTGATACCCATAACAAGTGTCTTTGCTTTGACTTGCCCAAGGGCATTAATTACTCCACCTCTTCCACGACCTACATCTTGCGAATCCATTACTTGCGATAATACATAGTACGAAAATGCATTGAATCGTTGTGCCAGTTTCTCACCTTGATAACGCTGATACGTGACAGCACGATAGGTTTTGTCCAGACCTTCCTCACGGCGTGCTTGGGTTACACCATAAGTTTCGTAGTTACGATATGAAATCAAAGCTGTTGCACGAGCGGCTTTCATGCCATTAATACCAGCCAGAGGGTGGCTTTCTGTCCAAGTAGGGTCAACTTCAATAGACATTCTTTGCGACTCATTGAACGCAATTCCCCAAGGAGAATGTTGGGCATTAGTCGCAATCAAAATCAAATTTTCGATAAGCTCAGGTTGAGAAATAGCCCATTCTACAGCCTGCTGACCACCCAAAGATCCACCAACACAAGTTTTGATTTTTGAAATACCCAGATGCTCTCTCAATAAATCAAAAGAGTTGACAATATCACGAATCGTAATAGTTGGAAAAGTGTGAAAATATGGATCACCAGTTTCTGGGTTAATCGAAAGAGGTCCTGTACTTCCATAATGTGATCCCAACACATTTACACAGATAATAAAGTATTGTTCAGGATCAAACAATTTGCCTTTGCCGACCAAACCTTGCCACCAATCTGCTACATCTTGGCTACCTGTAAAAGCATGGCATACCCATATCACGTTCGAACAGTCAGTATTGAGCTGTCCAAGCGCTTGATAAGCTAATTCAACTTCTGGCAAAACTCCTCCTGCTTCGAGTTTGAAAGGAGCATGATGTTTAAAAATTGACGTATTTAACACGAATTGAGATGCTGTTTTTGATAATAATAAAGAATCAAGAAGAGAACATTTAGTTGAAAATGATACGATTTGTTGTTTTAACCTAAAAATGAAAGAAACAACTCATCATTAACCCCAACTTCTTTAGTTCTCCATCAGTTTGGCTGAAATCTCCTCAAAAGACTCCTCATATTCCCAGTACATCAAACGACCAAATGCCCCTGTAACCAACATATATTTTTCGCTTAGAGACTGAATGCGGTCGACTGCTACAATTTTTAGACTTGCTCTTTCTACCTCGACACTTTCGATAATTTCTCGATTGTGCTCGTCATACCCATGGACAACGAGATAGTTGCCTACGGTAATTGGAATAAATTTTTTCATGGATGCGTACAGACATATAGCCACAATGAATTGTGACAGTGAAACGATACATCGTAAACCTGACGAATACTGAACAGCAGAATGTAAAAATGTAGCTGGATTAGTTTCGTAATTGGTTTATATTTCCCAATAATGATTAACTTATTGGGTAGGAATTAGCACCTTGCCTTTACGAATCAGTAGGTTGCCAGAAGTTCATAGAGCCTATTCTCTCCCTTCTTCTTTATAAATCAACTACTACCTTTTGTGAAGAGTAATTGACTTGATGTTGCAAATATAATAGCTAGAATCTCGAAAATGCAAGTGTTTTACGGATTGATTCACATTTGAATGTTGAATTTGTTAAGGATATGTTAATAAGTGCGATTGTTGTAATTATTTTTATAATTAATTGTACATTTAGTGAATGCTAATTATGAAGGCGCCAGCTTTGTAATTTCTCGCCTACCTATTAGTTCGAACCAAAATAGAATCCATTCCATTTTTATGAAACGAATTATTTACTATTCGCTCTTGCTGCTATTGATTAGCGGTTTAGGTGTATCTGTTAGCGCTCAATCTGACGCCGTCTATAACCATCTTGTAAGCACCTTGCGCAAAACGCAGGAACAATATCCACAAGAAAAAGTTTATTTGCATTTCGACAAACCCTACTATGTTGCAGGTGAAACCATCTGGTTCAAAGCTTATCTTTTTGATGCCTCCTATCATACATTGGATTCTGCAAGTCGCGTATTGTATGTTGATTTAATACATTCAGCTACTGGAAAGGTAGTACTACAAAAAAAGCTAAAATCATCGGGTGTGGCATCGGGTGATTTTCAATTACCCGATAGCTTAAGTGCAGATACTTATCATATTCGAGCGTATACCCAGTATATGAGAAACTTTTCTGAAAATCTTTTTTTTGAGAAAAATATTAAAATTTTCCAAGATAGTCCAAGCACTGGAAATCCAGAATTTACGTCAGAAATGCCCTCTTCTGTAGCTACAATTTTATTTTTTCCTGAAGGTGGTAATCTTGTTGAAAATATAGAATCTCGTGTAGCATTTAAGTCAAGAAATAAAAAAGGGCAAGGTTTTGATGTCGAAGGATTTGTACTTGATAATCTCAAAGATACAGTCGCTAGTTTCCATTCGGTTCATTTAGGAATGGGCGTATTCAATATTAAGCCAATGGCAGGCAAAAGCTATACAGCTTTTATTAAAAAAGGAGATGGTAGTTATTTCTCTCAAATGTTACCAAAAGCACAGGAAGTAGGCTACACCATTACGATAGACAATGTAACCTTTAAAGATAAAATCAGATTGTTTGTACAAAATTCAAGTCCTACCACAACTTCGCAAGAACTCCCTATTATTATTCAACAAAGAGGAAAAGTTTGTATGGTGCTAAAAGGGTCTTCTTCAGAAAAAAGCTTCACAGTAAATATTCCTAGAACCCAAATCTTGGACGATGGAATTACACAGATCACTTTATTTTCACCAGACGGAAAGCCATTAGCTGAGAGACTGATTTTTGTAGAACAAAATAAACAATTACAAGTAAAGGTAAAAAGTAAGAATAGTCAACATAATACAAGAGGTAAAACAGAGCTAGAATTAGAAGTAACAGATGAGCAAGGGAAGCCTGTACAAGGCTCATTCTCGATGGCCGTAACAGATGATGCGCAAGTACAACATGAATCTTTTGCTGAGAATATCAAAACGTATTTACTACTCAATTCGGATATTAGAGAAGAATTTTCTGGTAGAAATTATACTCAGCTTACGGGTACAATCGAGCAACCTCGCTATTATTTCGAATCATCAAATGCTAATCGATTATGGTATCTCGATTTACTGATGATGACTCAGGGTTGGCGTAGGTTCAATTGGAACCAAATGTTAGGGAATACACTTCCAGAATTGAAGTATGATATTGAGGATGGTTTGACTATTAAAGGAAAAGCCTTGCGTCCCAACGGAAAAGTCTCAGAAAATATCAATTTGAGTTTGATGATGGCAAAGCCGAATACTGAACCTGTTTTCAAAACGGTTCTAGTCGATGCTTCTGGAAACTTCAAATATAATTCTCTCAACTTTACTGACTCAACTGAAGCATACCTTCAGGTATTGAAAGGAAGTGGTACTCGAAACATTAGTATTAATCTTGACGAAGGCTTGGATTTGTACTGGAGTACCCCTCTACAGATTCCTAAAGATATCCGTTATCCTGATGAAAAGGGTTTTGAGTTCTTCCTTAGAAAAACTCGTGAAGCTTTAACCATCGAAAAAAATGATATTCTCAACAAGACACAAGAACTAAAAGAGGTTACGGTATCGGCAAAAAGAGAAGTGATTGACAACCGAAATTTATACATCAAAGCATCAAATACTTTGAAAATAAATGAATCTATTTGTGTAGGAGCATTCAATGTACTACAAATGATTAGTGGGCGTATTCCTGGGGTGCAAGTGTACAGTAATGGTGAACGTACCTACACCGTGTATATTTTTGGACAAGGATCTGTTGCTCTAAAAGCTACACCATTATTTTTGTTGGATGGATTACAAGTTTCATTGGAGGTGATCAATAATCTTACACCTTGTGAAATCGAAAAAGTAGATGTATTAAAAGGCGTTGACGCAGGAATTTATGGGGTATTAGGCGGTAATGGTGTTCTATCTTTTCTATCTAGGACGAGTAATGTTAATAATGTGAATAGAATAAAATTTGCTCCAGCAGGAGTAAAGGTCGTAAAGCTTCTAGGATATGCTATGGAACGAGAGTTTGAGTCACCACAATATATCGAAGCAAAGCCCCAGCACGTTAATCCAGATTATCGTTCTACCATTTTTTGGAAATCAAATATCGTAACAAACCACGAAGGAAAGGCGTCTGTGACTTACTTCAATAGCGATAATAGAGGTAAAATGAGTGTTCAAGTAGAAGGTGTTTCACACTTGGGCAGAGTCGGGGTTGCCAATTTTCAATATGAAGTCAAGTAACAAATTATAACAACAAAAAAAGGAAAGCATTATGCTTTCCTTTTTTTGTTGTGCCTCAGACACTACCAGTCATCAAGAAATCGTTGTAGATTCGCTTTTCTTTTTTTAAATCGCTAGTTCGAACCATTTTACCGTTCTAAATCAAACCAATTGCAATGAAAAACAATTTAACCTATTGCTTTATTACTTTATTAAGCTTGCTGTGTTTTACTAACACTTCACATGCACAAGAGCAACCTGTTTATGAAAAACTTCGTGCTACTTTAACTAAATACCGCTATTCGTATCCTCAAGAAAAAGTGTATCTCCATTTGGATAAACCATACTACATGGCTGGCGAAACAATGTGGCTAAAAGGCTATTTGTTCGATGCTTCGTCTAATGGCGTGGATTCGGTGAGTCGAGTGCTATATGTAGATTTGGTACAGCCAGCTACGGGTAAAGTCATAGTTCACAAGGTGCTAAAAGCTTTGGCCGTTTCGGTGGGCGATATTCAATTGCCAGATACTCTTGTAAACGACCTTTATCGCATAAGAGCCTACACCAATTATATGCGAAATTTTTCAGAATCTTTATTTTTTGAAAAAGATGTGCGAGTATGGCAAAATACTAATATGTCTTCCATGAACGAAAATAAAGCTCAGGCTCTCAATGAGGTGGCTTCTATTAGCTTTTTCCCAGAAGGCGGATATCTGGTTGAAAACCTAGAAAGTAGATTAGCCTTCAAAATTGTGAATAAGTTAGGAAAAGGTGTCGAAACCTCAGGTTTCGTTTTGGCCAATGATAAAGATACCGTTGGGGTGTTTAGCACAGCTCATTTAGGGCATGGAGTATTCAATTTTCATCCTGAAACTAATAATACTTATTCGGCCTATGTAAGAAAATCAGATGGGAGCTATATCAAACAAGAGTTACCCCAACCTCAAAAAAGCGGCTACATCATGAGTGTAGATAATGTGACTTACAAGGATAAAATCCGACTCTATATTCAGAACTCTAGCCCCAAACCTGCTGGACAAGACAAAGAACTACCTATCATTGTGCAACAACGCGGAGAGGTTTGTATGATTGCGAAAGGTTCAGAATCAAGTAGGAGTTTTGTGGCCAATATTCCTAAAAATCAAATTCCTGATGACGGGGTAGTGCAGATTACTTTATTTTCGCCCGAAGGATTACCCATTTGTGAAAGGTTGATATTTGTTGAGCATGGAAATAGAGCATTACAGGTGAATGTTTCTTCGAATAAAGCAGAATATAAAAGTCGCGAGAAAGTAGATTTGAATATCGAAGTAAAAGACGCCGAAGGCAAACCTGTTCAAGGGACTTTTTCTGTAGCCGTTACTGATGCCTCACAAGTAAAAGGTGAGCCTTATGCTGACAATATATTGACTTACGTGTTGCTAAACTCAGAAGTCAAAGAATCGTTGAGTGGACAGTATTATCAACAAATACAGGGCTCTGTAGAGCAACCACAATATTATTTTGACAACACACAAGAAAACCGTCATTTACATCTTGACTTGCTAATGATGACGCAAGGTTGGCGCCGATTTACTTGGCAACAAATGTTGAATGATGTCAAACCTAAAATGGATTACTTTGTTGAGCAAGGATTAGAAATTACAGGTAAAGCAGTGCGTCCTAATGGTAAAGTGACGGATAAACTTACTTTGACTTTAATGTTGAAAAAACCTAAAGAAAACCCAATTATAGCTATGACAAGTGTGGATTCATTGGGAAGATATGGTTTTTATAACTTAGATTTTACAGATAGTGTTGATGTGTATCTTCAGGCTGTAAAGGCAAATGGTGCTCGTAATTTGACCCTAACGATAGACGAGGCTCTTTCGTTACCCAAAACAAGACCGCTTCAAATTCCTAATGAGGTGCGCATATTTGACCCAAATGCTTTTGCGACTTTCTTAAAATACTCAAGAGAATCCATAGAACTTGAGAAGAAGCTCATTACTGAAAAAGTACAAATGCTTCAAGAAGTAACGGTAACTGCCAAAAAAGAACCAGAGGATAATCGTAAAATTTATGGACAAGCGAGCAATACACTCAAGGTGGATGATACCCTTTGTGGAGGTATGTTTAGTGTCTTGCAAATGTTACAAGGCAGAATTCCGGGAGTGCAAGTAGTACAAACAGGTATGGGTACATACTCAGTACTTATCAGAGGTCAAGGCTCTATTAATGCCTCTAATGATCCACTATTTTTGATTGATGGTATGCAAGTAAGTAGTGATGTGATAAATACCTTGCCACCATGCGATGTTGAAAGTATAGATGTATTGAAAGGAGCTGATGCTGCTATTTTTGGAGTAAGAGGAGGTAATGGGGTTGTTTCGGTATTGACGAGAAAAGGGAACGCCAATTATGACTGGAGCAAGTCTAATACAGAAGGTGTAAAAATTCAGAAACGCATGGGTTATGCCATGACCAGAGAGTTTTTTGCCCCACAATATGGGCAAGCTAAGCCAGAGCACGTTCGTCCAGACTATCGCTCAACATTATATTGGAATGCCAATATCACGACAGATGCCTCTGGTAAAGCTACAACAAGCTTCTGGAATAGCGATGCTAAGGGTAATATGACCATCAAATTGGAAGGAATGTCAAATCAAGGGCGAGTTGGTGTTGCTCAAAATGAATATTTGGTAAGGTAGTATATTCAAGAGGTATTTGGTTCTTGGCTATGAGCTTATAGGTTCAGTATTTCCTTAAACTTAAATATCATAGCTAAAAGCTCAAAGCCATAAGATAATCTTATACAATAAAAGGGGAATAAATTGCAGTAATTTATTCCCCTTTTTCATTTCTGAATGAAGGTTTTACGTATCTTTGCGGAAAAATTCAGAACCTACAATGTTACGCATCATCATACTGACTGTTATAGTTGGTCTAATCTTCTTTTTGGCTCCATACATTGGTTTATCAGAATATGTTCATGCTGATAAGTGGTTCATGCTTGCATTTTATGCAACACTTTCCTATTTCAATCATTTATTGATGCAGCAAGGTTTTGCCAACGACCGAAAGCATTTTATTGAGTTTTACATGGGAAGTATTGGTGCTCGCTTAATTTTGAGTCTAGCATTTATAGGATTCTTCATATATAAGAGCACTCCTGACATATATACATTTATTAGCAACTTTTTTGTACTCTATTTATGTTATACAGGTTTTGAAATCTACGATTTGTATCGTAACTTGCGACACTTTTCATAGGCCCTGTGTTAATAATTAGTATAAGTTGTTGATTTTCAGGTGGAGTAAAGCATACGAATTAGAAAGTCAAAATCATAAACCATTATACGTTCATCCCCCACGTCGAGATGAGAAAATTATATTTTTCAAATATTGTAGCATTTTTATTTTTATTTGCTACTTCAGTATTTGCACAATCCGAGCATCACTCAGCAACTTCCGCTACGGCTGATTCAACAGTAGCAGTTCATGGCGTAGAGGCAACTGCCGAACACGCTGCTGGTGCTGAAGCACACGAAGAAGGCAAAGTTGACTTAGGTCACATGATTATGCACCACATTGCTGACGACCACAAATGGGAGTTTGCACATGGCATTGGTGTTCACCTTCCTGTAATTGCTTATACGAAAGATGGTGTAAAAGTATTTTCTTCTAGCAAATTGGAAGATGAGCACGGCAACCCAGTAGCTTATGAGGGATTAATCTTGGAGCACGGCAAGTTGCACGCTGAAGATGGCTCTCATGTTTTGGATTTATCAATCACTAAAAACGTAGCTTCTTTATTGGTTAGTGCTGTATTATTACTTTTGATCTTTATCAGTGTTGGTAATGCTTACAAAGAAAGAGGCACTAAAGCTCCAAAAGGATTACAGTCTTGGTTAGAGCCAATTATCATCTTTATTCGTGATGAAGTTGTTAAAAACAGCATCGGAGAAAAACACTACAGAAGATTCCTTCCGTACTTGTTAACCTTGTTTTTCTTTATTTGGATTAATAACCTTTTGGGTTTATTACCAGGTGGAGCTAACGTAACGGGTAACATTGCTGTAACACTAGTATTGTCGGTACTTACGTTGTTGATTACCAACTTAAATGGTAAAAGCACTTATTGGGGACACATTTTTGCAATGCCTGGCGTTCCGAAATGGTTGTTGGTTATCTTAACTCCAGTAGAAATTATCGGTGTATTTACAAAGCCAGTATCATTAATGATTCGTTTGTTTGCTAATATTACAGCAGGTCACATCATCATGTTGAGCTTTATTGGTTTGATTTTCATCTTGAAAATTTGGATGGTAACACCAGTAATTAGTGCATTTGCAGTATTCATGAACATTATCGAATTATTAGTAGCGTTCTTGCAAGCATTCATCTTTACGTTGTTGACTGCAAGCTACATTGGTTCAGCAGTTGAAGAGCATCACCACGATGATCATCACTAAGATTTAAGTTAGCTGGCAAAATTGAAATATTATCTGCTATAGGCTTTTAAGCCATAAGCTAAAGGAATAGAAGCATTCCTTATATGATAGTAAAAGTTTTTTTGCCTAATGCCTAAGGCATATAGCCTAAAGCACATTAGTACTTAAGTTCATATTTTTAATTAGTAAATAATTTTTTTCACTTACATAAACAAATAACAATCATGTCACTTTTGTCAATTTTAGCTGAAGTTTCTTTAGGTACAGGTTTAGCAGGTATCGGTGCTGGTTTAGTAGCAATCGGTGCTGGTTTAGGTATCGGTAACATCGGTGGTCGTGCAATGGAATCAATCGCTCGTCAACCAGAAGCTTCTGGCAAGATCCAAGGTGCGATGTTGGTTGTAGCTGCTTTCGTTGAAGCGGTTGCTCTTTTCGCAGCAGTTATTTGCTTCTTGGTAGCTAACAAATAATTCGTAGCTAACCAAGGATATCGGAATAGCCGTTTGATTGAAAATTAGTTTCTATCTTATTCTATTTTGATATAGCACAAAATTATCTTCGTGTTATTACGCATTAGGCCGATAGCACGAAGTTTTTTGAGAAAATTCATTTTCCAAATCATATAGTAAACCCTGATAAAAGCACTTCCTAATTACACAATACAAGAATTGCTTTTCAATCGCAAAAACATTTATTTAATATGGAATTACTTACTCCTGATTTAGGTCTGATCTTTTGGCAGTTGGTAGTTTTCGGCCTTTTGTTCTTTGTATTAGCAAAATTCGCTTGGAAACCAATCATTGCTTCTTTGCATGAGCGTGAAGAGTCTATCGAAAGCGCTTTGGCTTTGGCTGCAAAAACTCGTGAAGAAATGATTGAGTTGAAAGCTGGTAACGAAAAGTTATTAGTTGAGGCTCGTGCTGAACGTGATGGTATCTTGAAAGCTGCAAAAGAAGCTTCTGATAAAATGATTGCTGATGCTAAAGCTGAAGCTCAAAAAGCAGCTAGCGCTGAAATCGAAAAAGCTCGCGTAGCATTCGAACAAGAAAAAGCTAGTGCTGTGGCTTCAATCAAGAAAGAGACTGCTGCTCTTTCATTGGAAATTGCTGAGAAAATTCTTCGTACTCAATTGGCAGATCGTTCTGCTCAAGAAAAATTGGTTACGGATTTATTATCTGATGCTAAATTAAACTAATTCAGTGATGAGCTTAACAGCTCGCAACTCAAAGCGTAAAGAGAAATGTCAGAACAAAGTGTAGCTTTCCGATATGCTAAATCATTGATTGGTTTGGCCGCTGAAAAAGGTGTAGTTGAAAAAGTTCATGAAGATATGAAATTCTTCGACCAAGTTTGCGATGAAAACCGCCAACTTGTTTTAACCTTGAAAAGCCCAATCGTAAAACACTTACAGAAATTAGGTATTTTGACTGCTATCTTCAAAGATAAAGTTGACCCTGTAACGTTTTCGATTTTTGAAATTATCACTAAGAAAAACCGTGAAAAACTTCTTCCTGCTATCGCTGAAGAGTTCCAACGTCAATATGCTCTCTATAAAGGTATCCAAAAAGCAGAGGTTACTACGGTATCTCCTTTGACAGATGCTCAAAAAGCAGAATTCATTCGTTTGGTAACTGAAGCTACAGGTAAGACTGTTGAATTGGTTGAAAAAGTGAACCCTGAATTGATTGGTGGTTATGTACTTCGTATCAACGACCGTCAAATCGATACTTCAGTAAAAGCAAGATTAAACGACTTGAAAGTATCTTTCCTTCAATAGTTTTAGAAAGAAAGTACTTATTAATATCAAAAACGACAGCTTCTGTGATTCACGGAGGCTGTCGTTTTTTTATATTTGAAGTAAAATTGTTAAAGGCTGAAAGTCTATTTACCCTTCTTCAAAATTCCCCCTATAGCTATGACAGTTCTAGACGAATTAAGTCAGGTTTCGATATTAGAGGTAGCACAAGACCTAGGATTGGAGGTAAACCGCAATCGTATGGTTTGTCCATTTCATGAGGAAAATACGCCATCTCTAGTTTTATATCCCCATACTAATAGCTTTTACTGTTTTGGTTGCGCCAAGACGGGTAACTCTATTACGCTATTTTCTGAAATTCGACAGTTGAGTATTAAAGATACAATTCAAACGATGGCTCAGACGTATTTGTCTGGATATTCGCCTCAACAGTATCAGAAAAGTGCTAAACCTCTTCCTGCAAAAAATACATTACAAACTGTAGATGTCAAAAAGTTACAAGAGAAAGAAAAGCCTGTAGAAGAAATCCACTCTCAAATTTATGAAGCATTTAGAGATTGTTGTTTGCAGCAACCTTCCAACGAACTATCCAAATCGGGTCTGGAATATATAAAGTCAAGAGGGTTTACAGATAAAACAATTCAGGATTTTAGGCTTTTTATGGTCAAAGATTATGCAAATGTGAGTTGGTATCTCAAACAACGTTTCTCGACGCTAGACTTGCAAGAATCGGGGCTTTTTAATGATAAAAACAACTTGATTTTCTATGCACATCCCTTGATTATCCCATACTATCGAAATGGAAGAATTGTGTATTTGCAAGGGCGCGTATTAGGTCCACCGCCCGAAGGGCACGGACGTTATCAGTTTTTGTACAAACATCCTCTTACCTTGTTTAATGCTGATGCTTTAGACAAAATCAAGCTTGATCAGGATGTGTATATTACCGAAGGAGCTTTTGATTGTATGCGATTGGTGCAGGCTGGCAAAACTGCCGTAAGTTTAGGAACAGCTAATGTTTTCAAGAAAGACTGGGCAAAACTATTTAAGCGTGCGAATGTGATTTTTTATCTGGACAATGATAAGGCTGGACATAAAGCCGCCGATGAACTAGAGAAGATATTTAGCCACTTTGGACTTACTTGTTCGCGCAAACAACTTCCTGACGAGTACAAAGACGTAAATGACTATTATACCGATAAATTGGGTAGTAATGAACAGTTAAATCTTTTTTAGGTATAATATTGAGTGAATTGTGAATGAGCAATTAGGAGTGTACGAAGGATTATAAAAACCATTTATTTCGGATATCGGATGTTGGATTTCGGAAGTGTAAACTTCTATATTTTGTAAAAAAAAGGTATTTTACTTTATTTCCGAAATCAGAAATCCCCAATCCGCAATAGTTAGAATTCCTTCGTACAGTTCTGATGAGCAATTATTATTACTACCATTCATCTTGAATTTTTGGGTTATTTTAAAAAGAGCCTAGCCATTTATTTGGCTACGTTCTCCTCTTCGGGAAATGAAGTTTGAAATAAATATTTATTACTCATGAAAAAGGTGGTTGAAAAACTAATTTCGACCACCTTTTTGATACTATATCCTCTTTAGATACAGAGCATTGTGTCTAACAAAGTGCAATGGAAATTAACAATAATCACTCATTCGCTCAATCACAATTCACTAAATTTTATCTATTTTGTCGAGTCTTTTTTAGCAGGTTGAGGTTTTTTGAAAATACCATCAAGTACTCCTTTTTTCTGAGTTTCCAATAGCTTTTTGGCTCTTTCTAATGCCGCTTTTTTCAAGCTATCTGCCGTTGCTTTGGCTTGCGCTTGAATATCTCCCTGACCTGTTTTAAGTTTGTCTTGTGCTTCTTTTAAAAGCTTTTCTTTTTCTGCCTTTAGTAAGTCTTCGGCTTGTTGTACTGCTTGATTTTTGGCATTATCAATTTGAGATTTGATTTCGGAGGTAACAACATCTTTCAAATTTTGTGCTGTACTGCTGTTATCAAAACGGACAATAGGCGATTTGAGTGTGCCTATTAATGACAAATCAAATTTGACTCTAGGAACATTATTTAAGGCTTTTCCTGTCCATTGTGTAAACAAGTTATTAAAGCTTTGACCAGCTTTGCCACTAGGTATATCGAAGGCTAATTTGTAGTCCATATCGCCAACGATGCCGTGTTGTCCGCCAATATTGACTGCGTAGTCATTCCACTTAACGGTAAATGGCTTAATTTTTAGAGTACCGTGGTCGATTTGAACCTGCATAAGTGCATTGTTCAATTGCAGGTCTTTTAATTGGGTCAACTTCGTATTTGCTACTAACTTTTCGATTAATGGACTATTTTGTAAGCTAGCTTTCAAGAGTTTTAATAAACCTGAACCGTTTAATGTGGCAAAATTCGGCATCATATCTTGTGTTAACTCTCCATTGATTTTAAATTGAGAAGATACCTCTCCAACCATAAACTGCGCTAAAGGCATAAGGTATTTCACGACACTCAAATGCTGGTAAGCCTCTGTGAAATTTACTTTTTCCAAGTTTAACCCAAAATCAAATTTAGGGTGAGCAATATCACTTGGGTCATAGCTACCCGTTGTGGCAAAACGTCCTCCTAATGCATCAAAATTGGTGTTTTCAAGACGAATAGTTCCGTTATTGATACGAATAATACCTTTGGCATTATTCATGGCCATTTTATCATAAACTATCTCATTGGCTTGGGTATTAAGGCTTAATTGTAGGTTTTTAGGAACCTCCACGACACTAGGATGTGCATTGGGATTTGGTGCTTGACCCGAAGTAGTGGCTTTGGGTTCAGAACTCATCCATTCGTTGACGTTGAAATGATTTGATTTTATCTGAAAATTACCTTTCAAGACATCATTCGTCAGTGCATAAGCCACGTAGTTGTTCATTGTACCTGTAGCTTCAAAATCACTACTTCCTAAATAGCCTTTGGACTGAGTAATAGTAAGACTATTAGGTGAAAGCTTCGCTTGCCCTTGATCGATTTTAATACCTTGAGGTAATTCTTTTGAACGGTATTCAAAATTGGATACGGCCATTTGTCCATTTGTATTCAAACTACCATATCGCTTCGCTTTCAAATCTTTGAGATTCCCTTGCGTACGGATATCCGCATCGATTTTTCCTTTGAGTGTCGTGTTTTCTACAGGGAAAATCTTGGTGATTTGTGTTAAATCAAGCTTGCCTTTAGCAGTGATATCCCACTTAAATGCATCAAAATCTTGTACTGAACCTTTGGCCTGGAAGGTTTCATCTAAAACGTGAAAAGTGGCTTCCTGAATAGCTAATAAGCTATTTTTTAGCGTTCCATCTTGGTTGGTTAAGTTTGCCTTAAAGTGAATATCTTCAATGGGCTTGGCAAATTGCTTTGAAAGGATATACCCATTTTCTAAAAGCATTTGAGCATTTGTTACTGGAAATTGTCCCGTAAGCGAATCATACGTGCCTTTACTATGAAGATCAACCCCAAAGCGACCTTTCAACTGAGTTCCTTCGATAGGGAATAATTTCGTGAGTTCTTCTAGCTGAAACTCACCTTTTACGTCAGCATCAACGACACTACGAGATAACCCTTTGATTTTAGCTTTTGCTTTGATAGGGTTTTTCCCAAAATATAAATCAAAACGATTAAGCGCAATTTGGGTACTATCTAGTTGATTACTTGTGTTATTAATATCGCAATCTACCCAAACTTGACTAACGCCAGTTGGCAGAGAAGGATATTGAAAACTACCGTTTTTCACCTGTACATTTAGGTGAAATGAGGGAATTGACTGAGAAGAATATAGTCCCTTCACCTGTCCAGTACATTGAATTTCGCCCTCTGCTTTCAAGTCGTCAAACTGATTTTGATAAATCATTGGAACGAGCGAAACCAAGTTTTTGAAATTAGTTTCAGGAGTCTGAAATGCTACATCCATCGTGTAGGTAGAATCCCGTTGTTGTACTTTCCCTGAAAATGATAATTCAAAATCGTTGAGACGAATGCGAGTATCTTGAAAAGAATAGCTTTTGGCAGATTGATTAACCTGAATTAATGATTGCCACGCTAATTTACGTTTATTGAAATAGTTTTTCCCTTCCCAAACTACCGAGGCCTGATTGATTTCAGTATTAGTAGCCAAGTCAAAAATCTTTTTGTTGATATCGCCACTACCGTTGTGTTCTATATTTGTCAACAGTATTTCGGAGTCTTTTTGAAGGTCTTTGTATAAAATTGTTCCTTTTACAATTTGCCAATTTTGGATTTGTAACTGAACCCCTTCCGAAGGTTTTCCTGAAGTACTACCCGTATCTTTAGACGGCACAAAAATGTCATAATTCGCCTGACCATTTTTTAGGATTTTGAGGTAAATCTTAGGTTGTTCAAGGCGGATGTTTTGTATGATTTTTTGCCCTTTGATTAAACTCATTACATCAAAAGATAACTCAAAACCCTTCGCTTGAGCCAAAGTATCTTGGGAAAATGGGGCAAGACCTATAATACCAAAATCTTCGATATTGATAGCTAAATAGGGAAAATGGCGAAACAGCGAGAGGTTCAAATCGGAGTAATAGACTTTCCCCTTCACTTGTTTGATAATGGCTTTATTGACTTGCTCCTGAATTTGGTCTTTGAAAAAATAGGGTAAGGTATAGGCAAGACCTAACAATCCTGTTAAGACGGCCAATAGGGTAAGGCTTAGCTTTTTCATAGTTGTTAGATAAAATATGTACGGCAAATGCTTTAGACAATAGGCCGTAAGCATTAGTCAACATGTTTATTTCATTGAATAAAAGTACTATTATACTTTTTTCTTCAAGTGCTACCGAATAATTGGAGCACTATTACTTTACAACGAACTATAAGTTAAAAATTGTGAGTTAAATGAGCAAATGGACGGTTGATTTAGTGATTGGCGAATGAGTGATTTTTTTACTAGTAGAGACACAATGCTTGCGTTTAAGGAAGTATCAGACTAAAATCATAGTATCAAAAAAGCGGTCAGAAAATATTTTCCAACCGCTTTTTGATGCTACTGTGCTAGATTCCACTTGGCTTGAGACGCAAACATGACGCATCGACTGCTAGCGTCCTAGATGATCGATTAACCTCTAACAGATAACTACTCCCCAATAACCAATTTCTCGATAAGTAAAATCAGAATATGAATTACCTTGATATGTACTTCTTGAATACGGTCAGCATAGCCAAAATGAGGAACAATGATTTCTACATCTGCTTGTCCAGCTAGCTTTCCACCATCTTTTCCTGATAAAATCACGATTTTCATACCTTTTGCCTTGGCAGCTTCTACGGCACGAATCACATTGGCAGAGTTGCCACTCGTTGAGATGCCCAAAAGTACATCTCCTGCATTGCCTAAGCCTTCTACAAAGCGAGAAAAGATATATTCAAAACCGTAGTCATTGCCTACGCAAGAAATATGTGAAACATCCGAAATGGCGATTGCTGGCATCGAACGGCGTTCGTTACGATAGCGACCCGAAAGTTCTTCTGCAAAGTGCATGGCATCGCAATGTGAGCCACCGTTTCCACAAGAAATAATCTTGTTGTTTGCTTTGATAGCATCAGCCATTAATTGCGCTGCTGCCTCAATTTGTTGGATATTATGTTCGTCCGATAAAAACTTTTGGAGAACAAGTTGAGCTTCGTTAAGCTCTTGTGAAATGATATTTTTTAGCACTGATTCTCAAAAATTTAATGAAGCCTAATGGCAATTTGGAGACTGATTTGGGATTTTTGAGAGATACACCTAACCCCGTGGTTAGTCATATTTCTCGCATAATTTTATTTTATGTACAAAATTACAAATTCCCCATCGAGTGGTCTACGAAGGATTGAAAAAATTTCGGATGTCGGATATTTGATTAGGATTGTACGAAGGATTTCCAATAATTGCGGATTTGGGATTTCTGATTTCGGAAATAAAGAAAAAAACCTTTGCTTTTACAAAACATAAATGATTACACTTCCGAAATCTAACATCTGATATCCCCAATAAACGGTTTTTTAAATCCTTCCTAAAACCCTAATTCACAATTCAACACTCCTACTTAATAGTCTCCGCCAGCGCCACCGCCACCGAAGTCACCACCGCCGAAGCCTCCGAAGTCAAAACCACTGTCACCTCCGCCACCACCGCTACGATTACCCCATGACGAGCCACCAGTAATGATAATTGGAGGAGTCCAGCCACCGCCTCGGTAGCCTCCACGACCACCGCCGCCGCCACGTTTTGAAATAATGATAGAAATGACAATAAATACAATGATGAGAATAACTATGATAAAAAAGCCTAGAGGACTGTCATCATCTGAGGTCGCATCAGATTTGAATTCACCGCTTGCCCGCTGAATCATTTCATCGGTAGCTTCATTGAGACCTTGATACCATTGTTGTTGCTTAAAATTCGGAACAAGAATAGTATTGATGATTCTTTTACAGATAGCATCAGGCAAAACGTCCTCAATGCCCCTACCTGTTACGATACGAATTTTGCGTGTTTCGGTAGCCCATAAAAGTAAAACCCCATTGTTTTTATTTTTTGCTCCAACTCCCCATGTTTTAGCAATTTTCATAGCATAATCATACGGGTCAGACTCGCCCGTATTTTTTACAATGACAATGGCAATTTCGGTAGATGTGGAGTCTCGATAACCACGTAGTTTTTGTTCTAATGCGTTACGCTCTTCTGGCTTGAGTTTCATGACAAAATCACTTACCAAAAGAGGAGGGTTAGGCTGTGCAGGAATATCTTGACCAATCGCTTTGATGAAAAACGATAAAGACAAAATAAGTACTGCTAAATATTGTTGTATTTTTCTAGACATGACTGATTAGATAGGATGGCATTTTAAGTATGAATGCCGAATTATGAGTTGTGAATTGTGAATGTAAAATTTCAATTACCAATACTTTACATCTTCAATTAATTAAATCTAATTCTGCACAATCACTTAAGTTAGTACGCAAAATAAAATTTAATTTTTTAGCTTACGGCTTTCGGCTCTGGGCAATCGGCAAAAAACATATACATCGTTACTAAAAATACTTTAACACTCTTTGCCTTATGCCTTCAACAAAAACTCAAATCTAATTTTGCTGTAATACTTGTAATTAATCACCAAATGAAATTTCATCCGAAATCTCATTGATATCATCCGATTGATATGGGAAAAATTGCTTGAGTGCAACTCCCGATTTTTGAATACCTACAGCAAAACCAGCTGCAAACTGATTCATGACAAAATGAGATTGCATATCATTGCGGATGTCTTGCCAAAAATTGGCAGGAACAACGTCATTAATGCCCTTGTCTCCCAAAATAGCAAATTTGCGATCGACGGTCGCCAGATAAAACAACACGCCATTTCGTTGTGCTGTTTTGTGAAGTTCGAGCTGAGCAAACACGGCTTTGGCTCTTTCGAGCACGTCTCCTGGGCAGAATTGTTCGACATGAACTTTGATTTCACCCGAAGTTTCTTTCTCAGCAGCTTTGATAGCTTCGACAATGATACTTTGTTGTTCTTCAGAAAGTAGCATAAGAATATTGGAAAAAAGAAAACAGCTAAATTTAAGCACTTTCTCAACAATAGTATAGCTGAGTAGTTACTTAAATTTAGCTGTTTCGGAGGATTATTTAGAGAAATCTACCGATGGTGCTTTTTGAGCAGAAGCATCAGCTTCGAAATAGCCTTTCTTGCTAAAACCAGAGAAACCTGCAATCAAGCTGTTTGGGAATGTTACCACTTTATTGTTGAATTCCTTTACAGTATCATTAAAACGGTCACGTTCTTCTTTGATTCTATTTTCAGTACCTTCCAATTGTGCTTGAAGCTCCGAGAAGTTTTCGGTCGCCTTCAAGGTTGGATAGTTTTCAGCTACCGCCATTAATCTTGAAAGTGCGCCACTCAATTGGCTTTGAGCTTCTTGGAATTTCTTCATGTTTTCAGGCGAAAGGTCACTTGCGTCTAACTTGATTTGAGTCGCACTAGCACGAGCACTGATTACGTCTGTTAATGTACTTTTTTCAAAATTTGCTACTCCTTGTACTGTTTTTACAAGGTTTGGAATAAGGTCAGCACGGCGCTGATATGCAGTTTGTACTTTTGCCCAAGATGCTTCTACATCTTGTTCGCTTGTAGCCATTCCGTTTCTTACACCGATTCCCCAGAATACTAAAACTGCTGCAACAACTAATGCAATGATGGTTCCTTTTGACATAGTCTTGGTAAATTTTAAAGTTAAAATTGTGGATAAACTCCGAGTGGATAGGTTACCCATTGGATATGCCACTTAGACGGCACTTTCCAAATATAAGTCTCGATTTAGGTTTGACAAGTTAAGTATTTTATATCAGGAAAAAAAAGCTTTATCCAAAACCTAATGTCGTACTAATATCGATTCTTCATCAAATGTATTGTAAAAAAGACTAGCGAAAACGATTTCTCGTTGAGATGCTTTTTTTGTGGATGAATGGTAATCTGTCTATATGGAATTTAAGAAAATGCCAACATCCTATTAAGCGACTCAACTACTTTTTTCGCCAACGATTTACATCAAACAATGCTTTTGGGTAATTTACGCCGATATGTACTTGATACTTTTGTTGCTCTACAGGTGGCAGTACCGAAATCAAGTGAACCTTATCAGCTGGAACCGAAGCCAATTCGGGTAGCCAATGTTTCACATATTCGCCTTGACTATCGTAACGAGTCGCTTGTGTCAAAATGTTAAAGTAACGGTTTTCGCGAGGGTCATTGCCTACTCCAGCTACATAATTCCAGTTGCCCCAGTTAGAGCATACATCATAGTCGAGCAATTGGCTTTCAAACCAACTAGCCCCCCAAGTCCAATCTATTTTTAAATCTTTTACCAAGAAACTAGCCACATTTTGTCTTCCACGGTTTGACATAAATCCCGTGTCAAGAAGTTCTTTCATATTGGCGTCAATCAAAGGAATACCCGTTTCTCCATTTTTCCAAAGTTTAAATATTCTCTTATTTTGACTCCACTGAACGTGCTGATCTTGTTTGATACCTTTTGCTGAAAAAATTCTATTACCATATTTCATCGAGACAAAACGGAAATAGTCACGCCAGAGTAGCTCAAAAATTAGCCAATATGTTGAATCATTTTTGACCCGTTGATATTCATATTCTTGAACTTGCTGATAGATATACCTTGGCGAAATACAACCATTGGCTAGCCAAACGGAGAACTTTGAGGAAAAGTCCATACCAAGCATTTCGTTGCGCGTTTCTTTGTAAACTTTTAGTAAATCTTGCTCCCAGAAGTATTCTTTCAAACGTTGATTGGCTGCATCTTCACCGCCCACATAATGAGTAGTAGCATCGGAAGAGTATCCCAACAAACTTTCAGCTGTGGGCATTGTACCGATACTTACATTCGTTTTGAACAAAAGGGCATAAGGCGTATCAAAGCAAGAGCGCACATGACAAGATTTTTCCACTCTGTTTCTGAATTGTGTAAAAACGTCTGGTAACTGGTCAATATCGAAAGGTAAATCATCAATATGGAATAGAGTAGAAGTCCAAAAAAAGGACATAGATTTTCCCATTGCTTTCAAGGCGTCTTCTACTTGGGCATCTACGCTAGTTTCTTCAGATGTTACTTCTTCTGAGCAATAGACTGCCTCTGCCTCTAATTCAATAGCTAGTCTAGGAAGAATTTCCTCAGGCTTCCCTACCCTAACAATTAGCCCAGAGCTAATTGATTGAAGGTTTTTTCGAAGGTTTTGAACAGACTCTATTAAAAATTGCGTCCTAAGCCATCCTGTTTTCGAAAAACCAATAGAGAGCTCTTCAAATTGCCTAGGGTCAAAAATATATACAGGGAATACGTTTGTGGTTTTTTGAGAAGCTTTCCACAAAGGCTCATGATCGTGTACTCTTAAATCGTTGCGATACCAAACTATAATACTCATTTCAATATGTTTTTTAGTGTATAACTTTCCAACAGGGTTTTGGTTTTGGAAAAATTATTCTTGGGGAGTCACTACCACAATTTCCCAACGAAATGCCCAGCGCCAGCGAATACGGTAATGATGAATGCCTGCTTTTTCAAGTAACGAAACGATCTCCGACTTTTTGAAGGCTCGCCAGACCGATAGTTTGGCATCGTGCTTCACAAGATAAGATTTGAGGAAAAGCTTAGTAATCCAAGCAATCGAATGATAAGCAAACCAATGGCGATGAATATCATTGATGACAAAACCCAAACGGCATTGTTTTTTGAGTAATTCAAAAAGTCGAATGAGCTGTTCGTCTGTAAAATGATGACAAAAAAGCGTCATCCCTACAATGTCAAAAGTATGTTGTTGAAAACTTTCAGCAAAAACGTTTTCGTGTAAATAACTAATGTCGGGAAAAGATTGAGTTCTTTTTTGGGCAAAATCAATCATAAAATCGTTGGCATCGATACCAACGAGCTTACTTTTATATCCCTTTTTTTGAAGCCAGCGAGCCATTAATTTCAGCATATCTCCACCGCCGCAGCCCAAATCGCCAATTACAATTGCTTTAGATTTATCATGATTTTTCAATAAAGCTTTTAGTCCACCAATAGTAACCTGATTACCCCCAAGATATTGATTGATGAGCGCCAATTCTTCTAAGTTTTGGCGAAGAGCATCGTTATCAAGCTCAAAATCGTCGATGAGTTCGGGCTGATTGCTTCGATATGATAAGTCTGGCATAGGGCAAGAGAGAGTTGGGTTTCAGTAGAGAATTAAGGTTTTTTGAGATTTTTCAAGAAAACTCAATGCGTTGTGTCTTTACTGCATAATGAAAAATTAACAGTTTTTGTTTTGTAAAAAGAACAATGCGTATATCTGCATTTGTAACAAAAAACTACGAATGCTAATTTCAGCATCATAAATTGTAACTAAAAGGAAACTCGAATGAATTTAGATTTAAGAAATAAAAATGCCATTGTTTGCGGAAGTACACAAGGATTAGGCAAGGCGTCGGCAATAGAGTTAGCTTTATTAGGAGCCAATGTAACATTGGTTGCTCGTAACGAAACATCCTTACAAAAAGCAATCCTCGATTTGGACACAAGCCTAGGACAGCAACATCGCTATTTTGTAGCTGACTTTTCCAATCCTCAACAAGTCAAAGCAGGTGTAAAGCAACATTTAGCACAATTTCCAGAGGTACATATTCTAGTTAATAACACTGGAGGCCCCAAAGGAGGTCCAATCCTAGAAGCAACGATTGAGGAGTTTACCCAAACCTATTCAAATCATCTTATTTGTAATCATATTCTCGTGCAAGCATGTGTGCCTTCTATGAAAAAAGCAGGATTTGGTCGAATAGTCAACATTATCTCTACCTCGGTCAAACAGCCTATTAGTGGACTTGGCGTATCTAACACCACTAGAGGAGCTGTAGCATCGTGGGCAAAAACCTTGGCAGGCGAATTAGCGCCTTTTGGAATTACCGTCAACAATGTATTGCCTGGCTCGACCAAAACTGCAAGATTGGATTCTTTAATAGAATCAAGAATGAATACCACTGGGGCGACGAGAGAAGAAGTGGAAAAAGCTTTACAGGTAGATATACCAGCTAAAAGATTTGGCGAACCAGAGGAATTTGGTGCTGCCGTAGCATTTCTATGTTCAGCAGCAGCATCTTATATTACAGGAGTAAGCTTACCTGTAGATGGTGGAAAAATCTTAGGACTATAACCTTAAGGAGTTTTGAATTTTGAGTGCGGAGTTGTAAAGCCATCTATTTCGGATTTCGGATGTTGGATTTCGGAAGTGTAAGTTTCTGAATTTTGTAAAAAATAAAGGTATTTCACTTTATTTCCGAAATCAGAAATCCTAAATCTGCCATAGATTGAAATCCTTATTGCAGTCCCAACTCCGCACTCAAAATTCAAAACTCAACACTTATTAGTGCCATTTCTGGTTTATTTTTCCGACATATTTTCCTAGTTGATTCTGAAAAAGGATATCTTGTAATTCTGCTCCAACGTTAGGATACATTTCCAACTGATTGATTTCTGACAGAGGAATCCATTTGATTTCTAAAGCACTCGTCTCTGAAGGATTCAAAATCGGAATTCCTCCAATAACCTGAGCAATAAAGACACAGTGCAATACATCTGTTTTTTGTTGTGGTAAAATGACCTCTCCCGTCAATAACATCGGACCAACCTCTATTTCTATTCCTAACTCTTCTCTGAGTTCTCTTTCTAAAGTACTTACTAGTGTTTCTCCAGGGTCGGTGTTACCACCAGGCAAATTAAATACATGTGCGTTACCATATTCATAACGCATCAATAGTAGGTGGTTGTTTTCGATAATCGCTACGCTTGGCCTTACTTTCATAAACTACTTATTTAAAATTATTGAGATGTTGAGTAATAGAAGTATGCCTTTTTGTAGTTTCCAGCAAGCCCCTATCCGCTTTTTTCTTAATGAAATGTTAACGTATAAAATATTCTAGGGGTAAAATACGATTGATTTGTCAGTAAGACAAATGAACCTCAGAAAAACTTCTTAATCAAAACGCCCTTAAAAAAGGCATAAACACGTATAGTTAATATGAAAACTTCAATGAAAACTCTATTCCTAAGCATTATAGGCTTAATGATATTTACTTTAACAGGATGTTTTCTCCGAGGAGAAGAAATTAGGCCAAGATTTGAAGAAATCCAGAGGGAAGTTCGTCTCCGTAACTTTGATGGTATCGAGATGGGTAGTGGATTTAAAGTAAATGTGAGAGCTGGAAACACCTTCAGTATCTATGTACGTGGGGATGCAATAGATATAAATGACCTTAATGTTTATGTACGAAACGGGGTATTAATTGCGAACTATCCTTATCCACGTAATAACCGCTATCAGGTTACTTTTGATATCGTAATGCCATCATTGCGCTCTATCGAATTGTATGGTGCAAGCACAGGTAAGGTATATGGTTTCGATGAAAGAGATATGTATGTTAGCCTTGAAGCTTCTTCATACCTAGACCTAAACTCTGATATACAATATTTTACTTTTAATCTCTCTGGCGCATCTACTATGGATGTATTGGGTGATACCCAAAAGATCTCTGGAGGTGTATTCGGGGCATCATTAGTTAATGGTTTTTCGATGAGAAGTGAGGAGGCATACTTAGATGTATCTGGAGCTAGTAAAGTAAGAGTAATGGCCTCTCGTTATCTAAATGTGGTAGCATCAGGAGCAAGCTCGGTATATTTTAGAGGCACTCCAGTCGTAGATGCTAAAACTTCAGGAGGAAGTGTCGTGAGACAAGACTAGAAATCTTCATTTGACAGTATATATTTGTGGCGATTTAAAGAAGGCGGGATTTTCTCGCCTTTTTTCTTTGTTGATAGAAGTAGATGAATTTTCCAGTAATTTTGAAAAAGAAACAAATGCTCACTCTTTAAGTCGTTATGACCTTAGTTATTCCACTTAGTAGGTGAATTTATTCACCCGTGACGAAAAAGATTAAACTGCTTTTTGTAAAACAACTTGATATGAATCAACACATTGCCCATATCGCTATTGTCGTGGATGACTATGACCAAGCGATTGAGTTTTATACCCAAAAATTACACTTCGATTTAATCGAAGATACTGTCATGAGCCCAGAAAAACGTTGGGTTTTGGTAAAACCAAAAGGAGCCAAAGAATGTGCCATACTACTAGCAAAAGCAGCCAATGAAGAGCAGCAGACTAGAGTAGGCAATCAAACAGGAGGACGAGTATTTATGTTTTTATATACCGATGATATTGAAAGAGATTATCAAAACCTATTAACACATCAAATCAAAATCGTAAGAGAACCCAAACAAGAAGTGTATGGGACAGTAGCCGTATTTGAAGACTTGTATGGTAATCTCTGGGATTTGATTCAACGAAATGTTTAATTGTATATCAGTTTTATACGAAGGATTATAAAGACAATTATTTTGGATATCGGATGTTGGATTTCGGAAGTGTAATCTACTATATTTTATAATAAACAAAGGTATTTTACTTTATTTCCGAACTGTAACCTTCTGTATTTTGTAAAAAACAAAGATGATTTTCTTTAATTTCCGAAATCAGAAATCCCAAATCCGCAATAGTTGGAAATCCTTCGTACAGCTCTAATTCACAATTCATCACTCATACTTAATATGATTTTAATAAAAGATATTACAAATTATATGGAGCGATTAGCTCCACTATCCTTACAAGAAAGTTATGATAATGCAGGTCTTATCGTTGGAGACCCTAGTGAGGAAGTAAAAGGTATTTTATGTACCCTCGACTGTACAGAAGTTGTGGTCGAGGAGGCAATTCAGTCGGGATGCAATTTGATTATAGCCCATCATCCTATTGTTTTTAAAGGTTTGAAAAAACTAAATGGTAAAAACTACGTTGAAAGAGTAGTCATCAAAGCCATCAAAAATGATATTGCTATCTATGCCTCACATACCAATTTGGATCACGTGGAAGGTGGCGTAAATTTTAAGATTGCTGAAAAGTTAGGCTTACAAAATGTGAGGATATTGCAACCGAAAAAAAATCTTCTTAAAAAGCTGGTAACTTTTGTGCCTGTAGAGCATGGTCAAAAAGTGTTGGATGCTTTGTACGAAGCAGGAGCTGGACAAATAGGAGATTATAAAAATTGTAGTTTCAGAGTGGAGGGAACAGGCACCTTTCGTCCTACAGGAGGTGCAAACCCCTTTATCGGAACAGTAGATCAAGATGAGGAGGTAAAAGAATTTCGAATAGAGGTCATTCTTCAAGCACATCAAGAATATATGATTTTGAGTGCTTTAAAAAAAGCGCACCCTTATGAAGAGGTTGCTTATTATTTGTCTAACTTAGAGAATGATTTAGCACAAGTGGGCGCTGGGGCAATCGGAAGTTTGGACGAAGTCTTAGAGGAAACCTCTTTTTTACAATACCTAAAAGACGCAATGGCTTTATCTACCATTCGTCACACGCCACTTTCAGGAAAAAAAATCCAGAAAGTAGCAGTATGTGGAGGAGCGGGAGGCTTTTTACTAAATGATGCCATTAGACAAGGCGCAGACGTGTTTGTGACGGCAGATTACAAATATCATGAGTTTTTTGATGCCGAAAACAAGATTATCATCTGTGACATTGGACATTATGAGTCAGAAGTTTACACAAAGGAATTAATAATTAGTTATTTATCTGAAAAATTTAGTAATTTTGCGATTCTCAAAAGTCAGGTAAATACGAATCCTGTACAGTATTTTTGAACAGGCGTTAGGAGTAGAGGGTAATCATTACAACATAGAACTTAACAAATAACGTTTAACGCATAACGAATAACGTATAACGAAAATGGCAGTAGTAGCTAACGAAACAACCATTGCTCAGAAATTAGAAGCACTTCTGAAACTTCAGACCATAGATTCATCTTTAGATAGTATCAAAAAAATGCGTGGCGACTTGCCAGAAGAGGTTCGTGATTTGGAGGATGAAATTGCTGGTATCGAGACACGTATCGGAAAATTCAATCGTGAGATCGCTTCTTTGGAAGAAGAAATTTCGAAGAATAGAAATACGAAAAAAGAATCAGAAAAGCTTGTAAACAAATACAAAGACCAACAGATGAACGTTCGTAACAACCGTGAATACGACGCCATCTCGAAGGAAATCGAATTACAACAATTGGAAATCGAATTAGCAGACAAACGTATGCGTGAATTCGAATTCAAAATTTTAAACAAACGTGATGATGTTTCTGAAACTGAAACTCGTCTTTTTCACCGTCAAAAAGACCTTGATGCAAAACGTAAAGAATTGGACGTTTTGATTTCAGAAAGCGAAGACGATGAGCAACGTTTGTTGAAAGATCGTGACAAAGCAGTGAAGTTCGTTGAAGAACGTTTATTGCGCCCTTACGATAAATTAAGAACAAACTATGCAAACGGACTTGCAGTAGTTTTGGTTAAGCGTGGTGCTTGTGGTGGTTGTTTCAACGTAGTTCCTCCACAACGTCAGGCAGACATCAAAGACCACAAACGTATTATCGTATGTGAGCACTGCGGACGTATCTTGGCTGGTGTTGAAGATGTTATCACAGCTTCAAAACGCTAAGAAATCTGCTAAAAATATATCTAAAGCCCATAACTCGACAGTTATGGGCTTTATTTGTTTATGACAAATTTGCTCCACGACTTTTTGCAACTTAATCATGGTATTGACGTTATAAAACTTTCAAATAAAGCTGTTAAATATGCGAAGGTTAATCGTTGTTTTTCTTGTGTTGATAAATTTTCAAAGTAAAGCCAATGACTTTGAGTGGAATCCACTATTACAAAAGGCTTATACTTCACTTTGGAAACTGCGCTTGCAAGAAACCAGAGCTTTATTGGCTTCACAAAAAAACACTTCAGGAATTAAGATATATCTTCAAAGCTACACCGATTTAATCGAGTTGATGGTTACAGAAGATAAAGCCGATTTTGAGCAGTTTCTCGATACACAATCTTCTCGATTGACTTTATTGGAAGATTTCCCTGATACCTCTCCTGAAAAACAATGGATTATTGCCGAAATGTATCTGCATTTGGCTACTGCAAAGCTCAAATTTGGACACGAAGTAAAAGGTGCATGGAATTTGATAAAAGCCTCTAAATTGCTCGAAAGTAACGCCAAGAAGTTTCCCAATTTTATCCCGCAACAAAAATCACTTGGTTTGATTCATATTATGGTAGGGTCGATACCCCAGAATTTTTTGTGGGTAGCCAAACTTTTAGGACTTAAGGGTTCTGTTAAAAATGGCTTGCAGGAATTGAAAAATGTAAGCAAAAATGAACCTCGCTATGCGATTGAAGCCAACATAATGTATTATTTGGCTCATGCCTACATACTGGGTTTTACCCCTTTGATTTTGCAGGATTATGAGCAGTTTTTGGAGAAAAATGATGATAGTCTTTTAATCCAATTTTTAGGAGTCACCACCTATATGAAAGAGGGCAATAGCAGTCAAGCCAGTGTATTGCTCAAAAAATGCGATGCCTTAAATGCTCAGGCTGGTTATTGGGCCTTTCCATTTTTACAATATCTACATGCTGAAATCGAGATTCAGAAAGGGAGTTATATGCTGGCGAGTCGGTATTATCAAATGTTTTTACAACAATACAAAGGCTTCAACTTTATCAAGGATACCTATTACAAATTGTTTTTATGCTTTTGGCTTAATAATGAGGATACCAAAGCGATTACTTATTTCGAAAAGATAAAAACACAAGGTTCAACTATTGTGGAGGCAGATCAGTCTGCGTTACGATTTGTTGAAAAGTTTAATGTTTCGGTCAAAAACGAGGCTCATAAAAAGCTTATGAAGGCACGATTAGCATTTGATGGTGGCTATTATCAAAAAGCAAAAGAATTGATGACTGACTTGAAGGAAAATCAATTTAGTCTCAATACCGAGAAAGCAGAATATAACTATAGAAAAGGAAGAGTTTATCAAAAACTACATGAGATAACCTTAGCAGAAGAGCATTTTGAAAAAGCTATTGTACTTAGTCAGAATGCCTCGATTAGTTATGGCGCATTAGCGTGTTTACAGCTTGGGTATATATTTCAAGAGACTAAGCAAAAAGAAAAAGCCAAATACTATTTCGAAAAAGTACTGACCTATTCAAAGCATGAATATAAAAACTCTGCAGACAACAAAGCCAAAGCAGCCTTGAATACCTTAAATTAGAGTGATATGAAGTATCAGGCAAGAGCCATCTATCCTCCATCGAGTAATTTTCAACAGTAGAGACGTATTACTTTACGTCTTAAACCGAATCAGATATGGAATTAGCTAAAAAAGCGGTCGAAAATTAAATTTCGACCGCTTTTTTTACACCTAAATAGCTTTAATCTATCTCTCTTTATTGGTAAACATTGATTTAAAACAATCACTAGTTCGCTCAATCACCATTCACTCAATAAATAGCACATCGCTTATTTCAACATATTGAACAAAGCTGTAAGCTTATCTTTCAAATCTTTTCTATCTACGATAAAATCCAAGAAGCCGTGTTCTAATACAAACTCAGCACTTTGGAAACCTTTTGGAAGGTCTTTACCGATAGTTTCGCGGATAACGCGAGGACCAGCAAAACCAATCAAAGCACCTGGCTCAGAGATATTGAAGTCACCCAACATGGCGTAAGAAGCTGTAACACCACCAGTAGTAGGGTCTGTTAACAACGATACGTAAGGGATTTTTGCTTCAGCAAGTAACGCTAATTTGGCTGATGTTTTAGCCATTTGCATCAATGAGAAACCAGCCTCCATCATACGAGCTCCACCAGATTTTGAAATCATCAAGAATGGAATTTTGTGCTTTAGAGAATAGTCAATCGCACGAGCAATTTTTTCGCCTACTACTGAGCCCATCGAACCACCAATAAATGAAAAGTCCATGGCTGCAATTACTACCTCTACATCATTCATTTTACCATGCGCAGTACGAACAGCATCTTTCAAGCCAGTTTTCTTTTCTGTAGCTTTGATACGATCAGGATAGCGTTTGGTATCTTCGAATTTGAGAGGGTCGCCCGACGACATAAAGGCATCTAGCTCTGTATAACGTGATTGGTCGAAAAGTAGCTCGAAGTAATCTTGTGAACCGATTTTTTCGTGGTAGTTACACGACGAACAAGTCCAAGCAAATAGGCGATGTTCGCGCGTATGCATTACTTTTTTACAAGAAGGACACTGATACCATAGACCATCTGGTGCTTCTCTTTTAGCTTCGGTTGGGGTCAAAATCCCCTTATCTTTTCTGGTAAACCAAGACATATTTCTTTTTCAATTAAAGATTTTACGTGTTTTTTAGGAAAAGAAACACTAGGTAAAATACTCGTTGTGAGTGATAATGAATCGCAAAGATAAAACTTAAGCAATCGAGAATTAACAAAAACTTGAATTTTATCTAAGCTTTTTCGTTTTAGTAGTTGATTTTAAGTCCAGAAATTTACAGATAAAGTGTTGATTTTGACAACATTTTCCGTAATTTATTGGTCTATATAACTAAAAACACAACAATCTAAGTTCTTTTGAAATGAAAAAAATCGCCTCATTTTTGATAATCTGTTTATTATCCTATCATACTAAAGCCCAATCTTATCTTGAAACTCCCGATGGAAGGGTGTTATTTGATGGGCATGAAGTCAATGTGGAAGGTACGGTTTATATTCCTCAGGAGTTTAAAAAAGGATATTTGAAGTTTTCGAATGAAAGGAAAATGGCAATTCCTCAAGTCCGATTTAATTCTTACGACAATCGTATCGAATTTAAAGAGGGTAAGGAAGAAAAGGTCTTGACCTTACCAATTGTCGAATTTGGGTTTGAGGAGGCTGCAGGCAGTATGCGAGTGTTCAAAAAAGGATTTCCTGCTATTGACCGACAGAATGATGGTACTTTTTATGAAATCGCTTTTGATGGTAAATTCAAATTATTAAAATATTTTAAAGCACATAAATTTGATGTTTCGGGCTATAATTCAGCAACTAAAACGATGAAATTTGATATTAATGAGACCTTATATCTCTTGAAATCAGATAATACCATCGTGAAGGTAAAGAAAGACAAAAAATCTTTACTGGAAGCCTTGGGCAAAGATGAAAGTGCAGTGAAAGATTGGTGGAGTAAGGAAAAACCTAACCTAAAAAATGAAACTGATTTGAAAGCTTTCTTAGCTTATTTGGATACTCTATAAAACATGAGTCATCCCGAATTTAGCGATTTAGTGATTTAGCGAATGAGTGATTAATTTAAAATTTGTATTTCATCAGTAGAGACGGAATGATTGCGTCTCAAGCCATTCATATCTAGCATAGTAGCATTAAAAAAGGGGGCGAAAAATATTTTTCGCCCCCTTTTTGATACTATACTTCAGAATGACACTTCCTAAGACGCAAATTATTAGGTTGTTACAGGTGATTTTTCTTAAAATAATCACTCATTCACTCAATCTCAATTCACTCAATTTAGCGGTGGCTAATCAATTTTTTGACATATAATTTGTCATCCACCATCATACGGAGGATATAGGTACCTGAGCTTGAAGAAGACAAATCAACGATTTGAGAAAATTCCGTTCCTACTTTTTCGAAATTAGCTTGTGATATTTCTTGACCAAGCATATTGGCCACGCTTAAGCGTAGTTTGGTTGCAGGTTTTTCGAAAGTAGCTTTTAGTAAAAATTGACCCGTATTGCTTGGATTTGGACTTACCGTGAAAAGTTGAGTTTCATCAAACTCGGTTCCCAATACAACAACTTTTGGAGGATTTGGATTAGGACCTTGAATATTAAGATTATCAACAGCCCAACCCCAGCCATGTGCACCCACATCAGCCAACAAACGGAAGCGAATTAAGACTTGGTCGCCAGCTTTAAAATCACCAGACTTAAGCATATCTATTTCACGAGATTTGAATAACGATTGAGTGCCTGTTGCTAGTGAATTACCATTGGCATCGGACGAACTATTCCAGGCGGCTAACCAAGCAGAGTTGCTTGACGAATCCCAGCCATCTTGAAACCATTTCCATGTATTCCCTCCATCTTTAGAGCCTTCTACGATTACGTAGTCATAAAAGTTTCTGTTTGGTACGCCATTGCTAGCAAAGGCAACACCTCTATCACCAGGTTCAACCAATACGATTTCATCAAAATAAATCTTGGCAGTATCGCCTCTTAAAATAACGGGTTTTTGCAAATTAAAAGTAAAGTTACTGTAAGTATCAGAAGGATCAGATGCGGTAAATGCAAACTCCGTTCCGTCTTTGTATGGGTGATCAGAGTGCATACTTTTATTAGTAAAACCAGAAGGTTGTGTTACACTAAAGCCTTTGGTGTAGAAATCGTCTGTAGCTACACTTTCAAAAGTTGTAACATACGAGTTAACAGCAGCGAGGATTTTTTGTACACTAAACTCATAATAACCTGTGCTCGGAGAGTAGGTTGTATTTTTGGCTTTTGTTTTATCTTTTACCACAATTCTGTACTGAATCTTTTCTCCTCCTTTGAATAAGCCACTAGCAAATGTAAACTTTCCAGTAAAAGGATAGGCAATACCACCACTTAACAAATCACTAGATTGGCCTCTAGTGAGAGCAAAGGCGGTTTGAGCTTTTCCGTCAATTAAGTACTCAACATAAACTGTATCAATATCGATATTATCTGCTACTGTCAATGCCGGTAGAGTTACTTGTGTGTCAGAAGGCTTTACCAATGAGATATTGTTAACAAAGTCGATAACGGGTTTAACAGTATCTGCAGCAATTTTGACCTTATAGAAATTAATATTGGCAATACTACCTGAGGCTTCTGCTGGAGTAGAAAATGATTTTTTCTTACTATCTACCGCCGTAAAGTAGTAACTCAAGGTTTGGTCACTTCCTTTGTTTGGCAAGCTGAAAGTATAGTTACCAGTTTTGCCATTTCTTGTCATTAATACTTCTGTTTTATCTTTTGTTATATCTCCATACGAGTACACAAGTTTGACAGAGGTAGAATCAAAGCCATTGTCACCAAAAACTTTGATATTGAACGCCAAAGGATTTACTAAGTCTTCAGAATCTTTGAGGCGTTTATGGGCAATAGTATTTCCTACCCATCCCATATCATTAAATAAACCTAGCATCATAGGACCTGGGTTATGTATGGCTTCTGCTCTGGCAAACTGCGGAGACATCAATGCATTAACCGTTCCTGTACGATAGGTAACTTCATCCCAGTGACTATAGCTCGAACCTTGGTCGTAAGGGTTGGGAGCATAGAGTCTTCCTCGAAGGCTGTCGTTTGCAGCAATAATCAAAGGGGTATTCATATACAACTGTCCTCCTACAAGTTGTTGGTGAAGTTCAGCAGACGGGTTTTTGAAAACACTAGAGTTAAGTAGTTTTTGACCACTTTGACTTTCGACAAATGCATCATAAATGTAAGGAACACCACCGTCAGTAATTACCCCAAGCGTTGCATCTGAGCTAGCTTCGCGCAGTGAGCCAAAAAAGCCAAGACCGTGTCCTATTTCGTGAAGTACTACTGACACAAGGTCATACTTATTGGTAGGAACGATCCCGTCTGTACCATAATACCATGCGAAATCACCATTGAATTGAGCGACGATGTCGGGTCTATCGCCATTCAGATTAGTATGTGCCATTTTTTCAGCGAGAGCAACAGCGTACCAAGTTTGAGCTTTGGTTGCTCCAGGGAAATCACGATAAGCACCAGTCGTAGAGGCTGAGCCCAAAACACTTGAGCCTAAACTTTGCCAATTGGCCGTTATTCGAATAGGTACATCCGAAACCAATATCGACTGCCAAATATCCACCGCTTTTTGAAATGCGGCTTTGGCATCTGCAGGGAAATCATTATAGGTAACAATAAACTGAGATTTGTCTGCGGTAACTTTTGCCGCCTTGTTTTGCTTGAGTAAATACTCAAGTGGTGGAGCAACATAGCTTTTTACGGCAGGAGCATTTGGGTCTGAAGGGGGGCAATAAATACTTCTACCGGGGCCAACAAATTTGTCAAGCTTTGATTGAGCCCGAATAAAAGGAATTGAAAAAAGCGTTAATAAAAGAAGTAAAAGTTGCTTTTTCATAAGTCTAGGATTAAGTGAGAAGGACAAATATTTTCAAGTGAAATCAATGATGATTACAAAAATTAAGAGGGTATTATATTTATGATAAAGACCAATCAAAGAAGAAATTAGTTGCACCAAGGCACAAGGATGGTATAAGGTCATCAACACAACATTTCAAACTTGAATAGTTTAAAATTAGCTTTTTTTATATAAAAAAAGAAGCTTCCTTCTTGATAAAGGAAGCTTCTTTCAAAGATTATAATATTCAAGATTAAATCAAATAAATAATCAGGGAATATCTATTTAAAATTGATTAATACCCTGGGTTTTGAGTCAATTTAGGGTTTGAATCTCTTTCTCTTTGAGGAATTGGTAATAATGCTTGTGTACTTGCCCAGTTAGTAAGCGTAGTAGCTGCACGTCCTGTACGAACCAAGTCAAAGAAATAGTGACCTTCTAATGCCAACTCCAATCTTCTTTGAGTAAAGATTTCATTTTTCAACGCAACTGGATCTGTAACTAATGTAGCACTTGCATCACCAATACCTGCACGGTTACGAATCAAGTTTAAAGCTGTCAAAGCTTCTGCGTTTCTACCAAGTTCAGCTAATGCTTCAGCTCTATTCAAGATAACCTCAGCATAACGGAAAAGTACAGGGAAGTCAGTACCATTAATTCTGAAGTATTTCAATTGAGCATCGTAAGAAGTAGTCAAAATACGACGAGTATCCGTTGTTGAGTAAGCAGACGCCAATGTTGTATTTGGACGAATCTCATTTCTACCACCCAAGGCAGTAGAGAATAAGAAGAATGCCAATGTGTTACTGTTGGTAGTTTCAAAACTTAGTTCCCAGATACTTTCAGCAGTACCTTGGTTCGCAAAAATATTAGAAAACGTAGGTACTAATGAGTGTTGTCCAGAAGCAATGATTTGATCACACAACGAAACTACAGCAGCATAGTCTTTTTGATAAAGAGCTGCTCTTGCTTTCAATGCCAATGCTGCATTTTTTGTAGCTTTTCCTTTATTAGTTGATGGCAAATATGGAAGTGCTGCATCAATATCTGCATAGATTTGCTTGTACACATCGGCAGTTGAGCTACGAGAAACTTTCAAAGATTCGTCAGCTTGTTCTGTTGGATCCAATACTAAAGGTACATCGCCCCACCATCTTACTAAGTTAAAATAGTTGAATGCTCTCAAAAATTTAGCTTCAGCTACAATTTGGTTTTTCGCAGCATCAGTAAAACCTGATTCGTTAATTGATGGCACATACTTAATCAAGAAGTTGTCACGCAAAATAGACGTATAAATTTGCGTCCACATACCTGTTACCGACGTGTTGTTGGTAAGAATAGAGCGGTTTGCAATCTCAGCAAAGTCAGAGAAAGTACCTGTGTGACGAAGGTTTCCTGATTGCAAATCTGGTAATAATTGATAGCGAGTACCAATATAGTTGGCAGATTGTAAACCGTTGTAAGCACCATTAAGTGCCGCGCGTGCTGTCGAAGCATCCTTAATTTCGGATACTACGGCAGTTTGGGGAAGTTGGTCTAGTACTTGTTCACAAGCTGTACTGCCCAAAACAAGAGTACTAAATATAAATATTTTTAGTTTATTCATGGCTTCAAAATCTTTAAAATGAATAACTTACTGTAAAACAATAATACCTACAAATCAAGTGGTTGTACTACTAGAAAGTTAAGTTTACACCAAATGTGATTGTTCTAGGTTGTGGGAAAGTCAAGAAATCTGTACCTAAAGCGGCGTTAGCTGATGAGTTACCGTTAGCTCCTGCTGTGAAAGTACTTACTTCTGGGTCTAAGCCTTTGTAATTAGTAAATGTCAACAAGTTTTGTGCTTGTGCATAAACTCTTACACGCTCAATACCAACTTTGTTTGTTACAGATTTAGGTAATGTGTAACCCAAAATCACGTTTTTCAAACGCAAGTATGAACCATCTTCGATAAAACGGTCAGATACACGACGGTTGTTGTTAGGGTCACCATATACAGCTCTTGGAATATCTGTGTTTGTATTTGTTGGAGTCCAACGATTCAATACAGCATCTGTTTGTCCAAATACACCGTTCATACCTTCAGAGAAGTTACGAGTATAATTCAAGATTTTGTTGCCATATACAAACTGTGCGAAAATTTTCAAGTCAAAACCTTTGTAAGTGAAGTCGTTTGTTAAGCTACCAAAGAATTTTGGTTGAGCAGAACCTAGTACTTGTTGGTCAGCTGAGTTTACAGTACCATCACCGTTCAAATCTTTGAACTTGATATCACCAGGAGCAGTAGTTGCTACCTGATAGTTAGCAAATCCTTTTGCTTTTGCCGCAGCGTTAGCTGCTGCAACTTCATCAGCAGATTGGAAGATTTTTTCTACTACATATCCTCTGAATGCACCTAACTCTTCGCCTTCTGCCAACCAGCTTGCAAAACCGTAAGGAGTTGGTGTTCCGTTGAAGATTTTCATTACTTTATTTCTGTTGAAAGTAATATTGAAACTTGTGTTCCAAGTAAAGTCTTTACCCTTGATATTTTCAGAAGAGATACCTAACTCAAAACCGTTGTTTTGCATTTCACCAATGTTTTGTAGAACCGAAGTAAAACCAGAAGTAGCTGGAATTGTAGCGTTCAACAATAGGTCATTCGTGTATTTGTGGTAATACCCTGCGTTGATAGTAAGACGATTTTTCAACAAACCAATGTCCAAACCAACTTCTGAAGTAGTAGTGGTTTCCCATTTCAAATCAGGGTTTGATAATTGAGAAGGAACTAATGCTCCATTTAACTGATAAGCAACACCACTACCAAATAGACCTAAAGAACCGAAGTTGGTGATTTCAGAGTTACCTGTTTTACCATAACTAGCACGTACTTTCAAATCACTAATAGCTGGAACCGATTCCATAAATTCTTCTTTAGATGCTCTCCATGCAACCGAGATTGAAGGGAATGTACCCCAACGGTTGTTAGCACCAAATCTTGAAGAAGCATCTGTTCTGAATACACCTTGTACCAAATATTTACCATCATAGTCGTAGTTCAAACGGCCATAGTAAGATACCAAGCCCCATGAAGTACCACCCGACGTTGCATCTGTTTTGTTAGCACCTGCCGATACTCTCTTGATAGCATTACCAGGGAAGTTGGTTGATGAAGCTAACACAAAATCATATGTTGACTGTTGGTAGTCAGCACCCGCCGTTGCAGAGATTGAATGGATATTGTTGAAAGAACGATTGTAAGTCAAGTAGTTACTTGTTGACCAGTTCAATTCACCTCCGTTTGTTGCAGTAGCCGAGCCGTTCAAACCTGAAGCAGCATTCAATGTGTTTGGTAAGAAACGATCTTCTTTGAATGATACCTGATCTAAGTTCCAGTTTGTCCTAATTTTCAAACCATCTATCAAAGCTGCTTCTGCAAATACAGTACCTAGTAAACGTCCGCTTGTTGATAAGTTGTAAGGCTCAACGGCTGCTGCTAATGGGTTTTCTGTTGAAGATGAAGCATCTTTACCATAAGAACCATCTGCAAAACGAACAGGAATATCCGATGCCATCAAAATAGCGGTACTCAATACACCATAAATGTTGTTATCGTTGTTGATACGATTTTGTAACGAACGAGTATATGACATTTGAGCACCAGTTTTTACTCTTTTGCTGATTTGATGCTCTAAATTAATTCTACCTACCAAACGCTTATAATCTGAACCTAAAATAATACCTTTTTGGTCAAATAATGATCCTGAGACAAAGAAGGTTGTTTTTTCATTACCACCTCTCGCTGAGATATCATATTGGCTAATAGGAGCATTTCTGAAAATCAAATCTTGCCAGTTTGTGCTAATTGCCTGTGATGGATTTTGGAATACATTTACTGTACGGATACCTCTAGCCTTTGAAGCTGCAGATTCAATCGTGTACAACTGACCACCTGCATTTACGCCAGTGTTACTGTCTGATTGCCAGAACCACGCTGCTGCGTCTGCTGCCGAAGCCCATACACTTGTTCCAGTACCAAAGCCTGGAGTTGTTAATCCGCCTGCACTGTTATATACACCATAACGGTTAATTACCATTTCTTGCAACAACTTTGTTTCTTCAGCACCAGAAATAGGAGTTAGCTTGTTTCCTGATTTTTGTCCAAAACCTGTATAGTAGTTGAAGTTAACTTGAGTTTTACCTGCTTTACCTTTTTTAGTCGTAATCAAAACAACACCATTCGCTGCACGTGAACCATAAATAGCCGCTGCCGCTGCATCTTTCAAAATGTCGATAGATTCGATGTCGTTTGGTGCGATGTCATTCAATGCATTGGAAGACTGGTTACCAAATCCTAACTGTGAATAACTACCAGTGTTGATTGGAATACCATCTACTACATATAAAGGCTCGTTACTTGCTGTGATTGAGCTACCACCACGAAGACGTACTGTAACACCACCACCAGGAGTACCTGAGTTTGAAGTAACCAATACACCTGCAGCACGACCTTGCATAGCTTGGTCAACACCTGTAACTGGAAGGTTTTTCAACTCGTCACTCTTAATCGATGATACTGAATAAGTAGCTTTATTTTTTGCTTGTGTACCATAACCTACGATAACAACTTCGTCGAGGTCAGTAGTAGATGATTTCAAAGTAACATTGATGATAGTTTTTGAACCAACTGCGATTTCTTGCGAGTTGAACCCAACAAAACTATAAATCAAAACTGACTTTGCAGGAGCGCTGATACGATAAGAACCATCTGAAGCAGTGGTGGTTCCTTTCGAAGACCCTTTGATAGTAACATTGACACCTGCTAGTGTCGAACCATCTTCTGATGAAGTTACCTTTCCTGAAATTGCTATGTCTTGGGCGATTGTGCTAAATATAAGCGACAACACCAAAACAAAGCTCATTAGTAGCTTTCTTTTCATGTGACAATTTTTTAGTTTGTTAATACTAAACTGACTTTGGAATAATCTCCAACTAGAACAAAAATACAAACAGAAAAACTTCTAAACCAAATTTTATATGTTGAAACATTAAATTTTTGCAGGTAATATTTTACATATTTGAAAGTTTGCCTTAAAATGTTACTCTAATTCAATAACACTAATTAATAATATTTTGTTTGTAAAATGGTTGGATAAAAGATGAAAATATATTTATGCAAATAACGACCGATTACGATAAATATACATTTTAAAATCCAATTCTCTAAATAATAATAGTATTATTCTAAGATTTCATTTGTCCTGATTCTTAGGAGAAAGATTAACTAACTGAGCTCTAAATCCTTATTTTAACCTCCCAAAGTACAATTCAGTTGAGTCATTGTTTATTAATAGAATAGTTCAAAATGTGTAGACGTATTAAGGGTAACTATCTTTAAGTATACGTCAATGATTTAGTGTCTATTGCCATGATTAGACTATCAGAGTAGTATTCTTCTGCGAGAGGGTAATTCAAGCGTGGCTATTCTTCCAGACGGATTATTCTTGGAATATTATCAATTACTTCTTAATTTCATAAAAGCGTAATACCAAAATCTGACATTACACTAGGTCTAAATGTCATCAAACAAACCTTAACACATTCCATGAAAAAAATAGTACTTTCTGGTGCTTTACTCCTTGGCGCCTTTATGTCATTTGCTCAAACTGCAGCACTCAAAGCCAAAGTGGCACAAAAAGCACAAGCTCTTGAGTCTAAAGTTGTAACGTGGCGTCGTGACTTTCACCAAAATCCTGAATTAAGTAATCGCGAATTTAAGACTTCTGAAAAAGTAGCAGCTCACCTTCGTTCTCTAGGAATTGAAGTACAAACGGGAGTTGCTAAAACAGGTGTGGTAGGTATTCTGAAAGGAGGAAAGCCTGGACCTGTGGTTGCTTTGCGCGCCGATATGGATGCTTTACCTGTAAAGGAAAGAGTAGATATCCCTTTTGCTTCAAAGGCAATGGGTGAATACAACGGACAACCCGTAAGCGTTATGCATGCATGTGGTCATGACTCGCACGTGGCTATTTTGATGGGTACTGCCGAAATTTTGGCAAGTATGAAAAGTGAGCTGAAAGGTACAGTTAAGTTTATTTTCCAACCTGCTGAAGAAGGCGCTCCTGAAGGTGAAGAGGGTGGTGCAGGCTTGATGGTAAAAGAGGGTGTACTTGAAAACCCTAAAGTTGACGCTGTTTTCGGACTTCATATTAGTGCACAAGCACCTGTCGGAACAATTCGTTACCGTCCTAAAGGTACTATGGCTGCTTCGGATTGGTTCAAAATTAAATTAAAAGGCAAGCAAGCACATGGTGCTACTCCTTGGCAAGGTATCGACCCTATTGTTACTGCCTCACAAATCGTGATGGGTTTACAAACCATTGTCAGTCGTAACGCTCCACTTACAGAGTCGGCAGCAGTTGTTACGGTTGGTCAAATCAATGCAGGTGTTCGTAGTAATATCATTCCTGAAGAATTGAATATGAATGGAACCATTCGTACGCTTGATACGCAGGTTCAAGATATGATTCATGCTCGAATGAAGCAGGTGGCCACAAATATTGCTGAAAGTGCTGGTGCGATTGCAGAAGTAAGTATTACCAAAATGTGCCCTGTAACCTTTAATGATCCTTCTTTGACAGAAAAGATGGTTCCAACGCTGGAAGCAGTTGCTGGAAAAGAAAATGTGTTCTTGACTTCAGCAGCTACTGGCGCAGAAGACTTTGCTTTTTATCAAGAAAAAGTACCGGGGTTGTTCTTCTTCCTTGGTGGTGCTCCAAAAGGCAAGAAAGAGTCTGAGACAGCTTCACATCACACCCCAGATTTCTATATCGACGAAGGTGGTTTTGTATTAGGTATGAAAGCCATGACCAACCTAACACTCGATTACATGGAAATGAATGCTGGAAAAGCTATCAATACTACAGGAAAGTAAACTAGTAAATGCAGTTTACTGATAAAGAAAACATAAGTCATCCCTAATTTTTAGGATTGAGATTATTCTTTCAGTTTTTATCAAAAAAGCGGTCGAAAAATAGGTTTTCGACCGCTTTTTTGATGCTACTATGTTAGATATGAATGGCTAGAGACGCAATCATTGCGTCTCTACTGATGGAATACAAATTTTTACTTAATCACCCACTCACTAAATTAGGGATAACCTATGTTTCCTATCATTATGATTTTTTTAATCGTAAAGTTCTGTAAACGAAATTTGGAAAGAAGCGTTTGAGATACACCCCTAATACTTCGTACCATCCACCGACATATACTTCCGATTTTTTGGCAATTATTGCTTGTATGATTCGGCGTGCACATTCATCTGGTAGCATCCCTTTTGCCTGATTGGCATCCATTTGGTTATGTTTACTACCGTCACCAGAAAGAGCATTAAACGAAATTTGCGTCTTGATATAGCCCGGACAAACAACAGTTACATGAAGATTGTCTGGAAAAACCTCTGCTCTTAATGAGTCGAAAAAGGCAATTACAGCATGTTTGGTGGCGCCATAACCGCCACGTAACGGCGTTCCAATTTTGCCGGCCACACTACTGATGGCTACAAAATGTCCTGATTGTCTTTGGGTAAAATGCGGTAAAATTGCTTGTGTCAAAGCTACTACGCTAAAGAAGTTTATCTCCATTAAATCTCGATATACCTGAAAAACGGTATCCTTCACCATCGAACGTTGAGACACTCCAGCATTTTGTATTACGATATCAATATGACCAAAATGATGTATCACTTCCTCTACTTTTTGTGACATCGACGATATATCTAACATATCGAGAGGTAAAACCAAAATATCTTTTGGTGGTAATCCTGTAAGTGCTGCAACTCTGTCTAGCTCATCTTTTCGTCGGGCAGACAAGACTAATTTGACAGGCATTTTTGCCAACTCCAGTGCTAGCGCTTCCCCAATCCCTGAGGAAGCTCCTGTAATCCAAATGACTTTTTGGTCGAGATACATAGTATTATTATGAGCGGAATAAACGTATTTTGGAATAGTTGTTTGGGCTATCAGGTAATACTTATGGTATTTGTTTTTTTACGAAGTTGATATTTTTCGAAAAATGATATAGCATTGTACCTGATACCCCTTTTTTTACACCAAACTTAAAACAAAGGCATAATCTCGAGCAACTTCTTTAAATCTTTGGAAGCGTCCCGATGCGCCACCATGCCCTGTCGACATATCACAGTGCATAAGTAAGATATTATTGTCAGTTTTTAACTCTCTCAGCTTGGCTACCCATTTGGCTGGCTCCCAATATTGAACCTGCGAATCATGCAAGCCTGTTGTGACCAACATATTTGGGTAATCTTGTGCTACTACATTGTCGTATGGTGAATATGACTTCATGTAATCATAATATACTTTTTCTTTAGGATTACCCCATTCTTCCCATTCTCCTGTCGTAAGCGGAATAGTTTCATCTAACATGGTTGTAACAACATCTACGAAAGGCACTGCTGCTAAGATACCTTTATATAAGTCTGGACGATAGTTGATAATTGCACCCATCAATAAACCACCTGCTGAGCCGCCGTTGGCAAAAAGCTTATCTTTCGAAGTCCATTTTTCTTGGATCAAATACTCTGAAACATCAATAAAATCAAAGAATGTATTTTTCTTTTGAAGCATCTTCCCATTTTCATACCAAGGACGTCCCATTTCTTGTCCCCCTCGGATATGGGCAATGGCAAAGGCAAAACCTCTGTCCAACAAACTTAAACGTGCAGCAGAGAAATACGGATCGATAGAATAGCCATATGAGCCATACGCATACTGTAACAAAGGTTGCGAACCATCTTTCTTGAATCCTTTTTTATAGACAATCGAAATAGGCACTTGCACACCATCACGTGCAGTCGCAAAAAGCCTTTCGGTTTGATAATCTTCTTTATTGAATACACCAAGAACTTCTTGTTCCTTCATGAGCGTCTTCTCCTGTGTATCCATATTATAATCAAATACCGAACTAGGAGTAGTCAATGAAGTATAATGAAAGCGAAGCAAATCAGTATCAAAGTTAGGATTGTATCCAACACCTGCATCATAGGCAGGTTCACCAAAATTCAAATAATGCTCTTTTTGTGTACTTTGGTCAATGACTCTCAAATGAATGAGTGCATGGCTACGTTCAGTTAACACCAAATGACGACGAAAAACATCTATACCTTCCAAGTAAGTATCTTCACGATGCGCGATTACTTCTTTCCAGTTTTCGATATTATACGATTCATTTTCAGGAACTTCCATTAGTTTAAAGTTCGTTGCGTCTCCCGCATTTGTACGAATGTAGAACTTGTCCTCAAAATGTTCAATCGAATATTGCAATCCATGCTGACGCGGATAAAAGGCTTTGAATTCACCATCAGGGTTTGATGCCTCCAACAAGCGATACTCTGTAGAAACACCGTTGTGGTCAGAAACCGAAACGATATATTTTTTAGATTTCATACGCCCCAATCCCATATAAAATTGTGGGTCTTCCTCGGTATACACCAAAACATCCTCAGAGACTGATGTGCCTAATTTATGACGATAAACTTTTGAAGCCAATAAAGTTTGAGGGTCACGTTGCAGATAAAAAATCGTTTGATTGTCGGCTGCCCAAGCGTAAGCTCCACCTTCCGTATTTTCTATTGTTTCAGTGTATAGTTCGCCTGTTTGAAGATTTTTAAAATAAAGCGTATAGTTACGACGGCTGATTGTGTCAATGCTATACGCCAGTATTTGGTCATTGTCCGAAATATCATAGCCACCAATCGAGAAATAGTCATGACCTTCTGCAAGGGCATTACCATCCAGTAGCACTTCCTCATCCGCGTCCATCGAATGTTTTTTTCGACAATACAAAGGATATTCCCCACCTTCGATATATTTAGAGTAATAGTAGTATTCTCCATCGCGGTAAGGTACAGATTCATCCTGCTCTTTTATTCGACCTTTCATTTCTTCAAAAAGCTCCTCTTGAAAAGCTTTAGTTGGAGACATAACCGTTTCTGTATAAGCATTTTCTGCTTCAAGGTAGGTGATTACTTCTGGATTTTCACGGTCATTTAACCAATAATAATTATCCACACGAGTATCCTCGTGGATGGTCATAGGGTAAGGTTTGATAGGAGCCTTGGGCGCTGGAATACCTTGAATGTTCATAGAATTTATGGAATTGTCAGACTGAGTAAAAACAGTAAAGTTTTTGATAAATAAAATAATTCACATTTAACCTCAATGTAGGTCATGAGCTAAACGCATTATTCAAAGATAAAGTTTTCTTAGATAAATCTTGAACAAGATATAGGCAAGTTCTAAGTAGCCAATATTTAGAGGGAAGATTCCAAAGCGAAATCAAGGTCTATAAAAATCTCCTTTACGACCAAGTCGCTGTGCTAAAGAGGTGCAAATCAATCGAGAAGAAAAATAGAAAGAATAGGCTTTTATGCGAAAATTTTCCTTGTAATTATTTGTATATCGCCATGATATTCAGTAATTTTGCATTCCCATTTTCGACTGGATGCCCGTTCAGAAAGGAAATAAGGCAAAATCATTGAAAATCAGGTGTATTCCGTCATCTGTAAAAGATGATTCATAACATTAAAACTTAGAACAAAAGTGGATACTTTAAGTTACAAAACCATCTCAGCTAACAAAGCTACCGTAGAGAAGGGATGGGTAATCGTAGATGCAGAAAACCAAATCGTAGGTCGTTTAACTTCTGAGATTGCTAAAATCTTACGTGGTAAACACAAGCCAAGCTACACTCCGAATGTTGACTGTGGTGATAACGTTATCGTAATCAATGCTGATAAAATCCGTTTTACTGGCAAGAAATTAACTGATAAAGTTTACACTCGTCACACTGGTTATCCAGGTGGTCAGCGTTTTGCTACTCCAAGAGAAGTGTTGAGCAAAAACCCTAGAGGCGTTGTTGAAGCAGCAGTAAAAGGTATGCTTCCCAAAAACCGTCTAGGTCGTCGTTTGTTCACAAACTTGCACGTTTATGCAGGTACTGAACACCCACACGTAGCTCAACAACCAAAAGAAATTAAATTCTAATAATCGTTATTAGTTGTAGTTGGGAGCGCCACTATGACCGATAACTTCTCTATAAAACAATGGCAGAAGTAACTAATACATTAGGAAGAAGAAAAACGGCTGTTGCGCGTCTTTACATGACTCCAGGTAAGGGCGAAATCATCATCAACGGTCGTGAAATTAAAGAATATTTTCCATCAGAAATTTTACAAATCATCGTTAACCAACCTTTCGCTTTAACAAAAACTGAAGGTACTTACGATGTTAAAGTAAACGTTGATGGCGGTGGTATCAAAGGACAAGCAGAAGCAATCCGTTTGGCTATCTCTAGAGCATTGCAAGAAATCGATAGCGAATTGCGTCCTCCATTGAAGAAAGAAGGCTTCTTGACTCGTGACCCTCGTATGGTAGAACGTAAGAAACCAGGTCGTCGTAAAGCACGTCGTAGATTCCAGTTCTCGAAACGTTAATATTTTACGGCTTTTGGTATACGAATTTCAGTCCAGCAATGGTCTGCTTGTTATTCGTATGCCAAATGCTTATTGCTGTTAGGCTTGCAGTGACCGATGCCCACAGCGATTATTTACTCATATTTTTTTTCATCATTTAGTGTTGAATTCATTTCAACAATACACAAATGGCACAATTAGAATACAAAAACTTATTGGATGCTGGTGTTCACTTCGGACACTTAACACGTAAGTGGGATCCAAGAATGGCTCCATACATCTTTATGGAGAAAAATGGCATTCACATCATCGACTTGAACAAGACTTTGGCTTGTTTGGACGAAGCATGTACTGCTATTAAAGCAATCGTTCGTTCTGGACGTAAAGTAATGTTCGTAGCTACAAAGAAACAAGCTCAAGAGATTGTTTCTGAAGAAGCACGTCGTTTGAAAATGCCTTTCGTTACTGACCGTTGGTTGGGTGGTATGTTGACAAACTTTGCAACTGTTCGTAAATCTATCAAGAAGATGGGACAGATTGAAAAGATGTTGAAAGACGAAGAAACTTTCAAGGCATTGGCTAAACGTGAGCGTTTGATGATGACTCGTGACAAAGAGAAAATGGAAAGAGTATTAGGTGGTATCACTGATTTGACTCGTCTTCCTGCTGCTTTGTTCGTAGTTGACGTTAAGCGTGAGCACATTGCAGTTGCTGAAGCAAAACGTTTGGGTATTCCAGTTTTCGCTATGTGCGATACTAACTCAAACCCTGATTTAGTAGACTTCCCAGTTCCAGCAAACGATGACGCTTACAAATCAATCGCTTTGATTACTTTAGCTATTGGTAAGGCTATCGAAGAAGGTTTGATGGAGCGTAAGCAAGATAAAGACGATGCTCGTATCGCTGAAGAAGAAGAGGCAAAGAAAGTTGCAGAGGAAGAAGAAGCAGCACGCGAAGCAGCGAAATTAGCAGCTAAATACGAAAAAGAAGAAGAAGCTTAATAGCAAATGGGGCTATAAGCCTGTAAACTTTCTTTCGTAGATTGACACTGATATTCTTAAGTTATTAAGTGTCAATGAAATAATTATTACCATTTGAATAGCCCATAGTTTTCTGTGGGCTATTCTGTTAGTTTTGGGAGGCTATTAAGAAATAAGTAATTGTTACGAAAAGGCTATTACTAAAAGTAAGTTAGTACGCAAAATAAAATTTAAGATTGTGGTTTAAGCTTTCAGGTAACGACTTTTGGCGGTGGGCTTTGGAAAAAAGCGTGTGCGTGGTTATTAAAACATTTTAACACTCTTTGCCTTGTGCCTGTTGTCTAAACACATAACTTAAATCTAGTTTTGCACTATTAATTATTGATACTTTCAAAGCTTAAAAGTTTAATAGAAATTTTAATCTTAAAATATACAAAACGATGGCTATTACAGCAGCAGACGTTAATAAACTAAGACAAATGACAGGTGCGGGCATGATGGATTGCAAAAAAGCCCTAACTGAAGCTAATGGCGATTTTGAAGCCGCTATCGATATTCTTCGTAAAGCTGGACAAAAAGTTGCAGCTAAGCGTGCTGACAATGCTACTAATGAAGGTGTTGTATTGATCTCTATCAGCGAAGATGGTTCAAATGGTAAATTACTTGCTTTGGCTTGTGAAACTGAACCAGTTTCTAAAGTAGCTGATTTCAATAACTTGGCTTCTGCTTTGTTGGAAGCTGCAGTATCAAACAATGCTGCTACTAAAGAAGAAGTATTGGCAGCTACATTGTCTGACGGACGTACTGCAGAAGAAAATATTATCGAATTGACTGGTAAAATTGGTGAAAAAATTACTATCGCTGGTTACGAAAACGTAACTGCTGAGAAAGTAGTTTCTTATATTCACTCAAACAACAAAATCGGTGTATTGGTAGCATTTGCTAACACTTCTGGTGTTGATGTTCTAGAAGTAGGTAAAGATATCGCTATGCAAATCACTGCAATGAAACCAGTTGCTTTGGACAAAGACGGTGTTGATGCTGCTACAATCGAGCGTGAAATCGAAATCGGTAAAGACCAAGCTCGTGCTGAAGGGAAGCCAGAAGCTATGTTGGAAAAAATCGCAGTAGGTAAATTAGAGAAATTCTACAAAGAATCTACTTTGTTGAACCAACAGTTTGTGAAAGATTCATCTATCAACATCAAACAATTGTTGGAACAAACTCAAAAAGGTTTGACAATCACAGAATTCAAACGTATTGCTTTAGCATAATCGCTTGAATACGATATTTTTACTAAGAGCCTCCCCAAAAGAGGCTCTTATTTTTTATTTCAGTTGATACACTTTATTTATATAAAATACAGAGTTTTTATTTCTTTTATTCGACATTTATCAGTTATATTCATCGATTAACTACTTTGTTAAATATAATTGTAGCATAATTGGTATTTTTAACGTCAATAGCTTTATAATCAGTAAATTAGGAGTTGCTTAGTGATTAAATAACAGGTGTATTAGATTATTTTCATGCGAATACCCAAAGGAGGAAGTGACGATTAATAAGATTTAGGGAACGCCACCCTATTTGTACGAAGTTTTTTGTAACTTGCCTTCCTTAATATTATGTAGACAAATGATAATAATTAAATAATAAACACTATCTTTTTCAGTAAAACTATATGAAATCCGCCTGAGCTAAATCAAAGTCTGCTAATGAAAGCTAATCTTAAAAAAGAAACTGATGAAAAGCTCGTGAAGCTTTTTATCGAAACTCAAAAGAATATCTATTTTGAGCATTTATATGATAGATATTCAGATAAAGTATATCGCAAATGCCTATCATTTGTAAAAGATGAAGCGCGTGCCGAAGACTTCGCACACGACATCTTTCTAAAATTAGTGATGAATATATCATCGTATAAGGAAACTGCTAAGTTTTCAACATGGCTATATTCGATTACTTATAACTACTGTATTGATCAAACTCGACTGGCTAAGCGTTATTCAGAAACCTTGATGGATGAAAACTTCGACGTAGAGGACTATGACGAAGGAGCAGAATTGGCTGAAATGGAAGCAACAAAACTTCGTAAAGCCTTATCTCAAATGCAACCAGAGGAAAAATCTATTCTGATGATGAAGTATCAGGATGATTTATCTATTAAGGAAATATCATCTACCTTAGACATATCTGAAAGTGCAGTGAAAATGCGCTTGCTTAGAGCCAAAGAAAAAATCAGAAAAGTTTACCTTGAATCAACGCTTATTTGGGGAATAATTATCGCTAAAGCACTTAGCTTACTATTTGGAAATGACTAAATTTGGTTCCAAATACGCTAATTACTTAAATAGATATGGCTGAAAACCCCTTTAAAGATTTAGAATCTTCGGAAAAGGCTCCAGAAAGTCTCAAGCGAGCTCTTGTATCAGAGATTGATACAATTCGCAACACTTCTATCATCATAGATTTGTTTGTTGGTAATTTCATCAATACCATAACTGCTTCGTTGAATACACAACGAGGTGACTCTACTATTACACCTAAAGATGAATTATAGCTCTTTACTTTCATTATTATAATCGCATTTATTGATCATGCCAAACATCCAAGACATTTTAATTGATACATTTCGTAAATTATTAGAGCAGTTAACAGGTTTTGTACCGAAACTACTTGGAGCTACTATTCTATTGATTGTGGGTTCAATCGTTTCAAAACTTGTAAGTCGAATCTTAAAAACGGCCCTTGAAAAGTCAGGATTTGATCGCCTAGGAGACAAGCTAAATAAGATTGATGTTATATCCCGATTTGGGGAGTTGAAATTAAGTTTGATCGTCTCTAAAGTGTTACAGTACTTTATCATGTTGGTATTTATTACTGCCTCTACCGAAACGTTAGGCATGCAAGTACTGACAGATATGGTCGCATCTTTAGTTAATTTAATCCCCAAATTGATAGCTTCTGCTATTTTGCTTTTTGCTGGGTTAATGATTGCAGATACCCTAAAAAATACGGTAATAAACTTATGTAATTCGTTTAAAATCGATTCTGCGAAGCTCCTTGGCAATATAGTATTTTTCTTCTTCTTTGTGATTGCGTTGATCGCCTCTCTTAAACAGGCCGGTATCGAAACTAGCCTTTTAGAATCGAGCTTCAATCTAATCATAGGAGGAGTCGTTTTAGCGTTTGCCATAGGATATGGTTTTGCCTCGCGTGACGTTTTAACAAATATCCTGTCTAACTTCTATAGCAAAAATAAATTCAAAGAAGGACAAGTCATCGAAGTGAATGGTGTGAAAGGTACCATCGTTTCGTTTGACACCACCTCTTTAACATTACAAACTGGCGAAACACAGACAATTTTACCTTTGAATGTACTACAAAAGGAAAGAATTGAAGTTTTCACACATGACTCAAAGGTAGAATCAGACCTGTAGTGCCAGATTTGTGTTGAGAAGGAGAGTGGAAATTCTACAATCAATACATATTAGAGCCATGCTGAAAAAAATTTTATTAACACTCTCAATTTTAAGTGTAGGTTGTGCTATAAGAGCACAAGAGGCAAAAAAAGATACTTCTTACTGGAAAAAGAAAACCTCTTTTGGTGCCAACTTCAACCAAGCTAGTTTTAATGGAGCTTGGAGTTCTGTTCAAGGTGCGAAAGGATCTGTAGGGTTCAACGTATTTTTTAATGCAAAAGGTGAATATAATAAGGGGAGAGTCAACTGGGTAAATGATTTACAAATGCAGTATGGCTTACAGGATAATGGAAGTGGTTTAAGAAAAACAATAGATAGGGTATTCTTTGATACTAAACTAGGAAATAAAATTTCTCCTAAATGGTTGTTTATCGCCAACCTCAACTTTCAATCGCAATTTTCAAAGGGCTATAACTATGGAGCAGGCGCTGATGTGACACTTCCAGATGGAACTACCTATAAACCCGATATTTTGGTTTCGAATTTGTTCTCTCCTGCGTACATAACCGAATCTATAGGTCTTGAATGGAAACCTTCAAAAGTCTTTAATATGTCTTTTGCTCCTGGAGCCCTTCGTCAGACTATCATCGCGGACAATAAAATTGCGTTTACCAAAACAGGAGAGCGATATGGTGTACCAGATGGCAAAAACATTAAAAATGAAGTAGCCTTGATGCAGATAGTTGCAACGTTGGATAAAGATGTAGCAAAGAATATTAATCTAAAGGCGCGTTATGCATTGTTTGTGAAATACAATGACCTCGCAGCAATGGATAATCGCTTAGATGCGAAATTTACAGCCAAGGTTAATAAATACATAAGCACTACATTTGATATCATTGCTATGTATTTCCAAGATCAAAGTGCTAATTTACAAGTAGCTCAAAACTTGGGTATTGGTCTTTTATATACTTTTCCATGATTTCTAAACTAAACTACCGATGTTAAAAGAATTTAAAAGTTTTATCTCTCAGGGTAATGTGCTTGATTTGGCAGTGGGGGTTGTAATAGGTGGAGCATTTAGCAAAATTACTACCTCACTTGTTGAGGATATTTTAATGCCAGTGGTTGGCTTATTTCTTGGCGGAATCGATTTTTCTTCTTGGAAGGTCGTGCTAAAAGCTGCAAACCCTGCAGAAAACCAAGCAGAAGTAGCCATGAAATTTGGTAGTTTTGTTCAGATTTCGGTCAATTTCCTTATCGTAGCATGGGTGATTTTCTTGGTCATTAAGGCTGCAAATAAAGCAGGTTTGACAGAAAAGAAATTTGAATAAATCATCAAAGATTTCGATTTTCAACAAAAGTCTGATGCTAATGGCGTCAGACTTTTGTTTTTTATTTTTTAAAGCATATTTGGTAAAGCGCTTTTTGATTATTTTGCAACGTCAAAAAGTCTTTCATGCAGAAAGATTTGACACTGATACAAAATGAGTACTTTTTGATGGGCTTATATTGGTGGTTTGATACAAAAACAAAATGAATTAAAGCTTTATCCCAAAAATAAAACTGTTATGAAAATTGTAATCTTAGGAGGTGGAGAAAGTGGCGTAGGTGCAGCTTTGTTGGCAAAAAGTAAAGGATATGAGGTTTTTTTATCTGATAAATCAGCCTTGTCTGACAAGTACAAAGAAATTTTAGAGCAAAATGATATTCCTTACGAAGAGGGACAACACAATGAGGAGTTTATTTTGGATGCCGATGAAATTATCAAAAGCCCTGGGATTCCTGATAAAGTTGAATTAATTAAAAAGTTAAAGTCTTTGCGCAAACCTATTATATCAGAAATAGAGTTTGCTTCAAGATATACCAAAGCGAAAATTATTGCTATAACTGGAAGTAATGGTAAAACTACCACTACGCTTCTAACGTATCATATTCTCAAATCGGCAGGATTGAAGGTTGGTCTAGCTGGAAATGTGGGGGATAGTTTCGCGAAACAGGTGATTGAGGATACTTTCGATTATTTTGTGCTGGAGCTTTCGAGTTTTCAGCTTGACAATTGCTATAATTTCAAGGCTGATATTGCCATTTTATTGAACATTACACCCGACCACCTTGACCGTTATGAGTATAATTTCCAAAACTACGTGAATTCCAAATTCCGTATTTTGCAGAATATGACGGCCACAGACCATTTTATTTATTTTCAAGAAAGTGAAGCATTAGCGAAAGAACTGACCCAAAAAACATATTCAGTCAACCACTTGCCAGTTTCAATTCAGGAAGAGGTAGCTCAAGGAGCATTTGTGCAAAATGGTATTTTGGAGGCTAAATTTCAAGAAAGAGATTTTCAGATTGAAATAGAAAAATTACCAATCAAAGGTACCCATAATAGCATCAATGCAAGTTGTGCCGTGTTAGCGTCCCAAGCCATCGGATTGAGCGATGAGCAAATTACTACGGGCTTACTTTCTTTCCAAAGTGTAGAGCACCGCTTAGAACCAGCTGGAATTGTAAATGGAGTTTCTTTTGTGAATGACTCGAAGGCCACGAACGTAGACTCAGTATTTTATGCACTAGGAAGTTTTAATGAGCCTATTGTATTAATAATGGGAGGAGTTGATAAAGGTAACGACTATAGCCAAATAGATGAGTTAGTGGCAAACAAAGTCAAGGCCCTTGTATGTATGGGAACAGATAATCATAAATTGTTTGATTATTTTGGTAAAAAAGTACCTTTAATTTTTGATACAAAATCTATGAAAGAGGCTGTGGAAACAGCAGCAAACTTAGCAGTTGAGGGCGATGTAGTACTCTTATCACCAGCTTGTGCCAGTTTTGATTTGTTCAAAAATTATGAAGACAGAGGTCGCCAATTTAAGCAAGCTGTCAAAGAATTACCCAATCTGAAATAATCCTACTTTACTTAATACCCATAGAATTCTATCAACTATGATAACTAATTGGCTGAAAAAAAACCTTGAAGGGGACTATCAGATTTGGACAATTGTAGCCTTTCTATCAATGTGTAGTATCATTGTAGTATTTAGCGCTACAGGAAAATTAGCCATATTGTCGGGCCAAGGTACTTTCTCATTTTTAGTGAAACATACCGCTATTGTAGTAGCAAGCTTAGGCGCAATGTGGTATTTTCACAAATTTGACTACCATAAATTTGCCACCGTTTCCAACTTTTGTGTGTTTCTTTCGATAGCGCTACTAATTTATACTTACAAATACGGAGTTTCCATCAACGATGCCCGCCGTTGGGTACGTGTACCATTGATAGGAATGACTTTTATGCCATCCGATTTGGCCAAACTTTCGCTGATTACCAATTTGGCAGGAATGTTGGCCAAGCGCCAGCATGTAGAATACACCTTTGTAGAATTGTTACCTATGATTTTAAAAATTCTCATGGTTTGTACCTGTATCGCTTTGACCAATGTATCTACGTCGGCGTTGCTGTTTTCAACATGTTTTTTACTAATGTTCTTTGGTAGAGTACCTGTACAATATTTAGTGTACACTATGATGGGACTTTTTATGATGGGAACAATTTTGGTGATGACAGGTACAGGTAGTCGTATCGAGACAGCTCGTAATCGTATTGCAAATTATGTTGATGGTATCAAAGGTAAAAAGAAACCCGGTGCTGATAAAGATAGCGATTACCAAATAGAACGAAGTTTCTTTGCTATTGCCAACGGAGGACTTACTGGCAAAGGACCTGGCAAAAGCCAACAACGATATTTCCTATCTCAAGCCGATTCAGATTTTGTGTATTCTATTATCATTGAGGAATGGGGAATGCTCGGAGGCATTTTTGTATTAGGACTTTACTTGTGGTTTTTGTATCGAGGAATGAAGGCCGTCGATAGCTCTGGGCGAGCCTTTGGAGGGCTACTTTCGGCAGGACTTACTTTTAGTTTGGTTATACAGGCGATGGTCAATATGTCGGTAGCTACAGGTTTAGGGCCTGTTACGGGTCAACCCTTGCCATTATTAAGTTGGGGAGGGAGCTCCTTGATTTTTACAGGTATTACAGTTGGGATTATTATATCGGTGAGTAGAGATAAAGTGAAAGATGCAGCTCTCTAATAAGAGATTTATAAGTAATCATTATCTTTAAGGTTTAATTGAAAAATAATACAACTTGTGAAAGCCATAAAAGTAATTATTTCAGGCGGTGGTACAGGAGGTCATATTTATCCTGCCATAGCAATTGCTAACGCCCTCAAAGAAATTAATCCCGCCGTTGAAGTACTTTTTGTAGGTGCTGAAGGAAAAATGGAGATGGAAAAAGTACCCAAGGCTGGGTATCCTATTATTGGTTTACCAATTGCAGGCATCAACCGCTCGAATATGCTGGCAAACTTAGGTTTTCCTCTAAAGCTCATATCGAGCTTGCTACGAGCAAGAAAAATTGTAAAAGACTTTCATCCTGATGTAGCGGTAGGGGTAGGAGGCTATGCTTCTGGGCCACTACTATTGTCAGCTTCTTTTGCCAATGTTCCTATTTTAATTCAAGAACAAAACTCTTACGCGGGTATTACCAATAAATTCTTAGCCAAAAACGCCAAGAAAATATGTGTGGCATACCCAAAAATGGAACAGTTTTTTCCTGCATCTAAAATTCAGATGACAGGTAATCCCGTAAGAAAAGATATACTCAATGTGGCGTCTAAGCGCCAGCAAGCGTTTGAGCATTTTGGACTACAGCCCGATAAACCAACCGTGTTAGTAATAGGAGGAAGCCAAGGTGCCAAAACCATCAATGAAAGTATCGATGGTGGCCTAACAAGTCTTGTTAATGAAGGTTGCCAAGTAGTTTGGCAAACAGGTAAGCTCTATATCGAAAGAGCCAAAAAAGCTGCTGAAGTATTTACTGGCAAGGTATATGTCTCTGATTTTATTTATGAGATGGATTTGGCTTATGCTATGGCCGACATTGTTGTGTCGCGTGCAGGAGCGCTGTCTGTTTCAGAACTTTGTTTGGCTGGCAAACCGTCTATTTTAGTGCCTCTTCCGACTGCTGCTGAAGATCACCAAACAAAAAATGCTATGAGTTTAGTAGAAAATAATGCTGCCATACTTGTTAAAGATGTACATGCAAGAGAAGAACTCGTGAAGGTTGCTTTGGATTTATTACATGATAAACAAAAACAAAGTACGCTCATCGATAATATTCTAAAATTAGGTAAGCCTAATGCCGCTATTGAGATTGCTCAACAAGTGCTTAGCTTGGTAAAATAGACATTCTTTTACTTATTTTCGACTCAACTATGATAAATATAGCATTGGTGGGATTTGGTCTTTCTGGACGTTATTTGCAGGCACCATTCATTACGGCAAATTCTAATTATCATCTCAAAACTATTATAACATCCAATGCCTTGGCAAAGGAGTTATACCCTGAAGCTCAGATCGTATCTTCAATCGAAGATGTTTTGGCAGATTCGACTATCGATTTAGTGAGTATTGCAAGTCCGAATGCTACTCATTATGAATATGCTAAAAAAGCTTTATTAGCCAATAAGCATGTTTTGGTAGAAAAGCCTCTTGCTAGTACTAGCCAAGAAGCAGAGGAGCTGATTCTATTGGCCAAACAGCAAAATAAGGTACTTTCTGTGTTTCAAAATCGCAGATTTGATTCTGATTTTCTGACAGTACAAAAAATTTTGAAAGCCAAATTATTAGGTGATATCGTAAGTTATGAAGTGAGATACGACCGTTATAAGCCTGTACTTAATCCCAAAAAATGGAAAGAAACACCATCGCCGGGAAGCGGTATTATTTATGACTTAGGACCACATATTCTTGACCAAGCTTTAGTATTGTTTGGAGTGCCCCAAAAAGTTTGGGGGCAAACATATACCCAGCGAGAAGGCTCATTGATTGACGATGCATTTGATATTTATTTATCTTATGACACAATGACGGTAAAGCTATCCTCAAGTTTATTAGTAAGAGAAGAAAGCCCTCGCTATAGAATTAACGGTACAGCAGGTTCATTTGTGAAATACGGTATAGACCATCAAGAAGATCATTTGAAGGCAGACTTATTACCACAGATGGCAGGGTTTGGCGTTGAGCCTATCGAAAATCAAGGAGCAATCTATTCGAATATTGGCGATGTAGTTATCAAAGGAAAAGTGGAAACGGAAGTTGGTAATTGGGGATTACTTTTCCAAAACTTATATGAAGCCATTGCAGAAGGAAAAGAGTTGTTGATAAAACCAGAATTGGTACTTGAGCAAATTAAAATTATTGAGGCCGTAAAACAACTATAAATCATGGCTGTAGAAATAGAAAGAAAGTTTTTGGTAAATCATGAATTATGGCATGAATTGGATAAACCAATACCCAACTTCTTAAAACAAGGGTATCTTTCTACCGATCCTGAAAAAACTTTGAGAGTGAGAGCTACCAATGATAAAGGCTTTATTACAATTAAAGGAAAAACTCAAGGAATGAGTCGCTTAGAGTTTGAATATGAGATACCTAAAGATGAAGCACTGGCATTGTTAGATAATTTTACGCAACAAAACATTGAAAAGTACAGATATCTCATTACTCACGAAGGAAAAACTTGGGAAGTCGATGTATTTAAAGGAGCCAACGAAGGCTTAATTGTTGCCGAAATAGAGCTTAGCTCAGAAACAGAAACATTTGACCTACCTACTTGGGTACAGACTGAAGTTACAGACGACCCTCGTTATTACAATTCAAGACTAAGTATTGAGCCTTATTCGTCATGGCAATAGAGCAAAATTATAGCTATTGGGTACTAGCTGTCGACAATGGGCATTTGGCAAAAATGTTTCCATGGTTTCCTCAAAGATACCGTCAAACTTTTAGCATAGAGGCAGTAAAGTTAATATTGTTTAATAACTCCAGTATTAATGCAAAATAGGATGGCGTTAAAATGCTTTAGGGTATAAGCTGTAGGTATTAGGCAGAAGATTTTCTATGAATTTATGAGAAATATTTATGCCGAGAGCCCATAGCCGAATGCCAAATAGTTGAATTTTATGTTGCCACTTACTTAATTAACATTAACCAAACACTATATCGTGAACTTACAACAACTCAAATACGTATATTTCTTAGGAATAGGTGGAATCGGTATGTCAGCAATTGCGCGCTGGTTCATTGCCAACGGATATCAATTGGCTGGTTATGACAAAACAGCTACACCACTAACTCAAGCTTTGGAAAAAGAAGGTGCAAAAGTTCATTTCGAAGATAGCATTGAACTTATTCCAAGTGAATATTTGGCAGATACGAGTCAAACCCTTGTAGTTTATACCCCTGCTATTCCAAAGAATCATACCGAGTTGAATTATTTTCAGGAAAATGGCTTTACGCTGATGAAGCGCTCGCAGGTATTGGGACTTCTCACGCAAAATATGTTTACGATTGGCGTGGCGGGTACGCACGGTAAAACCACAACCTCTTCGATGATTGCTCATATTCTTAAAAATGCAAATCGTGATATTACGGCATTTTTGGGAGGCATAACGCAAAACTACGGAACCAACTTTTTGATTAGTAGTGCGCCAAATCCTTTGGCATGCGTTATTGAAGCGGATGAGTTTGACCGTTCGTTTTTGACCTTGCATCCCGATGTTGCTATTGTAACTTCTACCGATGCCGACCACTTAGATATTTATGGAGATCACAATCATGTATTGGACTCTTTTAGAATGTATGTCGGACAAATTAAAGAAGGTGGTCGATTGTTTCAGCGAAAAGGCTTGGAGTTGGAGAATTACACAAAGAACTCGGCTGAGTTTTCGCTCGATGGTGGGCAATATCATGTGAGTAACCTTCGCATTGAAAATGCAGAGATGGTCTTTGATATCGTGTATCCAGATGGAGAAATCAAAGATTGTAAATTACTTACGCCAGGATTTCATAATGTCGAAAATGCATTGGCAGCTACAGCGGCATGTTTAACTGTAGGTTTGAGTGCTGATGAAATTCGTGATGGAATCAATACATTTAAGGGAGTAAAACGCAGATTTGAATACCATGTCCGTCAAGAAAACGTAGTGTTTATTGATGATTATGCACACCACCCAACAGAAATTGAGGCTTTTTTACGTTCTGTAAAAGCGCTGTATCCTACCCGTAAACTTACGGCGGTATTTCAGCCACATTTGTTTACTCGTACAAGAGACTTCCAAGAGGGTTTCGCCGAAAGTTTAAGTTTGGCTGATGAGCTTTTATTATTAGATATTTATCCTGCAAGAGAGCTACCAATTGAGGGAGTTACTTCGCAAATTATTTTTGATAAAGTGACTATTGATAACAAACAAATGGTTGCTAAGCAAGATTTGTTGAACGTGCTTAAAACGAAAGATTTAGACTTGCTAGTGACAATTGGGGCTGGAGATATTGATACTCTTTTGGCTCCAATTAAGGAGATGTTAACCGCTCAATAAAAAAAGAGGTATCTACTATAAAAAAATATTCAATTTGAAATAAGTTAATCACCGATTTGTTGCACTCTTGTAATAAATTCGGTGATTAAAATTGCTTTTTTAGGGTTATTAAAAATTTTAATAAAATCCTCTTAAGTAAAACATAAGAAAAAAATACTAATTTCGTGTAAATCTTGTAGCCTTAACTGCTTGGCTAAAAAATAGTAATAACGTGTAAACACTAACCCCATATTGATTTGCCACTAAAAGTACAATTCAAGAGAACTATAGTGCTTATCGTATCAGTGGTAGCGGTGGCGGTTGCCATTTTTGGAGCTAATCTAATTCATAGCAAACAAAAATGTAAAGAGATTAAGGTTGTAATAGAGAGTGAAAACAAAAATCTACTTGTAAAAGAGTATGATGTTCAAAACGTAGTCACTGGAATACCAAGCGAAGACCCTCAAGGCAAGCCTTTTAGTAGAATAAATCTGAAGGCAATTGAACGAAAAGTGTTGGCAAATCCTTTGATTAAATCATGTCAGGCACACCAAGATTTGAGTGGACAAATGACTATTACGGTGCAAGAACATACTCCTATTGCAAGAATCTTGTCGAGCAAAAGTCCCAACCATACTCAATATGATAGCTACTTGGTAGAGGATGGTTCAATGATTGGGCTATCGCCTCACCACACCGAGCGAGTGTTGTTGATTTCGGGCGGTTACTTTACGGGTAAAAAATCCCTAAAAGACGCACAAAGTAAGTCTATTATAGAACTGATAAAGTTTATTCGTGATGATGAATTTTGGAAGTCTCAAATTACCCAGCTTATTGTTGAAAAAGATGGGGGAGTTACTTTAATACCCGAATTTGGAAGTCACTTTATTGAGCTAGGATTAGCCATGGATTTAGAGGCTAAATTTAAAAAAATCAAAATTTTATATAAGGAGATTCTACCAGTCAAAGGTTGGGATTTTTATAAAAAGATTAGTGTTAAATATAAGAATCAGATTGTTTGTGAATAAGGTTTTCAGTTGTTAATCAATAGTGTTATAGGTTGAGGCGTATTATGTAGTTTTTGCTATTACATTTATATTGGGGTTTATTGACTGAAGGATCACTAAAACTTCTAAAACGCATGAGTGAGATAATTGTTGGATTGGACATAGGTAGCAAGCAAGTAAGCGTTGTAGCTGGTAGACTCGATAACATGGGAAAGTTAGAGATACTTGGCTTGGGCAAAGGCGATACTACTGGTCAAGTTTCGAAGGGTGTTGTTTTGAACGTCAACAAAACAATCGACGCCGTTCGCAACGCGATTATGCAAGTTGAGCAACAAGCGAATATCGATATCCGTGGAGTTATCGCTAGTGTTGCGGGTCCAAACATTGCGGGAATTAAGCACAAGGCCATGATTACTCGTAACACCTCAGGCGAGGAGGTTACAGTAACAGACGTAGACCAAGTGGCTAGTGACGCAGAGCGTACCTTCATTTCTCAAGGTAACTCAATCGTACATACCTTACCCCAAGAATACGTGGTAGATTCTAGTACAGGTATTCAAGAACCTGTAGGTATTAGTGGTTTGAAGTTACAAGGAGATTTTCTAATGATTACATCTCCTACACTGGCTTTGGATAAAACTAAGCGCTGTATCGAGCGTGCAAAAGAGAAAATGGAAATCGAAGGTGGTTTGGTGTTTTCTCCGTTGGCAGCTTCATTGGCAGTACTTTCAGAGCAAGAAAAGAAAAGTGGAGTAGCCTTGGTAGATATCGGTAGCGGTACTACCGAAATTGCTATTTTCTATAAAAATATCGTTCGCTATATTTCGGTATTGCCTTATGCTGGCGATATCATTACAGCCGACGTTGAGCAAGGATGTAATGTCTCGAATGAACATGCAGAGGTACTGAAGGTACGTTTTGGTAATGCATTAGCTTCTCAGGTACCTTTTGAAGAAACTATCTCGATTCCTGGTATCAATGGACGTAAGCCAAAAGTTGTTTCGGTAAAAAACCTATCTATCATTATTGAGGAGCGTTTGAAGGAAATCGCAGCACTCGTGGTTGCCGAAATTAGCCGTTCAGGGTTTGGAAATCGCTTGTCATGTGGTATCGTTCTTACGGGAGGTTCTGTACAAACACCGAATATCTGCGAGTTGTTTGAAAAAGTAACAGGACGCGATGTAAGACTAGGGTATCCTAACGAAAATCTTGGACGTACCATTTCTGAAGAAGTGAAAAACCCATCTTTCGCAACGGCTGTAGGATTAGTTTGGAACGGGCTTCGTTCAATCGATGAACGTGAAGATAGTTATAAAATTTTGCGTAAAACAGAACCTAAGGTTGTACCGCCAGTAACTGTTACACCTAATACGCCAAGAAAACGCGAACCAGAAAAAGAAGTAAGACAGGGAAAGAAACAGGGTTCGTGGCTAGATGGTCTCAAAAAATTTGGCAAAGGCCTTCTAGGAGATGATTTGGGCGAAGACGATAAGTATTAGTCAGATTGATTTTTGATATTTTATAAAATCCTTACAAATAAAATTTCTAAAACCTTCACATCTGATGGTCAACATCGTATGTCGAAGTATTATTCCAATTAAGATCTTAGAGACTTAATTGGAATATACGACCCGACATAAATAGCAATCCAGCTAACTATAAGCCCGATAAGGGAAGCAGGAAACTCCGTTTTCCATACAAAATTGCAAATAAACCAAGAGCTAAATCCTAATATCATCGAAGCAATACAGCCTATAGTATTGGCTTTCTTCCAGTATAATCCTACCGTCAATGGCACAAAAAGTGATACAAGGCTAAATGCTGAGGACTCGCCAACTAACTCAAAGATATTTTGCCTTGAGGTTGCCATCCATATACTTGCTATAGTCACTACAACTATAGAGCATCTAATCACAAAAAGTAATTGTTGGTCTGTTAGTTTAGGGTAAAGTGGTTTAATGATATTTTCACCAATGACAGACGCAGGAGCCAATATAGCTCCACTCGTTGTACTCAATACTGCCGAAATTAAAGCACCGAAAAACAAGATTTGTATAAATGTATTGGTATGCTCCATCACCATGTTTGGGATAATCATACGGGCATCATGCTGTAAAAGTTCGGGGTGAAGGTATTTTGCCATTAAGGCAATAAATAAAGGTAGCATAGCTACAGACAAATACAGAAAACCCGCTGTAACTGAAGATCGAACAGCCGTTTTTGCATCTTTAGATGCCATAACTCTCTGAAAAATATCTTGTTGGGGAATAGAGCCTAATCCAACAGTAATCCAAGCTGTGAGGTAAGAAGCCGATTCGAGTAGGGTAAACCGTTTGGGTATTACTCTAAAAAAATCTTGTGGCGTAGAGGCTATCACAGGTTTGAGTCCGCCTGTTTTATCAAGCATGATTGCCGTGAGAATGATTAATCCAATAATTAGCAAAATATTGTGGAAAAAATCGGTTACTGAAACTGACCACATTCCACCCATTAGGGTGTAAACCATCACCAAAATGGCACTGATTAATATTCCCACATACAAAGGCCAGCCAACTACTACCTCCAAAACTGTACCCATCGCAATAAGCTGGGCGGCAATCCAACCAAAATAAGAAGGAACCATTAGGAATGCCGATACATATTCTGCGGCAACTCCATATCGTAATTTGAAATAATCACAAAAGGTGAGGATATTCAGATTATAGAAAATTTTTGCATAAAACAAGCCTACCAAAATCAAACACAGCGCTGCTCCAAAAGGCTCTTCTATCACTCCTAAGATACCTTTTTCTATAAACTCTGCGGGAGCTCCCATCATGGTTTCTGAGCCAAACCACGTCGCAAAAGTAACCATCGACGAAAGCCCAAAGGACAAACCACGTCCTGCAAGTACAAAATCTTCGGTACTCGATATTTTGCTTGAAGCCCACCAGCCTACCAAAAGATTCACCGATAAATATCCAAGGATAAAGAAAAGGAGCATGTGTCGGAATTGAGGTAAATAAAATGATATTTAATCAAAAGCCTTAAAAAACAGAAGCTGTCGGTAAGACAGCTTCTGTGATTAATGTTGCATCTGAAGTGTTACTCAGCAATAGCCTAGTATTGCTCAGTAGTTGCGAAGAAAAATGCACCTTCAATAGCTGCATTTTCGTCTGAATCAGAACCATGAATGGCGTTTGCACTCAAAGACTTTGCGAAGATTTTACGAATAGTTCCTTCGTCAGCTTTAGCTGGGTCAGTAGCACCAATAAGTGTTCTAAAATCAAGAACAGCATTTTCTTTTTCAAGAATCATTGGTACGATAGGACCAGAAGACATGTATTCGCAAAGATCAGCGTAGAACGGTCTCTCAGCGTGAACTTCATAGAATTTGCCCGCCTGAGCTGGAGTCAACAATGTTTTTTTCATTGCAATAACCTTGAAGCCTGCTTCCTCAATCATTTTGATAATTGCACCTGAGTTGCCATCTGCTACAGCATCTGGCTTAATCATTGTAAAGGTTCTGTTAGTAGCCATAAAATGGGTATTATATGATTTTTGTTTAATACAAAATTATATCTGATTATATCAAGTTCCAAGGATATTCTTCTCACCATTCAAAGAAATAACTATACGGTTTTATAGGCTTGATATACTCTTTGCTTGATTTTCAAACGATTACCTACCTAATATAGCAATTTTAAGGCTAAATCACTCGAATATTTCAAAAATCTCCAAGTGATAAATCATAAACTGTAAACTATTCTCTAACTTTGTGGGCTAATTAACTTAAAATAAAACTCTTTTAGGAGAAATCACTAATAGAATGCAAAACTTCGAAGCCTTTCGTGAGATAATCGCTACCCCACAAAGGATTGTGATTACCACTCACTACAAGCCAGATGCCGACGCTTTAGGTTCGTCGCTAGGTTTGGCAGGTTATCTCAAGAAAAAAGGTCATCAAGTACAGGTAATCACTCCATCTGATTATCCTAGGTTCTTGAATTGGATGCAGGGAAATGATGAGGTTCTTAATTTTGAAGACTCAAAAGCTCAAAAGCAAGCCATAAAATACATAAATGAGGCAGACTTAATTTTTTGCCTTGACTTTTCTGCATTAGGTCGCATTGAAGCAATGGCCGAATATGTAGAAAAAGCAAAAGCTACCAAAGTGATGATAGACCATCACATCAATCCTGAAAGCTTTGCTACTTTTGTATACCATGACACAAAAGCTTCGGCAACAGCGCAGTTGATTTATCAACTGATTGTATTGTTGGGTGATAAAAATCTCATCGATGTTCCAATCGGTGAAAGCTTGTATGCAGGTATTATGACTGATACGGGTTCTTTTAGACATCCAAGTACCACGCCAGAAGTACATCGTATTGCGGCAGATATTATGGAGTTGGGCGTCAATACCAACTTGGTCCATCGTCGTATCTATGATAGTACTTCGGTAGAGCGCCTGAAGTTTTTAGGATTTGTATTGTCCGAAAAAATGGTGGTATTGCCTAAATATCGAGTAGTGTATTTTGTGTTAACTGCTGAGGAGCTTAAACGATACAATTCTCAAACAGGTGATACAGAGGGGATTGTAAATTATGGTTTACAAGTAGAAGGCATTGTCATGTCAGTAATTATTGTAGATCGCCCAGAAGCTGTAAAAATGTCGTTCCGTTCGGTAGAGCAGTTTGCAGTAAATGGCTTGGCATCTAAGTATTTTAATGGCGGAGGACATAAAAATGCGGCAGGAGGAAAAACAACAGGATTGGGCGTAGAAGGAACAGTCGCTAAATTACTCTCAATTTTGCCAGAGTATCAAGAGGAATTATTAAAAGTAGAATAGAATTAAAATCAATTTTTTACAATAATCAGAAAAATGCTTAAAAAACTTACCATGGTTATGGCTGCTGCTAGCTTAGTAGTTGCATGTAACAAAAATCGTGTAGAGGTAATTGAAAATGTGAAGATCCAAATTCACAATCATGACGACAAGGCGAAGAAATTAAAAGATGGCGATATCATCACTTTTACTGCGAAAATTTATAACAGCGCAGATTCATTGTTACAGGAGTCAACAGAAGCAAACCCAGCACGTGCTATGGTTCAACCAGCAGGTGCATCAGGCTTTAAAGGTAGCTTCGAAGATGGTTTGAGATTACTTGCTCAGGGTGACAGTGCAACAATTTATGTACCAGTAGATTCATTGTCAAAAGGTGCACAACAATTGCCTCCATTTATCAAAAAAGGAACAGATTTGAAATATTCTGTTAAAATCTTGAAAGTACAAACTCGTGCTGATTTTGATAAAGAAATGGCTGCTAACGCTCAAAAAGAAAAGCAAGCTGCTGAAGAGCGTAAGACACAACTTCCAAAATTGATTGAAGATTATATCGCAAAATCAGGAAAAACATTCAAAACTACTGCTTCAGGCTTGTACTACTCAATCACAACTGAAGGTACTGGTGCTAGTCCTAAAAAAGGAGACGTTTGTAAGTGTATGTATGTTGGTAAATTCTTGGATGGTAAAGTATTTGACCAAAGCAAACAACCAATTGATATGCCAATCGGACAAATGATTCCAGGATTTAACGAAGCATTGACATTGATGAAAAAAGGTGGTAAAGCAACATTCGTTATTCCTCCAGCTATTGGTTATGGCGAGCAAGGACAAGGCCCAATCCCAGGCAACTCTGCATTGGTATTCGAGGTTGAAGTAATTGATTTCACAGCGTCAAAATAATATCAAGGTTGTAAGTAATTATCCGATAAAAGTGTAGGCGGTATTCTCGGATACATCTTACACTTTTGTCTGTTTTTGGAAATCCCTTCATACTAAAGTGCAAAACTGCTAATTTTAACAGTTTTTAACAGCCAAGTAGCACTATTCCACAATTGCTTGTCGTTATTTTACACTATGAAAGACTGTCTGTTCCAGTAAAGTGAATACTTTATGTTTAGGAGTTTTCAGTTAAAGATATTCCAAGCTAATTTTTAATCTAACAATCTGTAATTATCATCAAAGATGAAAAACATCAAAAGTTTATATGTGTTGGGGCTGTTTGCGATTGTAGTGCTATTGAGTTCTTGTTTATCGACGATCGTTTTAGAGGACGACGAAATCGTTAAGCAGAACGAAACCAAAATTCAGACATATTTAAGTTCACAGTCATTATCATTTACCAAAGCAACAAACGGTATTTACTATACAGCTGTGGGTGATACTAGCGGGCGTGTTATGACTTCTGGCGATACTGTAAGAGTACAGTACACCATTTCGAGATTGGATGGGGTGAAGATAGATAGCTCTGTGACAGGAAAACCTTTCCAGTTTATCTATGGTAATAGTACCAGTATTTTTGTGAAAACACTTCCTTTGTTGCATGAAAGCCAACAAGGTTCATTTATAATTCCATCTACTCAAGCGTTGGGGTCACAAACGTTTCCAAATTTACCTGCAAACTCACCAATTCGTTTGGATGTAAAATGGTTTAAAACATACAGTGAATCAGCCTATATTGATAACTATATCTTGGCTAATAAGATTAAGGTAACAGCAAAATATACCAATGGCTTACGTTATATCCGTACTCAAGACGGTACAGGCGACTATATGGCAAGTGGTAAAATTGCCAAAGTTAAATATACGGGAAAGCTATTAAATGGATTCATCTTCGATTCGAACGTTGCTAAAACCGATACTTTCAAAATTACCATTGGAGGTTCATCGGCTATTACAGGTTTTCAAAGAGGTGTGGAGTTGATGAAAGTTGGAGAAAAAGCAACCCTTATTTTCCCATCATCTATTGGCTATGGTACAACAGGCTCTTTACCGAAGATTCCAGGAGAATCACCATTGATTTTTGATGTACAAGTAATTGCTGTAAGCGATAATTAATAGTAAATATTATCTAAAGAGTTAGAAATTAGAGTAAGTAATCCTTTTAAAAAGATAAAGTTGTAAGGAATGGAGGTGTTGATACAACCATTTTGCTAGCTTTGGAGTCTTTGGGATAAGATGCTCTAACATCTAACTCTTTATTTTTTGATAGCAGATATATGCAAAGCCATAAGATTCTGCAATTTTAAACCCCAATTATTGTATTTATTATGAAAAAACTCTTCTGGTTATTAGCGATTAGCTGCGCATTTTTGGTGACTTCTTGTATGAGTAATGGCGATCCAGACCCAGCTGCAACAGAGAAACTAAAACAGAATGAAGCAGCAGTAAAGAAATATATCACTGATAATAATCTTGCTGTACAACAACATGCCTCGGGCTTTTATTTTCAAATCAACAATTCAAATCCCTCAGGTCGTGTTCCTGTGGTAGGTGACTTGTCGTCAATTAACTTTGTCATTAAAAACCTTGCAGGTACTATTGTCGATAGCTCAAGAGTTAATCAGAAAATTGCTTATGATTATATTTTCGGAGCTTATAACAGTGTGTTCAATTATCCGTTGAGCATCATGCGTGTAGGCGATAAAGGTAAATTTATTTTCCCTCAACTTCAAAGTAATGGTGATCCTGTGATTATTGAGATTGAGTTATTAAATACGCTTACCGAAAACGAGAATATTGACAAATACATCGCAACAAAGTATCCGCAATTGTCATTTACCAAAACTTCTACAGATTTGCGATTTGCAGTAACAAGTGCTAATCCTACTGGGGAGTCTTTAACAGCAGGCAAAAAAGTGTCACTGAAGTACACAGGAAAGTTGCTTTTTGAAATGAGAAAAGTAGATGCCAATAACAAACTTTATTATGATGCTCAATTTGACTCAAATACTATGGACTTTACCGTTGGTGCAAATCTTGCAATTAGAGGGTTCGAAGAAGGTGTTGCAAGAATGAAGGTAGGAGAAAAAGCGGTGTTTATCTTTCCGTCAAATATTGGGTATTCAAGTAGTGGTAGTGTAAATCAAACTACTGGTGTATATGTGATACCTCCTTATTCTTCATTACAATTTGAAGTAGAAGTAGTGTCAGTAAAATAATGACAGTCAGGGTAGTACTCAACTGTTTTCTTTGTAGTTTTACAAAAAATATCAAAGCCTTCTTCTCAGCAGAGGAAGGCTTTGACATGAAAAGTATAGCCCGAAACTAAAATTTGAATGATTATTATGAAAAAGTTGTGTTTTGCAACGAACAATGCCCATAAGTTGCAAGAAATTCAAGCCATGCTCGGCGAGCAGTTCGAACTTATCTCTCTTGAAGCTACAGGCTGCAAAGAAGAGTTACCCGAAACAGGTAATACCCTTGAAGCCAATTCTCTACAAAAAGCCCAATACCTTTTTGATAATTATAGCAATATCAACTGTTTTGCAGATGATACAGGTTTAGAAGTTGAAGCACTCAATGGCGAGCCAGGGGTATATTCGGCACGCTATGCAGGCGCCCATCGTAATAATGCCGATAATATAGCCTTGCTTTTGACCAATTTAAAAGATAAAGCAAGTCGTAAAGCAAGATTTAGAACAGTTATTACTTTGATATTGGATGGCGTAATTCACCAATTTGATGGTATCGTAGAAGGACAAATAATCGAAGAATTAAGAGGCGAAGGCGGTTTTGGCTACGATCCTGTATTTGTGCCAGATGGTTATGAGCAAACATTTGCTGAAATGACGATGGAACAAAAAGCCAGTATGTCTCACCGAGGACGAGCTTTCCAAAAATTAGTCCAATTCTTGAAAGAAATTTAGAGAGGAGTGAAAACTTCTTTTTGATTTGAAATAAAAAATAACCTCAATGATTCATTAACTGAATTGTACCCCAAAAATATTCTACGCTCTTAAGCAACCAGTTATAACTTTTTCTTCGTACATATTCAATGTACAGCACATAAAAGGAATGGAGATTTGCTATACAAGATTATAGACTTATCTTCAGTAAGTTAGAGGGTGAAGTGTCTTTTAATTGTCATACTAATAAATTGTATTTTTAAGTTTCTTTTTCCAAATTTGAATAAAAAATCTCTTTAAATTAATGGCTCAAGTAGCCAGCTGTTTAGTTTTCCGTTTATAAAATATCTAATCACAGATTTAAAACATTATCGCCATCCGAGTATTATCCGAGAAATGTTGGAATCAAAATCACTTGTCTTATACATGTGCACTAAAAACCTCTTTTTATTCACAAAAATTTTAACCATTCTAATCTTAACAACCCTAACTACAAGAGCACAATTCGTCATAAAAGGTAGAGTTACAGATGCAAAAAATGGTGATCCGCTTCCTTTTGCCACAGTCGGTATCAAAGGTAAAAATATAGGCGCTCAAACTAACTTTGAGGGTATTTTTACTATTCGTGCAAAAGAATTAGGCGATTCTCTCTATGTAAGTACAGTAGGCTATAAAACTCGTACCAAAGCCATAGATAAAAAGTCAGCAAATCAAACTATTGATTTTCAGTTAGCAGGCGAAGCCAAGTCACTAGATGAGGTAATTGTTTATTCTGGAGAAAATCCTGCTTTTAAAATTCTTCGTAAACTTCGTGAAAATAGTGATAAAAATGACCGTAAGCGTTTGAGTGCCTACGAGTATGATTCCTATTCGAAAATGGAACTTGATGTAGATAATATTTCAGAAAAGTTCAAGAAGAAAAAGGTTATGAAGCAAATCCAAGGCGCTATTAGCAAATTTGAAAAAATGGCTGGCGAAGATGGAAAGGCAGTTATCCCAACATTCATTTCCGAAACAGTATCAAAGTATTATTATCGTGAAAGTCCTTCTCGTAAAAAAGAGATGGTGCTTAAAAATAATGTAAAAGGAGTTGGCGTCAAAGAAGGTGGATTTGTGTCACAGTTGGTGGGCGGAAATCTTTTTGCTAACTACAACTTTTATAATAACTACGTAGCGTTTTTAGGAAAAGATATTATTTCGCCAATAGGTGAAAACTGGAAAGGAACCTATAAGTGGTATTTGGCAGATACTACCGATATCGATGGGCATATCTGCTATGGAATGGAGTTTGACCCAAAAAACGATAAAGATTTGGTGTTTATCGGAAAAGCTTATATCGATACCACTACTTATGCTTTGGTTCAGATAGACGCTACTGTAGGTAAAGAAGCCAATATCAACTTCATCGATAAAATTAAAATTTCTCAGGAGTTAACACAAACTTCTGAAGGTGCTTGGCTTCCAGCAAAAACACGTTTTTTGATTGATATTGCTGAAATTTCAAAAAACTCGGCAGGTATGCTTTTGAAAATGTATATCTCCAACAAAGACTTTGTGATAAATCAGCCAAAGCCTCTAGCGTTTTATGATATTCCTGTCGAAGTAGCCGAAGATTCAAAAGAAGCAGATCCTAAGTTTTGGGAACAAGCGCGTCATGAGCCTTTTAGTGCTCAAGATGTATTAGCGTCTAAGTTGATAGATACCGTTCGTAATGTGCCTATCGTACGTACATATGTAGAGATTGCGGAGATTGTTGCAAGTGGTTACAAGCGTTTCGATGGTATCGAAATTGGCCCATATTTGTATTCTATTGCCTTCAACCGAATCGAGGGAATGCGCTTAAGAATGGGCTTTAGAACTAATGCAGCCTTTAGCAAGCGTTGGGTTTTTAAAGGGTTTGCTGGAATTGGTACAAGAGATTTGAAGATGAAATATGGGGCGGAGGCTAATTATATTTTATCTAGAAGACACTGGACTGTTGCAGGAATTAAACATTCTTATGACTTAGAGCGCATAGGCTTAACACCTGAATTGATTTCAGACAATAAAATTTTCTACGCTTTTACGCGCTGGGGATTATATTCTGGAGCGTTTTATCGTCGAGAAAATGAAGCGTTCATTAAAACTGAGCCGACTAAAGGCATTACTTTAACGGCATCATTGATTCAACGAAATTTTGATCCTTTGTTTGCATTCAAATACCGTACTAATCCAGAAATGAATCAACAATCTCCTTCAAGAGATTATTATGATGATACCTTTTTGACATTAGAAGCTCGTTTTGCTAAAAATGAAACTTATATCATGGACGGCAACGAACGAATTACTCTCGACACCAAACGTGTTCCAGTTGTAACGCTTACTTATCAAAAGGGTTTGAAAGGAGTTTTAAATGGCGATTTTGACTATCATAAATTTACCGCAAAAGTATATCAAACATTTAGATTAGGTACGCTCGGTCGCTCGTCTTATTTGTTGCAAGCGGGTTATACTCCATCAAGTTTGCCAGCGCCATTATTGTATCCACATTTAGGGAATCAGACCTTATTTTTCAATAGAGCAGCTTTTAATACGATGCACTATTTTGAGTTCGTGAGCGATAAGTTTGTTTCAATGCAATACAACCACAATTTCGAAGGGTTATTATTCAATAGAATTCCTGCGATTCGTCAATTGAAATGGCGTCTTTTGGCAACAGCCAATGTATTGTTCGGTAGCCAAAAACATAGCAATAAACAGTTAATGGATGATGCAATGCCAATTTTTAACCCTAGACACCCATCTAATTTGTTGGAATCAAGGTTTAATTTCTCTAGCTTAGATCCCAATGTACCGTTTGTTGAGGTTGGTTATGGTATTGATAATATCTTCAAAATATTTAGACTTCAGGCATTTCATCGCCTAACTTACTTAGACCATTTGTCACCATCGGGTAAATTACCAGATAAATTTACCATCAAAGGTTCAGTACATTTTTCATTCTAAGTTACCAGCTCCTATTGAACGTAATGTTTGGTAGGAGTTTTTTGTTAAGTCTCTTATTTTGCTATACCCTGTCAGATATCGAAAATGTCTTTGTTGAAGATAGTTTTTTTGCGATAAGGTATTTACTTTGTACAAAAAGTATATTACAGTGCCGTGAATCCAAAAAAAAGAAATGAACCTTTAGGGCTATACGTATTGAGCAATGCGTATAATTGAGTATTTTCCATTATGTAGAATTACTGAGTTTCCCCTCTGGTTCATTTCTATAGCATATCGACATCTACGTGCCTCCTAAAGTCGAAGACATTAGCTAAAAAAATTTGATGATTGATTGTCAAAAGTACCTTTTGACCGAATGTAAACTTGCGATTTGAAATTTAGAATATTGTAGATTTATAATTTTACTTTTCGCACTTGAGCGGTTTTGCGAATGTCTACAAATTAAGGATTTTTTTGTTTTATGGCTAGGACAAACAACTGCTTAGAAATTCGAGATAATTGAAGCAGTAGCATTATCATTGAAATTCGAAATGATAGAAGCAGTATACTGAGCACCAACGTTTGAGATAATCGAAGCCGTTTTGTGGTTAAGGCTATCTTGGTTGTTGAATTTTGCTACAGTAGATTTATAAACAGAAAGCTTGTTGTTAGTTGCGATAGATTTCATGGCAATAAGAGTTTTAAATTTTTGAATGTTGTGTTGTTATTGGTAAAAAAGGGCTATTCTTAGAAATTCGAGATAATTGAAGCTAT
>NZ_JASHIF010000017.1:0-115982 GCF_030056595.1 Flectobacillus roseus
CTTAGAAATTCGAGATAATCGAAGCGGTATTGTTATCATTGAAATTCGAAATGATCGAGGCGGTGTACTGAGCGCCAACGTTTGAGATAATCGAAGCCGTTTTGTGGTTAAGGCTATCTTGGTTGTTGAATTTTGCTACAGTAGACTTAGAAACAGAAAGCTTGTTGTTAGTTGTAATATTTTTCATGGCAAAAATCTTTTATTTATTGAGTTATGTGTCTAGTAATAAGCTTCTTGCGAAGTGATGATACAAAGTTGTTCAAAAGATTTTGGCCTATTTATTTTATCGGATTAATCCGTTTATTATCAATCCGAATAGGAAGATTGTCTATTTTAATTTTTTAATTATCCTAAAAAATTCTATGTTGAATCGAACAGCAGATACACAGAAAAGGACTTGGTGGGCGTCAAGAGAAGTGAGTACGCATGTAATGATTTGGGTCTTATACACCATTTATTTTAGCTTACTTCTTCATTTCTTCTATGGTGAGCCTATTACACCAAAGTTCGTTCTACAGGCAATCGTGTATAGGATTGGCGACGCCATGCTGTTTTATGGGCTTGCGCTGGTAGTTTTGCCCCGTTTTTTTTCAAAATCGAAAATTTTTCAGCTAATTCTGTCATTTTTAGTATTGCTTGGTTTGTATTTAGGTTGGCGGGCGTGGATAGAGTATATTTTAATGCCAGGATTGTTTGATACAGTAGGTACTAAAATAGCGCAGATGGTTTCTTTAACTATCTTTAATGGAAATACATATGTGATGTTTAGTGTAGGGTATTTTTTTGCTCTGAAGTCGATTAAACAGCAAAAAGAAATTGCTCATCAAGAAATTGCAATTGCGGAAAAAGATGCAGAAATTGCACGTCAAGACGCAGAACTGGCAATTTTAGCAAAAGAGAAAACTCTCGCCGAAATGGCCTTTTTACGTGCGCAAATCAATCCTCACTTTTTGTACAATACCCTAAACATGCTGTACAGCAAGGTACGTGGTGCATCCAAAGAAGCAGGAAATATTATCCTGACATTTGCTGAAATGATGCGCTATGCTACTAGTACTCGAATGCAGCAAGATACCGTCGACTTAGAAGGGGAATTGGATTTTGTCAAGCAATATCTCGAACTACAAAGACAACGTTTTAATAACAATATCTTTATTGATTATGAAGAACAAGGCGATTTTAGCTATTTTAGAATCATGCCTATGGTACTAATTACCATTGTAGAAAATAGCTTTAAACACGGCGAGCTTCATGACCCAGAGAGTCCACTCCAAATTCGTGCGATTCTCGAAGATGATATTTTGACGTTCTCTACTTGGAATTTGAAAAGAAAAGATGATAATCCTATCACTGATAAAGGTCAAACAGGTATTGGTATCGACAATATCAAAAAACGCCTGAAGGTTGTTCATGGCGAAGCTCAAGAATTGAGTGTGATAGATGATAAGGATGATTATGCTGTATTTTTTACTTTAAACTTTAACTATAACCCGAACGGAATATGATTAACTGTGTCGCAGTAGATGATGAGCAATCTGCCTTGGATATTGTGGTAGATTATATCAACGATACCCCATTTCTAAACTTAGTTGCGGCCACTACAAATCCCATGGAAGCGGTTGGTATCTTACAAACTAAAGAAGTTGATTTAGTATTTGCAGATATTCAAATGCCTCGTATGAATGGCATGAACCTAGTGAGTCTTTTTGATGGTCGCATGAAATTTATCATGACTACTGGTTATCAAGAATACGCGCTTAAAAGCTTTGAATATGGAGTACTTGATTATTTGGTAAAACCATTTTCATACCAAAGGTTTTTGAAGGCTGTCAACAAAATGCCTTTTCACATGACTTTGGTCGAAGAGCCTAAGCCTGTAGCGGCGCCTGAGCCTCAACCTGCCAAAAAAGAGGAGTTTATTTTTGTAAAGGTAGATGTAAAAGGTAAGTTTCATAAAGTACTATTTAAGGATGTGGTGTACATGGAAGCCCAAAAAAATTATGCTTCTATTTACATGAAAGATGAACGTATTTCTACCAATCTTACCTTGTCAGATTTAGAAAAACGATTGCCTTCAGACAGATTCATGCGTGTACATCGCTCTTATATTATCTCGATGGAAAAAATTACGGGCATCGAAGGCGACGAAGTATTACTCGATAAAGTAGTGCGTATTCCGATTGGGGATACCTATTCAGAAGAATTTACGAAGGTTATTGAAGGAAGTATTTTCTTCAAAGATAAAGATAGCGCAACTTTGATTGATAAAAGGTTGACAAATTAAGATTTGCAGCTTAGATCATTGGTTATGATTTCTCTGAAAAATCACATAATCAAGGATTTAAACTTGTTTGAAAATCTCGATCGCTAAACCTAAAAGTATTTTTTTGTTTCAAAATATATGTTCATATAAAAGCTGTTCTGTAGCAATACAGGCAGCTTTTTTCATGTAAATACCACTTAATTTGTATTTATTTTGAACCCGTTGGATTATTCTAAGAACTTTTATTGCTTAATAGGTTTTGCATAAAGTTTCATTTATTTTTGTTTAGAGAGCAATTTATTACTCAACAAAAGTGCTAAAATTTGAAATCGGATAGATAAGAAGTAACATAGAGGTTATAAGCTTAGAAATTCCAGTTGAACAGAAGTTATTCGGTGTTTTTATGGTAAGAATTAGAGATAAATCTTTCGCCAAAATACACAAATGAAACTCTTCATGTTTCGAGAACCCAGATGTTAGACGTTGCTTTTATTACAACATTCCGATTTTATACTTAATAATCTACTAGCAAAAAAATGTTAACCCTACTCGTTGTTGTTTGTACAGTACTTGCCTACTTGTTAGGTTCCATCCCAACGGCTATTTGGTATGGCGAAGCTTATTTTGGAATCGACGTGCGCAAGCACGGAAGTGGTAATGCTGGCGCTACCAATACTTTCAGAGTGTTGGGCAAAAGAGCAGGAACTGTCGTGTTGTTGATTGATGCTATCAAGGGGTGGATTTCTACTTCGTTGGCATTGATGCTTTATTACGGTCACATGGTTGAATGGAACGAATGCCAAACATTAAAGTTGGTGTTTGGGTTTGCAGCGGTGGTTGGACACATTTTCCCTGTGTTTTCAAACTTCAAAGGAGGAAAAGGCGTGGCAACGCTATTGGGTATGGTCATGTCGGTGCATCCTGAGGCGGCTTTGGTGTGTATGGTTATTTTCTTTGTAGTATTTATGTCGTTTCATTATGTATCACTAGGAGCTATTATTGCATCTTTGGCATTTCCAGTGCTTTTATTGTTACGTACATTTGGTAAAGAAAATGAATCGGTAATTGTCTTTGGATTTATGCTTTTTGGGATGATTGTGATTACGCATCGCAAAAATATTGTACGATTAATGAGAGGACAAGAAAGTCGTATTTATCTCCGAAAAAAGAAAGAGTAATCATTTAACTGGTAATATAATTCTGATGTAGATGTTTCGTTGCGATTATGACATCGGTTGATACCAAACTCGTAATGATAACTCCATAATAACTTACTATATTTGTACCTCCAATTACTCAGTAGTTGGAGGTATTTTTTTGAAATCAATCATCAACGTCTATGCAAGGCTATATTGAGCAAAATAAAGAGAAGTTTTTGAATGAACTTCTTGATTTATTGAGAATTCCATCGGTGAGTGCCGATTCAAAATTTAAGGGTGATGTACGTAAAGCAGCAGAATTTGTAGCCGAAAAAATTCAGGCAGCAGGAGCTGATTTAGTAGAGATATGCGAAACGGCGGGTCATCCTATCGTTTTTGGTCAAAAAATCATCGATGAAACCCTTCCAACCGTGTTGGTATATGGTCACTACGATGTACAACCAGCTGACCCTTACGAATTGTGGAATTCTCCTCCATTTGAGCCAGTTGTGAAAGATGGTAAAATCTACGCTCGTGGAGCTTGTGATGACAAAGGCCAGTTTTATATGCACATCAAAGCTTTTGAAGCTATGATGGCAACAAACACTTTGCCATGCAATGTGAAATTTATGATTGAAGGCGAAGAAGAAATCGGTTCGGATAACCTTGGTATCTTTGTAGCGGCAAATAAGGATAGATTGAAAGCAGATGTTATCTTAATTTCGGATACCGCTATTATCGCTAATGATACGCCATCTATTGATGTTGGTTTGAGAGGATTGAGTTATCTTGAGGTTGAAGTAACTGGACCGAACCGTGACTTGCATTCGGGTGTGTATGGAGGTGCAGTAGCAAACCCAATCAATGTGTTGAGTAAAATGATTGCTTCGTTGCATGACGAAAATAATCATATCACTATCCCAACATTTTACGATGATGTGGTAGATTTGACAGCAGAGGAGCGTGCAGCAATGGCTCAAACACCATTCAATTTGGGCGCATATAAAGAAGATTTAGCGATTGATGAAGTATATGGCGAAACAGGTTATTCGACCATCGAGCGTGCTTCAATTCGTCCTACACTTGATGTAAATGGTATTTGGGGTGGTTATATAGGAGAAGGAGCTAAAACCGTTTTACCTTCTAAAGCATACGCTAAAATTTCGATGCGTTTAGTACCAAACCAACAATCAGATAAAATTACAGCGTTGTTTACTAAACATTTTGAATCTATTGCACCAGCGGGTGTTCAAGTGAAAGTTCGTCCTCATCATGGAGGAGAACCTTATGTAACACCAACTAATTCAATTGAATATTTGGCAGCAGAAAAAGCAATGGAGGAAGCATTTGGTAAAAAGCCTGTTCCTACACGTGGAGGAGGAAGTATTCCAATTGTGGCTTTATTTGAAAAAGAGTTGCAAGTAAAAACGGTTTTGATGGGCTTTGGACTTGACTCTGATGCGATTCACTCGCCAAATGAGCATTATGGCTTATTCAATTTTTACAAAGGAATAGAAACAATTCCGTTGTTCTTTAAATATTACGCAGAAATGGCTCAATAATGAGCCCATAAGTGCTTTGTTTTGTTGTATTGGTAGTGTTTGACCTTAAACAAAAGATGAGCTCTTACAGAAGAAAAACAAACTTTTAGTTTAAAGTAAAGAGTTGGACCTCGATAGCTAAAAACTAAATTTAAGGAGGTATTAAGTTGGTGGGCAAAATAAAATTTAAGCTTTCAGGTAACGGCTTTCGGCGGTGGGCTTTGAAAAAAGCATGTGTGGTTATTAAAAAACATTTTAACACTCTTTGCCTTGTGCCTGTTGCCTTGTCCCTAAAATAAAAAAACTTAAATGTAATTTTGCCCACAACTTACGGCCGAATATGATTGAGTCAATTTAGTAGGTAAAATAATGGTTATTTAAAATTTTCAACTATTTCAGATTTGGGATTTCTGATGTCGGCAATAAAGTAGAATGACTATATTTTTTACAAAATATTGAAGCTTACACTTCCGAAATCCAACATCCAATATCCGAAATAAACAGTTTTTATAATCGTTCGTTTAGTACTAATTCACAATTCAACACTAATACTTAATTGCCACTTTGTACAATATCGTTCCATTCGATACTATAGCGGTTTAGGAGTGGGAATCTATTTCAAACCCTTCAAGAAGAAACAGACCCAATATTTTGTTTTGTAAAACTATGTCACAAGAAATCAACTTAGAAACACTCACAACCGAGGCAAGCTCAAAATATAATAACCTCGACGAAATGTCTATTACGACCATTTTGGAAGGTATTAACAATGAAGATAAAACAGTACCCCATGCTGTGGAGAAGGCTATTCCGCAAATTGAGGCCTTAGTTAGTCAAATTGTTCCAAGGATGAAACAAGGCGGTCGCCTGTTTTATATTGGAGCAGGTACTAGCGGCAGATTAGGTATCGTAGATGCCTCAGAATGTCCTCCAACCTTTGGTGTTCCTTTTGACTTGGTTATTGGTATCATTGCAGGTGGCGATACTGCTATTCGTAAGGCTGTTGAGTATGCCGAAGATGATGAAGAACAAGCTTGGAAGGACCTTGAACAGTATGATATCAATGAGCTAGATACAGTAGTAGGAATTGCGGCTTCGGGTCGTACTCCTTATGTAATCGGTGGTCTTCGTACTGCTCGCAATAATGGTGTATTGACTGGTTCGGTTTCTTGTAACATAGGAAGTGAGATTTCAAAAGAAGCAGAATTTCCTATCGAAGTGGTCGTAGGGCCAGAATTTGTAACAGGTAGTACACGTATGAAATCAGGTACAGCACAAAAGCTGATTCTTAATATGATTTCGACCTCGGTAATGATACAATTAGGACGCATTCGTGGTAATAAAATGGTAGATATGCAATTGAGCAACCATAAATTAGTAGCACGAGCTGAAAATATGATTATCAGAGAATTAGGCGTTGACAAAGCCCTTGCTGAAACTCTCTTACAAGAGCACGGAAGTGTTCGTAAGGCAATAGATGCTTATCGTTCTTCTTTGCGTTAACAAACCATTAACACCGAGCTCAGTACTTTTGGCTTAATATTGTCGTTGAAAGAGTATAGAAAAAATTTAAGAAGTACCATTATAAGGTTTTTTGAAGTGATATGGCGTTTATCTTGTAAACAACAAAGTTCAATTTTAAGTTTATGACCTAAAACCTAATGCCTGTATCTCTATTTAAGTAGCTTTCTACATTAAATTTTACCGAAAAATCAAGAAACACATAGGTAATGATAAATAAATCATCTTTTTGTCTTTATTTTGTATTTCGAGAAGATTGGTAAAATAATATTTGGTGATATGCTTACTATCTTAAATTTTATTTTACTTTATTATACAATTCCTTAAGAAACCCTTTGAATTACAAATGAAAAAAGTTGTTTTGAGCTCTCTAATACTTGCTGCATTTGCCATCAATGCAAAAGCAGAAGATTTCCCAGAAGACATCAAACCATTGATGACTAAATATACTTGTACTGCTTGTCACAAAGTAGATACTCGTTTGGTGGGTCCAGCTTACACAGATGTTGCTAAGAAAAAATATACTAACGAGAAAATCGTTGAATTAATCGCTAATCCAAAGCCATCTAACTGGCCTGGTTATCCTCCAATGGCAGCGATGAAAAACGTTCCAAAAGACGATGCTATCAAAATCGCTACTTGGATTAACTCGTTGAGAAAGAAGAAATAAGAATTTTACAATTCTGTAAAAAACCTTGGTAATGTCATCATTATCAAGGTTTTTTGTTTTTAGGGCGCTAAATTATTGGAAAGTACAACTAATGGTCTCTTTTTTGTGTTATGATAAAAATCACTTTATAGAATTTAAAAACTAGGAGAGAGGCCAAGGTTTATATCTAATCGCTACGACTATGCACAAATATCAGGTAATTTTTCAATTTGAACTTGACGAGGAGCTACTCTCAAAAGTACCTCAACATCGTAACTTTATAGGAGAGTTGATTCAGAAAGGAATTATAGATTCGTATGCGATTTCGGCAGAGTCGACCCAAGGCTGGATTGTTATGAATGCTAATAGTAAGAAAGAAGTGCTACAAACTTTAGAGAAATCGCCCATATATCACAAGTGGGTTGTAGAAGTCGAACAACTGGTAATTTATGATTCTCAGTTGTATCGTTTTCCAAAGCTTGTTATGAACTAATAGTCATAAGTAAGAAGACGTTGTTAGTTAACAGTGTATCAGTTATAATAATACACTCATTCTCAAAAAATATTTTCGATTTTTACCTCAGAGATACTTTTGATTTAATCTTTCCTGCTATATAAAAACAAATGAGTGATAGGTCTGTCCTATCACTCATTTGTTTTTATAACTTTTTCAATAACGACTATTGAGCAGCAGTTTCTGTTTTTACCTCGAATGCTTCTGGCAAGTTTTTCAAAAGTGTATTGAACCAGTTGATGATTTTCTTTACATCAGAAGGGTAAACACGCTCACGATCAAAGTCAGGAGCAACTTCACCTAAAATTGCGTATAGTTCTTCGTCTGAGGCAGTTTTTGTATTTAATTCAACACCTTCGTTATATTTTTCTTTAAGCGCAAAGAAAATATCAGCCAAAGGAACTGAACTATCTTGGTGATCAGACATATATACTGAAATATCTTTCAAAACTGATACGCGAGCATTAGCTCCTACCACAGAACGTTCTTTTTTTCCATCAAGGCTTTCTACGATAACGCCAGTACGAGTAGGTTTTAAAATTCTGTATAATCCGCTTTTACCTGAAATATTAGCTACTTCTTTTAGTAATTCCATATGATATCTTAATAATTTGTTTTTACAAAATTAGTTATTTAAGGCTTTGACAAGTGTACTTGTTATGAGTATTTCGTGAAAAAGACCTAAAATTATTCTCAATTATGGCTTAAAGCCTTGATTTAGCTCATCTATATAGGCTAAGATTTCCTCCCGACCAGTCCCATTAACGGACGAAGTCACAAAATATTGCGGCATTTCTTCCCATGTTTCTAGCATGATTTGTTCATAAATGGCAAGATTTTTATTTACCGCAGTGTTTGAAAGTTTGTCAGCTTTTGTAAATACAATACAAAATGGAAGTCCATTTTCTCCAAGTTTTTGCATAAACTCAACGTCCACTTTCTGTGGCTCATGTCTTACATCGATCAGTACAAAAGTACATACAAGGTTGGTTCTGAGGGTAAGATACTCATTAATCATTTTTTCAAACTTCTCACGCTCCACTTTGCTCACCTTTGCATAACCATAGCCAGGCAAATCGACTAAGTACCAATCTTCATTAATAAAAAAGTGATTGATAAGTTGTGTTTTTCCTGGAGTTTGGGATGTTTTAGCAAGGTTCTTTTTTCTAACAATGCTATTGATAAGAGATGACTTTCCTACGTTGGATCTTCCGATAAAGGCATATTCAGGCTTATCAGGCTTAGGACATTGCTGATAAGTGGAATTACTCATTAAAAAAGACGCTTGATTGATTTTCATGGCGCTAAAATTTATGGTGAAAAGCGATAAGCTCCTCTTTTTTTAAATTATGAATTTACTAAGTCTAGCATTTTGCAAGAAATAGTAATATATTAGCACAAATAATGCCCTCTCAGGGTGTCTTTGTGTCAAATAAGTTTGTTAGTTTTAACAAACATCCGCAAATTTACACAATTTTAATTATCCGCTCTCTTACTCTACATATAAGAGTTAATTGTAAAATATAGTGACAGATGGGATTTGATTACGTCTATATGACGTAATTGTTGGTGACGTGGTTTATTAATGTCACTTTTTTTTTATTGTAACGACACGTAAATTTGTTATTAAATCCTTAACACCTGATAAATTTTTCTAACCATGAAGAAAAATTACTATTCGCTATTGTTAACGATAGCAACCCTAAGTACGGTCTCGACGGCAGTTGACGCCCAAAATGACCTACCGCCTAACGCTGTTAATGGCAAGTGTTATGCGAAATGTTTGAAGCCAGCGCAATTTACCACTAAGTCACAACAATTTGTATCTAAAGAAGCAGGCAAAACTTTATCAGTAGTTCCTGCAATATTAGGTACAGAAACAAAATCGATTGTTGTAAAAGAAGCTGCAAAACGCTTAGAAGTAGTTCCTGCTGCTTACAAAACAGTATCGGAACAAGTATTGGTAAAAGAAGCAGGCAAAACAGTTACAGTAATTCCTGCGGTTTACAAAACAGAAACAGAAACCATCTTAGTAAAAGAGGCTTCTAAAAAACTGGAAGTTGTACCTGCACAGTACAAAACAGTAACAGAACAAGTATTTGTAGGCGGATGTCCAACTGGCTCTTATATGGCTGGTTTATGGGATAATCAACGCAGATCTTTTGTTCGTCCGGATGGTTCTGAATTAACAGGCTCTCCATGTAAAAAATTAGAAGTAGTACCAGCTGTATTGAAAACTGAAACAGAACAATACGTAGCTAAACCTGCTTCAAAAAGCTACACTGTGATTCCTGCAGTGTACAAAACTGAAACAGAAAAATATGTGGTGAAGCCAGCATATTCTCGCTTGGAAGTAGTTCCTGCAGAGTTTAAAACTGTTACAGAAACAATCTTGGTGAAAGAAGCGTCTAAAGTGTTGACGGTAATTCCTGGAACTTTCAAAAAAGTAACAGAGAAGCGTTTAACAAAAGAAGCTTCAAAAACTTTGACTCCAAATGCCTTTACTTACAAGACTGTAACCGAGCAAGTATTGGTAAAAGAAGCTTCTAAAAAATTGGAAGTTGTTCCTGCTCAATATAAAACTGTAACTGAGCAAGTATTAGTAAAAGAAGCTACTACTGCTTTGGTGACAACCCCTCCTGTGTACGAAACAGTTACTGAAAAAGTAAAAATTCGTGATGAATATACAAAATACGAAAAAGGTAAAGCCGACCCATCATGTTTGTCTGCTAACCCTGATGACTGTCGTATCTTGTGTCTTGTAACAGTTCCTGCGGAATACAAAACAATTACTAAGCAAGTATTGAAAACTCCAGCGGGTACTAAAGAAGTAGTAACTCCAGCACAATACACTACCATCACTCGTCAGATTTTGGCTTCGCCTGCTACTGTGAAGGAAACTGTAATTCCTGCTGAATACAAAACTTTCTCAAAGCAAGTATTAGTTGCTCCTGCTGATTTGGCTTCTGCTAAAGATGTGGTTGCTGAGTACGAAACTTATACTAAAGAAGTGGTAGATCAACCTGCGAGAGTTGTTGAAAAAGAAATTCCTGCTGAATACAAAACTATCAGCAAAACTGTAATTGCAAAGTCGGCTACAACTCGTGAAACAGCTATTGCTGCAGAGTATGCTTCGGTTACTAAACAAGTTTTGGTGAAAGATGCAGAGGTAAAAGAGCAAGTGATTCCAGCTGTGTATGCTACTCGTACAAAACAAGTAGTAGGCACGCCAGCAAAATCTGTTGAAATTGATGTTCCTACGCCTTGTGTAGCGCCTGGTACTACGCCAAATGCTGCTGTAGCAAGCATCAAACTTCCAAACGGACAAAGCTGCTACCAAGTATTGACGAAGCAAATTGTTGCTGCTCCTGCTTCTACACGTGAAGTGGTAATTCCAGCAGTATATGCTACTCGCCAAAAACAAGTACTGGTATCTCCAGCTACGACAAAGGTTGTTGAAACTCCAGCTCAATACGAAACACGTGTTCGTCAGTTGTTAGCAGCTCAAGCTACTACTAAAGAAACCGAAATTCCTGCTGAGTCAAAAACTTATACTCGTACTGTAGTTAAGTCTGCGGCAAAAACTACGGAAAAAACAATTCCTGCTGAGTATGGCTCTTTCGTAACTACTACTAAAGTGGCTGACAATATGTACGCGGATTGGGTAGAAGTAATTTGTGGTAACAAATTGACTGTTGAAAAAATTATCCAAATCCAACGTGCTTTGAAAGTTAAAGGTTACGACCCAGGTCCTATCGATGATGTAATTGGACCAAGAACTCGTGCTGCCTTGACTCAATTCCAGAAAGATAACAACCTTCCATTGGGTAATATCAATATCGAAACATTGAAAGCCTTAGGCTTGAACGATAACTAACAGGGATTTAAGGATTTTAATAGCATAGCTCCGTAGCAACACTACGGAGCTTTTTGCGTTATAAAAGGCAAGCATCGGCATACAAAGGTTTCTTAAAATTTGTAATTTGATGAACATTACTATTTTCTTTTGACATTCACTTCTATGAAATTGTTTTCTTTGATATCAAGCTTGTTGTTGTTTCTGAACCATTCATTAAAAGCTCAGGATAAGGTAACGCCTATTGATAATATCCTAGAGGCAACGTTTTTTCAAGGAACCTACCAAGAAGTATTACTTGAAGCAAAAAAGTTACACAAGCCTATCTTTCTTACTTTTTCGGCCAGTTGGTGTCAACCTTGTCAAAAGCTTGAAGCAGAAAGTTTCTCACAACAAGAGGTAGCTTCTGTATTAAGCTTAAGATATATTGCCAAAATAGTAGATGTAGAACAATTTGTGGGTATGGATGTGGCTGATATCTATAAAGTTTCAGAATATCCTATTACTATTATTTTGGATGAAAGAGGCAAAGAGCTAGAACGACTCAAAGGTTTTTTCCCTCCTGAATATCTGATAAAAACCTTGTTGAAATACAAAAAGACCACCTCGAAATAGGATTCTTTGGGTTTATCTTCTTTTTCAAAATCCCATACCGAAATATTGCCGTATATTTGCGGTAATATTATACGAGCCAGCCTACTATGACATACATATCAAGGCACTCGAATTGCTGAATCAATGGAAAACTTACAGAACGATTTAATATTGAGAGCTGCACGTGGGCAGCAAGTAGAGCGTGTGCCTGTTTGGATGATGCGTCAGGCGGGTAGAATTTTAGCTGAATACCGTGCCGTTCGCGAAAAAGCAGGAAGCTTTATACAATTGGCGACTACGCCAGAATTAGCTGCCGAAGTGACTATCCAACCAGTAGATATTTTGGGTGTAGATGCCGCCATTATTTTTTCTGATATTTTGGTAGTTCCCGAAGCTATGGGCTTACCTTATGTGATGGAAGAAAAAGTAGGTCCTATTTTTCCAACTACTATTCACTCAATGGCAGATGTCGAAAAGCTACATGTTGCCAATCCAGAAGAGGAGCTTAAATACGTATTGGATGCCATCAAAATTGTAAAATCAGAATTGAATGGCCGTGTGCCTTTAATTGGCTTTGCTGGTGCGCCATTTACGTTACTTTGCTATATGATTGAAGGAAGAGGTTCTAAAACCTTCTCTAAAGCGAAGAAAGCCTTGTATTCTGAGCCTGAATTGTCTCATGCTCTTTTACAGAAAATCACTGATACTACCATTGCTTATCTGAAAGCACAGGTGGCAGCAGGAGCTAATTTGGTTCAAATTTTTGACTCTTGGGCTGGTATTCTTTCTCCTGAACAATACCGTACTTATTCATTGCCATATATTGCTCAAATTTGTGATGCTATTACCGAAGTACCTGTGACAGTATTTGCTAAAGGTGCATTCTTTGCTCGTGAAGATATGGGTAAGTTGAATTGTGATGTAGTAGGTCTTGACTGGAATATGGATATTGCTGAATCAAGAAAATTGGTTGGCGATTCAAAAACATTGCAAGGAAATCTTGATCCATGTGTATTGTATGGTTCATTCGACGAAATCAAAAAACATACTCGTTCGATGATTCAGCAATTTGGAACACAGAAATACATCGCAAACCTAGGTCATGGCGTATATCCAGATACTAATCCAGATAAAGTAAAATGCTTTATCGATACCGTAAAGGAATATCAAGCTTAAGGGAAATTTCGGATGTTGGATTTTGGAAATATAACCTACTTTTTAGGGAGTCTTTTTTATCCTTCCGCAATCAGAAATCCCCAATGCACAATTCTTTGACCTTATCAAAAAGGCTCAGTACAAATCGTACTGAGCCTTTTGAATTTCTACAAAGCTATAATTTATGATTATAAACTGCGGATGTTGCTTACTTCGCGCTATAGTTTGGAGCTTCCTTCGAGATAGTAATATCGTGTGGATGGCTTTCTTTTACCCCTGCTGCTGTAATTTTCACGAAGCGTGCTTTTTGCATTTCAGTGATATTTTTAGCACCACAGTATCCCATACCTGCTTTCAAACCACCTACCATTTGGTAAATGATTTCAGATACAGAACCTTTGAATGGTACACGACCTACGATACCTTCTGGAACTAATTTCTTAATGTCGTCTTCTGCATCTTGGAAATAACGGTCTTTCGAACCATCTTCCATAGCTTCAAGAGAGCCCATACCACGGTATGTTTTGAACTTACGTCCTTCGAAGATAATAACTTCTCCTGGCGCCTCGTCAGTACCAGCCAACATTGAGCCAATCATTACTGTACTAGCACCACCAGCGATTGCTTTTGCAATATCACCAGAGAAACGGATACCACCATCAGCAATAATAGGAACACCTAAATCAGCTACTGCTTTAGCTGCCTCGTATACGGCTGTAAGCTGTGGCATACCTACACCAGCAATAATACGAGTTGTACAGATACTACCAGGTCCAACACCTACTTTAACAGCGTCTGCACCTGCTTCAGCTAGGGCTCTTGCGCCTTCGCCAGTAGCAACGTTACCCACAATTACATCTAGGTCTGGGAATTGAGCTTTAACACGTTTCAAAGCTTCAATTACACCTTTAGAGTGCCCGTGAGCTGTATCAATACTGATTACGTCAACACCAACGGTTACTAAAGCTTGAACACGCTCCAACAAATCTGGTGTAACACCAACCGCAGCACCTACACGCAAACGACCCAATGTGTCTTTTGATGCGTACGGATTGTTTTTGCGCTTGATAATATCTTTATAGGTTACCAAACCAATCAACTTGTTGTTTTCGTCAACGATTGGTAATTTTTCAATTTTAAATTCTTGTAAGATGCTTTCTGCCTCGTCCAAAGAGATTCCTTTTTGAGCTGTAATCAAACCATCTTTCGTCATGATTTCATTAACAGTTTTAGTCAAATCTTTTTGGAAACGTAAATCACGGTTTGTTAAAATACCGATAAGTTTACCTTCTGAATCGATAACTGGAATACCACCGATTTTGAATTCACGCATGATACGGTGTGCATCGCCAAGTGTTTGACCGTCAGTAAGTGTTACAGGATCGATAATCATACCTGATTCCGAACGCTTTACTTTTCTTACTTGCGCAGCTTGCTGTGCAATGGTCATATTTTTGTGGATAATACCAATACCTCCTTCTTGAGCCATCGCAATAGCCAAATCAGCTTCGGTCACTGTATCCATAGCAGCCGAAATCATTGGAGTATTAAGCGTGATGTTGCGAGTAAGTTTGGTCTGAGTGCTAGTTTCTCTCGGAAGAATTTCTGAGTAAGCAGGAAGAAGCAATACGTCGTCGTATGTTAATGCTTCGTATAAGAACTTGGATGTGTCTAACATGGCAAATAGCTTTGATTTGTTATTTGCCAGACAAATTTACGACGAGTTTTGTACTTTTAAAAGAAAAATCAAAAAATGATTATTATTTTTTTGTAAAATTCATAGTACGTCTTCATTTTAATTTGTCATATTATCTTCAAAATCACGCTATTTCGCTTTAAAGACCATTTTTCTTGTCTTTGAATCGCAAAATTTTAGTAATATTTTTTTTAGTACATTTTTTAGATAAGCATCATATCTAATTAATAGATTCTTAAAATCAATTCGTTAAATTTGTGATTATTTATAATAAATCTAAATAGCTTATGTTTTAATCTAGTTGTAGAAATTAAACTTTTGATGATTTAGATGGTCATTGATGAAAGTAAAAATGCCTCAAGTTATCGGGCAAAATGAAACCAATTTTACTTGCTCTAGGCTTTAAGCAATATGCTGTAAGCTAAAAACATAAAGCCTATGAATGCAGGTAAAATCAATTTTTGATATAGAAAAATACATTCACAATTCACAGATAGTACTGTACGAAGGATTATAAAAACTGTTTATTTCGGATATCGGATGTTGGATTTCGGAAGTATAATCTTCTATATTTTGCAAAAAACAAAGGTGTTTTACTGTATTTCCGAAATCAGAAATCCAAAATCCGCAATAGTTAGAATTCCTTCGTACAGTTCTGATTCACAGATTATAATTCAGCACTACTATTTATTCACTGTTATTTCGGTAACGAAAGCTCCCATATTATGCGTAAAATAATATTTGTATTTCTATTTCTTTGCTCAATTGCTTCTCAAGCACAGGTTCTTAAAAAGAAAACGACTTTGCTGATGGGAGGAAGGTTTGACATTACTGTTGTTGCGAAGGATACGGCAACTGCCAAACAAAGTATTGAGGATATCATTGCTGAAATTTCTAGAATTGAATACTTGATTTCAGATTGGAAAAGTACCACTCAGATTTCGGATGTAAATCGTAATGCAGGAATCAAACCTGTAAAAGTTGACCCAGAAGTATTTGAGTTGACAGAAAGAGCACTACATTTTTCTGAAATAACAAACGGAGCTTTTGATATTAGTTTTGCAGCAATGGATAGAATCTGGAAGTTTGATGGCTCTATGACACAAATGCCTACGCCAGAAGCCGTCAAAAAATCAGTAGAAAAAGTAGGTTACAAAAACATCGAGTTAGATAAAGCCAATAGCACAATTTTTTTAAAGAAAAAGGGAATGAAAATTGGCTTTGGAGCATTAGGTGAAGGTTATGCTGCCGACCGTTGCCGTGAAATGATGTTGGCAAGGGGTATTCAGGCGGGTATCGTCAATGGTTCGGGAGATATGAATACTTGGGGTAACCAACCAGATGGTACGCCTTGGACAGTCGGTATTACCAATCCTATGAAAAAAGATACCGTTTTTGCGATAGTACCACTTCTTAAAAGTGCTGTAGTAACTTCGGGGAGCTACCAGAAATTTGTGGTATTTAATGGAAAACGCTATTCGCACATCATCAATCCTGTAACGGGATACCCTGCGACTGGACTTTGTAGCGTAACTGTTTTTGGTCCAAGTGCCGAAACAGCCAATGGCTTTAGTACATCCATTATGGTTTTGGGAAAAGATAAAGGATTGAAGCTTTTGAAAAAACACCCAGAATATAGTGCGATTTTGATAACAGATGAGGGGAAGGTGGTAACTACTAAAAATATGAATATCAGGGATTTTATCTTAAAGTAGGAGGTTGAATCTAATTACTGGACAAAAAGAGAAAAGGTATTTAGACTTTTTCAATGAATGTTTAAGAACAGTTTAAAACTGTTAAAAAAATGAGTCCAAGACTAAGTCTTGAACTAGTAACTTCAATTTTGTCCAGTAATCAGAGGTTGAATACAATTTTGATTAGAGTGCGACTGAAGTCGCACTCTATCGGAAAAATTAATAACAATCTGAAAGAATTTGTTCGTGTGCTTGGTAGTGACTCAAGGACTGAAGGAGCTCTTTTTCACAGATTTGTTCTAGTACGACCATTACATCTTTTTGCATAGCCAACGACCCACAAATCATAATTACGCCTCTATTCTTTAAGATAGTGGCTATTTGATGGGCATCTTTTTTAATCAAATCTCCAACATACAACTTTTCCGTCTCACGTGACAAAGCGACAGCCAGCGCATTTAATTTCTTTTGTTCTTTGTAGGTATTCAATTGTTCTTGATACAAACTAAGCGAGCCTTTATCTCTAAAACCTGCATACAAATGACATGGTATTTGTTTGGTGTTTTGACTAAGCATTCCTAAAAAAGGACCGATACCTGTACCATTACAAATCATGATGACTTCGGGACTATTTTTAGGGAAATGGAAATGGCTATTCTGAACAATTTTAGCTTTGAATGTATCTCCAGCTTTGAGTCGATGCAAAAATCCTGAGCCTAGTCCATTTTCATGTAATCTTACACTTAACTGAATATCACTTTTATCTACAACTCCGATCGAATACAGGCGTTCACGATGGTCATTGGCAGGATATATCGCCAATAAATCTCCTGATTTTACTTTTGTCCATCTTTTAGTTTTAAACTTAATCAAGAAAGTATCGTCGTGTTGGTTCGATGTATTTGAAACCACCTCTAAGTTTCTAAAATTATTCGGTTGCTTTAGCGGTGCTTTACTCGAAATACTGATACCTGTTTTTGTTGACCAAGCTTCTGCCCAAAGGGCATAATCCTCCTCTGATTTGTCATTTACGGTATGAATATCCAACAAAGGTGTCGCCCATGATTTGCTGCTTAATGCATGATGGACTTCATAAGCAAACTGGCAGAAATCTGGATAAGCACGTGACCCAAAGCCTAATACCGAAATGTGAATATTTTGAGACTGTGAAATATTTTCAAGTAGTTCCTGAAATTTGTTACCACTATTTGGGGCATCACCCGCCCCGTAAGTAGAGGTAAATATTACCAAATGTTCGGCATTTTGATAGCTTTGATACTCGTTGAGCGTCGAGATATAGGCTTTTTCACCAAGTTTGACCAGTTGTTGATAAAAACCATTCGCAAAATCCCAAGTACTACCATTTTCAGAACCAACTAAGATAACAAAACGGCTTTCTTCAGCTGTAAATTGATTTTTAGATTTTCCAGAAAGTCTTTTGAAAGTAATGGCAAAGCCAGTGTAGATAAAAAATAGGATATTTCCAGAAGCAATAGCCAGAATGATAGCCAAAATAATACTCGCTCTACCTGTATGCAAATCGAGACTGAGAGTACTCATAATTTGCGTAAAAGGGTAAGCTTGTTCGGCAAGAATTTCACCTGTAATTTGATTTACAGCAATTTCTCGGTCTTTGAGCTTGATAGTAAAATAATCTTCAGGATCTTCAGAAAAGGGGAATTCAATACTTTTTATTTCAGCGAGGGATGTATTCCTGAAAATAGGAAAATCTTCCAGTTTCTTTTGGGGTGTATCTTTTATTTTATCAAAATCCACCTCAAGATTTATTTTGGCAGCAGGAAAAACCTCGAAGCGCACCAATGAAAGATAGGCTCCCGTCAAAGCAATGAGCAAAATGGGCAATAACGACCAACGACTTAGCACAACGTGATAGTATTGAGCGAAGCTATCTTTGGGGATACCCTTGAAAAAATTACGAATACCTTGTTGACGTTGGATAAGCAGTAAAATACCCGAAATCGTAATTAAGAATAGGAGGAAAGCGGTGAGCCCTACAAAAAAACGCCCTAATTCATGTAAAAATAGAGAGCGGTGCAAAGCATTAACCCATTCAAAGAAAGCACCTTTTTGCTTGGATGCACCCAAAAATTCTCCAGTTTTGGGATGAATGTATCCCTCCTGAATATCTTTCGGAAAATCAGAGCTTTTTGCTACCAAAGAATGAAAATCATCTACTTCTACCTGACTAATTGAAGGATATTGTTTTTTCCAAACAGGAATACTTTCTGCCAATGTTACCTGACTAAGTGATGGAGTGTTGGGTCTGTTGATTTTTTCTAAAGCTGGTTCAAACGACAGAATGATACCAGTAATAGCAGCAAGGGCCAGAAAAAGAAAAGAAGATACCGCCAACGTGAGGTGACTGTATCTCCAGATAGAGAGATTCATATTTTGAGAGTTGGTTGATTAACTGATGGGAAAGACACAAAGTAAAGCAATTGAACGCTGTTACTTTGTGTCTGAGTCCTCTTATGCTAGTTTGCAGGACTAAATCTTACATAACGGATATAACCTGTTCCTTCACTTTTAGCCGCTAAGCCATCTGTTGTTAATGGAACCTCCAAATCTTTTACGTAATAAGGCTTATCCTCAACGGCACTCTCAAAACGAATTTTGTAGTTGGCATTCAATTTCGCATTTTCTATTTCAAGTACAACCACACTACGGTCGCCACCTGTTACCGATGCACCTGTGATAGCGCTTAAGTTACTAGGTTTTTTCGAAAATGCTTTATGCCATTCTTTTAGGTCTTTGTACCATTTTTTGTCAGAACCTAATACATACAAAGTTTTGTCATAAGCACCTTTAGCATCTACGATAGACACAACCATATAGGCTCCTTCGCCCATATAGTTAGTCATTTGAATCATACATTTGTACTTCGTTGTCTGAGCTTGAGCAGCGCTAGCAACACCCAATGAAGCGATTATTGTAATAACGGCTAGTTTTAAGAATTTAAGCATTTTACTATTTTAAGAATGTGATAGATATTTTAGATTTTGAAAGTGATTCGTTTTCTGAAGCTAAATCAAAAGCCGTTTCGTTGAAATTAGTAACCGCTTCTTTTTTAGCACCAACAGATACCAAGTATTTCATAACGGTATCGTCTTTGGCAATCATGGCCGCTTTGTGAAGCGCTGTGATACCTTCTGAGTTTTTAGCATTTACGTCAATACCTAGTGCCTGAATACGTTTTAATAGACCTAAGTCATTTTTCATAACGGCCAAGTGATATAAGGTATTGCCATTTTTTTGTGGGGTAGCTGCTGTTAATCCTTTTTCCTCCAACATTTTCAACTTGGCATCGAAGTCTTCTGTTTTTGGTCCAAAACCACCACGACCTTCACCTCCACCTTGAGATCCGCCTTGCGGAGCACCTTGTGGACCACCAAAACCACCTGCACTGTAAGATTGTACCAAATAAGCTAACAAGTTTTCCCCGTCTTTGTTTGTTACTTTTACATCAGCACCTTTTTCTATCAAAAACTTAACAACCTCAGGAGAGTTTCCTTTAACAGCTAATGAAAGAGCAGATTCTCCTTTAAGATTAGTTTGATTGATGTTTGATACTTTTGAAGCGAGTAGTCCTAATGTCGCTAAATCTCTGTTAGATGCGGCTGCAAATATAAAAGGGGTGTTGCCTTCTTCATCAGCTTGATTTACGTTAACACCTTTTGCCAAGAAATGCTCAATAATTTCTTTTTGATTTGGTCTACGAACCAAAAAATGTAAAACGTTTTCGCCAGCTTTAGTTGTTGCTGTAGGTTTTACACCTAAACTTTCTAAGTATTCAAAAAACTCTAAATTAAGAGTTGTACCTCTTCTACCGCCTTGCGAAGCAACCACAATGGCGTTATCGTTTGGCGTGATACCTTTTTGTACTAAAGCTTTCAAAAGATTAACGTTTCCGCTACGAGCGGCATAGCCAAAAATATTATTGCCATTTTTGTCAACACTTTTAATATCTAAACCTTTTGATACTAAATAATTAGTAATCGCCAAGTCTTTATCTCCAGCAACAGCAAGTAACAATACGTTTGCACCGTCTTGGTTTACATCTTTTTTCAAGTTCGCACCAGCTTTTACACAAAGGTCGATTACTTCTGGTGTAAGTCCGTTACCAGCAGCAAAGTTTAATGGAGTAGTTCCATGGGCATCTACCATACTTGCTTTTGAGCCCTTATCAATCAACAACTGCATGATTTCGATATTACCTTTAGCAGTAGCCCAGTGCAAGTAGATACGTCCATCGTGCGTGATTTTGTTTACATCATTACCAGGTTGTTCCAACAAATATTTGATGGCCTCGTTTGGTGCACCAGTATTAATGGCAATTACTACTGGGTCCATCGCCTGACTATTTAGTTCAGAAGGGTTACTTCCTTTTGCTACTTCAGCTTTGACCGCTTCAGCGTTTGGTTGAGTTCTCCAAAAAGATTGTTCTAATAAGGTATTTCTTTGTGCGCTTGCAGCAAAACTAAAAAGTGCCAAAGATGCAGCAATGAAGATTCTTTTCATTTGAAATATGTATGTTTTATCGGGTTGAAGTTTTGACGACTCAAAACAAATAAGCTTTGCTTATTTAGAATTAGTACAAATATAAATTAGAAACTTTGTTTAATCACAATATCAATTCTCAATTTTAGATAATATCTAGTTTTAGAGAAAGTTTGAAAACTTTTTGCTTTGACCATAGAAAAATGAAAAAGTCAAACGCTACAGGAATATTTTTGAAAAATAGTATAGTTAAAATACGCCAATTATAGCAGGATAATACTTTTGAAAACGGCATAAAATTAGGATAATTTTAATAGACCGAGTGAGCATCTGAGTGGATTTACTGCTAATAGGCCGATTTATTCGACCGAATGCCTTGTTAGATGTATAAATTCCGATGTTATCACACAAAAGAATGGTACTACGCCATAGTATATAGAAACAAAATAGCGATTTAATCAGAGATAAGACTCCGCAAAACAGGGCAAGTTAACAGATGATTATTTCTTAAATTGTCCTATTATTTGGTAACATTCAAACCTCGAACGTATTGATTCTGTGAAAACAAGATTTTCTTTAATGATTCTTTTGGTACTCATTTTTGCTACCAAATCTTCAGCTCAAACTTTTCGCAAATGGACTTTTACACAACCCAAAATGGGGTCGCCATTTTCTATTATTGTATATAGCAACGATTCTGTGAAGGCTTCTAGTGCAACTGCCAGAGCCTATAAGTTAGTTGATTCTCTTAATCAAGTTTACAGTGATTATGATGCTCAAAGTGAGCTAAGTATCCTATCTAAGAAAGGACAAAGTGCAGGCGTATCCGATGCTTTGTGGGATATTTTAAAGCAATCACAAGTCGCATATCAAAAAAGTAGTGGTGCGTTTGACATTACGATAGGACCGCTAGTTAAGCTTTGGAGAAAAGCTAGAAAAGAAAAACAGTTACCTGCTGATTCAGTACTTCGTAAAGCCCAAGTAAGCGTAGGGTTTAAATGGGTACAGATGAACGAAAAGACACATGCGGTTAAGCTTAACAAAAGCGCTATGCAACTAGACTTAGGAGGAATAGCCAAAGGATATATAGCTCAAAAGGTAGTAGACTTTTTGGCAAAGGAGGGTTTGGGTGCTTCATTGGTCGATGCGGGGGGCGATTTAGCCATGGGACAAGCACCTCCAAGTAAAAAAGCTTGGAGTGTTGGTGTAAATATACCTTCTTCCGAAGAGTTATTACCTCGATATCTATTGCTTCAAAATGCTGCTGTTGCCACATCAGGAGATATGTATCAATTTGTTGAGATAGATGGAAAGCATTATTCTCACATATTGAATCCCAAAACAGGCTTAGGACTTTCGCATCAACGCAATGTTACCGTTATTGCTCCCGATGGCGCCACTGCCGATTGGCTTGCTACAGCCTGTAGTGTATTACCCGTAAAAAAAGCCTTGAAACTTTGTGATAGTTTTCCCAACACAGGATTACTCATTGCAGAGAAAAAAGGTACAATGCTTTTCAGATGGCAAAATAGTTATTTTGAGAAAATGATGGAGTAGGCACAAAGTGGCATAGGCAAAAAGGCACAAAGTGTAAAACAGTAGAGACGCAATGCTTGCGTCTCCAATCGAATTATCGAAGCCCGATAATATTGTTAGAGTAGGGGCAAAGTGGCAAGGGCACATAGGCACAAAGTGTAACATAGTAGAGACGCAATGCTTGCGTCTCTGATAATTAGAATAAATTTTTAAAATCACTCAACCACTAAATCACTCAACCACTCAATAACCACAGACATACTGTGAGGGTCTATTGGGTAGGTGCCGAAATAGAAGGAGTATTTTAGTAAAGTATGTTTCTATATATGTTATAGTTATCTCAATTTAATATTGACTATCAACCTTGTAATTTTCTATGAAAAAAACTCTTTTGACCTTGAGCTTATTAACAGCGATTTTTGGTGCCTCTAAAGCTCAAAACTTTCAATCCTATGAAAAAACAATTCCTAATACTACTGTCAAATTTAAAATGGTCGCGATTCCAGCGGGCGAATTATCCTTAGGTAGCCCTGAAAGTGAATCGGGACATGAGCCAGACGAATCACCACAAGTGAAGGTAAAGCTTTCAGCTTTTTGGATGGGTGCTACGGAAGTTACCTACGACGAATATCAACTGTTTTTTGAGGAGGAACGTGACCCTGAGCCAAAGCCTGATGCTATTACCCGTCCTAGTCCACCGTATATAGATTTTACTTTGGGCATGGGTAAAGTGGGAGGTTTTCCTGCTAATTCAATGCAGCAGTATGCAGCTTTGATGTATTGCAAATGGCTTTATCATAAAACAGGAATTTTTTATCGTTTGCCTACCGAAGCCGAATGGGAATATGCTTGTCGTGCAGGGAGTAAAACTCGTTTCTTTTTTGGAGAAAGTGAAAAAGATCTTGCTCAATATGCTTGGTATGGTGCCAACGCCGACGGACATTATCATCGAGTAGGTGAAAAAAAGCCAAATCCTTGGGGATTATATGATATGTTGGGCAACGTAGCCGAATGGACAATGGACCAATACGATGAAGGATTTTATCAAAAACTGAGTGCAGGCCAAGAAAATCCTTATTCCGAAAAGTTAAAGCGTTATCCGAGTACAGTGCGCGGAGGTAATTATAAAGATGAAGCGAAAGAATTGCGCAGTGCTAATCGCTTGAAATCCGACCCTATCTGGAATCGTCGCGACCCACAAGTACCCAAAAGTAAATGGTGGAATGCCGATGCGCCTTTTGTCGGATTCCGAATTGTACAACCTTTACAACAACCTTCGGCAGAAGAAGTCGAAGCCTTTTTTGCAAAAGTATTAAAGTAGGTTGTATGTGAACAGAAGCAAAGTTACAAAGTGTTAAGGCAAGTTGCTCTTACCGAAAGCTCTAAAATTATTGCGGATTTGGGATATCGGATTTCGGAGATATGAAAAACGTATTTGTTTTTTGTAAAAAGTAGCGAAAACTTCCTCAATCCCAAATCCAACATCCGAAATCCAATATTAAAATACCTCACATTTTCTAACTAATTCTAACTATGAGTCAAACTAGACGCGATTTTGTTAAAAGCACATCGCTAATTACTGGAAGTTTAATTGCAGCTCCGTTTTTGTCGGAAGCAAGTATGTTTAATAGTCTTGTCGACGATACCATCAAGGTTGCCTTGATAGGTTGTGGTGGACGTGGTACAGGTGCTGCTATTCAGGCATTGAGTACCAAGCAAAATGTAAAATTGGTCGCTATGGCAGATGCCTTCCAAGACCGTTTAGACAGTTGCTACAAAGAAATAACAGGCGATGATTTTGAGAACTTGAAATCAAAAATTGATGTCCCTGCCGACAGACGTTTTGTGGGATTTGATGCTTATCTCAAAGCAATTCCTTTGGCAGATGTGGTTATCTTGACTACGCCTCCAGGTTTCCGCCCTTTACATTTTGAAGCAGCTGTGAATGCAGGTAAACACATTTTTATGGAAAAACCTGTAGCCACAGACCCAGCTGGTGTACAACGAGTGCTAGCCGCTGCCGAAAAAGCAAAAGCGAAAAAACTGAATGTCGTAGTAGGTTTGCAACGTCATTACCAAACTTCTTATCGTGAGCTCATGAAGCGCCTTCAAGATGGAATGGTTGGAGATGTAGTATCTGCTTCGGCTTGGTGGAATAATGATGGTGTGTGGGTAAATCCAAGAAAAGCGGGTCAAACCGAAATGGAATATCAAATGCGTAACTGGTATTATTTTAACTGGTTATGCGGCGATCATATCACTGAGCAACATATTCATAATATAGATGTAATCAACTGGGCTAAAAACTCTTATCCTGTCAAAGCTAGAGGAACGGGCGGTCGTGAGGTAAGAAAAGGAAAAGATTATGGCGAAATTTTTGACCACCATATCGTTGAGTTTGAATATGCCGATGGGACGATTCTCAACTCTCAATGTCGCCATATCAAGGGAACTTGGGCAAAAGTTGATGAATTAGTAGTAGGGACAAAAGGTAAAATTATGTTTGATGCAGGACATATTACCGACTACAAAGGAAATACCTTGTTTAAACATAATGGTAGCAAAGACCCTAACCCTTACCAAGTAGAGCATGACGAATTGTTTGAAGTAATCGCCAAAGGACAATATAAGTTTGCTGATGCCGAAAACGGAGCCAAATCAACCATGACCTCTATTCTAGGAAGAATGGCTACTTATTCTGGTCAGGTAATAACTTGGGACAAAGCTATAAATTCAGGCTTAGACCTTGCGCCAAAAACATTTGCTTGGGATGCAGATATGCCACTCAAACCAGATGCAAATGGTTTGTATCCTGTAGCAGTACCTGGCAAAACGAAATTTGTGTAGTTTGTAGCATTGAGCCATTAGCTTTCGGATTTCTGTCGAAAGCTAATGGCTTAAAATTTAAGGCTGATACTGTTTAGGTATCATTAAGTCCGTATTAGAAAAAAGAGGTTTCTTGTGTAAATGATTTTTTTTTCTAAAATTGTGCTACAATCTAATTACAACAAACGTATGCAAAACAATCAGTATTCACCTTATTATTCACAAGAGGCTGTTCAGGCCGAACAGGCTCGTTATATGACCAAAGTATTTGGTTGGATGTCTTTGGCTCTCATTGTTACAGCAGCGGTTTCATTTGGTGTAGCGAGTACACCTCAAATCGTTGAAATTATTTTTAGTAGCAAGTTTACCTTTTATGGATTGATGATAGCTGAAGTTGGGGTAGTGTGGTGGTTATCGTCGCGAGTGGCATCTATGTCGGCTACTTCTGCTACGGTGTGGTTTTTTCTGTATTCGATTTTGAATGGATTAACATTATCGGTCATTTTCTTTGTATTCACTGCCGATTCGATTGTATATGTATTTGGTATTGCAGCCTCCATGTTTATGGCAATGGCGGCTTATGGCTACTATACCAAAAAGGATTTGACCTCATGGGGTAGTCTTTTGATGATGGGTTTGATAGGTTTGATTATTGCGGGGGTGGTCAACATTTTCTTGCGTAGCGATATGTTTGGTATGGTAGTAAGTTCTATTGGCGTATTGATTTTTGTAGGCTTAACAGCTTATGATACTCAAAAAATCAAAGAAATGAATATCATCGGCAACGAAGGCACAGACGAAGATCACAAAGAAGCTATCATGGGGGCATTGACCTTGTATTTAGACTTTATCAACTTATTCTTATATCTACTTCGTTTACTCGGAAATAGAAGAGATTAATACAAAAGCATTTTTCTTGAAACTCCTCATCTAAATTTAGGTGAGGAGTTTTATTTTTGAGAAAAGTGTAAAAGTGTAATTGACTTATTCATGAAAATATGCTCAAACATTTATTGGTTTAATCACAAACTGCTCATGAAGATTTTCAGAAATATCATTTTAGGTTTTTTGGCGCTTATTGTAATAGCCGCTATCGGGACTTTTACGACGGTAGACAGAACAGAATTGCACCAGACCGAGTTTTATGCTCAAACGCAAAACTGGCTGGCTAACTACATACCCGATACCGATCCTCAATATGATTCGGTATATGTAGGTTGGGCAAAAGTAAACCTAACACCTGCACAGCCATTGGCTACAGCAGGATATGGCAATCGTGACGGCAAACCCTATCAGAGCGTGCATGATTCGATTTATGTACGAGCTATGGTATTTGATAATGGTCGTAAATTTGCGATGGTTTCTTGTGATTTGCTGATTATTCCGCCAGAGGTACGTTTGAGTCTACAAGATAAACTCGGCAAAATCGGCTTTTCATGGGAGCACGTGTTTATAGGTGCTACCCACACGCACAATAGCATAGGTGCATGGGGTAAAAATGCTATCGGAGAACTTTTTGCTGGAAAATATCACCCCGAAGTGGTGGAGGACATCGCTAACAAAATTGTTAAGGCTATCCAATTAGCGGATGCAAATACTACCGCTGCCGAAATAGGTTATGGTCAAATAGATACCCCAGAGCTAGTTTTTAATAGATTAGTTCATGAAAAAGGTACGGTAGACCCGACTTTACGATTATTGAAAATTCACAAAGACAATGGGCAAAATGCTCTGATTTGTGTGTATTCGGCACATGCCACTACGCTCAATGCTGATAAGATGGTTTTGTCAAGAGATTATCCTGGGGTCTTGGTAGATAAACTCGAAAAAGACCAAGCCGATTTTGCCATGTTTATGGCTGGCTCTGTTGGCAGTACTGGTCCAATAGGAGAGGAGATGAAGGATGATTATGCACAACTCAACCGCGTGGCTGATGGTCTTTATCAAAAAATAGCCAAAATAAATCCACAAATTAAAACCACGCTTGTGGATAACCTTCATGCTTCGGTGATTCCAATATCAATGCGTGACCCGCAGGTGCGAGTGTCGCAAGACCTACGTTTTCGTCCTTGGGTATTTCAAACTTTTTTTGGAGAATACCCAGCCGAAATGAAAGTATTTCAGTTAGGTAATACCATTTTTATAGGCACACCTTGTGATTACAGTGGCGAATTAATGCCAGATGTCCTCAAAACCGCTCAGAACCAGCATCTAAATCTTATTGTAACTAGTTTTGATGGAAGTTATGTTGGATATATCACAGAAGATAGTCGTTATGATTTGAATAGTTATGAGACCCGTGTGATGAATTGGTACGGTCCACAGAACGGACAATATTTTCAAGAAATTATCAACAGTATTTTGACCAAAAATGCCCCTGTAGTCAAACAACCAGATGCTTTACAAAATCAAACGGAAGAATAGGCTTCGGATTCTAATATTTTGGGAAAGAAAGGCAGATATTAATTCAATGTAAACAAAAGTAGTTGTCTAATTTAGAATAATTCTGAATTAGCAAAAATCCTGAAAAACATCTAAGTAATCATGCTCAAGCACAATAATTCCGTAGCTTTTTCAGGTAAAAAAAACACTTCATGTAAATTTTTATCAGTAAATTGCGACTTGATTTCTGAAATTGTTGCTAGGTGACCATCTAAAAGGTGTGATAGCAAAATCAATCTAGCAGCGAGCAAAACACAAGTCTCTCATTCAGAATATTTTGACTAAAAGCACCGAGAGAGAAGAGCCGTTGTAGGCAAATTTCAAAACTTAAAGACAAAGAAATGAACTATCAACCATCAGACTACCTTCCGATTATTGTCCAAATAGGGGCAGCACTTGCATTCATCGTATTGACAATGGTGGCTACTCACTGGTTAGGGCCAAAAAGACATAGTAAAGCCAAAGATGATGTTTTTGAATGTGGTATCGAGTCAGTTGGAAACGCTCGTACGCCAATTTCTGTAAAATACTTCTTGGTAGCTATTCTATTTGTACTTTTCGACGTGGAAATTATCTTCATGTATCCATGGGCTGTAAATTTCAAAACATTAGGATGGGACGGCTTCTTGGAAATGGTAGTTTTCATGGGTCTTCTTTTAGCAGGCTTTATTTATGTATTGAAAAAAGGAGTGCTTGACTGGGAAAAATAATTCTCGAAGCCTCTTTCTCTATAAAACCTTCTGCCTCAACAACTAGTTAGGTAGGAAGACATCAAATATTATTAATTGAATAAGACAATGAGTGATAGAATAATAAAGACAGTAGATGCCCCACAGGGACTAGAAGGTCAAGGATTCTTCGCTGGAAAACTAGACGACTTGGTTGGTTTGGCGAGAGCAAACTCCCTTTGGCCTTTACCATTCGCTACCTCATGTTGTGGTATCGAATTTATGGCAACCATGGCTTCGCACTATGACTTAGCTCGTTTTGGTGCAGAACGTCTTTCTTTCTCAGCACGTCAAGCCGACGTTTTGATGGTAATGGGTACCATTGCTAAAAAAATGGCTCCAGTTGTAAAACAAGTATATCTTCAAATGGCCGAGCCTCGTTGGGTAATCGCAGTTGGAGCTTGTGCATCATCTGGCGGTGTGTTTGATACTTATTCTGTTTTACAAGGTATCGACCGTATTATCCCTGTCGATGTGTATGTGCCTGGATGCCCTCCTCGCCCAGAACAAATCCTAGATGGCTTTATGGAAATTCAGGAGCTAGCTAAATCAGAACAAAGAAGAAGAAGAGAATCTCCTGAATACAAGGCGTTATTGTCTTCTTATGGTATTGAATAGTTATAAAGCAAAATTTTATAACTAAATATCCCTTTTTCATTAGTCTATCATTTCAGCGTTTACAATGACAAACGAACAAATTGCTCAAGACTTAGTAGCGAAATTCGGAGAGGATAAAATTTACGGAATTATGGAAAATTACGGTCTTTTGAACGTAACAACCTCTGTAGATACTATTGTACCTCTTTTGCATTATTTATATCAACATCCCACTTTCAAGTTCCAATTTCTTACCGATTTAGCGGGTATCCATTTTCCCGATGCTGTAGGTCAGGAATTCGGTGTCATCTATCACTTGCATAGTCTCGAAAACAATGTACGATTGATTATCAAATTGTATGTTCCTCTTGAGTCTCCTAAAGTGCCAACCATCACAGGGCTTTATGCTACAGCTAACTGGATGGAGCGTGAAGCATTCGATTTTTATGGAATTATCTTTGAAGGACATCCAAATCTTATCCGCATTTTGAATGTAGAAGATATGGACTATCATCCTATGCGCAAAGAGTATCCAATGGAGGATGCTACTCGTCAAGATAAGATTGATGCTTTATTTGGAAGATAATAATCGGTAACTATCGGGTTGCTATTCGGTAGCTCATTCACCCAAGCGAAATATGTCAGATGTTGCTTTAGTGTCGAGTCCTAATGTAGGAATCGCCAAATCAGGAGAAAACAAAAAATATGTTAATGAGTTGACCACCCTCAACCTTGGTCCTACTCACCCTGCCACTCATGGTATTTTTCAGAATATCCTTACCATGGACGGGGAGACAATCATCGATTCTGAACAAACGGTAGGGTATATCCACCGTGCGTTTGAAAAAATCGCTGAACGTCGTCCTTTTTATCAAATCACAACGCTTACCGACCGTATGAACTACTGTTCGTCACCTATCAATAATATGGGTTGGCATATGACTGTAGAAAAACTGTTGGGTATTGAAGTGCCTAAAAGGGCACAATATATGCGTGTGATTATGATGGAGTTGGCTCGTATCGCTGACCACATTATCTGTAACTCGGTACTCGCTGTAGATACTGGTGCCATGACTGGTTTCTTGTATGTAATGCAGTGGAGAGAGCATATATATGAGATTTATGAAGAACTATGTGGTGCTCGTTTGACTACCAACATGGGGCGTTTTGGTGGTATGGAGCGTGACTTCTCTGCCGAAGCTATTCGTAAAATCAAACATTTCTTAAGTGAATTCCCTAAAGGTCTTAGAGAGTTTGAAAGTTTGGTTAAACGTAACCGTATTTTCATGGATAGAACTACAGGTGTAGGTGCTATTTCTTCTGAAAGAGCTTTAAATTATGGTTTTACAGGACCAAACTTACGTGCAACGGGTGTTGACTACGATGTACGTGTGATGAACCCTTATTCTTCTTACGAAGACTTCGAATTTGAAATTCCAGTAGGTACAACTGGAGATACCTATGACCGCTTCTTGGTTCGTGGTGAAGAAATGTGGCAAAGTTTACGCATTATTCAACAAGCCATGGACAATCTTCCAGAAGGTCCTTATCATGCTGATGCTCCTCATTATTATTTGCCTCCAAAACAAGAAGTTTATAACAACATGGAAGCATTAATCTATCACTTCAAAATTGTAATGGGTGAAATTGATGCTCCTGTAGGCGAGGTATATCATTCTGTAGAAGGAGGTAATGGTGAGTTAGGTTTCTATCTAGTTTCGGATGGTGGACGTACACCTTACCGTTTGAAATTCCGTCGCCCTTGCTTCATTTACTATCAGGCTTTCCCTGAAATGATTAAAGGATCAACACTTTCTGATGCCATTATTACGATGTCATCTATGAACGTGATTGCTGGAGAATTGGATACCTAGTGTATTTCCATTTCAAATAAATCGACCCAATAGTTTTAGTAGAAATATTTAGTTAGAAGCGAAAAGGAATATCTAAAAATATTCCTTCCGAAATGCTAATACCGAACATGACGAACACACAAACCGTTCAGTTTCCAGCAGATACGTTGGAGAGGGTACACAAAATTATCAAACGATATCCAGAAGGTAAACAAAAGTCAGCTTTACTTCCAATTTTACACTTAGCACAAGCTGAGTGGCGTTGGTTGAGTCCTGAAGTGATGGATTACGTAGCTGGTTTATTAAATATCAAACCAATTGAGGTTTATGAGGTAGCTACATTTTATACTATGTTCCACCTTGAACCTGTAGGTGAACACGTAATTGAATACTGCCGTACAGGACCTTGCTGCCTAATGGGTGGTGGTGAAGTATATGACCACTTAAAGAAAAAATTGGGAGTTGATACTGGTGGTACTTCAGCAGATGGAAAGTTTACAGTGAAAGAAGTAGAATGTTTGGCTGCTTGTGGCTGGGGACCAGTTTTTCAGATTCGTGAGAAATACTATATGAATCTTACGACTGAAAAAGTAGATGCCATCATCGAAGAGCTTTCGAAATAACTGTAATAAACCATTTGATACTTAATTCCTCTACCCAATGATAGCTTTTTTGAAAAATACCTTTAGAAGACCTTATCACCATATTAGACATTATGTTGCGCCCCAAGGACCAAAGGACTTTGATAGCGAAACATTACCGTTAGTTGATAAGGATGTTTCATTAGAACAAGTAATTGATAAAGTTCAAATTGAAGGGTCTTTGCCTTTCGATTTAAAAGAAAAGCTAGCATTCTGGAGAGAGAATGGTTTTGTGGTTCTTGAAAATGTTTTACCAACCCAATGGTTAGATAACCTTTGGAATGAAGTCGAGGAAACAATCGAGAATCATGAGAAGTATGATATGACAGCCTTAGTATATCAATTTAATAATACTAAGGATGCGAAGCTAAAGGATATACCAAAAGATAAGCTTAAAAGCATAGGGGCTCGTATCAATGATTATCACAATGCTTCAATTGGAGCAAAAAAGGTGATGACTCATCCTAATATTGTAGCCTTTTTGCGTGCAGTGTTAGATAATGACCTCACTGCTTTTCAAAGCCTAATATTCAAGTATAGTAGCCAACAAAGTACTCACCAAGATTATCCTTGGGTAACATCAGGTGTACCGAGCCACTTAGCTGCTGCTTGGATTCCATTAGAAGATGTACACCCTGATTCTGGACCTTTGTTCTATTATCCGGGTTCTCATAAATTGCCAAAGTTTCATTTTGGCGTGACGGGAATTTTGTACAAACATGGTTTGTCACTATTTAGCCCAGATCAATTTGGTAAATATTTGGACAAAATATGTGCTAAGTTTGGCATTCAAAAGAAAGTACTTTTGATTAAAAAAGGCGATATTTTGATTTGGCACGGAGCATTAGCACATGGCGGAAGTCGTATCAATAATGCTGAAATGACACGTAAGTCATTTGTTTGTCATTATTCGACAGTACAAGCACAACCTAAGCATCGTGCAGAAACTAAAGATGTGTCTCAGACAAGCTATTATAATGGGGTAGCAATTTATGCAAACCCTGCAAATTTGGCACAAGAAGATATTATTTCACAAGGAAAAGACTGGACAGAATAAGCACTTCCTACTTTTTTTGAAAATAACATTTCATGCTTTAATGTATTTTTTAATCACATGAAAATATTAACCCAACATATTGATGTACCTGGTATTGAAACCATCGACGTTTATCGTAAGCATGGTGGATATTCAGCGGTAGAAAAAGCCATCAAGACAATGGCGCCAGATGAAGTAACTGAAGAAGTGAAAAAATCAGGTTTGCGTGGTCGTGGAGGTGCAGGTTTCCCTGTAGGAATGAAATGGTCATTTTTGGCTAAACCAGAGGGTGTACCTCGCTATTTGGTTTGTAATGCCGACGAATCAGAGCCTGGTACGTTCAAAGACCACTATTTGATGATGAAGTCGCCACATACCTTAATCGAAGGTATGATTGTATCTTCTTATGCTTTGGGTGCCAATACTTCATACATCTATGTACGTGGTGAGTTGATGTATGTGATTAACATCCTTGAAAAAGCGATTCAAGAAGCTTACGACAAAGGATTATTAGGTAAAAATATCTTAGGTTCAGGGTATGATCTTGACCTTTTTGTACAACCAGGTGGTGGTGCATATATTTGTGGTGAAGAAACTGCTCTACTTGAGTCTTTGGAAGGAAAACGTGGTAATCCACGCAACAAGCCTCCTTTTCCTGCGGTAAAAGGTTTGTATCAGTGCCCAACCGTAGTTAATAACGTAGAATCTATTGCCGCTACATCTTGGATTGTAAACAATGGTGGCGAAGAATATGCTAAAATAGGCGTAGGACGTAGTGCTGGTACCAAATTGATTTCGGTATCTGGACACGTACGCAAACCTGGTGTTTATGAAATTCCACTAGGTATTACCGTAGAAGATTTTATCTATTCTGATGAATGGTGTGGTGGTATTCGTGATGGACACAAACTCAAAGCTGTTGTAGCAGGAGGTTCGTCAGTACCTATCTTACCAGCAGAATTAATCTTGAAAACAACTAACGGTGAAAATCGTTTGATGACTTACGAATCGTTATCTGATGGTGGTTTTGCAACAGGTACAATGTTAGGTTCTGGTGGTTTTATTGTAATGGATGAAACTACTTGTATCGTGCATAATACCTTAACATTTGCTCGTTTTTATCATCACGAATCTTGTGGACAATGTTCTCCATGTCGTGAAGGTACGGGCTGGATGGATAAAGTGATTCACCGTATCGAGCATGGAAAAGGCCGTATGGAAGACATTGATTTGTTAGTTGATGTTGCGAAGAAAATCGAAGGAAATACAATTTGTCCATTAGGTGATGCAGCAGCATGGCCTGTGGCTGCAGCTATCCGTCACTTCCGTGACGAGTTTGAATGGCACGTAAAACACCCAGAAGAAGCTACAAAGCCAGGTGCGGTGTTTATGCGTGAAGGCGCTAGTTGGACATTGTAAGATTTGCCCATATTTTTCTATTAATAAGTCTTTTAAAATTTGATTATTTAAGGAAAAACCTTCAAATTCTCAAATCTTCAAATAAGAGAACAATGAAAGTAACTATTGATAACATCACTATTGAGGTAGAACCGGGTACCACCATTATGCAGGCGGCTCGTCAAATCGGTGCGCATGTTGCCCCTCCAGCGATGTGTTACTACGAACCACTCAAAGGTTCGGGTGGTAAATGTCGTGCTTGTTTGGTGAAAGTAACTGCGGGTTCTGAAAAAGATCCTCGTCCTATGCCAAAATTAGTGCCTTCTTGTATTACTCAGGTACAAGATGGTATGATTGTGGAAAATACAACTAACCCACAAGTGCTTGATGCTCGTAAAGGTGTAGTTGAATTCTTGTTGTTGAATCACCCACTTGATTGCCCAGTATGTGACCAAGCAGGGGAATGTCACTTGCAAGATTTTGCGTTCGAGCATGGTGTATCAAAAACTCGTACCATCGAAGAGCGTAACACATTCGAAACACAGGATTTGGGTCCATATATCCAATTGAATATGAATCGTTGTGTACTTTGCTATCGTTGCGTGTACACAGCAGATCAAGTTACTGAAGGACGTGTTCATGGTGTAATGCACCGTGGTGACCATGCCGAAATTAGTACTTATATCGAGAAGGCGATTGATAACGATTTTTCAGGAAACGTAATTGATGTTTGTCCAGTAGGTGCTTTGACTGATAAAACGTATCGTTTCAAAAACCGTGTATGGTTTACTAAGCCAGTAGATGCTCACTGTGATTGTGGCAAATGTTCAGGTAAAGTAACTTTATGGTATCGTGGCGATGAGGTAATTCGTGTAACTGCTCGTAAAAATGAGTGGGGCGAAGTACAAGACTTTATCTGTAATACTTGTCGTTTTGAGCGTAAGAAAACTTCTGATTGGACTATCGAAGGACCAATGAAAGTAGCTCGTCATTCTGTGATTTCAGCGAACAAATATGGAGGAAGTTCTATTAAACCTGCTTTCCCATTGAAACAAGCTGCTGAACAGTATAAGCAAATTGACGATAATCGTGATCGTTCATTCTTGGAACCACAAAAGCAGTTGAAATAATTTTTGTCGCTACTGTCAACAGTAGTCAATAGCACTAATATTGTATATTCATGGAACTTACATCCACAGTATTTACCGCAAAAGCCATATATGTAGGTGTTATCTTTGCTATCACCTTGGGCGTAGCAGCGTACTCTACTTATTTCGAGCGTATTTTTGCTGCCTTCTTTCAGGACCGTGTTGGTCCAGATAGAGCGGGACCATTTGGTATCTTACAGCCTCTTGCCGATGCTGTTAAGATGTTTATGAAAGAAGATTTTATTCCTGCTAATTCAAGTAAATGGCTCTTTATTCTAGGTCCATGCTTGTCAATGTTTACAGCACTAATGACTTCGGCTGTAATTCCTTTTGGCGATACAATCGACTTGGGTAATGGTGTGAAATTTGATTTACAAGGTATCGATGTAAATATTGGTATTTTGTGGGTATTTGGTATCGTATCACTTGGTGTTTATGGTATATTAGTAGGAGGTTGGGCATCAAATAACAAATATTCGTTATTGGGTGCTATTCGTGCGGCTTCGCAAAATATCTCTTACGAATTGGCTATGGGTCTTTCAATCATCTCTATTTTGATGATGACAGGGTCTTTGTCAACTAAGGCAATCGTTGAAGCACAGCAAAATGGACATTGGAATATCCTTTACCAACCAGTTGGATTTATTCTTTTTATCATTTGTGCTTTTGCAGAATGTAACCGTACTCCATTTGACTTACCCGAATGTGAAACTGAGTTGATTGGTGGTTACCACACAGAGTATTCTTCAATGAAATTAGGTTTCTATTTATTTGCAGAATACATCAACATGTTTGTTTCAGGTGCTGTGATGGCTACTTTGTATTTCGGAGGTTATGACTATCCTTTTTACGAAACTGTAGTAAATTCATTTGGCGAAAATGTGGCAAACTTTATTGGTTTTGGAGCATTAATCGGAAAAGCTTTATTCTTTGTATTTGTGTTTATGTGGGTTCGTTGGACATTACCACGTTTCCGTTATGACCAATTGATGAACTTAGGCTGGACAGGTTTGATTCCAATCGCAATGTTCAATGTAGTTTGGACTGGTCTTATCATTTTGTTACCAGCTGAATTTAATTTGTCGAGCTTGGCTTCAATCGGTATCGCAATCGCAGGTATTCCTGTTTTGATTGTAGGTTTGTTTATTTATCACTCGATTGCTGGAGGAAAGAAAAAGAAAACAGCATTGGCTCGTTAATCCCTAATAGCCTTCAATATCCCAACTTTTACTGACTTAGTATGAAATTAAGTAATAGAACGAAAGTATTAGAACAAGAAGAATTGACGCTAGCAGAGCGTATTTATTTGCCAGCGATTGCAGGTGGGATGTTAACTACCCTCAAGCACTTCTTCCAAAAGCCAGTAACCATTCGTTATCCTGAGCAAAAAAGATATTTAGGTCCTGTATTTCGTGGGCACCATATCTTGAAAAGAGATCAAAACGGAGCAGAACGCTGTACAGCTTGTGGTCTTTGTGCCGTAGCTTGTCCTGCTGAAGCAATCTCTATGGTTGCCGAAGAACGTAAAAAAGGAGAAGAAACTTTGTACCGTGAAGAGAAATACGCTAAAGTATATGAAATCAATATGCTTCGTTGTATCTTCTGTGGACTTTGCGAAGAAGCTTGTCCTAAGGAAGCTATTTTCTTGCGTCACGACAAAATGGTACCTGTTTTCAACGACCGTAACGAAGTGATTTTCGGTAAAGATAAACTTGTAGAGAAAATGGATGACCGTTATCTACGTGATGGTTGGAAATAAGAAACATTTATAGATTTAACAGCAGAAGGTATTTTTACCTGTTTAAATTCGAAAAATATGCAATTTTGGTACTTTCTTACAGCCCTTACGTTAATTAGTGCGTTGATGGTTGTACTTTCCAAAAACCCAATTCACAGTGTATTGTATTTGGTGTTTACGTTCTTTTGTATTTCAGGACACTATGTATTGCTTAATGCACAGTTCTTGATGGCGGTCAATATCATCGTTTATGCTGGTGCTATTATGGTATTGTTCTTGTTTGTAATCATGATGCTCGATCTACGACGCAACTCCCCTGATTCGAAAACTAACTTAACTAAGTTGGCTGGGGCTGTTGTTGGAGGTACAGTATTAGTAATCATCATTGCAGCAACACGCAAGATCAATCTAGGTACAGGAGCTGATAACGCTCTTTATGATTCTCAAACGGGTATGGTTGAGAATTTGGGTAAGCTTTTGTATCGTAACTATCTTCTTCCTTTTGAATTAGTATCTATCTTGTTCTTTGTTGCAATGGTAGGTGCAGTAATGTTAGGTAAGAGAGAAGCAGGAGAAAGAAATTTCTAAAGTTTAGATATATCAACAAAAAAGGGAGCCGCAAGCTCCCTTTTTTGTTGATATATCTTTTAGATAAAATGTCAATTTACAAGCTGAAATCCTAGAAATCATAGCCAATCGAGAATCCTGTTACATTGGCTTTGGTAGAAGGTTGTGTAACACCTTTTAATGAGTCTGTAGAGCCTAAGTTTAGCCTTTCATATCGAATCTTAATAGTAAGCTTTTTGATCTTTGCAGCGGCCTCTATTGAAGGTGACAAATGCTTTGATAAATTAAATTCTGTATTAGGAGCAGTAAGGTTTTTTTCATCCGTTTTTAGCTTTGAAACAGCTGGATAACTTACGCCTATCCTCAAGGTTAATTTAACTTTTGATTTGGATGTATAATTCAATTTGGCTCCAAGACTTGGAGAAAGAAACTTATATTTTTCTTCAAAAATAGTTTGCTCTCCTTCCTGTCCATAAATCAATGAGCGGCTCCACATTTTGCCTTCTAAACCGATAAATGGCTCGATGCTTATTCTTGAGGTATCACTAAGCTTGAAAGGAACACCAGCATCTATATTAGCATAAAAGCCTGAGAGATTAGCTTTCGGTTGATTGTAAAGCGGATTAATACTGGCAGAATAAGGCGGAGAAGTCTTATAATCGCTAAAGTTTATGCTTAAGGCATTTCCACTTGACTGTGTGGCATAAGGTTTGTTAATATTTTTATAAGCTCCTAAATCCAGATTGATGTTGAGTTTGTTGGAGGGTTTTAGCTCAAACTTTATTCCTGCTTTTCCTGTCGTATAATTTTCAATCCAGTTAAACTGTTCAATAGATACTTGAGGTGTGATCGTCAATGGCTTTGAATCATCCACGGACTGAGCAATTGTGCCTGTGCTTGCACCTCCCAGTAGTAAACTTACGAGTAAAGCCTTTTTCATGAATGTAAATGTTTTTGAATATGTAAAAAAATAGGTCAATAATTGACACTCAACAAGGTATGATTCTATACGTATACCTTATTATAACACAAAGTTGGAAAAAATATTTGATACTTTGTGTTAAAAATTCTTAAGTGTAGATATAGAAATTGATTTTGGTTAGAATCAATCTAAGAAGGGGATGGAAAAGCATCACTAAATTTGGAAACCCACGGCATAATACTTAGCTTTACTTAGATTATCTATAAACCAAATTGATATCATTTATTGACCATTCTGGTCATTTTACCACCTTTTAATCATTTCCCTTAGGGTAAAATTCATCAAACCAAATGAGTATATTGGAGCCGTCAGACAATAATCATCTATTGGGAAAAAAGCCAGCTGTTTACTCTGATCATCTTACTATGTATGATCAGTATGGAGCATTAGCCTATGGGGTAATTCTTCAAATTATTCCCAATGAACAATTAGCACAGGAGGTGCTAGTGTCGCTGTTTAGTTCAGTATCCTTGCATGGATGCAATGAAAATGTCGTGAATAAAACTATTTGTATTATACGTAATGCACGAGCAAAAGCCGTTGAATATAAAGCAAAATACACGAGTTCTACCTCACCTCCCATTAACGAAAACCTAGTTTCGGAAGACGCCATCCCAAAACTAGTGTTTGACTTATCGTTTAGACAAGGCCTAAAGCCTGAAGTGATTGCCGAAAAACTCAATATATCAAGAGAAAGGGTATTGAAGGCTTTCAACGAGTATTTTAAACTATTTCGTTAATCCTAATTTTGAACCAAATTGAATACGCAAACATACATAGAAAGTGGCGTTTTGGAGGCCTATCTGTTGGGCGTGGCTAATGAGTCAGAGCAACAACAGGTAGAGCAATATGCTTATGAGTTTCCAGAAATTGCCGATGCCCTTAGCCAACTGAGTGTGACAATCAATCAGCACTTTATGGTACAAGCGGTACCCCCTCCTCCAGTGATTCGTGATAGATTGAAATACAAAGAAGAAACGAATGACCTCAAAAAATGGGAGTTTACTGAGCAAGGTAGACAGCATCAAGAAAAGCCTAAAGAAGATGCTAGTTATCTGGAGGTAGAATACGACAATACACACATAAAAGTACATAAGTTTTGGCGCCCTGCCTTTATTGCGGTATTTGTGTTATCAAAAATATTTTTGGTTTTGGCTGTGTACTTCTATTTCAAAGCAGAGTCACTGATAAAAGAAAATGCCAAACTTCAGCAGGAAGTAGAGGCTAAAGTAAATCGTTAGAAAATAAAAACACCTGCCCAGAATATCCAGACAGGTGTCGTTCACTAACCATTTATATATTATCTTTATTTAGAGGTTAAATCACCTGTCTTCCCAAGGACAGGTGATTTTTTTATTCTTCAAATTTCAATTTCAATTATTTTACGCCGTCTTGTTGCCCACGAGCTACTGCTTTATCTCCCACAAGCTTACCGTATTTCAATCCAAATTCGCAGTCCATACGGTAGTGAATACCACCCATCAAACGTGACATTGAGGCTTCTGAAGCCATAGCGCTGAATTTGGCAGCATCAGAAGGGAATAAATATCCCAATACTGTAGCTGCTGCTGCTGAAAACGTAGAGTGTCCTGACGAGAAAGCAGGGAAGTTTGGTACGCCCGTAAGCGTTTTGATGCTTGGGTCTGCTTGGCTAGGACGAGGGAAGTAATAGTAGGTTTTTGTATACCAACAACTTATCGCTGCGTCCATCATGGCGGTATTCAACAATGCGTAGTTACGTGCAGTACGAAACTCCGACTGTTTATCTGCCACAATATATTTTTCTGCAATCGCATTCCAGTGGCCTGGAGGAGTATAAGTACCAGCACCATCTGCCCAAAAATGTACAATAGCAATATTTTCACGCGTAGCTTTTGTCGTTACATACTCTTTTACTTCAGCTACTTGTTTTTTAAATTCCTCAGAACTGTATGAAAGAGGAGGGAACTGCACACTCAATTGCTGCAATTCTGGATTAGTCATATTCCATGGCTTGACATTGCCAAAGAAAGGAAGCATAGGAGGGCGAGGAGCATCTTCTAATGATTTCCATGCAACTTCACCTTTTACTTCAACACGTTTTGCAAGACTGTCCCATTGTGCTTTTACACCAATGGCATTACGCATACCGTCTGAACTGTAACGAGCCAAAATTTTAGTCGCAATTGCTTTTCCTAATTTTTCACCAGCTTCAATATCTGAACGAGTAGAAGCACCAGCCCACAGTTTAAACCATTTTTGTTCTTCTTTCTTTTTATACAAGAATAAAGTATCTTCTGTTGCAGGAAATAAACGCTTCATGAATTCATAAGAAACCGCTGCCATAACAGCATCCTCAGAAGGAAAAGAGGGCAAAGTAGACTTACTCACAATTACAGGAGTAATGCTAGCATCTACCTGATAAGGTGCTTTTCTTTTATATTGTTGTTTGTAAGCCATTGCCGCTACCAAGGCATCATACTGTGCCACGGATACATATGCATAGGCACGCGATGCATATGGAGGATTGGCAAATGGGAAAATAGGGTCTGCATTTGGGTTGGCCGAGTTTGGAATAGGGTACTCACCAGTGGCATTTTCAGCAGGAGGAAGGTTACGTTTAGCAACCAAGCTACGCATAATCTGGTTCCAACGTAAAATTCCACCGCCAGCCCAATAACGGATAGCCAAGCGCTGCTCGTCGCTAATATTACCCATCGCTGTTTTTACTTCCTGAAGCTCTTTTTGATAGTTTGCTGAACTTACATCTTCAGGTGCCGTTAATGCTACTTCGGTAGCTGTCTGTAAAATATATGGTTTCCAAGTACCTGCATCAGCATCTACTTTCGTAGGTACAAGGGTTTCTAATTCTGTTCCGTCTTTATCTAAACTTTTTTCACAAGCCCAAATAACCACTAATGCTGAAACTGCTGCAAAAAGCTTTTTTATAGATATGAATGAAGATTTCATGATTCAAAAATTTCAATGATTAAGGAATATTATCAAGAAAAGGTTTTAAAAACCTTAAGAGATAGCTAATCAAGTGTGAGAAAAGGTTTGATTTACCAAACAGAAATGATAATCAAAATTTTACACTCTTGAGGCTGCCCATTTATTTATGCCCGTCTTTATGTTCATCTGTCGACATATTGCTCATATGATTAACATCACCAGGACGACAAATTGGACCTGTTGGGATACCGCCACCGCCTTTGTTTTTACGCAAGTCGATATATTGAAGAATACTAATGGAGAAAGTGGTAGATTTTCCCACATTTCTACCTGCAACTACTTGTCCAATTGTTCCCATAATTTGTAAGTCTTTCAATTGGGGAATACGATATGCTGCCACTAAACCAATACGAGTCAAGTCCATTTTGGCACATAAACCTGGCATATCATTTCTACGAATGTCGATATCTCCATTTACGATATTTTGCTCATAAGTGGCTTCCAATTGCCAACGGTATGAATAGTGACCAAACTTAGCACCTAAGTTTACCACATCTGGCATCATCATTTCATTCGTGAAGTATGCTTGGTCAGAAAAATACATCTCACGGTCAACACGAACATTACTACGATGAATATAAGCGCCTTGAGCTGTTAGTGCCAATTCGTGAGGAAGTGTATAATACAAAATTCCACGAGCGAAAACGGTTTTACTTTGCATACCTATTGCCAATGGCAAAAAGTCTGCAACATAGTTATTGGTAGGAAGAGATCCACCCACAGAGCCAATTACTGATAAGTTTTTGATTTGAGCGAGTCTATATTTCAAGGCCAACGTAAGGTCCTGTACTCCACTCATACCCTTCAAAGTACCTTTGGTTGCTTCGGTTTTTACATACGGAAGCATAAATAGTACATTGAAACGGTCAGAAATACCATAGTTACCCATGGCTGTAATAGTTTGGGTATTTACATTCCCTAAGTTTTTATTTTCTCTGAAAAGTGTGCCCTCCCAGTATTTATTCCATGTGTCATGTGTATAGCCAATTCCACCACAAAAATTGTTTTTTGCCATGAAAATACCATCCGTCATATTTTGTGCAAAAAGCGATGAGCTAAATGCAAGAATGCTTGATACGAGTAATAGTCTAAATTTCATACTGTTATATATAAATTGGTATTTTACTATCAAAATAGTTCATCATTGGGTCATAGGGTGCATCTGAGAGCACCCCGACCCGTCTAAATAGAGTTTAGAAGCGATGAGAAAGGGTTGCCGAAATAAAGTAATCCGCAAAAGCGGCATCGCCATGCTTACCGTATTTCAAGTCTGCTACACTCTTAATTCTGTTACGAGTAGTAGCAATAGGTACTGTGAGAGCAAAGGTGTTTTTCCCTTTTGAGTAAACAATTCCAGGCTCTACTGAGATGATATAACCAGGACGACGGAAACCTTCGCTTTTGCCAAAAACGTCGTGTGCAGGAACACCCTCGATACGACCGCCAAAGCTTACCGCTAAGCCAGCTTTTGGAAGTAGTGCATAACTTGCTCCAACACGACCTGCAAATTGATCTGCTACTGAATGGTATACCACAATCTCATTGGCAGCGGCTTCTTTAGAAACAGCATTCAAAGTATTGTTTACATTACGTGGGTTGAATAAATAAAATCCGTTGAAATAAAGAACAGTCTTAGGAAGTACTTGTTGATAACCTTGAATTTCTAGGTTTGCACCCCATCCGCCATCTCCAAGCTGAATCGATTGGTCTACAGCCTTAGTAAGTAGATAATCTTTTCCTTCTTTGTCTAGCTTATGAAATTGACCTTGTACGTTCGAATTGCCCGTTGGTGCTTTTACACCAAGACCTAAAGCAATATTGCCTTTTGCATGATCTAATGGATCTAATAACCAGTAAGTGGCAGTCAGACGCATATCGCCAATACCTGTTGAATGAGTATCAAAGTATTGAGAATTTGCAGCGGTATTGCCGTAGTGTTCATATTTGGAGGCACGAACATTGACAGCAAAGGGAACATTCAATGCAAAACTCAAGCGACTGTTGTAGGCATAAGAGATGCCTAAATCAAAACCTTGAGAATCATTGATTACTTCAGTATTGTTTAGAGCTCTTTGGGTTTGTTCTTCTGTACCCACAAAATGTCTGTGCGAATGAAGGTTTCTAAACCCTAATGAAACTTGCCATTGCCCTGGCTGTAACATCGATGAAGAGCTAGTTCCGCTACCTGTTGAGCAGCTCATGTGACGAACAGCTACACATCCTTGTGAAAAATTTTTAAAATTTATTAGAAAAATGCAAAAAAAGATAATTGCGATTGAGGAGAATTTTTTCATATAATGCTGAATTTTAGCGTTTTGTATGGACATAGAGGCTCTGTTGGATAAAATTTATCCAAGACAACCTATGCAATAGCTACAGCTACTGCCAACAAATCGTACAAATTAGCATTGCCGTGGAGGCGGCGATTGAGTATCGACAGAACGAGTTTCTGGCGTGAATAAATGAATGGTGTTTTGACGTGGTTGTACCCAGTCAATGACGAATACGATATGCTTCTTGTCAGAAGACATGTATTCCTTCAAGAAGTTTTTGAGTAATTGAGAAGATGACTTTTTAGAGAAGTCGCCAGCTTTATCTGCCACATGCTCGTTGATGTGCGATGCGAGGTTGAAAAAGCGATCACGAGCAGATTTGTCTATTTTACAAACCGTATAAAGGGTATCATTGACCAATTTCTGAGAAATCATTTGATAATGAACATCTCCTTGTCTGATAGTCCCACTTACTTTTTTGTCTGTGCTCCAATCCGTTTGGTAAGGAAGCGATAATGGCATTTTGAGTAGCACATAGTCTTCTTTCCCTGAAATAGGCTGAACCGTATGCGCAAACGAACTTTCGGCTCTATTGGTCTCAAACCAATAGACTACCGAATACCCCATCATGTTATACAGAAGGAGCCCAACCAGTAATATGGAAAGAATACGTTTCAACGGATAGATATTTGCACAATGATTCTAGAACAAATTTACAGAAAAATATACCAAAAAAATCAGGGTAAAATTCGATTCTTAGGAATGTACAAGTTTTACAGGGCACTTGATGGAGATAAAACTAGTTTTGTCTGATTATTTCTATCAGCAAAAAGCCCTAATCTGTTGTTGTGATTAGGGCTTTTTTTAGAATAAACCTTGTATGTTATTTGAGGAAAGCTAAACTATTGACGTTTCTTCCTACTTTTTTACCCTCTCTTAAACCAACTTCATTATCCTGACGAGTATGAATGCCGCCATAAAAACGTGACATGGCCGATTCGTCGGCAAATTCATAGAAGTTATTAAAGCTTCTAGCCTTAAAAGGCGTACCTGTAGCAGCATCGTTTCCTCGACCTACGTGCGAATTGTCTACGAATTTAAAGTTGTTTCCATATACATACGTCAAAACCTCGGCGGCAGCACCTGACTGAGTTGCATGCCCCGACGAATACCCAGGAAAAGGTGGAGCGGGCCAGAAAGGTTTCCATGTTGGATCTATGGATCTTCTCACCATAGTGTAAGGGCGTTCGTTATTGAATAGAAATTTGCATTTCCAACAAAGGATAAATGCGTCTGCAACAGCAATTCCTGTGCGAGCAAATCCCTCAACAGCTTTGCCCAAAGTAGTTTTTGAGGTTTTGGCTGCAATGTTAGCCAGATTGTATGAGTGCCCAGGAGGTGTAAAAGTTTCGACGGGGTTATCGGCCCACCAAACGGCAATTTCTTTTTCTTCAGACGTTAAAGATTTATTTTTGGTATAAACCTCCAAATATTGTGCAAAATACTGAGATGTAATACTAGTCGAAAAAGCAATTGGCGCTGGAGGAACAAGAGAGGCATTCACGGGAACAAAAGTACGATTGTTGCCCCATGTGGGTTGCATAGGGATTTTTTGCCCATTCTCGGTAGCTTGCCAAGCCCCAGGAAAAATAGGAACTATGTAGTTTGAAGGAAAATTACGCTTATATCCCTCATGCCCACCATCGGTTTTTGACCATTCGAAAATGGCATTGGCTATGTTTTTCCCGAAAGTAGTAGAGCGTTCGATTTCATCGGTATTGGAGCTACCCTTAAAAGCAGCAGTCATAGCCGTTTCGAGCGAGTCAATTTTCTTTTGATTATTAGAAGCCTGTGCTAAAGAGCTTTCAGCATATAGTGCTTTCAAGATAGTGGCTTGTCCAGCATTGAGTGCCAATGCCCAGTTATAGCTTTTTCCAGATTCGATGGTTGGAAGTTTACTTAAATTAGAAAGTTGACCAGCTAAAGAGCTATGATCTAACAAACCAGGAACAATAGATTCGTACATCGTAAGTCCGCCAAGGCCATAAGCTCTGGCAGCTACAGGAGGAGTATATCCACTGGTACTTTTGGTGAGATTAAGCTGCAATTCTGCCCAATTAGAGGCTATTTCGTATGTGAAGGCATCAGCTGGATTAGTTGTATTTGAGGGATTAACATCAGAGTTTTTAGAACATCCTACAAGAAAAATAGTAAAGAGACCAAGTACAAACAGCTGTTTAACTACAGACAGTCTGGAGTGAAGTAATTTTTTTTTCATCATATTCTTTCGTAAACTACCACTAAAAGTAGTGTGATTGGTAATGGGCGGTTGCTTTCAAGGTTATCTCCACACAAAAATAATGCCTAAGAATGTGTTGTTTTGATGATATAAATCAAAACGATGGTTTGGTAAATGTAGATTTCTAAGAAGATACTCAAATGAAAAAATAGACCGTTTTATGGAATAACTAAGGATTTCGACAAAATCTATGAGACATTCATTAATTTAGTATTGTTTTTAGTAAAGAAGACATCATGCTTGTAAAAGCGAATCCTTAAGTTGTAAGTATTTTTAGAAATTATTGAAATGAGACTTGACCAAGAAACCATAGAGCGAATCAAACAGGCTGCCCAAGTTGCAGATGTGATAGGCGACTATGTGTCGTTGAAGAAGAAAGGGGCGAATTTATGGGCTTGTTGTCCTTTTCATGGAGAAAAGTCACCGTCATTTTCGGTGTCTCCAGCCAAGGGTATTTACAAATGCTTTGGCTGTGGAAAAGCTGGCGATTCGGTTCGCTTTATTATGGACATCGAGGGTTTAGGTTATGGCGAAGCACTTCGTCACCTTGCCAAAAAATATAGTATCGCTATTCAAGAATCGCCTTTGACGGATGAACAATTACAAGCTCAAAATGCACGGGAGAGTTTGTATATAGCTTTGAACTACGCCAAGAACTATTACCAAAATAACCTGTTTCAGCATGAAGAAGGGCAGTCAATAGGATATCCGTATTTTAAAGAAAGAGGTTTTTCTGATAAAACGATCAAAGCTTTCGAGTTGGGATATAGTCTCGATATCTGGGATGCTTTTACCAAAGATGCTCTCAAGAATGGCTATAGTATCGATGTACTCGAAAAGGCAGGGTTGACAATTCGGAAGCCAGAAGAAAACAAAATGTTTGACCGATTCCGAAATCGTGTCATTTTTCCTATTCATAATGTTTCGGGTAAAACGATTGCTTTCGGGGCTAGGATTCTCAAAGCGGATAAAAATCAACCCAAATATCTTAATTCTCCCGAAACAGAAGTTTATCACAAATCCAATATTCTTTACGGAATCTACCAAGCCAAAAATGCAATCCGTTCAAAGGATGTTTGTTATCTGGTAGAAGGATATACCGATGTGATTTCATTGTATCAAGCAGGTATCGAAAACGTAGTGGCGTCCTCAGGAACATCCTTGACGCTTGAGCAGATACGCTTGATTGCGAGATTTACACAAAATATTACGGTTCTTTACGATGGTGACCCTGCAGGTATCAAGGCATCATTGAGAGGAATGGATATGATTTTGGAGGAAGGTTTGAATGTGAAATTGGTAGTTTTCCCACAAGGAGAAGACCCTGATAGTTATGTTCAAAAGATTGGCTCTGATGCATTTGTGCAATATATTGCAGACCACGCCTCCGATTTTATTACTTTTAAAGCCGAATTATTCCTGAAAGAAGCGGGTAACGACCCCTTCAAGCGTGCCGAGTTGATTAAGGATATGGTAGGAAGTATTTCCAGAATTCCAGACTCAATAAAACGCTCAGTGTTTTTTCAAAAAACAGCAGGCTTAATGCAAATCGATGAGGCATTATTGATTACAGAAAGCAATAAGTTGACACTTGAAAAAGCTAAGCAAAAAGAAAAAGACGCACAAAGAGATACCAATCGCCAACGGCTTCAAAATGACTTGCCTTCGGGAATAACCTTATCAACAAACAACCTGCCTTCTTTTGATGAAGGTATGATGAGCTTTTCGGAAGAAGATAATTTTGGTTATGAAGAGTTTGGAGGAGCACCAGCCACTGCGCCACTTACGCCCGAGCCTAGCCCTTTACCTCAGATAGCACATTATGCCACCACTTTACATGAGCAAGAGTGTATTCGTTTATTGATTAATCATGGTACCCGAGAGGTCGATCCAGCAGTTGCCCCTGGCATTACGCTTATGCAATATGTCTTGGGTGAAATAGACGGATTACAATTTAATACTCCTATTTATCAAGAAATGTTGATGCTGTGTCGTCAGAAATTTCTGGAAGGAACAGTGGCAGATACACAATACTTTTTATCACATCCGATTGCAGAAATACAGTCTGAATCAATCAACCTAGTAGCCGAAAAGCACTCTGTTTCGGAGGCATGGTTGAGTAAGCATGAAATATTTGTGCCAACCGAATTGGATAAACTGGCAGATATGGCTTATACAAATATTTTGCGTTTGAAAAAGTCATTTAATGATGATCACTTAAGCTCATTGATGAAGCAACTATCGCAAACCAAAGATCCGCAAGAACAAAATACTTTGTTAATGCAGTTTATGCAAGCCAAGGAAGTAGAGAAACAGATAGCCAAAGAATTAGGAACGGTAGTGGTTCGATAAAGAGATAGATTTTTAGATAATATATAGCCTTTTAACAGGTATTACCAACAATTTTAAACCGCTATTGGTCTATGAAAAAAACATTATTTTTGGTGCGTCACGCACAAGCGTCGAGTTCGGTAAGTCCAGATATATTTCGTCCCCTTACACCAAGTGGAATGATTGATGCCGCACGTATGAGCAGACATTTAGCCGATAAATTGGCAGGCATTCAGTTAATTCTTACTTCAAATTCGGAACGTACACGTATGACAACGCAGGTGTTTTGTGAACAATTGAAGTTGGATGAGGGAATAATTCAAGAGGAGGCTTCTTTGTATGAAAGTACCCCAAAATATTACCTCGACGCCATCAATGCCATACCAGAAAACATTACCTCGGCAATGTTGGTCGGACATAATCCAAGTATCAGCTATTTTGCTGAGTATCTAACACATGAAGATATCGGCTCAATGCCAACTTGTGCAGTTGTAGGAATGACATTTGAGAACTTAACATGGGCGGAAGTTTCTAAAAGAACAGGAGATATGTTTATTTATGATTCGCCTGATTCGATTTTAGGAATAAAATTAGACTAATAGAGTAGCATGAATGCTATGTTGTGGAATTTGAATATAATTATTTGACAATCATATATTTAAAAGTATTGGATAGCATTAAATTGCATTAATATTCTATAGGCTGTAAGGCTTTAGAAATTAAGTCAAAATGCTTGTTTGAATTCATTGAGAATATTTTTGCCGAAAGCCCAAATGCTCAGATATGTGAAATATCTCACCAGTTATCAAACATGACTTATCCCTAATTTAGTGATTGAGCAAGTGAGAGATTATGTAAAAAAATGTATTCCATCAGTAGAGACGCAATGATTGCGTCTTAAGCCAATTAATTTCTAGTATAGCAGCATCAAACATGAGTCATCCCGAATTTTAAAAATCATAAAAAAGCAGTCGAAATTAGTTTTTCGACTGCTTTTTTATGATTGGAGAGTAACGAATTCCTACTGTTTGAGCGAAGCGAGTTTAGGAATTCTTGATTTTTTTGTTACTTTTTGCATCAAGGCAAAAAGTAAGGAGGAGAACGAATCCCAAAACGTTGAAATCTTTTAAAGTTTACTTTTTCATGAGAAAATTCTGGATGACGCATGTTTGATTTTTATTCAGACATCACCATTAGTTTGTGGCTATAGATTGCATCATTCATCGACGATTTAACCATAATAGTATAAGTACCACTTTCAAGATTAGATAAAGAAAGTGCTATCTTTTCCTGATTTTGAATCTTTTGATTAATCCGCAATTGCCCGCTTAAATCCCAAACTTGTATCTCACCACTTATAGGTTTAATCAACGTGATATGAGCTATACCTCTGGCTGGATTGGGATAAATTAACACTGAAGGATTAAGTTCAGCTGAGGTAGCAAGCGGGATTTGTGTTTTACCTTCTGTTATTGAGCTAGCTTCACTTGTATTGGTTTGCACCCTCAATCTATATTCATAAACCTGATCTGGCTCTAGATCATTATCGATAAAACTATTTGCCCGAGATGTTTCGAATACTGGAACAAAGTCTCCAATATCTTTTATTCGTCTTTCTAAAATATATTTTAGGTTATTATCTCTCACTTCCCATTTCAAGGTGATTTGGTTGTGTGTGGTATTGTCGATAAACAAAACTGGTGTTTCGATATAATTACCAATTTTTACGTTGTGAAAGGCAAAAGCTCTGTAGCCATCTGTATTCTTAATGAAAGGTCCAAGATATACCCATGGCATATCGCTCACATAGTCATAGTCGCCAGAATAGGGGAATACAGAAGGTAAATACTTGATTAAAGTATCCTGTAAAGAAGCAGGTTCTTTAAGCTTTAAGATAATTTTATTTTCAGAAGCGTACCCTGTTGCTACTTTTTTCCACCTTCCATTAAGATAAAAAAAGTCTTTTAGACTAAGTGTTCCTGTTTTATTGATGATAAAATTATCAGTCGTTGTATCATTCGGATAGATAACCTTTTGGTCATCTTGAAAAGCTAAGGTAATCTCGTCACGAGTAGGCGAAGAGTAGTAGGCACGACGAATATTTGGAGAAGCATATTTTTTATTTTCTCCATAAAAATGGAAAGATGTCATCTTGGCTAATTCTGTTCCTAATTGGCGATAGCCTGCAGTTTTATAATGAAAACCGTCCCATCCTGTTGCTCCTAAAGCAGCAAAGCTATTTACTTTAGGATAAATATCTTCCAACTGTCGTTGATAGTCGCGCATAACACCGACTTCTTCATTGTATGAAGCCCCCCCAAATAAAGGAAGTTGAAAAATATAATATTGTTGTATCGATGGGTAATCTTCAATAAGTTCTTTATAAAGTTTGTCAAATAATGGTTTCCATTCGCTAGGAATATGCGAAGCTTCTGTTTCTCCTTGCCAATAAAAAAGTCCTTTTACTGCATTATTGAGTTTAGCTTGTGTGACATAAGTTAGTAATCGACCATATTGGGTACTAATATCGGCATGATTAGTGGGATTACGCTCTACAAGATTACGAATTGGCTGTCCAGGAGAGGCATGAGAGATAACACAGGTAGGAATACCATAGGTATTCATAATATATTTTTGAAAACTAATACCCCATTGACCTACGATTTGCCTATCAAAACTATAACCAGTGTAGTCCGAATTAGAAAGTCCCCATTTAAACTGATTGGTGTCATAGCCGAATCCATAGGTTCTACAAAATTCATTGGTATAGGGGTCAAGTTCCTCCCATCCACGAGCATTAGATTGACCATAAATAATATATGCATCACCAGCCACAAGATTTTCTCTGGTTACCATCAATACAGAGTCTTGATCGTTGTGAATAGCATACACTTTGACATCATATTCTGCCAATTCAGCCTTGATAGTTGGCGATAGCACAAAGGTTCCAGTATCTTTACTAGCGGTGTAATTAATAGCAACTTTCTGATAAGAATACGGCTTTTTGTTTCTTAAAACCTGTACAGACATACTTTTCCAGTTTGGAATTTCGATACGCCCTTTTATTGGAATAATAGCAAGGTTGTTGTTGTTACGAGGGTAAAGTTGCCAGTCTCTTGGTAACTCTTCAAAAAAAATGGAATAAAACTGCTGTGAAAAACATAAGTTAGAGCAAAGTAGCAGAGCAAAAATAAGTAGTTTTTTAGACATAGACATTTTGAGGTAAATGGTAGAAACTATCGAGATATCTCGTCTATGATGCTAATGGTAAAGTGTGCGTAATAACGATAGGATAGATGCAAATCTGGTAGTATTTTTACCAAAAATAGGCTAGTCAATATTACATTTACAGCAAATAGTCGTAGAGTCTCTCTAGTTTATTGGAACAAAAATGTTAGAGTGTTATGAACAAAAATCAAAAAATTCTTCGTTGGGTATTTGTTATTTTTACAACTATTGTCGTAATTCTTGCTATTGATATGGCTAGAAATACCACTGCCCCATGGAATAAGAAGAAACAACTTGTAAGGGCTTGGGGGGGAGATTCTACTAGTACGATAGAATCATCCGATACAGTAAAACAAAAGTAAGTTGGCATAAAAAAGGCTAAATCACATATGATTTAGCCTTTTTTACTATTCAAATTCTTAATTATGCACCAGCGATAGTTTTGAATTCTTCAACATCGATAGCTTTTTTCTCAACTTTTACTTTTTCAACAATTACAGCAGCTACTTTGTCTGCATATACTTGGTTGAACATATTCATAAAGTTGTCTTTCTTCGATTTGTCAGTCAAGTAACCATTAGCGATACGCTCAATCATTTCTTCCATTTGAGCATCGCCAGGACCGTACATACCGAATTGACCACGAACCATGTCTTTAGTCTTTTCGATTACTTCTGGATAGTCTACTTTTACTTCAAATTTGTCAGCGATTTCGTTTTTGATAAAGTTCCAACGAACGTCACGCTTCACAGCTTCGAAATCTGCTTCGATTTGTTCCATTGTAAATTTACCTTCGTTTACTTTCACCAACCATTCTTTCAAGAATTCTTCAGGAAGTTCGATTGAGATATTTTCAAGAAGTGCTTTTTCAGCGTCGATTCTCAACAAATACTCAGATTCACGAACGTAGTTAGATTCGATGATAGAAAGAATTTCTTTTCTGAATTCTTCTTCAGAAGATACTTTACCTGCACCTAAAACTTTGTCAAACAATTCTTGGTTCAACTCAGTAGCACCTTGGCGAGTGATGTCTTCGATAGCGAAAGATACTTCACCAGTCAAAGCTGCAACATCGTCACCTTTTTTATTAGTAGCTAATCCTTTTGATTTTTCGTCAACAAATACGTTGTCGATATCAAATGTCAAAGTAGCTCCTTTAGCTGCACCTACGAAAGTAGCTTTAGCTTCGTCTTTGATTGATTTTGTAGGAATTGCAGATTTTTCTGACCATTCACCTTGTGAGAAAGTTCCGAAAATCATATCTCCATCTTCAACTGACTCAGCGTGGATTTGCTCAGCAAATTGCTTTTTCAAGTTGTCGATAGTTTCTTCAACTTCTTTCTCAGTTGCTTGAATTTCGTAAGAAGTAATAGCAGGAATTGCGTCGAAATCTACAGTGAAATCTCCAGCTAAGCCCAACTCATAAGTGAATGTAAATTCTTTTTGAGTGTTCCAGTCGATTGACTCTTGGTCTTCAACTACTGGCATTGGGTCACCAACGATATTCAACTTGCTTTCTTTGATATATTCTTGAACAGAACTACCCAACAAGTTGTTAATTTCATCTAATAAAACAGATTTACCGAACATTTTTTGTACAACAGTCATTGGTACAGTTCCAGGACGGAAACCTTTGATGTTAGCACGTTTACGGTAATCTTTAAGTGTTTTCTCAACTTGTGATTTGTAATCCTCCTCAACCAATGCTACGATAAGCTTGGCGTTTACGTTGCTACTTTTTTCGAGCGTAATGTTCATTTTCTTGAGATTTCTGATTTGCAATTAAGGATTGCGGCTTGATACTTGAAGGTGGATAATTGTTGAAATCAAAAATTTACGTTTAAGTAATGCGAGAATGAGTCATCTCTGAAATGGAGGATATAGAAATGGATAGGCGCTTTATCTGTAGGCTGTCCTAAACTTTTCTACATTTTCGTTTACTTAAATGTGTAAATCTGATATCCGCAACCCGTGTATCCACAATCAAAAAAGCCCTCAAAACCTTGTCGGTTGAGAGGGCTTTGAGATAGTACGGGCGGAGGGACTCGAACCCCCATGCCTCGCGGCGCCAGATCCTAAGTCTGGTATGTCTACCAATTCCACCACGCCCGCTTGCGTTTTGGAGTTGCAAAATTAGTGAAGAGATTCGTCATTCCAAACTTTTTACGAAAAAAAATGAAAATATTTTTTCTGTTTTTTGTTGTTTGTGTTGCAACTAATTGTCTTTCAGTAGATTGTTTCGAGATATTTTTTGAAAAAATAAAATAAAAATTTACGATAAGATATATTCATGTAGTTTCAATGTTCAATCTACGCTACTTTGTCAATTACTTCGGCCATTGTCCATTCATGATTTCTTTACCTGAAATCTTTTTGGGATCTAAAACTACATGTTTGACTGTTTTGCGTTTCCAAGTGTAGATGATATGTACCATTCCATCGGTCGATTGAATGACAGCAGGGTATGAAAATTCCCCAGGTTCGGTTTCTAATTCGGCCACTGCTAGCCATTTTTTACCATCAGATGAAATGGCAACATTGATGGGAGAGCGAGGGCCTCCCCATTTGCCTGCGTATCTGATGGTATGGTTATATACCAATAAATGTCTACCATCTTTGAGTGTAACGGCATCTGTTCCTGAATTTGGATTAGGAAGGTTGGTTTTTTGAACTTCACTCCACGTCATACCATTGTCGTTTGAATAGGCTTCTAAAATTGCATCGTTTTGACTACGACAAAGTAGCTGGAGTTTGCCTTTAGGGTGAAACAGTACACTTGGCTGGATGGCCATAATATTTTTGCCATCGTTTAAAAATGCCGTCTTTTGCCATGTTTTTCCTAAATCTTTACTATATTCAAAGTACAATTTCCAGCCATCTAGCTCGGTGCTAGTAGGACATAAGATTGTGTTGTTTTGTAACCAAACGGGTTTGTTCTTGATAGGACCCAAAATTCCTTCTGGAAGCTTTTCGGGTTCAGACCAAGTTCTGCCTTCGTCTTTTGACCGTCTAATCATTCCCCACCAATGTACAGGGTCGGGACCTACTTTGTAAAATAATAATAAATCACCTTGGGGCACCTGAAACAACACGGGGTTCCAACAAGGGTAACGCACATCCGAAGATTGAATACCATTGGCTAGTTCGATGGGCTTAGACCACGCTCCGTGGCTATATCTGCTAGCATAAATAGAAACATCTGGATTTTTTTCGTGTGTACCCGCAAACCACGTAACCAAGAAACCATCCTTAGTTTGGACAATACTTGAAGCATGACATTCGGGAAATTCATTTGTTGGAAAAATGAATTCTGATTGTATAATGCCTTCAGGAGACGTTTGTGCTTGACCGTTGTGAAAAGTTAGAAGTAAGAAAATACTTTTACACAGTATTCTAAATAGAGATTTCATGAAAATAGTACAGTTTTTAGAGATGTTATCTTGAAATTACAGAATTCTCTGAGAACTTAAGTTGAAGAAGCCGAATAATAACTCGGACTAATAAGTTTGAGAAATAGGAAGCAATTTTGACTGTCTTTATTGCCTAAAATTGATAAACTTTTAAAACATGGAAATTAGTGCGAATTGGGTATTTATTCTAATCATCATTCCTATATCTGGAATTTTTGTGGGTGCTTGGGATCTTACCAAAAAGAAAATCTACCTATGGCTTCTGGTATTATTGTGGGGAGGCGTCGGGATTGTATACCTATATAGTAGACGTGGTTCTGCTCCTGAAGAAAAACTGGTAAATATTCCTATTGAGAAAAAGCATTATTATGGTTCCTATGTCATTGCGAGAGAGTTTTTTTCGGGTGAGCAAGTAGACTGGCAATACGACCATTTTAGATTTGAAATAAAAGATAATGACTCTATCTATTTCCATTTGACTAATGGGACAAAAATCAACAAGACCTATCGTGGAGGTATTTCTACTGTCAAATTAGATACTAATGAAAATTTGGTGTTACACATGGAGCCCCAAACGCACCATATTCTCAAGACAAATCCACGATTGTATTTGAAAGACAACGAACTATTTTTAGTTTTTAAATCAAAAAAATATCATCATGTCTATTTCAAAAAAGGCGAATGGAAAGATACAGAGTAGATTTGTTGAGTGAGTTAGAGAATTAGTGAATTGTGAGTTGGTGAATTGTGAATTAGTAGTGTACGAAGGATTTCCAATAATTTCGGATATCGGATTTCTGATTTCGGAAATAAAGTAAAACTTTTCAAAACTTTTCTGTTTTATGAAATACCATATAACAGGTGGATTACACTTCCGAAATCCGACATCAGAAATCCGAAATTGACAAATCCTAGTTCCTTTCATACACTACCAATTCTCTGTTCGAGTTATATTGTTGTCCCGCCGTCGGCTTCGTAAATGCCTCCAGTGCAATAGCCAGAGGCGTTGGAAGCTAAGAAAAGTGCTAGACCAGCTATTTCGTCTACAGTTCCCATGCGAGCAATGGGCAGGCGTTTTACGAAATGATTGAGTACTTGTTCGTTTTGCCAAAGTGCTTCTGAAAACTTGGTTTTGATAAGCCCCGGGCAGATGGAGTTTACTCTGATACCAGCGCTTCCCCATTCTTTAGCAGTAACTTTTGTCAGCATATTTAATGCTGCTTTCGATACTGAATAAATGCCTAAGCCTGGGTCGGGGGTGAGACCTGCGATAGAGCTAATATTGATGATAGAACCTCCTCCACGTTGTTTCATGATTGGGTGAACTAACTTACTGATTTCAAAAGGGGCTTTTACGTTGATGTTCATAATCTTGTCAAATGCCCATTCTTCGCAGTCTAATACTGGACCATATACAGGATTGGTGGCTGCATTGTTGACAAGAATGTCGATACCGCCCAGTTCATCAACTACTTTTTGAATAAGCGCTTTACAGCTAGGGATATCGCCAGCATTAGCTGCCATACCTACACAGAATCCACCTTCGGCACGAATACTTTCCGCAACTTTATCCAACTCTTCTTGTTTCCGAGAGTTGATGACCACTTTGGCGCCACACGCTGCAAAATGACGGGCTATTGCTTCTCCGATTCCTTTACTGGCACCTGTGATGAGGGCTACTTTATTTTCAAGACTAAAAATCTGATTGGCATTCATTGGTTCGATAGTTAAGATTGTTTTAGGATAAAATATTATGCTTGCATACTAAATTTAAAAGTATTTTTTCAAAAACACAAGATATAAGCACTTTGTAAACGATGTTTCAATTCCATTTCAAATGTCTTATCTTGCAGAAGGTTTATTGCTGATTGAATATGGACTATTGATTAATGATTTATGAAACCAGAAACTAAGAAAGATAAAGCATTACCACCGTTTGTTTCCTCGTGGAAGCAATTATATTGGATTGTTGTCGTCAACCTTGTACTGATGATATGTTTATTCCAACTTTTCAGCGAATATTTTCGCTAGACTAAAATACCACTAGTAAAAGCTTGGTTATAGTTTATGAATTTTGTATTTCTAAATCGCAAGCTTTGATTTTATAACTGATTAAATAGATGAAGAATATCGACTGGTTGGTCTTGGTAGCTACCCTTGGGGGAATTGTAGGATTTGGTATGTGGAAGGGGCGTGCTTCTAGACAAAATATTGAAGGCTTCTTGTTGGCTGACAGGCAATTACCTTGGTATCATGTTACACTTTCGGTAATGGCTACACAGGCAAGTGCTATTACTTTTTTGTCGGCTCCAGGGCAGGCATATACCGACGGTATGCGCTTTGTGCAATTTTATTTTGGTTTGCCCTTAGCCATGATTGTACTGTCGGTGACCTTTATCCCGATGTTTAAAAAACTCAACGTTTATACCGCTTATGAGTTTCTGGAAGGTCGTTTTGATTTAAAAACAAGGGTGCTGACTTCTTTCTTATTTTTGATTCCAAGGGCACTTTCTACGGGAGTGACTATTGCAGCTCCTTCGATTATCTTATCCACCATTTTGGGTTGGGATTTGTACTGGACCAATATCATGACAGGTTTGGTTGTAACACTTTACTGTATGTATGGTGGCTCAAAAACCATTTCATATACCCAAATGCAACAAATGTTTGTAGTATTGATAGGAATGTTTTTGGCGGGATACATGGTCGTACATCTTTTACCTGCTGAAATAGGTTTTGTAGATACGCTAAAAGTGGCTGGTAAAATGGGGAAGCTCAATGCCATCGACTGGAAATTTGATTTGAATAATCGCTACAATGTTTGGTCTGGTTTGATTGGAGGTTTCTTTTTGCAGTTATCTTATTTTGGTACAGACCAATCGCAGGTAGGGCGATATTTGTCAGGGGAATCTGTAGGAGAAAGCCGTATAGGTTTACTCATGAATGGTATGCTTAAAATACCGATGCAGTTTTTAATTTTATTAGTTGGTGCCTTGGTTTTTGTCTTTTATCAGTTCAATCAGCCACCACTATTTTTTAACCAAACAGGTTTAGATAAAATTGCCAATACTCAAGAATACCGTCAAATTGAAGCTAAGCATACACAAGTTTTTCAAGAAAAAAAGATAGCCGTTGCTCAAATGTTCGATGCCCTTAAAAGTGGCAACGAACAACAAATCGAGCAAACGAAAGTCAAGGTGACTGAGGCCGATAAAGCAAGTGGTGTGTTGAGAACAGAAGTAAAAGATTTACTGAAGAAAACGAGTCCCGAAACTGATACCAACGACACCAATTATATCTTCTTGTCGTTTGTGACCAAATACCTTCCTGTTGGGATGGTGGGGCTGTTGATTGCGGTGATTTTATTAGCCTCTATGGGTTCGATGGCATCGGCATTTGGCTCGCTGACTTCTTGTACCATTATTGATATTTACAAAAGATTATTACATCCTGAGGATACCGATCAGCATTTCTTGAATGTATCGCGTTGGGTTACGCTTGGTTGGGGGATTTTTTGTATTATCGTGGCGCAATTTACTGTCAATATTGGAAGCTTGATAGAGGCAGTAAATATCTTAGGGTCTTGGTTTTATGGAACAATCCTAGGAGTATTTTTAGTGGCTTTTTATTTCAGAAGCATACAAGGAAATGCTGTGTTTTGGGCTGCAATTTTAGCAGAAATTATCGTGATTTATACTTGGTGGATTGACCTAACTGCTTTTTTATGGCTAAATCTGATTGGCTGTGTATTAGTGATTGTATTTGCGTACTTGATTCATATACTAACACCTAAAAGGGTTGTTGAAAAAATTGATGAATTGTGAGTGGTGAATTGTGAATATAAATGTTTTATTGTCGAAGCTGTTTAAACTTTGTAGAATTGCTGGCGTAAGCAATGAATTTATACTGTTTGAGCGAAGCGAGTTTATAAATTCTTGAATTTTTTGTTACTTTTTGTTTCAAGACAAAAAGTAAGACGAAGAATTAATCCAAAAAACTGTTTTTTGAAAAGTTTAAACAGCTTCGTCATTTATATTTAAAATTCATTGGGCATTAAGTAAAAAGCTTCAATAGATACATGAGAAATTTTAAGCTTACAGCATAAAGCCTAGAGCTAAAAGCCAGTAAAATTACCTTAATTTTGTACTTTCCTTAAACAAACCATTACCTCTGTCTCATGATTACCATTCAAAATCAATACCTCAAAGCAACAATCAATCCCAAAGGCGCTGAATTAGTAAGCCTTATACAACTATCCAGCAATATTGATTTTATGTGGGAAGGAGATGCTACTTTTTGGGGAAAACACTCGCCTGTACTTTTTCCAATAGTTGGTTCGCTGAAAGACAATACCTATTTCTATGAGGGAAAATCATACCAGTTGGGACGTCATGGGTTTGCTAGAGATAGAGAGTTTGTGATAGAAACCCACACAGAAGATTCAGTAACTTTTTTGCTAGTTTCTGATGAAAATACCAAAACGGTATATCCTTTTGATTTTGAGTTTAGGTTAAAATATACTCTTCAAGAAAACCAGCTGGAATTGCAATACATTGTGGATAACTCTGGGGATAAGTTACTTTGGTTTTCGGTAGGCGGGCATCCAGCCTTTAAAGTGCCAATTGAAGAAGGGCTTGCTTATGACGATTATCGACTAGTGTTTAATCAAACGGAGGATTTTGCTCGTTGGCCTTTATCGCCCGAAGGTTTGATTATGGATGAACCTGAAAGCACAGTAATTACTTCTAACGAAATTGCACTTACCAAAGAACTATTTCAGCAAGATGCTTTAGTCTATAAAAACCTGCAATCAGATTGTATTACATTAAAGTCTCATTCGGGACAGCATCAGTTAGAGTTTGGGTTTAAAGGGTATCCATTCCTTGGAATCTGGGCTGCTAAAAATGCTAATTTTGTTTGTATAGAACCATGGTGTGGCATTGCAGACCATGTAAGTCATAACCAAGATATTACCCAAAAAGAAGGAATGATAGCATTGAATCCTTCTGAGACTTTTACTCGTGCATGGAGTGTAAAGTTGGTGTAGGGAAATTTTAGTAAAAATAAAAAGGCGCAAAATTTAAGGAATAGATGCATAAAAACATTATCTTAAATTTTGTGCCTTTTTTCTTTATTTTCAGGGTGTTATCGAAAAAACTAACCTTCAATACTATCTTTTATGAATACCAATATGAAAAAACTAGTTCTTCTTTTGCTTGTTTTTCAAGCACTTTTTATCAGTTGTAAAAGCGGACAAACCCCGAACGCTTCTTCTTCATCAACTGTGAATTTTACGTTTTTGCATCTCAACGATGTGTACGAAATAGCACCGCTCGAAGGAGGTAAGGTAGGAGGGATGGCACGCGTAGCTACAGTTCGAAAGGAGTTATTGGCTCAAAATCCCAACACGATAACGCTATTGGCGGGTGACTTCTTGAATCCTTCGCTTATTGGGACTTTTAAGCATGAAGGCAAAAGTATTAAAGGTAAACAAATGGTTGAAGTGATGGATGCCATCGGCATGGATTGGGTCGGATTGGGCAATCATGAATTTGATGTAGACGAAGCCGAATTAGTAGAGCGCATCAATCTTTCTAAATTTAATTGGTTGGCTTCAAATGCTTTACATAATAATCCTAATGGCGTAGAGCCTTTTGCCAAAAATGGTGTTCCTTTTCCTAAAACTACAATTTTGACTTTCAAAAATGCTTCAGGCGCTTCTGTGAAAGTGGGAATGTTCTCGGTAGTTTTGCCAGCAAACAAAAAGAATTTTGTAGTGTATGATGACTTTTTTGAATCAGCTAAAAAAGCATATCAAGAGCTTAAGCCACAATGTGATTTTGTGGTGGCTATCACTCACCTCAACAAGGTAGACGACGCAAAATTGGCAGAAATGTTACCAGAGGTAAAGCTTTTGATGGGTGGGCACGATCACGACAATATGATTCAGAAAGTTGGTGACGTAGTCATCGCAAAAGCGGATGCCAATGCAAAAACAGTTTATGTGCACAATTTTTCTTTTGACACCAAAACGAAAAAAGTGAGCCTTACAAGCGAACTACGCAAAATAGACGATACCATTGCTGAGGATGCCTCTGTGGCAACTATTGTACAAAAATGGGAGCAAATTTTGGATGCAGCTATCAAGAAAATGGGGCTTGATAAAAATGATGTAGTAGCCACGCTCGATACTCCTCTTGATGGTCGTGAAAGTAGTATTCGTAATTTTCAGACTAATCTAGGTACAGCTATAGCCAAAGCGATGTCAAAAGCATCAAGCAAACCTAACGACTGTGCTATTTTTAATGGTGGTTCGGTGCGTATCGATGACCAAGTGGGAGGTAAAGTAACGCAGTTGGATATTATGCGGGTATTGCCTTTTGGGGGAAAAATCGTGGAGGCCGAAATGAAAGGTCGATTACTTGAACAAGTATTGAATACAGGCTTGAAAAACAAAGGTAATGGGGGGTATTTGCAGTGGGATAAAATTACTTACGACAGTGCTAAAAACGAATGGACTATCAATGGTAAGTTATTAGATGTGAATCAAACCTATTATGTGGTTTTACCTAAATTTTTGATAGAAGGAAAAGAAACAAATCTAGGCTTTTTGACAGATAAAAATCCTGATGTATTGAAGATAACTGAACCCGATGCCAATGATACTAATGACGTGCGCTCAGATGTGAGAAAGGTATTGATTGCGTATTTGAAGACAAAATGATTTTATTAATTTGAAAACCTAAGAATTTGAAGATTCGGGAATTTGAAAATTTGAAAATGAAAAGATTTTTTCCTAATAGGGTGCGACTTAAGTCACATCCTATTAGGAAAAAATGCAATAGTTTATCTTTTAGAATTCGAAGATTAAAAAAAACATTTTCAAATCTTCAAATTAGAAAAAATCTATTTCTTCTTTTTGATAGGATTCATTACTGGAAGTTTTGCTGTCCATTCTGCTACGCCTTTTTCGATAGCATCTTTGAAGAAACCGAAGTTTGCGTCGCTTTTACCTAATTCAAGCGCTTTTTGTGCCAATGGAACCGCCTCTACGAAGTTGTTCATTTTAGCCAAAATTTGAGCTTTTGTCCAAACATTTCTGAACGTTTCTACTGCTCCAACTGAAGAGTTAGCCAATTTCAAAGCTTGTTCCAATTTGCCTTTTCCTAACAAAAAGCCAGCCGCATTATTCATCGTATTGGCATTGTCTGTAGCAGCTTTTGTAATAGCAGCTTCAATCATTTTGGTAGTTTCAACGCCAATTTTAGCAGATACTTTTTTGTCAGCCCAAGAAAAATTTAAGTTGGCAGTACTATCTGTAATATCAGATAAATCAAAGCTGAACGATTCAACTTTGGCAATACCACTTGCCGACGCTTTTACACGAAGAGCGTCTTTTTCTTGGCTATAAGATTGCTCAGAAGCTGTAATATCTTTGTTAAAAATCAAAGTCCATTCGCTTTGTGAAGGAATAGAGAAGATAGAATAGGTGCCAGCCGCTAATTTTTGACCATTTACTGTTACATCGTTCGATAATGTGATTTGTGTTGCAGCATTAGCACCTGTACGCCAAACTTTGTCATAAGGAACTAAGGCACCAAAGATTTCACGACCACGTACATTTGGGCGAGAATATTTGATCGCAATATCAGTGGTACCAACAGTTTGAGACACTGATGCTGCCGAACTAGGTTGTGGCAAACGTAATTGAGCTGAGGCTGCAAATGAGCCAGATACGAGTAAAGCTAAGAGGAATTTTTTCATGAGATTGGTAAAAATGATGATTAGAATGAATTGAATACAAAGCTAAAAGTCTTTCGTGGAGATAGACTATTTTTTCGCTCAAATGCTTAGAAAGTTAGCTATGTAAGATTGATGAGATTGTAACTCGGAGCACATTACGCTTGCTATCACAACAGAATATCCTCAACTTTGTAAGCTCAATTAAAATCCTTATTTCATGCACAGAAAGCAACTTCTTCAACTGCTAGAGCAATACACGCCTGCCGATGCCACCGAACAACTACACTATGAGGCTATTTGTGAGTTTGTTAACCAACAACCAGACTGTTTTGAACGTACTCTATTGATAGGTCACGTTACGGGTTCGGCTTGGATTGTTGATGCTGAACGTAAACACACTCTATTGACACATCATCATAAATTGAATCAGTGGTTTCAGACTGGTGGGCATTGCGATGGTGACCCAGATGTATTGGCAGTAGCCTTACGCGAAGCGGAGGAAGAAACTGGTTTGACATCTGTAAAGGCTATATCTCCTCAGATTTTCGATATTGATGTACATATCATTCCTGCTCGTAAAACTGAGCCTGAACACTATCATTATGATGTTCGTTTTTTGATAGAAGCTGACAAAAACGAACCTTTGATTGTGAGTTTAGAATCAAAAGATTTGGCTTGGGTAGCTATTGCTGAAGTAGCTAATCTTAACAATAGCGAATCGATTATGAGAATGGCTAGAAAGAGTTTGGAAATTTGAAAATGAGATAATTTGAAGATTTGAAAATTTCAGTTTTAAAACTGTTTAAAAAAATAGTTCAAGACTAAGTCTTGAACTAGGGATGAAAATTATCCTCATTTTCAAATCTTCAAATTCCTCAAATTTTCAAATTACAAAATCAATCCTTCCACTAAGGCGTCTATATCATTCATATCGTTATACACGTGTGGTGCAATACGAATAGCTTGTCCTCTGAAAGAAACCTGAACATTTCGAGCTTTGAGTGATGCTTGAATTCGAGCAATATCTGCTTGTGGTGGAATACGTAAGCCAACAAGGTGTTTGCTACGATAAGGTAGATCGTCTACCCAGAAACCTTTTTCTTGTAGTAATTTTAAAGGTTCTTCTAGTAATTGATGGCAATACGACTCAATGTTTTCAACACCCCAATCAAGAATTTGCGTCAACGAAGCGCAAAACATAGGATTCAAGATGAAATTGCTTCTTTCGCCCACGTTATAGCGATCAGCAAAGGGACGGTATTCGGTTTGATAATTAACTAAGTTTTTAAACTCTTCCGAACCTATTCTATTAATCCAGTTGCGTTCCAAAGGGCGACCTTCGTCGAAAGCAGGGCCAAAATACGCAGCTCCCGCCGAATAGGGACCCAATAACCATTTATACCCTACATTGATAATGGCATCTGGTTGTACTTGCTGAACATCAAAAGGCATAGCGCCAATCGATTGTGTACCATCCAATACCAACCAAGCTCCAACCTCACGACAACGTGCTCCAATTGACATTAGGTCAAAACGTGTACCATCAGCCCAATGTGTTGGCGATACTACTACCATACAAGTGTTAGCGCTCACAGCTTCGAGCAAACGCTCATTCCAGATTTTACCACGATTTTCTAAGGTATCTGGAGGTAAAATATAGCGAATAGTTAAGCCCTTATCTTCCGCAATTTCCTCCCAAGCATATACATCCGAAGGAAATTCTTCGTGCACCATCAGGATTTCCTGTCCTGATGCCAAGCCTGCTTTGAAGGCTAAGTTTTTGGCAACGATGGCCATACCATAAGAAGTCGATGGAATTAAGGCAATTCGTTTAGGTTCAGGACAATTAATCAGCTTTGAATACGCTTCTTGCACGGGAGCTGTAGTTTCAAAAAAGCTTTCTTGGGTAATACGTTGCGGTTGTGATTTACGTAAAATTCCTTGAATACCAGCCTCCTCCACCGATTTGAGGTTGGGCGACATAGTGGCGCAATTGATATAATGAATTCCGTCTTCGAGACTAAAAAGATGTTTTTGACAGGTTAACGACATTTAGTTTGAATTTAGAAGTGAACGTCTTTCAAAGATAGAGTTTTTTAAAGAATATTTAGGGGATAGGGGTGAGGGGTGAGTTTTTTTGAGTGAACAGGGGCAAAGGCACAGAGGCACAAAGTGGGTTTAGAGGTTAGTAAGATAGCAAGTTCCTAGTTCAAGACTTAGTCTTGGACTTATTTTTTTAACAGTTTTAAAACTGAATCAATAAATGGTTAAATATAGTACTCTTTAAACTCTCTCATTACGGATGAATTAATTCACCCGCTAAGTGAAATCATTGATTTAGAACTAGCTATATGTCAACTTTAGAGAGACTATATCCCTAAACCCACATAGTGCTTCTGTACCTTTGCTACTGTCCCCTCAATAAAAAACTATTGCCTCTTTGGCAAACCCCTATCCCCTAAACCCCCTTTGTGCCTTTGCCCCTGTTCACTCACAATGATAAATATTTCTCCCCAAAGAAACATTTATTCTATCAAATCGTTATATTTAAAAAGTTTAATAAATTCTTGGATAGTTTAAATATCTTAATCGAATGGAGCTACCTATTTTTAATTATAACTATTCGAATGAAGGAAAAGGTCAGAAAGATGATTTGGAAGTGGTGAAGGATGAAAGATGGCTTGGGAATTCGTTGGTAGGATATATGGTCGATGAGCAAAATGGTGAATGGCTGGTATCCTTGGTTTTTATTTCAAATGATAATCCTCTAAAATTTGCCATCCGACGATTGGAACGACACCACTCCATCGAAAAGGCAAATCAATATGCTATTCTTTCGCAAAAAACAGCAAGAATGCTGCAACCTTGCTATCAAAGTTTTAGTAATTAGGCAGTGAATTGTGAATGATGAATTGTGAGTTAGTACTGTACGAAGGATTATAAAAACCATTTATTTCGGATATCGGATGTAGGATTTCGGAAGTGTAAACTTCTATATTTTGTGAAAAATAAAGGTATTTTACTTTATTTCCGAAATCAAAAATCCCCAATCAGCAATAGTTTGGAATCCTTCGTACAGTTCTGATTGTGAGTTGTGAATAATGTTTTTTTATCGCTAAATTTCGAGTGAAAAACACCATTTATTAATAATTTACACTTACAATTCATCACTCACAATTCATTACTCACAACTCAAATACATTCTGATATTGCCAGACTTTGTTCTTTTACTTGTTCCTCTTTTTCGAGACGTAACAAAATTCTTCTGAAAATTTCTTGTAAACTGATGCCTTGATGTTGAGCAATAAATGGCAAAAAGCTATTCGAATCTAAATTTGGCATGGTATTGATGTCCAAAATATAGATTTTTCCGTCTGACACACGCACATCCGTGCGTGACATTCCTCTTAATCCTAAGGCATGATGTACACGTAAAACCATTTCCTGCATGGCTTGGCAAGTTTCCGCATCTAAGTCATGATTCAACACTTTTTCGGTACGACCGTATTGCTGTCCTGCAATGTACACTTCTCGCTCGTCGTCAGGGCGAATTTCTAGGGGATTCAAACAAATATAATCGCTTGCTTCTTCGTTAGGAATTACACCAACAGTAAACTCTCGACCCGAAAGATACGGTTGGATAATCATTTCATCCTTTTCCAATAATTGCTGATAAGGAATACTTTCTTTATCAAATACTAACATGTTTTGATGAAGGCTACCGAAACGAGGCTTGGCAATAAAACGAGTAAAGTTGGAAGTACTAATTTCACTCAAAGGAATGATAGCAGGTGTCGGAACACCCACTTTGGCACATACCTCTGGTAAATGTAGTTTATCTTTAGCCAATATCTGTGACTGATAATTGCTAGCGGTATGCTTTATTCCATTATCTTCGAGCCAACGAACGATATCATGTTGTCCTTCGTCGCCAAAACCATAACATACGTTGAATACAATATCAAATTGTTTAAGAAAATTGGCAAATTCAGAAGTGAATCCTACAAAATGGGTGACATAGGGGTAATATTCTTCGGGTGTGGAGGCTAAAAAATTAGCTACTGTACGAGCAAAAATATTTTCCTTCCATGGGGTAAAGCTAGAATCCGAGTAAAGGTAGATAAGCCTTTTGGTTGTCATGGGTAAAAAGGGTTTTAATTTCGACCCAAAATACTTGAACAAAATGGAGAAAAGGTTATCGGTATGTTATCTAATTATTATTCTTTTTTCGGTTGTTTATCAATACGTTACATATATTTTTCTTTAATGCTAAATTAATAATTCCATAACCCGAAATACCATTTTAGCATTACATCTTTGCCCCTTAATTATGTTATCAAATCAATTTATTTTGAAAGCGTTTTATCGACCACTTTGGCTTTTTTGTATTCTACTAATTGCTTGGAATTCTAGTGCTCAAACTTATATCAAGGTAAAAGGAAAGGTGGTTGATGCCAAGACCAGCGAGGTGATTCCTTTTGCTAGTATTTTGATTCAAGGCACCAATCGTGGAACGCAAACCGACCTCAACGGTAATTTCTTTATAGAAACTTCCGCTCAGCATCCTTCTATCAAAATCTCTATTATTGGGTATCAGTCCCAAACCAAAACCTTTCAAACTGCCAAAGACGTGCAACAACTTACGGTGCGTCTTCAATCGCTCAATACGAGTTTGGACGAAGTGGTGGTAAAAGGGAAAAAAGATAAATACCGTAATAAGGACAATCCTGCCGTGCAACTGGTGCGAAAGGTGATTGAGCATAAATCAAAAAATCGCCCCGAGGCACTTGATTTTTATCAATACAATAAATACGAAAAGTTAGAATTTGACTTGAGTAATATTTCTGAAAAATTTAGAAATAAGCGCTCTCTTCGCAAGTTTGACTTTGTATTTAATCACCTCGATACCTCCAAAATCACAGGGAAGGTTACGTTGCCCATGTATCTCAAGGAGACTATCTCTGATGTGTATTACCGTAAAAATCCAGAATCTAAAAAAGAGGTTATTACTGGAGATAAAATGACTGGTCTGGGTGGCTATGTGGATAACAATGGGATAAAACTCTATTTGGAGGCATTGTATCAGGAGGTCAATTTTTATGACAACAATATTCTATTACTGGCGAAGCAATTTTTAGGGCCAACTTCACCGATTGCACCGCAGTTTTATCGTTATGCCATTATTGATACAACCGTTTATAAAGATGTAAAATGCATCACTTTAGGCTTTGCACCTCGCAATACCAATGACCAATTGTTTCAAGGGCAAATGCTCGTAGCCATGGATTCGAGCTATGCAGTTCGAAAAGTGGAAATGGGTTTTTCGAAAGATATTAATGTCAATTTTGTTACCGACCTCAAAATTGCCCAAGAATTTGAATTTGTGGGTGATAAAGGTTTGATGCTTACCAAGGACGATTTAATCATTGAATTTAATCCTCTGAAAAAAGAAAACGGTATGAGCTTATTTGGACAAAGAAGCGTGTCCTATCATGATTACAAGCTCAATGTACCTATCGTGGCAAACCGTTTTGAGGGCTATCGTACCGAAGTACTCAAAGACGCCACGCAACGAAAAGATGATTATTGGTCACAAGCGCGTCACCAACCACTTAGTACCAAAGAGATGGGTATTTACACCATGGTTGATAGTGTCAAAAGTGTGCCAGCATTCCAACGGTTTATGAATACGGCCTCTTTCTTGATGGAAGGATACAAGCCTTTGGGAGCTTTTGAAATTGGTCCTGTAAATACTTTTTATAGCTTCAACCCCGTAGAAGGGCTTCGTCTGCGTTTGGGCGGGCGTACTACTGCCAAATTTAGCGAACGAATGGCCTTTGAGGTATATTCGGCTTATGGTTTCCGTGATCACAAGTGGAAGTATTTTGCTTCGGCGACGTTATCACTGACCGATCATAATATCTATACCTATCCGATTCGACATTTACGATTGTCTTATCAAAATGACTTAAAAATCCCTGGGCAAGAATTACAGTTTGTTCAAGAAGATAACTTTTTACTTTCTTTCAAAAGGGGTATCAACAACCAACGAACCTACAACCAGGTTTGGACACTCGACTGGCTACGAGAATCGAAATCTGGGGTAGCGTGGAGTGCACAAATCAAGAAAACGATTCAAACACCGACAGGCTCGTTGACCTACGAAAATGGCTTAGGTCAAACCGTACCGCAACTCGACAATACAGAATTTGGGGTAGGGTTGAGATATGCGCCTAATGAGCAGTTTTATCAAGGAAAAAACTATCGTATCCCGATTGTGAACCAATATCCCGTTATTCAACTACGCTATAATTATTCGCCAAAAGGATTTTTGGGAAGTGAATACGAATATAGTCGTGTAATGGCACAGATGTACAAAAGGGTCAATATTCCGCCATTGGGTTATACCAATTTAACGATTGAAGGAGCTAAATTATGGGGAAAAGTACCATTTCCGTTGTTGCTCATTCATAGAGCCAACCAGACCTATTCGTATCAGTTAGAGTCCTACAACTTGATGAACTTCTTGGAGTTTGTAAGTGATCAATATGCCACGATTTTCTTCGACCATCATTTCAATGGATTTTTCTTTAATAAAATTCCCTTGTTGAACCGACTCAAAATTCGTGAAGTAGCTACATTTACAGGTTTGTGGGGAAGCGTATCCGACCAGAATAAACCTTCGTCGGATAATCAGTTACTGGCGTTTCCCAAATATGCTAATGGCGACCCTATCACTTATTCCTTAGATCACCGACCTTATATGGAGATGAGCGTAGGAGTAGAAAACGTATTTAAAATTCTTAGAATAGACCTCCTCAAACGACTATCTTATCTCGATCATCCAAATGCACCAAGTGCGCTGGCAATTAGATTTAGAGTGAAGTTTGATTTTTAGGCACAAGGCAACAGGCACAAGGCAAAGAGTGTTAAAATGTTTTTTAGTAACGATAGAGACGCCAAACTTGGCGTCTCTATTTTTGTAATATCCCAATCCTATTTTATCATCATTCCTATCAAAAATTATTAGAAAAATGGTCTGATAAGTTCTATTTGATTGCTAATGGTTTTACTAAAATGAGCTTTGTAGAAAGGTCCTGAATTATTAGGGTCAAATAGAAAATTTCTACGAATACCCATATATTCAAAGGAAAAGATATATCCACCTTGGTCGTAAGCATCGGGATTACCAAAAATGTTTCTAGGTTCAAAAAGCATCCACAAAGGAATCGTCACTAATAATTTGGCATTAGAATTTTCATTTCGTTTCCATTGTGTTGGCAAGTTAGATGGGTTTCTCTTTGAATTACAGTAAGTGTTTGGATATGATTTAGATAACCCTTGCGGACTCACTTCATATACAACTGCGCATGAGTCCATACATTCACAAGTATAAAAGCCATACGACTGTATAGAGGGAGTGATAGAAATTGTAAAAGACAATAAGAAAAATAGACTCAAGCCTAAAAAAATCTTTGATGAACGATTCATGATATTAATGTGAGCTACAATTACAGTTTACTTGTTTCCAAACCTCATTGTAAGTTGGCAGTAATAGATTTTGATGCAGCGAAACTTTAGTTTTTTGAATTCTTTTTCTTTGAAAATCAATGAATCCCAATTCACTTGTCAAGCTTCCTTCTCTGGGAAAATAGGAAACGTAATACGTCCCATTTTTATCATAAATATTTTGATATTCTAATCCATCCATATTTTCGATACTCATGAGTATTTTATGATTTTTTAAATCGTAAATGGTCAAAATTTGAATATCAGAGGAGTAATTAGCAAAAAGATAACGCCCATCCTTTGAAACTGCAAAAGCTCCGCCTTGTAATGTGGTCAACTTTCCACTAGCATCAATCAGTAGAGTTTCACCATCATAGTCACCAAATTTAGATACGATAAAGTAATCCTTGAGAGGTTGCTGAGAGGGAAGATATAGACCAGAGCATGAGCCTACAGGATCTATATCATAAAATTTTTTGCTCACAGTTTTTCGATTCTTTCTGATATATAACCAAGCACGACATGCAAATTGATTGGCAGTGTTTTTCTTGGGATGTATCATCGTAGTAATAACTTCTAACGAACCCCACTGCAAAGTATCACTTTGAGTTATGTACTTACGACTAGGGTAAATCTCCTTTTTGTAGGTCAAAAACGTATTAACTTGTCCCCAACTCTTAAAGGATAACAAAGTGAAGAATAGAAAAAATGCTTTTTTCATAGGCGTTTACCAACAAGGTTTGATCGATAAGACAAGTTATAAAAAACAATATCATTCAGCCAAATTTACTAGTTCAAGACTTAGTCTTGGACTCATTTTTTTAACAGTTTAAAACTGTATTTACAAAATTCAGCTGAATGAAACTTTTCGTTTTGCCCAGTAGTAATCTATGCTTTGTTTTTTACACTTCCTTTATTATCAAATTGTTAACTCAATAATTCGTAACCTATTCATAATATTTGGGTAATAATAATTCTCTACTTTTACATCACAGAAAACGCTAGATATTACTAGAATTCTGGACTCACTAAGCTTATCAATAGCGGATGCATATACCAAAGAAAATACTGTTTATCACAGGGTCGATTAATCAAACCTCGCAGATGCACCAAATCGCTCAGCAATTGCCTGAGTATGATTGTTGGTTTAGTCAGATTTTTGCAGACTCGCCCTTGGTGAACTGGGTGATCGAAAATACCACTTGGGCCGACCGCACGGTGCTTGCAGGGCAGTTTCGTCGTAATTCGGAGACCTATTGCGCTGAGCACGGTTTGCAGATGGACTACAAAGCACAAAAAAATCGCTACGATTTGGTGGTCTATTGTTCGGATTTGATTATTCCTGACAGAATGCTTCAAACCAAAACTTTGTGGGTGCAAGAAGGTATGATAGATGAATGCACCACTATTAGCAAATGGGTCAAAAAATTACATCTTCCTCCTTATTTAGCTATAGGAACATCCCTGAATGGTACTTCCAATATTTGCGATGTGTATTGTGCTGCATCGGAAGGCTACAAAGGATATTTTTCTGACATGGGAACCCAAGCTCACAAAATCATGGTAACAGGTATGCCTAATTTTGATAATTGTGAAAAGTTTGTGGATAACACCCTCGATATGAAAAACTATGTGTTGGTAACTACTTCTGATATTCGCGAATGTTACCGACCAGACGATAGAGTAGGCTTTATCAAACGTTGTGTTGAAATCGCCAACGGACGACCATTGGTGTTTAAGCTACATCCCAACGAGATTTTTGAAAGAGCTATTGCCGAAATCAAAGAAAATACGCCCGAAGGTACTTTTATTTACACTAATGGCAATGTAAATCACATGATTGCCAATTGCGACGAATTAATTACACAGTATTCGACGCTCGTATATGTGGGTATTGCCTTGGGGAAAAAAGTACATTCTTATTTTGATGTGGAGGATCTAAAAAGATTAGCGCCAATTCAGAATGGAGGTACTTCTGCTCAAAATATTGCTCGTGTATGCCGTGACTTTTTGGAGTTTAATGGTAAAAAAGAAGACTTTGCCAAACAGTACCAATACCACGCAACACCCATTATTAAACCTAGTCTTTGCGAAATCGCATGAGTCAAGCGCCAGTTATCACCATCGTTGTACAAGCTCGCATGAGTTCGAGCCGATTGCCAGGTAAAGTAATGCTTCCTATCTTGGAAGAGCCCCTACTTTACCGCATGATAGAGCGTCTTCGAATGGTAAAGCGTATATCACATATCGTTATTGCAACTTCTGATCATACACATGACGATGTCATTGAGCGTTTTTGTAAAAAATATCAAATAGATTGTTATAGAGGAAGTCTCAATGATTTACTCGACAGGCATTGGCAAGTAGGGCATCTGACAGAAGCAGACGTTGTTCTTAAAATACCATCAGATTGTCCACTTATCGACCCTCGTATTGTGGATAAAGTATTAGATGTGTACTTGTCAGCACCCGACAAATATGATTATATAAGTAACTTACATCCTGCTACTTATCCCGATGGCAACGATGTAGAGATTATGAGTTTTAAAGCCCTAACCAAAGCTTGGGAGGAGGCAGTTCGGCCTTTGGAACTAGAGCATACAACGCCTTATTTCTGGGAGAATCCAGAGAAGTTCAAACTAGGCAATGTACTTTGGGAAACAGGTTTGGATTATTCAATGTCACACAGATTTACCATAGATTACCATGAAGACTACCAATTTATTAAGCGGATTTTTGAAGAGCTATATCCTCTCAAGCCTGAGTTCTCTTTGGAAGATATTTTAAATTTATTGGCGCAAAAGCCTGAAATTATGGCTATTAACGCTCAGTGGGCAGGTGTCAACTGGTATCGAAACCATTTGGACGAGCTAAAAACTATCGATGCTTCTATGACGGTTCAGGTAGAAGCACAGGGTCTGGTGCCTTCCCCAAAACTATCAAATTCCAATGAGTCATAAGTAACAATGATTGTTGGAAAAATAAGTCTTTTTTTATTAGAATTCTTGGTATAAGACGCGGCGTAGAACGTCTATCCTTTAAAAATAAAAAAGTGTAATTAGATTGAAAAATCACTCATTTATTCAATCGAAACTCACTCAATAAACTCCCCATGAACGAAGTAAAATTAAAGAAATTGGAGCAAACGGCTTTACGAGTTCGTGAGCATATCATCAAGCTTTCGACCGACGGAGGCTGTTTTGTGGGTGCATCGCTTTCAGCAACCGATTTGATTGTTTACCTCTACACAGAATTCCTCAACTTAAACTCTTCTAACTTGGATGACCCCGACAGAGACTATTTGTTTTTGTCGAAAGGGCACGATGTGCCAGCACTTTATGGTACGTTGGTCGAAATGGGTGTTTTAGAAGCAGAGAGACTGCAAAACCACTTATCTACCAACGACCATATCTATTGGCATCCCAACACCCAAATCCCTGGTATTGAGTTCCATTCGGGTTCTTTGGGACATTTGCCAGCGGTATCAGTGGGTGTGGCAATGGACTTGAAAATTAGTGGTTCTCAAAATCGCGTGGTATGTATCTTGGGCGATGGCGAGCTTAATGAAGGTTCGGTTTGGGAGGCAGTTATGGTGGCACACGCGCACAAATTAGACAACCTTATTTTTGTGGTGGATCGCAACAATTTCCAAGCCAATATGGCCACAGAAGACCTTATTCCACTAGAGCCTTTAGTAGATAAATTTGAAGCTTTTGGTTGGGAAGTATGTCGCATTGATGGTCATAATTTCTTGGATTTGGAAGAAGCATTTGCAGACTTGCCATACAAAAAACATAAACCAAGTGTAATAATAGCCGATACAGTTCGAGGAAAAGGTTTACCAAGTATCGAAGCTCGTGCTGACCGTTGGTTTTGCAATTTTTCGACTGTAGAAATTGAACAACTCTTACAAGAACTCTACGGGCAACAAAAGGCTCAAATAGATTCAGAAACCCTTGTGGTAAGATAGAACTTAGAGACGTTGCACTGCAAGGTCTTATTGAGTGGCTGAGTAAAGTATGTAATTATTAATTCACAACTCACTCATTCACAATTAACTAATTGAATTTATGTACGAAGAACTACTAAAAAATATAGCCATCGACGACGAGCGTATCGTAGTCATGACAGCCGAAAACCGTGCTTTGATTCGTAATTTGCCTCCAGTTTTAGGTAAAAGATTTATCGATACAGGAATTACCGAACAATGTATGGTAGGTGCCGCCGCAGGGTTGGCATTACGTGGAAGAGTGCCTGTATTACATGCATTGGCGTCTTTTCTTTCGATGCGTGCTTTTGAATTTGTACGCACCGATGCAGGAATCCCCAATTTGCCTATCAAGTTGAGCGCCTTTATTCCTGGTTTTTTATCAGATGGCAACGGTCCCACACACCAAGCTGTAGAGGATGTATCTCTCATGCGAGGAATTCCAAATATGCAAGTTTTTGCACCAGCCAATGAGCAAGATTTGGCTATAATGTTACCCGAAATACTTGCCTCTAAACATCCAGCTTATATTCGTATTTGTCACCGTCCTACCTCTTTTCAACATCAAAAACACTTTGAAATTGGCAAAGCTGAAGTTATTGCTGAAGGTACTGACGTTACCTTGCTGACTTACGGTTTTATGCTTGAGCAAACGCTTATCGCCGCCGAAATTCTTAGAGCTGAAGGCAAGTCTGTGGGTATCGTAAATCTTCGTAGTCTCAAGCCAATCGACGAAGTTTATCTGGTAGATTTAACGCAAAAAACAGATTTGTTAGTAACCATTGAAGACCATTTTGTTACAGGAGGTTTGTACTCAATTGTAGCAGAAATTTTCTTGAAAAATCAGATACAAGCACCTGTTTTACCTATTGCATTATTTGAGAAATGGTTCAAACCAGCACGCTTGCAAGAGGTGCTAGAATACGAAGGATTTACAGGAAAACAAATAGCAGAACGTATTTTGGGCTATCATACTGAATCTATTCAGCCAGCCATTGCAGTATCTGAATTTGCAGAATAATCCCCACTTGTAGAGACGTTGCACGCAAGGTCTTTTAGGCTAAAGAAAAAAGGAGTTTTATATGAAATTATAAAGACCTTTTGCCTAATGCATACAGCCTAAGCCAAACTATATACAACATTGCATTTCGAGAATCACCATTAATTCATTGTCATGCCAAACGGAGTAAAATTTAACGACCATTATCCTAATATTACTATTTCGGATATCCTATATGAACGTGCATTGGCAGTTCAAAAACCTATTACTCAGACCCTTGCTAAAGGGCCAGGTCAATTTACCAAAGGTATTGCACCAAAGTATTTGGTAAAAGGAAAAGGCTCACACGTTTGGGATGTCGATGGCAACGAGTATATCGACTACAACGCCGCAATTGGTCCAGTATCTCTAGGGTATTGCTACCCAGCAGTCGATGAGGCCATCCAAAGCCAATTAGCTGACGGGATTTCGTTTTCTCTGACGCATCCTTTGGAAGTTGAGCTTTCAGAACTGATTCAAGACATTATTCCAAATGCTGAGGCAGTCAAAATCTCCAAAATGGGAGCAGATGTTTGTTCGGCGGCTATTCGTGTATCACGTGCTTTTACAGGTCGTGAAAAAATCTTTTGCTGTGGCTATCACGGTTGGCATGATTGGTATATCGGTATCACAAGTCGTAATGCTGGCGTGCCCGAAAGTACGCAAAATATGACTTATACTTTCGAATACAACGACATCGACAGTATTCGTGCTGCCTTGGACGAAGACGTAGCAGCTGTGATTTTAGAGCCATTTATTTTTGAAGCACCTAAAAATAACTTCCTTCAAGAATTAGCCGAAGCTTGTCGTGAAAATGGAACATTACTCATTTTTGATGAAATGTGGACAGGCTTCCGTATTGCCTTGGGTGGTGCACAAGAATATTTTCAAGTAAAACCAGACTTAGCGGTTTACTCAAAGGCTTGTGCTAATGGAATGCCAATTGCCTTGTTGACGGGTCGTGCCGACGTCATGGAGCTTTTCAACAAAGAAGTATTTAGCTACACAACTTTCGGTGGCGAAACTTTGTCTTTGGCAGCTTGTATTGCTACTATTCGTGAATTACAAGAAAAAAATGTACCAGCGTATTTAGCCGAAAAAGGGGCGATTTTACAACAAGGATACAATCAGATTGCAGAGGAGTTTGGCTTAGGCGCATTTACCAAATGTATCGGTTATCCATGTCGCTCTATGGTAACATTTAGTCCAGAAGCTGGTAATGGACTAGAGCTTAAAACGCTTATGCAACAAGAAATGATTAAGCGTGGTATCCTGTGGGCAGGTTTTCATAATATGTGCTACAGTCATACCGACGAGGATATTGCTTACACTTTGTCTGCTTATCGCGATGTTATGCCAATCATGAAAAAAGCGATTCTTGATAAAGATGCAATGCCATTGATTCGTGGAGAAGTATTGGAAGCTGTTTTTAGAAAAACTTCAAACTACAATATCAAACCTGCTTTGCAGAAAGCCTAACCATGAATCAGCTAATCTCGAATCCTTCTTTGGCTGTACCCCAATTGTTTTCATTGGCAGGTAAAACGGCTATTGTTACAGGTGCTACAGGATTGATTGGACAAAAACACTGCGAGGCGCTCGCTGCCGCAGGTGCCAATGTGGTTGTAGCCGACGTACTCGAATTACAAGCCAAAGGTTTGGCTAATCAATTAGGAGAAAAACATATCGGTCTAAAGCTCGATGTGACAAACCCTAATAGTTTGGAGAAGGCGAAAGCGACTATTCTCGAAAAATATGGCTCAATCGACGTGTTGGTCAACAATGCGGCTATTAACGATATGTTCGAAAATCCATTGATGGCAAAAGAGTTATCAGCTTTTGAAAACTATCCGTTGGAGTCTTTCCGAAAATCACTTGAAGTCAATGTTCTTGGGGTCTTTTTATGCTCGCAGATATTTGGTTCAGTAATGGCAGAGGCAGGTGCTGGTAGCATTATCAATATTGCTTCTACTTACGGCATGGTGGGTCCTGACCAACAAATTTACCGTGACGAAAACGGCGAGCAGAGTTTTTTTAAATCTCCATCCTATCCAACTACCAAAGGTGCTGTTCTCAACTTTACTCGCTTTTTGGCTGCCTATTGGGGGCACAAAGGCGTGCGTGTGAATACACTGTCGCCAGGGGGTGTTGAAAACGGTCAGAACGAATTTTTTATCAAAAACTATACAACCAAAACTCCACTTGGTCGTATGGCTCAGCCTAACGATTATCAAGGGGCATTGGTATTCCTTGCTTCTGATGCTTCGGCTTATATGACAGGCGCCAACCTAGTAGTCGATGGCGGGTGGACAAGCATTTAGAGTTTTGAATTTTGAGTGCAGAGTTTTGAAATAGCTACAATGTTCAAGTAAGCTTAACCACAAATTACTCAATGGGAAAATTACAACATATAAAATTGCTCCTTACCGACTGTGATGGGGTATTGACCGATGCAGGGGTGTATTATGGAGAAAATGGTGAGGTATTGAAAAAATTCAATATCCGTGATGGCATGGGTGTCGAGCGTTTGCGCAATAGACAAATTGCTACAGGTATCATTACTGGCGAGCTTTCGCCTTCTGTACGCAAACGTGCCGAAAAGCTCAAGATTACCGAATTGCACATGGGTATCAAAGATAAGCTGGCGGTACTCCAACAAATATTGGTGAATCGTAATATCCTCCCTGAGCAAATTGCTTATATCGGCGACGATGTCAATGACCTCGAAATCATGAAGCACGTAGGCTTTACGGCTTGTCCTGCCGACGCCCTTAAGCAAGTGCGTAGCCAAGTAGACTATATCTGCGAAGCCAAAGGCGGCGAAGGCTGTTTCCGCGAACTAGCTGAACTTATTCTAGAGGCACAAACTCAAGAGGTGATAACTGAAATTTTATTAGAGGCTTAATAGTGGCAAAGGTTCAAAGGCACAAAGTGGCAAAGTGATTTACAATAAAGTGAATGAGGTACAAAGTAGCAAAGGCACAAAGTGAATTTGAATAAGATAATATAAACCACTTTGTGTCTTAGTGCCTGTTCCCTTTGTGCCTTCAAAAAACTAACAATAAAGTAGCAAAGGCACAAAGTGAATTAGAATAGGATAATATAAACCACTTTGTGCCTTAGTGCCTGTTCCCTTAGTGCCTTCAAAAAACTAACAATAAAGTAGCAAAGGCACAAAGTGAATTAGAATAGGATAATATAAACCACTTTGTGCCTTAGTGCCTGTTCCCTTTGTGCCTTCAAAAAACTAACAATAAAGTGCCAAAGGCACAAAGTAGCAAAGGCACAAAGTGAATTAGAAAAAGATAATATAAACCACTTTGTGCCTTAGTGCCTGTTCCCTTTGTGCCTTCAAAAAACTAACAATAAAGTAGCAAAGGCACAAAGTGAATTAGAATAGGATAATATAAACCACTTTGTGCCTTAGTGCCTGTTCGCTTTGTGCCTTCAAAAAAACTAACAATAACAAACGCATGAAATCAATTGAACTTAACACAGGAAAAGTAATTGGCGAAGGTGCGCCATGTTACATCATTGCAGAAATTGGTATCAATCACAATGGCTCGATTGATATTGCTAAAAAACTCATCGATGAGGCTGTCAATGCTAGAGTAGATGCGGTGAAATTTCAAAAAAGAACTCCAGAAGTATGTGTGCCTCGCGACCAATGGGAAATCATGCGTGATACACCGTGGGGACGTATGTCATATATCGACTATAAGCGCAAAACTGAATTTGGTACAGTAGAGTTTTCTATCATTGACCAATATTGCAAAGAGCGTGGAATGGACTGGTTTGTATCGGCTTGGGATGTAGAATCAGTAGATTTTATGGAGCAGTTTGATACGCCTTTGTACAAATTGGCTTCGGCATCATTGACTGATTTTGAATTGATTGAACGTATTTTGAAAACTGGTCGCCCATTGATGATTTCAACGGGTATGTCTACGCAAAATGAAATCGTAGAAACGGTTCGTTTTATCCTAGATTTTGACCCTGAATATCCTTTGTCGATTGCTCACGCTACATCCGCCTATCCTTGTAAGCCAGAAGAGCTGAATTTGAACATGATTCATACCCTAAAAACGATGTTCCCTAATCACCCTATTGGTTATTCTGGACATGAAACTGGCTTGGCTACTACTGTGGCAGCAGTGGCAATGGGTGCAACTTTTGTAGAGAGACACTTTACGCTTGACCGTGCTATGTGGGGTTCTGACCACGCTGCGTCGGTTGAACCACAAGGTTTGTCTCGCCTAGTAAAAGACATCCGCGACGTAGAAACAGCGAGTGGCGACGGTATCAAAAAAGTATATGATTCTGAAGTAGGTCAGATGAAAAAATTAAGAAAGCATATTTCTGCTGAGTATAATAAATAGCTGACGGCTTTCGGCAATCAGCTTTCGGGCGGAAAACCGATAACTGAAAGCTGATTGCCATGGCTCATAAAAGACCTATAGATGTAACTCTGTAGGTCTTTGTGCTAAAAAACGGAACCTTTTATTTATATGACAACGGTTGAAATTACCACGCTGATTTTGGTAGTTTGGATTGTACTGATTATTACGCTCGAAAGACTATTCCCTTATCGCAAAGGACTTCCTTTTTTTAGAGAAGGCTTTTGGGTTGATTTGGTTTGGTACACCATAATTCAAAGCTATTTTCTCAAAATTCTTATTTTTCAATACATCATTGAGCCTATTCATAAGGCTTATCCTTGGTCTTCTTGGGTGTCGGTGAGTCATTGGCCATTAGCATTGCAGGTGTTCTTTTTTCTGGTAACCCATGATTTTTATATCTATTGGTTTCACCGTTTTCAACATGCCAATGCTTTCTTTTGGCGGACACATGAGGCGCATCATTCGGGCAAAAATGTAGACTTTCTGAGTGGTTCACGCTCGCATATTGTCGAGATTGTTATTAATCAAACGATTGAGTTCTTGCCGATTATTTTGCTAGGTGCATCCCCCGAAGTATTACCGATAAAAGCCTTACTAGATGCCATGTTTGGGATGTTTATTCATAGCAATATTGATATCAAATTAGGTAAGTGGAAATACCTTTTCAATTCGCCTGAATTACACCTTTGGCATCATGCTAATTATAAAGAGGTTTTTCATGCCAATTTCTCTACCAAGTTTGCTGTATGGGATTATCTCTTCAAAACAGTATATGATCCCAAGCAAAAGCCTGGGAATGCCCCCGAAAATTGGGGTTTATACTATGATTTTCCGAAAGACTATTTCTTGCAACATGCTTTTTCGGTTAAAAGATTTGAGGAAAAAAAACTCTTGAAATATCCTTTGTTTCGAAAGTATTATTTCCTCAGAATTAATCTGTGGAATTTGTTTTTACAGAAAATAAAAAAAAGATAAGAGCGAGTTAGACATAACGTGTTATGTCTCTACAACATCATAAATCTGTGAGAGACGTAACATGTTACGTCTCTACATAAACCATAAATTATGCAATGGATTTATTTATTAATTGCTGCGGTATTTGAAGCCGCTTGGACATTTTCATTGAAATATCTTGATTTTCAGAAAATCAAAACGATTCAATGGGATACCATTTTTTCCATGCATACTTGGATGCTTCTTTCGCCATTGCTGGGATATATCTTTTTTGGGATTGGAAACATTTACTTTTTTGCGCTGGCACTCAAAATGCTCCCAACAGCCGTGGCTATGGCCGTTTGGACAGCCCTTGCCTTGGTTTTTATCAAGTTGTCAGATGTTTTTATCTTACATGAAAAATGGGTTTGGCAAGAAATCGGCTGGATAGCCCTCATTGCTATTGGTATTGTTGGCTTAAAAACATCGATTAAAGCCTAAAAACAAAAAACGGTAAGACAAAGCCTTACCGTTTATAAACGAGAACCACTTATTTCATAACTAGCTACCAAAAAAAATATTCTCAGTGTATGACGTAATAGATGAGCGAACCTAATGCAATTTGGAAATATGAAAATGAGGTAAGACCAAAGTATGAGTGATGAGTTTTGAATGTAATTTTATGATTACTACTATTTTATTTCATCGATTTTCTTCACTTAATTTTTGAGCTTTCAGCTTTGGGCATTCGGCAAAAACATATCTATCATTACTAAAAACAGTTTAACACTCTTTGCCTTGTGCCTGTTGTCTAAACACATAACCTAAATCTTATTCAGCACTAATCCTTAAAAAGGCTTTTATGATACTTTTGGCTATAAGCTTCGGCATTAAGAAAAATGAGTTTTTGAATTCATAAAAAATATTTTGCCAAGAGCTCATAGCTGAAAGCCGAATGCTAAATAGTGACAATTAAAAATTTACATTCACAACTCAGCATTGATACTAATGCCTACAGCTCACAGCCTAAAGCCCATTAATAACTTATATAGGTATTAGTAAACGAACCGTCGTCGTAAAGGTCGATGATGGCATAGCCTGCTTCGGTATGCTGGTATTTACCAAACCACCATCTACCAGATACAGCGCCATTACAACAGTAAGAAACGCCATTGTAGTCAACTCGGTCGGTTAGGTGAATATGTCCTGAAACAGCCAATTTTACATTTTTATGGTCATCAAAAAGATTTGAAATACGTTTGGCATCGGTATGCATCCAGCTACCAGGTACTTCCCATTTACCGTTATTGCTATTGTCGCCATCGAAAAACACGCAAGCCGCCAAAATCGGAATATGCGAAATTACCATCACGGGCTTGTCGTCGGGCGTAGCCTTGAGTGTCGACTTCAGCCAATCGTATTGCTCGTCGTCGAGGTGGGCAGTGTACCATGAGCCGTCTTTTTTGCGCTGAACGCTATCGAGCATGACAAAACGCCACTGGTCTGTATCATGCGAATAAAAGCGCTTGTTCATGGACATTTCGTCCATGGCCCATTTTTTACCGTCCTCGAAGGTCTTGAAACTATCGCCCTCGCAACAGATGTCATGATTGCCTACACAACTGATTACTGGTAAATTATTTTCACTTTTGAGTACTTCATTAAAAAGCTTCCATTGTTTGTCCGCATTGTGTGGTGTGCGTTTATGTGCATCCATCACACAATCACCAGAGTTGATGATAAGGTCTGGTTTGATATCCAATGATTGAATATGGTGCAAACAACGCTCAAAACCTTTGGCCGCCCCAATCAAGGGTTGGATGTGTACATCGGTAATATGAGCTACACGAAGTACACGTTTTGGTGCGCTGGGTTTTTGAGCATTTGCCAACGAAGGAAGCGATAACCCTCCTGCGGTAAAAGCCAATTGTCGAAGTAAATCTCTTCTTTGCATAATATGCGATTGCTTGGTTAGAAATAGCTATCAAGTAGTGCTTGGCTACCACCTCTACCTCCTCAGAAGCACAGTGCAAAATTGTGATTTTAGTATAACTTCATGATTTGTAATAAGTTAAGAATTTGTAAAAAGAGGAGGCTCAATATGAATTTCTTGTCAAATTTTGAAGACATCGAGAGAACTTAAATACAATCAAAAAAGATTTAACATAAACAATTCATAAAGTTTTTTTACTTTTGTCGCCCTTTTAATAAATATAAAATGTGCTAATTATCAGGAAGTTGGAGTGGGCAATGACGAATATCAAGTAAAGAAGCTGTTTAAACTTTTCAAATAGTATATTTTATTGATTAATTCTTCGTCTTACTTTTTGTCTTGAAACAAAAAGTAACAAAAAATTCAAGAATTTATAAACTCGCTTCGCTCAAACAGTATAAATTCATTGCTTACGCAAGTAATTTATAAAAAGTTAAACAGCCCAAAATTAAGACTATAACTTTAATAATATATACTTGCTGAACGCCATAAGCCCATTACTGAAAATAGATTTACAATTAACAAATTAAGTGGGCAAAAAATACTTGCTCAAGGCTATTAGCTAAGTTTAAAAATGTTTCCATTATTTCTTTGGAAACACGTTTAAACTTAGCTAATAGCCCAAAGCCTAATCATGTAGAATAAGATAGAAAGGGGTTTTGATATAAAGTATTGATAATTAAAACTTTGTATTCACAATTCACAACTCATAATTCAGCATTAATACTCGCAGTCAAAAAATAATAAAATTATGAACCATCAACAGTTGCGTAAGGAAGATTTTGGAAATGATTTTGTGTGGGGCATCGCAATGTCGGCCTTTCAAAATGAAGGTGCATGGAATGAAGGAAATAAAAGTGAGTCTATTTGGGATAGATTTAGCCATAAAAAGAATAAAATTTTAGATAAAACAAATGCCGATATAACTACCGATTTCTATCATCGCTACCGCGAAGATATCCGTCTGACCAAGGAGTTGGGATTTGAAGTGTTTCGCTTTTCTTTTGCTTGGTCAAGAATTCTACCTAATGGCATTGGCACGGTCAATCATGAAGGAATTGACTTTTACCATAAGGTGATAGATACTTGTTTGGAATTTGGTTTAGAGCCTTGGCCTACGATTTATCATTGGGATTTGCCTCAGATTTTGGAGGATATGGGTGGTTGGACCAACCGCCATATCGTAGATTGGTTTGTGGAATATTGTGAGGTATTGACCGAAGAATTTGGCTCAAAAGTCAAACATTGGATGGTGCTCAATGAGCCAGCAGGTTTTACGGGTTTGGGCTATATGACGGGCTATCATGCGCCTGGGCGTATGGGTATGAGTAATTTTTTACCTGCAGTCCACCACACAGCACTATGCCAAGCTGAGGGTGCAAGAGTGATTCGTAGAAATGTGTCAGATGCCGTGATTGGCACTACTTTTTCATGTTCTCATATCGAACCGCATACGCATCGCTTTGCCGATATTAAAGCTGCCCAAAAAGTAGATGCCCTCCTCAATCGATTATTTCTTGAGCCTGCTTTGGGTTTAGGATATCCTATTGAAGATTTACCTTTTCTTAAGACCATGATGAAAAAGTATGTCTTTGAAGGTGATATGGAGCGACTGGCGTTTGACTTTGATTTTATTGGTATTCAAAACTACTTTAAGTTGGTGATGAAAGGAGCTTGGTGGATGCCGTATATCAATGCTATGGAAGTAAAACCCCATAAGCGTGGCGTGCATCATACAACGGATTTGGGCTGGGAGGTATCGCCAGATGGAATGTATGAAATTATCAAGAAATTTGCTTCGTATCCTCAAATCAAGCAGCTGATTATTACCGAAAATGGCGCTGCGTTTAAAGATACCCTTCGTCATGGCGAAGTGCATGATCCTGAGCGAACAGCTTTTTATCAGACCTATTTACAAAGTATTCTCAAAGCAAAACAAGAAGGTATCAATGTAGGAGGATATTTGGCGTGGACACTAACCGATAATTTTGAATGGAGAGAAGGTTATCAGCCCAAATTTGGTTTGGTATATGTAGACTTCGAAACTCAAGAAAGAATTGTAAAAAGCTCAGGGAAATGGTTTAAGGAGTTTTTAACAGCCGAAAAAAAGCATAAGCAAGCAGATATATTAGTTTCGGAAAAGGTTATTTGTTAAGTGATGAGTTGTGAGTGGTGAATGACAAATTGTGAATTAGGGTTGTATGAAGGAATTCTAACTATTGCAGATTTTGGATTTCTGATTTCGGAAATAAAAAAAATACCTTTATTTTTCACAAAATATAGAAGTTTATACTTCCGAAATCCAATATCCGATATCCGAAATAAATGGTTTTATTATCCTTCGAACATACCTAATGATGAATTGTGAATGATGAATTGTCTTTGCCTAAAATAGCTTATTTCACCAGTAGAGACGCAATGCTTTGCGTCTGAAAGCATATCTTGCTTCTTGAAATGTTTTATCTTGTATTGAAGCGTCAAAAAAAGGGTCGAAAACTAGTTTTCGACCCTTTTTTTGACGCTTCCGAAATCAGAAATCCCAAATCTGCAATAGAAAGTGTTATTTTACCGTAAACCCACCTGTTCCAATTTGGTATCCTTCTGAATATAATTCTACCTTATAGTTGCCCACACGATACGGAGAATTTCCGCCACGTTGGTATGAAATTTCAACGTTTTGGTTATTGTTTTGAAAGAAGATTGACTTTTTAGCTGTGTAATTAGTTTCCTTCCCAAATATATTAAAATTTCCCGAACCAGCAGCCGTGTCAAACAATACCGCTCCATCTGGGTCGAGTACGCGAAGGTAAATTACTTTTTCGTCTTGTTTGGCAATTGGATTGGGCATTAAGCTAAACGCCACCTTGATTTTACTCACTTTTGAGGCTCTGTAGGTACCGCCATCACGCTCTTTCCCTCTATCTGATATGGCCAATACTTGTACTTCTTGTGCTTGTAAGGCGGAGGCTCTACTCACTTTTGCCGAAAGCTCAGAGTTTTTACGAGATACATTTTCGACTGAATCGCTCAAAGATTTTTTGATGCCTTTCAATGAAACATTTTCGGTACTCAAGTCGGTATTTTCAGAAGTTAGTGTACGATTTTTTTCTGCCAAAATGCCATTTTCTTTACGAAGGCGATTCAGTTCGGCGTCCTTGTTGTTGAGGAGACTAATATACTCAGCTATTTTGCCATCATATTGTTGTTTCGAAAGTTCACCAGCTGATTTGAGTCCAGCAACATCAGCTTCTAACTGTTTTTTGGCAGCTTCTAACTCTTCTACTCGTCCACCCAAAGATTTGATTTCCGCAATTTTAGCATCCATTTGCATCCCAATCGAGTCCAAGCTCATACGTGCCGACGAAATTTCGGCCACACGCTGGTCAATAATACGATTTTGATCTTTACTGATACCTTTTGCTTCAAATAATAAGTAGCCTAAAATAGCTGACAAGATAGCAAATGCACCTGTACCAGCTTTCCAGAGACTATTGTTGGACTTGTTTACATCCATAAAAGAGTTGATTAGATATTAAGGCTTATTGGCTAGCTACAGTCTAGTATTCTGACAGCAAACAGCCAAAGGTATATTAAAATAAGGCTAAATCTGAGCTGCTGGTATGGATATATCATTGATTCATAAGTGCTTTGTGATACATCTTTGACCTAGGTTAGCTCAATTCAAAGCCCGAAATTAAACAATTTAGACTGATTCAAGAAATCTCTTTTTCTAAACTGTTTAAACAAATATAGAATTTTGGAGGAATGGTTTTATCCTGATTCTGGTGGTTTTTAAAAATACCTCAGCTGAGTGCTTATATTTGTAAATAATTCTAGAGATTGTGTGAATAATTTGCGATTTCTAGGAAATATTTTCTTTTTAACTCAATATGATGTCGTCTTTGCACGTAACTTTGACGACATTTCAAAATGGCTTTAGGCTGTGAGCTGTAGGCATTAGGCAAAAATATTTCTATGATTTATTAAAATATACTTTTAAGCTTAATCATATCTTTTCTATCGAAGTAATACAGACTTTATTCTAGTGCCTACGGCTTATAGTCTAAAGCATATTAATGCAATTTTACTCTATATTTTACTTAGATTAGGACATAATTCAATAGCTGATGGCTAAAAGCTGATAGCCGATAGCTAAGATAAACTTATTTCAAAATAATGCCCAAATACGATTTTTTAGTCATAGGCTCTGGTATTGCAGGACTTTCCTACACCGCCAAACTTGCATCACATTTTGCTGATAAAAAACAAGATGTCAAAATCGCAGTCATCACTAAAACGGTGGCCGAGGAAACCAATACCAAATATGCACAAGGAGGTATTGCTGCTGTTTGGAATAATGAGGATTCCTTCGAAAAACATATCGAAGATACCATGATTGCGGGCGATTTTTTATCAGATCCCAAAGTCGTAGAAATTGTGGTAAAAGAAGCCCCTGCTCGTTTGCAAGAGCTGATTGATTATGGCACAGAATTCGACAAAAAAGCTGATGGATCCTATGATTTGGTAAAAGAAGGAGGTCACTCAGACCATCGTATTTTGCACCATAAGGATTCGACAGGTAACGAAATAGAACGCGCTTTATTGGCGAAAGTAAAGTCCTTTCCAAGCGTTGAGATATTTACGCATTATTTTGCCGTTGACTTGATTACACAACACCATTTGGGTGAAAAAGTAACTAAAGATACCCCCGACAAAAGATGCTTTGGGGTATATGTATTCAACACTTTGACAGGTAGACCCGAGACTTTTCTTGCTAAAACTACACTTTTGGCAACGGGTGGTATTGGTCAAATATATCAGAGTACTACCAACCCAACCATTGCTACGGGCGACGGTATTTCGATGGCCTATCGTGCCAAGGCTTTGGTGGACAATATGGAGTTTATTCAGTTTCACCCAACGTCTTTGTATCAGCCAGGCAAAAAGCCTTCTTTCTTAATTTCGGAAGCTGTACGCGGGCATGGCGGTATTTTGAAAAATAAGGATGGAGAGACATTCATGGAAAATTATGACCCTCGTTTGTCGTTGGCACCACGTGATATTGTGGCTAGAGCGATAGACTCTGAAATGAAGAAGAATGGGGTCGACCATGTGTATTTGGATACTCGTCATTTGGAGGCGGAAGATTTCAAGCATCATTTTCCGATGATTTACAAATACTGCAAGGATAACTTGGGCTTGGATATTACTGGCAACGATATGATTCCTGTAGTGCCAGCGCAACATTATTTGTGCGGTGGTATTAAGGTCAATGAATATTCACAAACGACGATTAATTATCTTTTTGCCGCAGGCGAATGTTCGTGTACAGGCTTGCACGGCGCAAATCGTCTGGCTTCCAATTCTTTGCTAGAGGCTATTGTGTATGCACATCGTGCGTTTGAAAAAACGATCGAGATTTACCAAGAAAATACCATTCCTGACAATATTCCAGATTGGAACGACGACGGAACAACTCACCCAGAAGAATTGATTCTGGTGACCGAAATGACCCGTGAGTTAGAGTCGGTGATGAGTAATTACGTTGGTATTGTAAGAACGGATCGTCGTTTGAAACGTGCGTATGACCGTCTAGAGCTGATTTATATCGAACACGAAGAGTTGTATCGTGAATCCAAACTATCAGTACCGATTTGTCAGTTGAGAAATATGATTAATGCAGCGTACTTGGTGATTAAACACGCCATAGCTCGTAAAGAAAATAGAGGCTTGCATTATAACCTAGATAATATCAGATAAGTGAGGAGTTTTGAGGGTAGAGTTTTGAAAATTATTCTTTAAACCTACGTTCCACCAGTAGAGTAGAGACGCAATGCTTGCGTCTGAAGCTGAGTAAAACATAGCATAGTAGTATTAGTATCAAAAAAGCGGTTGAAAAATATTTTTCGACCGCTTTTTTGATACTATCATGTTACAATCATTGAATCTCTACTGCTAAAATTTAGATTTTAAAACAATCACTCATTTACTCATTCACAAATCACTCAATATTATTAGCTGAACAATTCTTTTAGTTTAAGGGCGACCATAACATTTCCTGCAAATTTTAATTTTCCTGTGATTACCGCACTCATCGGGTCAATATGACCATTAATAAGGCTTTGTAAGACTGTAGTAGTCGTTCTAAACGAGCAATCTGCCGTTTGGTAGTCGTCGCTTACATGACCTTTGGGACAAATCATGATACTTCCTTCAGGCAGGTCAAAACGAACCGTGCCACCCATTTGTGTTAATTTCTCTTGATGTTGAGCGATTTGATACATTAATCTTTCCATAGCTGTATTTTTTGCTTGTTTAAGTTCTTATATCAAAGCTAATTAATTGAAAAAATAAAAACAAGCGAAATTTCGCTAAAATGTATATTTTCGCAAATATGTTTTTCGGAATGCCTCAAAAACCCTATTCAGGCCTAATAATTTCCTGTTCACCAGTATATTAGGACTTCTTAGCAACGAAACTTTCTATATATCAGTCAACATTTTATAATAAATCCAACCACATTTTTGGGCATCTAAATAATATCTTTGTGAATAAGTACAAAATATTCACAACAGACTAAATCCTATTTTCGCTCAGACAAAGCGATATTTATCACATGCAAAAATTTTTTACAACCTTAGTAGGGCTATTATGGCTTTCTACATTTGGCGTTATTGCTCAGCATTTTACCCTAAAAGGACAAATTACCAATCAAGCTACACAGTTACCTGTCGAAGGAGCAATTGTTCGAACCTTTCCCAATGGCTATGCGATTACCAATTCTTTGGGAGAATTTTCTATCTCAAAACTGACTTCTTCTGAAGTGCAGGTGCAAGTTTCACATATTGGTTTTCAGAAATATGAAGCCAAAGTAAAAACAAATCAAACCCTTAAAATTGCTTTGCCCATAGCGATGGTACAGCTCGATGAGGTAGAAGTACATCCTGAAAATGCGCACCAACAGCAAACAATCAGTAGTATAGATTTGCAATTGCGTCCTATCAATAACTCACAAGAAGTATTGCGCTCAGTACCAGGGCTGTTCATTGGTCAACACGCAGGAGGAGGCAAAGCCGAACAGATATTTCTACGCGGATTTGACCTTGACCATGGCACTGATATTCGCTTGACAGTGGATGGTATGCCTGTAAATATGGTATCACATGCACACGGACAAGGATATGCCGATTTGCACTTTGTGATTCCTGAATTGATAGAAAGAGTAGATTTCAAAAAAGGACCCTATTATGCCGATAAAGGCAATTTTACCACGGCAGGTTGGGTAGATTTTAGAACAAAAAATGTCCTGGACAAAAACTTTGTAAAGGTTGAAGCAGGGCAATTCAATACCTATCGTGCAGTGGGTGCGTTTAATCTTTTGGGGCAAAAAGCCAAAGAACGCAACGAGTCGATGTACGTAGGAGGAGAGTATAGCTATTCGGATAGTTATTTTGACTCGCCACAGCATTTTCGTCGTGTCAATGCTGTTACCAAATACAATCGTCAATTTTCGAGTAAATCACAATTAACCTTGACGGCTTCTACTTTTTGGAGTAAGTGGAACCACTCAGGACAAATCCCCGACCGTGCAGTAGATTCGGGTCAAATTTCATTTTATGGTGCGATTGATGATACCGAAGGTGGCGAAACCAGTAGAAGTAATGTTAATGCGCAATTGGTAACACAATTGGGCAATGGCGTGTTGAAAAACCAATTATTTTATTCTAATTATAACTTTTTATTGTTCTCCAACTTCACCTTTTTCAAAGAAGACCCTATTAATGGAGATCAGATAAAGCAACATGAAAATCGTAATCTTTGGGGAGGAAATACCAGTTATTCGATAGAACATGGTAATGGTACGAGTTCGAATATTGGCGTGGATTATCGACAAGATTTTGTAAATAATCTTGAGCTTTCACGAACCGTCAATCGCACTTTTGTTAGTGATTCTTTGAAATATGGTAAGGTTATGGAGCAGAACTTAGGATTCTTCTACGATTATACCATGCGACTATCTGAGCGATTGACAGCCAATGTTGGTTTGCGATATGATGTGTTTTGGAATCGATATAATAACTTTTTGAGTGATTCGAGTAAATATACTTTGAAAGCAAATGCCTCTATTTTAAGTCCTAAATTCAACTTATATTATACCCCAAACAATCGTGTGCAATTGTATTTGAATACAGGAAAGGGTTTTCACTCAAACGATACACGTGTAGTAGTAGCTACTCAAGGACGTGAGATATTACCAGCAGCTTACGGTTCTGATTTGGGCGTTGTATGGAAGCCATTACCTAAATTATTGCTCAATATGTCGGCGTGGTATTTATGGCTCGACCAAGAGTTTGTGTACGTGGGCGACGAAGCCGTAGTGGAGCCAAGTGGTAAAACTCGTCGTATGGGATTAGATCTTTCGTTGCGTTACCAAATTACAGACTGGCTGTACGCCGATATGGATTGGAATATCGCAAAACCAAGAGCATTGGGTGTAAACGAATTACAAGCATTTTTGCCATTGGCTCCAACCCGAACCTCAACGGGAGGCTTGAATGTCAGAACGCAAAATGGATGGAGTGGCTCGTTGCGATACAGATATATGGCCGACCGACCAGCCAATGATGATAATACGATAATTGCAAAAGGGTATTTTGTCAATGATATGCAGGTCAATTATCAATACAAGGCATACAACTTTGGATTATCGGTTCAAAACCTTGCTAATGTGCGTTGGAAGGAAACGCAGTTTGCGACAGAAAGTCAGTTGAAAAATGAAACAGAACCCGTAAATGAAATCCATTTTACGGCAGGAACACCATTTTTTGCCAAGCTGTCGGTAGGTATATCTTTTTAGAATAGGAGCTAGAAAAAATGAAAAGGGTAGGATATAAACCATTAGTCCATATTCTACCCTTTTCTTGTAAATGTCTTAAAGCTTACTGATGAATTTTTGCTTTCAAGAAATTAATCAACACATCCAAACCTAAGTCGAAGCTATGGTTGTTTGGGATTACGATATCGGCTACTTTTCTATAAGGTTTAATGAATTTTTTATAAGTAGGGTTTACGTGATTTTTCCAGCGATACATCACGTCCATCAAATCATATCCTCTTTCTTCGGCGTCGCGTTTGATACGGCGATTAAGTTTGATTTTGTTGGTAGCATCAATAAATACCTTCAAATCCAACTGGTTGGCTACTTCAGGGTAATGGAATACAAAAATACCTTCAACAACCACAATAGGGGCTGGTCTAAAGCATAACATTTTAGGTGTTACAGCTTTGTTATTGAAAGTATATTCTTCTTTGTGTACTTCCAATCCTTTTTTCAACAGCTCAACATCGTGGGCAAAAGCCTCTCCATCAATTGATTCAGGAAGGTCAAAATTTTCAACACCATTTTCATCTTTCAACTGAAGATGACGTGGGCGATAATAATTGTCTTGAGAAATCAAACAAATTTCATTTTCTGGAAAAGCCTCAAGCAATCGCTTCAGGAACAAAGTTTTGCCCGAAGCACTGCCACCAGTAATACCTACGAGATACGGTCGTTGGGGAATAGCCATTGATTGGATTAATGTTAAAGAAATTTTACTACTAGAATTCTACCCAAACGGGCAATGAACCATGCTTATACACATAAACTCCCCCAGCAGATAGAATAGTTTCTTTGAATGGGGGAATTCTTAATAGCGCTGAATGGAGAGAGAAGAGTGAAAAATTCAACACCCACTTTCGATTTAGACTATTGTATATTTCAGCAAAGTTCGGAAAGATTCACGACTTTATTTTCGTCCAGTAATAATTTTCTTATCTAAAGCAGCCCAAAGTTGATTACGATAGGTATCTCCTAAGGGGATAGAGGTCTCATTATCGAGGAATATCTGGTTTCCTTCTACAAAATCTATTTTACCCAAAGAAATGATATAGGAACGATGAACCCTCAAAAATAAGTCTGGAGAAAGGGCTTCTTCCAAGTCTTTTACATTGAGTAGTGATACAAATTTTCCACGGGTGGTATGCACCGTTACATAATTTCCTAAACCTTCTACAAAGAGTATGTCATTGAGTTCTATTTTCTGGATTCTACTTTCAGTCTTAATAAAAACATAATCATCAGCCGTACCTGAGCGTTCGCTTTCGGTGCTTCTTCTCAAAATAGATTGAGTTTTATCGATGGCACGTACAAAGCGTTCGAAAGGAACAGGCTTGACCAAATAGTCGATATTATGATATTGATATCCTTCAAGAGCATATTCTTCATAGGCTGTAGTAATAATGAATCGGCAGCGACTGCCCGCCAATTTCATGAGCTCGATGCCCGACAATTCAGGCATTCTTATATCTACAAAAGCTAAATCAACGGACTGGGTTCTGATTAGTTCGAGTGCTTCAACTGGACTTGTAAAGGTGGCTAGTAAGTTTAGTTGAGGCAAACGATTGACATAATTGCTTAATACATCAATGGCAGCACGTTCATCATCAATAATGATACAATTCAACATTTTTATAAAGTATTTAAAGTACTAAGTGTAGCGTCAAGCTAAAGAAATCGCCTTCATCGCTGGTGGTTAGTTTGTGCCTATTAGGATAGGCCAGCAAAAGTCGTCGGCGGGTATTGCTTAAGCCAATACCTCCTGATTGTTTTTTAGCTTCGGAACACTTTTTATTATAAGTTTTAAATATTAAGTGGTTTTCTTTGACCAAAATTTCTATCAAAAGTGGGTGATCGGGGTTCGACAAATCTCCAAATTTGAAAGCATTTTCTACAAAAGTTAATAGAATCAAAGGTACGATACGGCGATATTCCAAATTGCCCTTGATATTTAATTGAACACACAACCTATTGTCAAAACGTAGTTGATTAAGTTCGACATAGTTTTGTATTTGTGCTACTTCTTTACTCAAATGAACTTTCCCTTCCTCATCATCGTCTTTTATGGCATAACGCATAATTTCAGAAAGTAGCATAATGCCACGAGAAAGGTTTTCAGAGTATTGCACAGACTGTGCATAAAAGAAGTTTAGGGTATTGTAAAAAAAGTGTGGACTGATTTGTTTTTTCAGATTAGTTAACTCTGCTTGTTTGATGGCGTCATTCAAGCGATCATTCTCTTGTTGATTAAATTGTTGTTGTTGTTGTTGTTGAGTAAAAAAAAGCTGAGCAAATCGATAAGTAATTGCCCAAGAGATCACAACTGTATAAGTAATAACCTGAAACCAAAAGTTCTGTTTTCCGCTAAAATATACATAAGAGTCAAAAAAGCGGGGTAATAAAAGGAAATGAACCAAGCAATTCCATACAACAATAGTTCCAAGTATTAGTGCTGTGCGTCGGAATAAAGTTCCTTTCAAACTTAGCGTGGCTTGAGAAGGAATAATATATTTTAAGATAAAAATAAAGACGCAAAGCTTACAAACAGAGTGTAGTATGAGTGGTACACTAGATTTGAGGTTGAAGGGTGCTTCCAATAACCCATTGAACACCATAACCTCGCAAAACATGTATAACAACCATACCAAAAGATATATCCAAACAAGCCTCAATTTGTTATTCATTCCCAAATTTACCATGAAGAAATACACTTATCATCAAAAAAAACATCATTTTGTAAATTTCATAACCTAAGTTAAGAGACTCTATTTATTTAGCCCTATTTTGAGAATAGCTTCACACAGAAATCTGACTTGTTGACCCTCTTTATATACCCGTCCACGTAAATAATTTTTAGAATTGTGTATTAATATTGAAATTTGATTTCCAAATAATATTTGGTATGAGTACACCTCAAAAGCATTTAAAGTTAATAGTCTCTACTCCTATTTTCCCTTCAAAGGACTCACTTGTTGAGTCCTTTGTAATTTATAGCTATCTCCAATTTGGCAATTTCCTCTTTACTTCCTATCGCTTAAAGAAACTTACAAGCTATCTTTGCGGTTAAGTTTAATAAACGATAGTGATAAGATATCAATTCTTGTCTAAATGGCATAAGTTTTATTTGCCACTAATTTCGAAAAACAATCATGGGCGATTTAAAAATCAATAAAGAAGAGATTCTCAAGGCTTTATCTACGGTTCCTGAACCAGACTTGAAAAAAGACCTTGTTACCCTTAATATGATTAAGGACATTGAGTTGGGGGTAGGCGAAGTTCGCTTTACTGTTGTACTTACAACACCAGCTTGTCCTTTGAAAGAAAAAATCAGAAAAGACTGCGAAAATGCTATCCACGAGCACGTAGACCCCAATCTGAGAGTGGTTATTAATATGACTGCTGATGTTACTACGACTCGCTTTGGCAATTCTACTTTATTACCCGATGTCAAAAATATTATTGCAGTAGCTTCAGGTAAAGGTGGTGTGGGTAAGTCTACAGTAACAGCCAATTTGGCTATGGCGCTCAAATTGTCTGGTGCTAAAGTGGGTATTATCGATGCCGATATTTCTGGCCCTTCGATTCCAGTGATGTTTGGTGCTGAAGATTTACAACCAATGGTACAGCAGATAGATGGCAAAAATATGATTCAGCCAATCATGCAGTACGGCATCAAGATGATTTCAATGGGCTTTTTGGCTCCGCAAGACAATCCTGTGCCTTGGCGTGGTCCTATGGCTACACAAGCTTTGCGTCAGTTTTTCGGTGATACACACTGGGGAGAATTAGACTATTTATTGATTGACCTTCCTCCAGGTACTTCAGATATTCACTTGTCGTTGGTACAGCTTGTGCCTGTAACAGGTGCAGTTGTAGTAACTACGCCACAAAAAGTGGCGTTGGCCGATGCTACTAAAGGTTTGATGTTCTTCCGTCAAGCACAAATCAACGTTCCTGTATTGGGGGTTGTGGAAAACATGGCTTATTTTACTCCAGAGGAATTACCAGACAATAAGTATTACATTTTTGGAAAAGATGGAGGTAAAAAATTGGCTGAAAAATACGAAACGGAATTGTTAGGCTCTATTCCGTTGGTACAAGGAATCCGTGAAGGTGGTGATGAAGGCAAACCTGTTGTAATGGGTGATTCGATTATGACTCAAGCCTTTAAAGACCTTGCCGAAAACGTAGCACAACAAGTAGCTATTCGTAATGCAACGATAGACAAAACTACACCAGTGCAGTTGAAAGTGTAGACGCAGAATACATACAGCTAAATTTCCTAGCCATCTGTCGGCTTTAGTATCAAATAATTACGATATTTGTATTACTAGCAAAATCGAATAGGGCAGAAGCAAAATTCTAGCTTGAATATATTTATGGATCTTGCTAAAAGACCATACAACCAACTTGTTATAAAGCATGGAAACAACGTTTGAGAATTCTCTAGCAGAAAAAGTAGAATCGGCCTTAAATAAGATTCGTCCTTATTTGGTAGCTGATGGTGGCAATGTGGAAGTTATCGAAATCACAAACGATTTGGTTCTCCGATTACAATTTGTAGGCGCATGCAGTTCGTGTTCAATGTCTGCCATGACTTTCAAAGCTGGTATAGAGGAAACCATCCGTCGTGAAGTTCCTGAAATTGCTCGTGTCGAAGCTGTCGTGGCCTAATTCACTCAAAGCTTTGTCCAAAATATATATAGCCCTTGCAAATTATTTTGCAGGGGCTATTCGTTGTGTAGGAGCAATAATCAATTTCGGATTGGGGATTTCAGATTTGGGATTTTAAAATAGTACTTGTTTATAAAAATAGATACTTCCGAAATCAAATATCCAAAATCTACAATACTTAATCATTCGCAATTTCGGATTTTAATAATAGTATTTGTTTATAAAAATAGATACTTCCGAAATCAAACATCCGAAATCCGCAATACTTAATCATTCACTCAATAAAACCGTATGAAAAAAATTGCTTTACTATTTGCCTTCGTAGTAGGTTTGGTACAGGCGCAAGCACAAGTACGTGGAGGTATTAACTTCTTTAAAGGAACACTCAAAAGTGCCTTTGCTTTGGCTCAAGCTCAAAACAAACCTCTTTTTGTCGAAATTTATGCGATTGGTTGTCCTCACTGTGAAAACTTCAAAAAGACTTTTGATGCTAATGCCAAAGTCGGAGCTTTTTACAACAAAACCTTTATCAATTACCAATTGGAGGTAAACTCTCCTGAAGCAAAAGCTTTTCGTCAAAAACATAATATCTATGTGTTGTCAACGCCTTTGATGAGTTTTTGGGATAAAGACGAGAAATTATTACATATCCAGTCGGCGGGAGACGAGCAAAACAACGAAGCCTATATTATCAACATGGGCGAGCGGGCTATTAATCCACAAATGCAATCGGCCACTTGGAAAAGCTATTTCAAACAAGGTATGAACGATGATAATTTCTTGATTGAATATGCCTACACTTGCCGCTTATTATGTGATACAACCGACAATCTTGCAGCAATGCGCACGTATGCGCAAAAACAAAAACCAGAGGTGATGTCTAGCCCTACCAATTTTGTGGTTTTACAGAAAATCATCATGGATGACGAAAACCCCTTGTTCATCAATATGATGAATCATTTGGAGGAGTTTAATAAAAAGTTTGGTGCACAGAATGTCAAAGTTACAGCCGAGAATATCATCATGTATAGTTTGTATTGCAGTCGTGCGCAACAATATTCGCCTGAAAAATTTACTCAAATGAAAGAATATCTTCGTCGTTTGGGCATCGACGAACAATCAATTCGTGGGCGTTTTGTATGGACCGAATCGACGATTCTTTTCAAAGCAGGAAAAGACATAGAAGCTGCCAATTTGATTGATGCGTTTTGTAAAAACGTAAAGCAAATCGACAAAAAAGATGCAGCATTTATTGAGAATTTTGTGAAAACAAAAACAACCAACTCCGCAGCTCTTGAAAAACTAGACTGGATTTTTAAGAAAAAATAATTTGATGCTATTCGCTGTAGGCACTACGCTGTAAGCAAAATGATGAAAATCAATGACTCACTTTGCCTACAGCTTATAGCCTACAGCCGCAAGCAAACTATAATGACTCACTTTGCTTTAGCTTAAAGCCTATACATTTTATCGCCTCAAATCTTCCAAAACCCTGCTGTCTCGCCTAAATTTGCTATATTGCATGCCAAAAATAGCATTCTCTTCAACGTTTAATCCCGATTGCTTAATCGGGCATTTCAAGCATGAATATAGGTATCTTCTTTGGCGGGCCCGCTCGTGAACGTGAAATTAGTTTTGCAGGTGGTAAAACGGCGATGGAAAACATCGACAAGTCACTTTTTACACCTGTTCCGATTTTTGTAGACGGCACAGGAAACTTCATCATTCTCAATGAGTCGCTGGTATATTCTAGCGCTATCCGTGATTTTTATCCTCCAAAATCTTATCAAGGCGATTATACAATATACTCAGAATCGTTAGGGCAATTGTCTGATGAAGAACTTGATACCATGCTTCAGACCATTGGTACACGTATTTCACCCGACAAATTTAAGTCCTATATCGACTTTGCCTTCATTGCTATGCACGGTCCTGGTTGCGAGGATGGAAGTATTCAAGGTTTGTTGGAATGGTACGGTATTCCATATTCAGGTCCGAGTGTGATGGGTTCTTCGATTGGGATTGATAAAATCGCCCAAAATGACTTGATTCGCTTGGCAGTAGGTCTGAATAAAAGAACAGCAACATTGACGCGCCAGTCTTTTGAGCAAGAGGAGGCTAGTGTTTTGTTCGAACAAATCAAAGCCCAAGTTGGCTTACCATTTGTCGTGAAAGCACCACATCAAGGGTCATCTATTGGGGTAGCTTTTGTGAAAAAAGATGAAGTAAGTGATTTTGTAAAAGCGGTAAAACAGTGCTTCTTTATTCGTGAGGTAAGTGCTGAAGAATGGAATACATCGGATAAGAAAGAATTTGTTCAAAAAATGGCGAATCTCGATGAAGGTATCGGTTTGCCAGTCGCATTGAACAACGAATTAATATATCACCCTTCGGAGTTATTGAGCAAACTTGATGCACATTTTGCACAAGCAAATACCAAAGCAGAGTTAATTTCGAGCAATGCCGAAGATGCTGTTTTGTTTGAAAGTTTTGTAAAAGGACAAGAATTTAGTTGCGGTGTCATCCAAACGCCAGATTGCGTATCGGTAGCATTGCCGCCAACCGAAATCATAGCAGGGGTAGAGGTATTTGACTTTAAAGCAAAATACCAATCTTCCGCAACTCGTAAGCGTATTCCAATCGAAACGTCCTTGGATAACCTTCATAAGGTGCAAGCTGAGGTTAAAAAGGCTTTTGACTCCTTAAAATTTGGCGTTTGTACACGTATCGATGGTTTCTTGACACCAGATGGTGAAGTGTTATTACACGATCCAAACACTATTCCAGGTATGTCGCCAACCTCCTTGATATTCAAGCAAATGGGAGAAATCGGATTGAATGTGACAGACGCAATTACCTATTTTATTCGTCAATCAATTCGTGAGCGTGTTCGTACAGGAAAAAATACGATCAAGTTTCAATTACTATTAGAAAAATTAGATGCAGCAATTGCAGTTCGTATCGAAGGTTTGGCATCTCGTAAGCAAGTAGCCTTTTTGTTTGGTGGGTTCGACGCCGAAGCGCAAGAGGCATCTTATGCCGAAGCAAAAAAAGCGTATGGTCGTTTGGCAGCTAGTGTGGATTCGCTTCCTGTTCCAATTTTTGTGTTAGGAAATGACGCTTCTTCAGCGAAGTATTACAAGCTTCCTACGAATATCATGTTCAAAGAGTTCGCCGAAGATATTGTGAAAGCATTAGATGGTTCAGTTCACCCATTAATTACTCAGACTCGTATCAATGCAGAGGCCATCACACTACATTTTACGGGTAAATTGGTAGGTACTGTGGAGGAAATCGACTTATCCACAATCTTATCAACATGCCAAGCACAGCAAAACTTTGTAGCTGGCTTGGAGATTGATTTGTAGTATTGAAGGATTATTTGTATCCGTAGAGACGTAATATTTTACGTCTTAAGCCGAGTCAGAGATAGCGTAGTAGTATCAAACATGAGTCATCCCGAATTTTGAAACAAACATGATTCAATAATTTTTATCAAAAAAGCGTTCGAAAAACAATTTTCGAACGCTTTTTTTGATGCTAGATAGAACTCAGTTTTAGACGTAAAGTATTACGTCTCTACGGTTGACATACCAATTTTAACATAATCACTCATTCACTCCATTTACTTAACCGTAAATATACCTTGACCGATTTTAAAACCTTCGGCATACAATTCTATAGTATAATTACCTGCATTATATTTTGAGTTTTCGCCACGACTAAAAAGCATTTCTACACGTTGGTCATTGCTCGTATATTCTATGACTTTTTTGGAAGTGTAAGCCGTTTCGATACCATTAAATTGGAAAATACCAGAACCCAATGCACTATCCGAAATCACAGCACCCGTTGGGTCAAGAATACGGAGAATGATTTCCTTTTCATTTTGCTCAGTCAGAGGATTAGATGGAAGTGTGAAAATGACCAATAACTGATTCATTTTCTTTGATTTATAATTACCACCATCTTGTACTTTTCCACGAGAACTTACTGCCAGCGCCTGAATGTTAATAGCTTTCAATTGAGCACCAATTCGTACTTTTTTGCTAAGTTCTTCATTTTTACTTCGTTCTTCTGTAACTGATTGCGTTAGCACTTCACGTTCGGCGCGTAAGCCCGTATTTTCACGTACAACGCCTTCTTTCTCTTGTGTCAAAATTCCCTTCTCTTTCACCAAACTTTCATTCTCAGAACGAAGCCTATTGATTTGTTGGTCTTTTTCAGATAGTAAGGCAATGTATTCTTGAATTTTTTCTTCGTAGGTATTTTTGTCAAACTTACTGGTATTCTTAAGTTCGGCTTTGTCATGATTTAAGCGAGCTTTCAAGTTTTCTAGTTCCTCAACTTTTCCTCCAAGCTCCTTTATTTCAGCGATTTTGGCATCTAGTTGTGTCGAAATAGAATCCAAACGTGTCCGTACCGTAGTCAGTTCTTCTATTTTCTGATTAATGATAGACTCTTGACTTTCAGTTTTTTGATTTGCATTAAATAGCATATAGCCTAAAACCAAAATAACAACAGCTGCAAGTCCCAGAAGGATTTTGAGAAGGCCATTATTACCTGAGTTAGGCGAATTTTGATTATTCATAATAATAAAGTACTAAAAATGAAAAGATATATTTTACCATAAATTACGGTTGCAATAATAGATAAAGTTTTGAACCGAAATAAATTTTCATTTGAAATATCAATATTTTGTGCGTATTGATGAAAATCGGGTATTATTGATTAAAATACAATGTAAGGGGACGTGTTGTAAAACTATCCAAACGTGGATATAGATGGACTAATGGAAAACTAGCAGAAACAAGGATAAGGCTTATAACTCAGAAAGCTTTACTAAAGTACGCTTTTCTGGGCATATAAGCATCATGTAAAGGATACCATTTACTGGATTATGATAATGTTTGCTTTTATTAAGTTAGTGGGCAAAATAAAATTTAAGATTGTTCTTTGGGCTTTCAGGTAGTGGCTTTCGGCGGTGGGCTTTGTGAAAAAGCATGGCTGTGGTTATTAAAAAACTCTTTGCTTAGTGCCTAACGCTTGTTTAAATTCATTGGGAATATTTCGCCGAATGCCCATTGCTGAAAGCCGAAAGCTCAAAACTCACTAGTCATACTTACCTTAATAGGCATATTACCTTTTGGTTTTAGGGTAATTTGTGGGTCAGGAATCACATTCTCCATTTTTTCAAAATCAAAATGTTTGACTAATAGAGCCAGCATAACCTGCATTTCCATTAAGGCAAAATTGTTTCCAATACAAAGTCTAGGACCACCTCCAAATGGTAAATACGAATAACTAGGACGTTGTTTTATCCGCTCAGGCAAAAAATTGTCAGGATTAAATTCCTCTGGATTTGTCCAATAGGCTTTGTTGCGGTGTAACAAATATGGGCAGAAAAAAACTTGTTCTTTGGCAGGAATCAAATATTCGCCAATTTTTTGGTCTTCCATGACTTGTCTACTAATTGCCCATGCTGGAGGATATAATCGTAACACTTCATTTACGACTTGTGATGTATAAGTTAGTTGTCTGATATTCTCAAAATTGGGTAAATGCTCTCCTAATACCTCCTGAGCTTCACGACGCATCTTTTGGACTATTTCAGGGTGTTGTGCCAACAGGTACATCGCCCAAGACATCGCCATTGCGGTAGTTTCATGACCAGCAATAAACAGCGTAACAATTTCGTCTCGTAGTTGCTTATCAGTCATTTGCTCTCCTGTCTCTTCGTCCTTAGCAGTGATAAGCATTTGTAATAAATCATCAAATTGAGCCTCTGGATTAGATTCAAGGGCATTTCTGCGGGTACTAATAATTTCTTGAATTACAGCATCTAGTCGCTCAGAAGCAGCTTTAAATCGCTGATTTGTCTTGGTAGGCACCCACATCGGGAATCTTACTGGAGTACGCATCTGCATGCTCAAGATTTCATTGAGGGTATCAATATCTTGTGAAATATGAGCAATTTTATTTGGGTCGATACCTGTACCAAACAACGATTTTGTGACAATCAATAAAGTTGCCTTCATCATTTCCTTGGTCATAGGTAGTGTCGTAGAACCATTCTCTTGTTGGAGTGTAGCTTCCCAACGTTTGACCAAAGTCATAGTCTCGTCGTTCATGATATCGACTAATAAGGCCAAACGCTGTTTGTAAAATGCGGGCTGTGCCAATTTGCGTTGGCGGTGCCAAAACTCACCATGACTCGTCAAAATACCATTTCCTAATACTTGCCCAAGAACTCTGTAAGCACGCCCTTTGACGAAGGATTTACTATTTTCTTGTAGTACATATTTGATATCTTCTGCATTAACCAACAGGTAGACTTTGAGATACACAATTCGTAATTGCGCAATACGTTCATAGTTATTTTGAAGTTTAAGCAAGAAATTGAGAGGGTCTCGTCCAAATTCTAATGCGTGTCCAAAGAAAAACACACCCTTGAGCACTGGAGCTTTTTTAAGAAACATAGATTGTCCGTAAAATGAAAGGAGTTGAGTATTGGTGCTTTATGAATGATTTTAAAAATTACCCATTTCAGATATCGTATGTCGGATTGCGAAAGCGTAACCTACTTTTCAGTATTTCCGAAATCAGAAATCCCAAATCTGCAATAGTTTAAAATCCTTCGTGTAATCCTATATGGATGATTAACTATCTGTAAAATAAATGATTGTGTAAATGTAAAACACTCAATCTAAAGATATATCTGTACCATTTTTCGCCAATAGCGAGCTTTGTGAGCTTCCTCGTCCCAGACGTATAAATGATGGTGAATATCTTTATAATTCAGAATTTCACTAAAATGAATATTGTTTTCTAAAAATGCATCCTCCTGTCCAATGGCTAAAATAATATCCATTTTACGTAAATCAGAAAGTGTTCGCTCGTCTTGAAGGTTAGGAATAAATTGAATAGGCGTGTTGAAATAAATATCCTCATCGTGGTAGCCACTAAACAAATCCCTAAAATATCCTGTCGCCCAAGTCAAGTCATAGCGTCCACTCATGCCTACAGCCTTACAGAAATAATGTGGGTATTTCATTGCTACGTTGATAGCATGATAAGCTCCTAAGCTACAACCTGCCGAAATCATATCACTAAAAGGATTGATTTGGTGCATGAATGGAATTACCTCCTGTATAATATACTGTTCGTAAGCAATATGACGAACAATGCGTTCGCGAGGAGTGATATATTCGTTGTATAAACTTTCGGCATCTATGCTATCTACACAAAAGACCTGTAAATACCCAGCTTCGATTTTGTCTTGGATGGCAGCAATTACCCCCCAGTCTTCATAGTCATAAAACCTTGCAGCCCTTGTAGGAAAAAATAGTACACGTGTTCCAGTATGCCCAAATACCAGTAACTCCATGTTTTTTTGAAGGTTTGGACTAAACCATTGGTGGTATGAGCGGGTCATGTTAGCGGAATTTTAAAAGGGATTGATAGGTCAGAAATTTAATAGGAAATCTTTTAAACTTGTTTAAATTGAGATAAATGTTTCAATAAAATTTCCTTCAGAATGTTATGCCCTTGGGTATTGAAATGCAATCCATCGTTTTCGTAATACTGTGGATTGGGACGATTGTCGTATCCTAAATAATTATCATAGATATTCACAAAATGCCAATATGGATTTTGACGAGCTTCAATCTCGTTTTTGATAATCATATTGGTGTATTTTACTTGGTCATTGAGATACCAACGAATCGGACTGGGCTTAATCGAAACATAAGAGCAATGAATATCGCCATAGCGTTCTTTAATTTTTTCAAAAAGCTGAAAAAGAAAGATATAAATTTCCTCTGGATGACGGTTATTGCTCAGGTCGTTGTCGCCTGCATATACGATAATATTATCAAGTGACTTTTGATATTTGAATACTCTATCAAAATACCAAGTACAAGCCGCCAGAGTGGAGCCTCCAAAGCCTAAGTTTACAGGTTGGAAAGGTGCAAAGTCTTGGTAAAGTGATTGCCAAAGCGTAAAAGTCGAACTTCCATAAAAAGCCGTTTGGGGTTGATATTCTAAGGTTTTTTGTAATTTCTCTAATCGTTTAACTTCTTCTTCGTACCAAAACATGACTTTAGTGGATAACAGGGTTATGATATTTGGGTGTGGACTGTCAACGCTCAGAAAGCAAAACAGCATAAAGCCATTTGCTAACCACCTTGGAGGTTACAGCATCATTCAAATATAGCCAAAAGACTTTAAACAAAAGGGCTGGCTGTGTCAATTTTACTCGAACTCTTGTGTAGATAGGATAGACGATTTATCTAAATGACCTATAAATAGTTATTTGTTTTAGATAAAATTGCCTTAAAGCACTACGAAAAATACAAAATTGCTTATTTTTGCACTTTCATTCTGACGAGGTTAGTTGTAGGGTAACACACATAAACTAAAGCCCTAACGAGCAACTAGCCGAAAATGTATCAAAACAATGTCATCCAAAAAAATCCAATCAGCCCTCATTTCGGTTTATTACAAAGACGGACTCGCTCCAATTGTTGAACTCCTCCACAAGAACGGGGTAAAAATTTACTCAACAGGTGGTACTCAAACTTTCATCGAAGAAATGGGTATTCCTGTAACTGCCGTAGAAGACCTTACTAGCTATCCTTCTATTTTTGGTGGTCGTGTAAAAACTTTGCACCCAAAAGTATTTGGTGGAATTTTATACCGTCGTGACAATGAAGGCGATGTGCAAACAGCCGCTCAATTTGAAATCCCTTCGATTGACTTGGTAATTGTGGACCTTTACCCATTTGAAGAAACTGTAGCAGGTGGTGCTTCTGAAGACGACATCATCGAAAAAATCGACATCGGTGGAATCTCATTGATTCGTGGTGCTGCTAAAAACTTCAATGATGTATTGATCGTTTCTTCTCGTACACAATACGCAGAAGTATTAGCATTGTTGGAAGCTAAAAATGGTGGAACTGACTTGGCAGACCGTAAGCGTTTTGCTATGTTGGCGTTTGGCGTGTCATCTCATTATGATACTGCTATTCATGCGTATTTCTCTGGCAATACAACAGATATTTATGATTTCAAAGCTTTACCAAACCACTCGTTGCGTTATGGTGAAAACCCTCACCAAACTGCCACATTCTATGGCGATTTGGAAGCGCTTTTCGAGAAATTAAATGGTAAAGAACTTTCTTATAACAACTTAGTTGACGTTGATGCTTGTATTACATTGTTGGATGAGTTTACTCAAACTTCATTTGTCATCATCAAGCATACTAATGCTTGTGGTGTAGCTTCGGCCGAAACGGTAAAACAAGCCTACTTGAATGCTTTTGCTTGTGATACTATTTCAGCGTTTGGTGGTGTGTTGGCAACAAACGGCGAAGTAGATGCTGAAGCGGCTGAGGCAATGAACTCATTGTTCTTCGAAATTTTGATTGCTCCTTCTTTCACTCCAGAAGCGCTTGAGATTTTGAAAACAAAGAAAAACCGTATCTTATTGAAGCGTAACGAAGTGGCGTTTGGTAAGAAAATGTTCAAAACTTTGTTGAATGGTGTTTTGGAGCAAGATAAAGATTTGGCTACAGAAACAGCTTCTCAAATGCGTACTGTAACTGAAAAAGCTCCTTCTGAAGCAGAATTGAAAGCTTTAGAATTTGCATTAAAAGTTTGTAAGCATACAAAATCTAACACAATTGTATTGGCGAAAGATGGTCAATTAATCGCCTCAGGTGTAGGTCAAACTTCACGTGTGGATGCCTTGAAACAAGCTATCGAAAAAGCAAATGAGTTTGGTTTTGACTTGACTGGTTCAGTAATGGCATCAGATGCGTTTTTCCCATTCCCTGACTGTGTTGAAATTGCTCATAAAGCAGGAATCACGGCGGTTGTACAACCAGGTGGTTCTATTAAAGATAAAGATTCAATTGCTTATTGCGATGCCAATGGCTTAGCAATGGTTATGACTGGTGTGAGACACTTCAAACACTAGAAAATATACAACGCCTCAATCAGCCAGATTGAGGCGTTTTTATGCTTTATTGTGTAGATTTGGTGTTACCACTTACACAATATCTATTCTTCAAAACGACAGCCAAAACACTTCTTTTTTCTTCAATTATTTTTGATTTTATCTTCAGAAAAATATTTCCTGAAAATTTCGAAAGTCAAGCCCTTGAAAATGCCCATTTTTTAGGCTTTTAAAGCCCTTAAAGTGCCGTTATTTGTAGGTAAAGCAATACTTTTTTCGTATTTTTACGTTTTAAAGCAAAATTTCAAAGAAAGTGACTTGTTATCCTTACAAAAAAATCAGCATACAAACCCACGCATTACATAGGTTTTCAATCGCTACTCAAGTCCACTCAAGGAAGCATGTTATACTTCCTTTACTTTCTGGTACGTTTTATCATTAACAAACTGTAATTTATAACAAGCTACGCATGCTAATTGCGCCCTAATTAAAGTAACAACTTCAAAGAAGATATGTCAGAAATTCAAGAAACAATCGACAACAAAGCAAACTATGGTGCCGACAATATCCAAGTATTAGAGGGTTTAGAGGCAGTACGTAAACGCCCATCCATGTATATTGGAGACACGGGTATTAAGGGACTTCACCACCTAATTTGGGAAGTTGTAGATAACTCAATTGATGAGGCTTTGGCGGGTCATTGTGATACAATCAAAGTAACTATCAATGTAGATAACTCGATTACAGTAGAAGATAACGGTCGTGGTATTCCTACGGGAATGCACTCTAAAGAGAAAAAGTCTGCTTTGGAGGTTGTAATGACCGTATTGCACGCAGGGGGTAAGTTTGATAAAGATACCTATAAAGTATCTGGTGGTTTGCACGGTGTGGGTGTATCTTGTGTGAACGCCTTGTCTACAGACTTGAAAGTGACAGTATATCGTGAAGGAAAAATCTTCCAACAAGAATATAAAATCGGGGTGCCTCAATACCCTGTAAAAGAAATCGGTATTGCAGACCGTACAGGTACAACCGTACATTTCAAACCAGATGATACGATTTTTACGGTTACTGAGTACAAATACGAAACCGTAGCAAACCGTTTGCGTGAGCTTTCGTTCTTGAATGCAGGTATCAAAGTATATTTGACAGACCTTCGTGATTTGGATGAAAATGGTGTGCCAAAATCAGACGAATTCTTCTCTGAAGGTGGTTTGCGTGAGTTTGTAACTTATTTGGATTCTACTCGTGAACGTTTGATTGCCGAGCCAATCTATATGGAGGGCGACAAAAATGGCGTTCCTGTACAGGTGGCGATGATGTACAATACTTCGTATTCAGAAAACGTAGTATCGTATGTAAACAACATCAATACCATCGAAGGGGGTACTCACGTAGCGGGTTTCCGTGGTGCGTTGACTCGTACTTTGAAAAACTATGCCGATAAATCAGGTGCTTTAGATAAACTAAAAATTGATATTGCTGGTGATGACTTCCGTGAAGGTTTGACTGCCGTAATTTCAGTAAAAGTAGCTGAACCACAATTCGAAGGTCAGACTAAAACAAAATTAGGTAACGGTGAAGTGTCGGGTGCGGTATCAGCAGCGATGTCTGATATGCTTGAAACTTGGTTGGAAGAGCATCCAAAAGAGGCTCGCCAAATCGTTGCTAAAGTTATCTTGGCAGCACAAGCTCGTCATGCTGCTCGTAAGGCACGCGAAATGGTACAGCGTAAAACGGTATTGGGTGGTAACTCATTGCCAGGTAAATTGGCTGACTGTTCTGATAGTGATCCTGCTACTTGTGAATTATACCTTGTAGAAGGGGACTCAGCAGGTGGTACGGCAAAACAAGGTCGTAACCGTGCTTTCCAGGCGATTTTGCCTTTACGTGGTAAAATCTTGAACGTAGAAAAAGCGCAAGAATATAAAATTTACGAAAACGACGAAATCAAGAATATGATTACGGCGCTAGGTGTAAGTTTTGGTAAAGATGGTGATGAGCGTGCTTTGAATATCGAAAAGTTGCGTTACCACAAAATCATTATCATGACCGATGCCGACGTCGATGGTTCTCACATCCGTACGTTGATTTTGACGTTCTTCTTCCGTTATATGAAGGAATTAGTTGATAATGGATATATCTACATTGCTCAGCCTCCTTTGTATTTAGTGAAAAAAGGTCAACAATCACGTTACTGCTGGACTGAAGCACAACGTGACCTAGCGATTCGTGAATTGGGTGGTGATAAAGAAAGTTCTGTAGGTGTACAACGTTACAAAGGTTTGGGTGAAATGAACGCCGAACAGCTTTGGGAAACTACAATGGATCCTGAAAGTCGTACCTTGAAACAAGTAACTATCGAATCGGCTGCTGAGGCAGATCACTTGTTCTCTATGTTAATGGGCGATGAGGTAGCACCACGTCGTGAGTTTATTGAGAAAAATGCAAAATACGCAAAAGTAGATGTTTAGTCATCTTGCTATCTTTGAATTGTGATTGAGTGAATGAGTGATTGTTTTTTATAAATTTTACTCGTAGAGATGCAATATTTTGTGTCTAAAGCTCATAAACTATTTGCTAAAATATTCTGTTAAAAAGGCGGTCGGAATTGGTTTTTCGACCGCCTTTTTTGATATTATTATACCAAAATAGCTCGGCTTAAGACGCAAAGTATTGTGTCTCCATTATTGGAATACAGATTTTAAAAATCACTAAATCACTCACCCTCTCAATCAGCCATTATCCATGCAGGCTACCACGCATACCATACCACAAGATTTGTTTCAGGCGGAGGATTTACCTGAAATGAATGTCTTTGATTATTTTGCTACCGAAGATCACCTTAATAGCAAAGTGATTTTGCGTCAGCATGTGATTAGTTTTTTGGTAAATGGACAAAAGAAAATACATTTCTCGAATGACACTGTAGAAGTTGATAATCAATATGCTGTAATGATGGCATCAGGTAATTGTCTGATGTCCGAATGTTTGGGGGGAAGTAATTCTTATCAAAGTGTATTGCTATTTTTTTCATCAGAAAATGTATCTAACTTTTTCCTGAAATATCCTCAATTTGTTCGAGCAAAAGCGGAGAGACAAAATGCTTTTTTTGTCCTAGAGCAAGATAACTATATTCAGCATTTGGTTGCGTCGCTGAGGTTGTATCTTCAAAAGCCTCAGTTGCTTAGTTCTGCCATAGTGACCTTGAAATGGGAAGAAATTATGCTCTATTTGATAGACAAATATGGCGACTCGTTTGTGGTGTTTCTACAAGGGCTTTTACTCAACCAGCAAGAAGTATCCTTTCGAAAAGTCATAGAGGATAATCTTTATACCAATCTCAATTTAGAAGAGCTTGCTTTTTTGTGCAATATGAGTTTGTCTACGTTCAAGCGACATTTTACGAGTATCTACCATGAAAGTCCAGGAAAATGGTTACAAGCCAAGCGCCTCGAACGTGCCAAAGAACTGTTAAGCCACGGAGATATGAAAGCTTCGGAGATATATCAATTATTTGGTTATGAGAATTTATCCAACTTTAGTGCAGCCTTCAAGCATCAGTTTGGTGTAAGCCCAAGACAAATTGCTTAGTTTGACCTTTTTTCATAAGTAATTAAGCTAAAAGCAACACTCCTGTTAGCATTCAATCCTGTAATTTTGTAGTGTACCAAAGGATATTAGCTAAAAGAATGATCTTCCTAGCTAAAAATACCTTTATTCTTATCAATTAAAACCTTATTAATATGTTACGCTCAAAATTATTACTTATTGCAGCTTTTGTATTAACTGCGTTTGCAGGTACTTATGCACAAACTTTCACCCTTAAAAGTAACGATATTGGTGGACAGTTTACCAAAAAACAAGAGTTTAATGGTTTCGGATGTAGTGGTGAAAATATTTCACCGCAATTGTTGTGGGAAAATGCTCCAGAAGGAACAAAGAGCTTTGCCATTACAGTATATGACCCAGATGCTCCAACTGGAAGTGGATTTTGGCATTGGGTAGTTTTTGACATTCCTGCTAACGTAAAAGAATTGAAGTCGGGTGCAGGTGATTTAACAAAAGGATTGTCTCCAAAAGGTGCTATCCAAAGTGTTACTTCGTATGGAGCAAAAGGATTTGGAGGAGCTTGTCCACCAGTAGGGCATGGTTTTCATCAATATATCTTTACTGTGCATGCATTGAAAACAGATAAATTGGGCTTAGACGAAAATACAAATCCTGAGATTGTAGGATTCTATTTGTGGCAAAATACTTTGGCGAAAGCGTCTATCGTGTCTTACTACAAAAGATAGTTAGGCTTCACAAACAAGGAATTTGAAAAATTAACTTGACAACTTGTCAAAACATGAGTCATCCCTAATTTTTAGGATTGGGATTATTCTCCAAATTTTTATCAAAAAGCGGTCGAAAACATATTTTTCGACCGCTTTTTTGATGCTACTATGCTAGATATGAATGGCCTAAGACGCAATCATTGCGTCTCTACTGATGGAAAACAAATTTTTACATAATCACTCAACCTCCATTCACTCAATCAGGAAAGACTCATAGCTTTGATGTTGATGAGAAATAGAGCGAAGAGTAATCTTTTTTAAATACAATTTTAAAATAAAGTATCTTCTTGATAAGTTATAGTTAGAGTAGGAGTACAAAATTGACTTTAAAAAAGTGAGTCCCTAAGACCTTGTTTTTCAGGAGTACACCCTTCCTGTAGCATTAGAATCATATTTTTTCTACAATACGGGAAACATTTCGCTCCATAAATTTTTTAAAAGGCTTGGCATTTGTTAATTTAACGTTTTGTTAATATTACAATGAATGATAAACCTTAAATTTGTCTATTCCACCATTTACAATGTCAGAATTTAATTTTAAACAATTTCACATTCGCTCAATGAATGCCTCTTCTGCTGAAGAAAGAGCCACTATAAACCAAGAACTAAAGGATTTGTATGCCTCTTTATCACCAGAAGATCAAAAGGAATTTAATGAACAATTACAAACCTTTTTGGTAAAAGAAATGGGTCGTTTACGTTCTGATTATGAAGCAATTAAAGGTGGTATGCAAGAATAAAATGGCAAGGTTTTCGTTAAGGTTTTATAGTATAACCTCTGAAAATTTATGCAACGACTAAGAAGAAAATATCGTAAACGCGGTGAAATAGGTTCTCTAGTCGAGAATCTTTTTTCATTTTTGGGTAATTTTATGAATACGAAACAAACACCAGAGGAAAAACGTCGTCTTGAAAAAGTCATAAATCGCTCTTATGACGTTATAGAGAAGTCAGATTATATTAGTCGAGATTTGAGTTGGTTAAAATTCGATGAAAGGGTATTAGACCAAGCAAGAGACTCAAGAAGAAATGTATTTGACCGATTGAAGTTTTTGGCGATTACGGCATCAAATCTTGACGAGTTTTTTTCGATTAGAGTTGGTTCGTTGTATAATTATATCGACTTTGGTAAAGAGCGTAGTGACTATTCTGGTTTGAGAGAAATTCCTTTCAAGAAAACCTTGATGGCTGCTACTCAGGCTTTTGTACAAGAAAAACAACGCCTTTATAAAGAAGAAATCGTACCACTATGTACCGAAAACGGCTTTAGAATTATCAAGATTGGTGATTTGTATTCTGAAGAACTTGAAAAAGTAACCGATTACTTCAATCGCACGATATATCCAATGCTTACTCCAATGGTATTTGACCAAACGCACACTTTCCCAAGTTTGCTGGCAAAAACACTAATTTTTGGGGTGGTAACTCGTATCCCTTCCGGCGAAATAGATTTTATGAAAAACGAATCTCTCAAAGGTGGTGATAATAGTAAAATTAGTTTCGTCCAAATTCCACAAAACCTCAAACGTTTCTTCGTTTTTGAGCGTGAAGACGAAATCGTTTTCTTCCCTATCGAAGAGATTATCCGTCACGAAATGTGGAAACTCTACAAAAATGTAGAAATCGAATCGATTGCCCTTTTCCGTATTACTCGTAATGGTGATTTTGATGTTGTGGAGCATGAAGATTCGGAAACAGACTTTATTGACGAAATCAAAAAGAAAATCAAAGACCGTCGTTTGGGTCGTGTAACGCGTATCGAAATCGAGCCTGATTGTTCGCCGTGGATGCTCGAAATGATGATGAAACGTTGGAAGCTGGAAAAAGATGGTGTTTTCTATAATGGAAACCTTATTGATTTTACGGCTTTTTGGCAAATTATTAAATATCCAGAGTTCAAAAGTCGTTTAGTTCAGCAACATCCAGCGGTGCCTCCATTGGGCTTATCAACGGTAAAACAAGCCGATATTTTTGAGACCGTAAGACAAGGTGATATTTTGATGCACCATCCGTACAACAATTTTGAACCTGTTCTACAATTGCTCGAACAAGCGGCTGATGACCCTCAGGTTTTGGCAATCAAAATTACGTTGTATCGTATTTCTAAAAACTCACGTATTGCAGATGCGCTCCTTCACGCTGCCGAAAATGGAAAGCACGTTTCGGTATTATTTGAGGTGAAAGCTCGTTTTGATGAAGAAAACAACATCCGTGAGGCATTACGCCTTCAAAATGCAGGTTGTTTTGTGATTTACGGTATTCCTGGCTTAAAAACACATACGAAGCTTTTGCAGGTAATTCGTTCTGAAGGCAATCAGGTGGTAAGTTATGCTCACTTGTCGTCAGGAAACTATAATGAAGATACCGCAAAACTTTATACTGATATTGGTTTGTTGACAACCAATGAGGTAATAACACGTGATATTTCAGAATTTTTTAATGTAATCACAGGGCATTCACAGCCACATAGTTACAAATATTTGATTACGGCTCCTCGTGAGATGCGTAACAAATTGGTAGATATGATTCGTAATGAGGCCAAAAATGCTCAAGCGGGTTTGCCTAGTGGTATTTGTATCAAAATAAACTCTTTGCAGGACAAAATTACGATTGATGAGTTGTATAAAGCTTCTCAGGCTGGTGTGCCAATCCAATTAATTGTACGTGGTATTTGCTGTATTCGTCCAGGACGTAAAGGTTTATCAGATAATATCAAAGTACGTTCAATCGTAGGAGATTTCTTGGAACATACTCGTGTATATTATTTCCACAACAATGGAAGTCCTAGAGTATATGGTGGCTCAGCCGATGTAATGGTACGTAGCTTCGACCGTCGTATAGAGTCGCTATTTGAGCTGGTAACCAACCAAGTTCGCCAACAAGCGATTCATATTTTGCAATGCAATTTGCGTGACAATGTCAATACTTATGAAATGCAAGAAGATGGTTCATACAAGCATGTCGCTAATCCAGAAGATTTGGGTATTGAGCCTTTCGATATTCACAAGGAGTTCTTCAATGTTAAACTAGAAGATGTTATGAACGCTCGTTTGTTTGCAGAAACATCAGAGCCAGAACATATTGAATTAGAAAGTATTTAGTCTACTTTTTCAGACAAATCAACAAAGCCCTCATTTCGATGAGGGTTTTGTGTTTTTAGTAATCATGAAAAAATCTTTTGAAGCATATCAATTACATTCGGGCGATGTCATTGCCTCGATAGGGGCAGCCTCTGGCGTATGGGAAATAGGCTTAGCTAGTATGCAATCTGGCTTAACATTTTATATCCAAGATATAGACGAATATAGTTGTAATGATGAAGAAGTAGCCTACGCAAAAGCCTATTGGGAGCGCCAACTTGGACATTCAATAGACGGGACATTTTACGCAATATTAGGAACCCCACAAAGAACAAATTTGCCTAAGAATACCTTCGATAAGGTCTTAATCATCAATGCCTTCCACGAATTTCAATATCTGGAAGAAATGTTGCAAGAAGTAATACAGATTCTTAAACCAGCTGGAAAACTTATTATTGAAGAAGAAATAGCCTTAACTCATGGACAATTACATGAAGGTTGTGGATTACCACTTTTTTCAGAAACTCAACTTGTAGATTTATTAGAAGCAAATCAATTTAGATTGGATAGGGTAGTAGCAAAAGAAAGCTATTTAAAGGTATTTATTTTTGAAAAAAAATAGATTTAGAGTAAATGTGTGGTATGTACTATCGTTTGATTCGGGTCTTAATGTAGACCTTCTTTCAGTAAATCTTTGTAGCCGCCTCTGAGGTTATAAATTTTTTTGAAACCATATTCTTTCAAAAGCTCGGCTATTTCAGAGCTCCTTCCACCAGTGGCACAATATAGCAAGACTGGCTTGTCTCTGTCTAATGACTCAATTTTTTCTAAAATATCTGGGTCAAAATAATCAATACATTTGGCTGACGTTACTTTCCCTTCTTTCCATTCTTGAGGAGTACGCACATCAATAATTTGTATATCAGGATTATTTTTGACGATGTCTGCAAATTCATGAGGACTCACATTGAGATTTTCCTCAACGACACAGCCCGTCAGAAATGTAGCACAACTGATGAAGTATAATATAAACAGAGGTCTCATAAATGGCTAAGTTGTAAATTTATCGCAAGTTATAGCGATTAATGGATTTTTTAAAATCCTAAATTTTAGAAAGTCATTAGAGTTTTTACTTGGTATAAAAATGAGGAAGATTAGGGCTGTATTTTGCAAAAATTGGTGTGTAATTTGGCGAATGAGTGAATTTCTCCTTAAAGTAATCACTCATTCACAAAATCAAAATTCTCTCAATTTGGAACTGCTCATACTTATTTCTTTTTAGGAGCAGACTTTAGCGGGTATACTCTTACATAGTCAATTTCCATACGTTGCGGGAAAATACTTTCGTCTACACCTTTGAGACCGCCCCATCCTCCTCCAACTGCAATATTTAGTAAGATATGGAAAGGTTGATCAAATGGATATTCTTCCCATCGATTGCTTACTTTGGGAAAAGACAAGATCAATTCGTTATCGATAAATGCCTCTATTTTGTCAGGAGTCCAATCTACGCGATAAACATGAAAAGCTGTATGAAAATCAGGAAGCATTTTATTGGCTGAGCGCTGAGTACCTTTGATATGATTAAAATCGCGAGTATGTACCGTGGCATGTACACGACCAGGGTCGTAGCCCACGTGCTCCATAATGTCGATTTCGCCATTGTCAGGCCAATAGGTATTGCTATAAACTTGCTTAGTAGCCAACATCCAAATGGCAGGCCAAGTGCCTCGTCCTTCAGGAAGTTTGGCCTTAATTTCGAATCTCCCATACAGAAAATCCCCTTTGCCTTTGGTCACTAAACGTGCCGACGAATAGGCATTGTCCTTTACTGTTTCCTTTAAGGCTTCGATAATGAGTACACCGTTTTCGACACGAGCATTTTTAAGGTTTTTTTCAGTATAATATTGTAGTTCATTGTTGCCCCAGCCATGGCCGCCCACATCATAGTTCCATTTAGTAGAGTCAGGAAGTCCATTTTTGTTAAACTCATCAGCCCATGAAGGTTTTGAAGCAAACTGATAGGTTTTCGTTGGGATGTTTTGTGCCAAAGCCCAAAATTGTAAGCAAATACATAGTCCAGTTAATACATAGCGTTTTTTCATAGTTTGTAAATTAATATATTGATAATAAGCCTTTTATTAAAAATGTAAAGAGAAAAAAAGAAGTCATCTTGACTTTTTGATTTTCTTCAATGCGATGATAATAAATGCTATAAAGTTAAAACCTATCCAACTTGAAAGCGTTGTATCGAATCGATTTAACAAGGACCTGTAACTATCT
>NZ_JASHIF010000018.1:0-205400 GCF_030056595.1 Flectobacillus roseus
ACAGAGTGTTAAAATGTTTTTATTAACCACAGCCATGCTTTTTTACAAAGCCCACCGCCGAAAGCTGATACCTGAATGCCTTGGGCACAAAAATTAAATTCTATTTTGCCCACCAACTTTATAATAAAATGGGAGTTATTTTAAATTTAGTGATTTGTGATTGAGTGGATGAGTGATTATGTTTCACTAGTAGAGACGCAATGCCTTGCGTCTCAAGCCATGTCTCGAACTAGTATTTGCTACAGTTTGTAAACTGTATAAAAAATAAGTCCAAGACAAAGTCTTGGACTAGTAAATCTTACACGTAAAATTCAAATAATAAACACTCAATCACTCAATCACAAATCACTAAATAAACTATTTTAAATCCCAAGCTTCTATAATATCTGCTCGTCGAGATTCGGGTATGACGATGAGTTTTTCGAGCTTACCATTTTTCCATTCTACTTCTACGCTTGTTTGGTAAGGTGCTTGAAGTTTGAAATGCACATCCCATTCTTTGGGCCATGCAGGGAGCAGATATATTTTTTGACCTGTGGTTTGTAATAGCATTTCTTGTAAACCAATCATACCCGACCCACCCCAATTATGATCGGGTGTCCAGTCGTAGCCCGGCCCCCAAAAAGTAGGGAATCGGCGAGGAGCATTTTGAAGTTTTAGCGCCAGCAAGTTTTGCGCTTCTTCTCTTAGTCCAAGTCGAGCCGCAAAAATTACATCTTGTTTCCATCCAATATAGCTTCTAAATTTCAGTACATCGGTATCATATAAATAGGTATTGCGTGCAGTGTCTAAACCTGACTTTCCAATTCCGTAGCGATTCCAAGGAAATACAGGGTAAAGTTGTGGACTTTCCACATTATTGATACGCTCCCAAGTTTTGGCAGGAGCGATGGTTACATGATTTTCGAATTGTCTGAAACTCATTGGAGGAATTTTCAGGAGCATTTCTTCCCAAGGCTTTTTTTGTTCAGCCAATAGGGAAGGCGAGGAGAGGAGCTGCTCCAACACCGTTTTTAATCCTGCAATGGTTGAGCTAGGATTATAGGCCATTTTGTAAGTTTCTGCACCAGAACCTGGGTAAATGATTAATTGCTTGTTGCCGTCCAAAGCCTTACTACCTCGTTTTTGAGCTAAATATTGATAATGCTCGTCAAAGAAACGAAGACAACTTTCTATCAAAGGAATATATTCAGTGATATTTTTTCCTGTAAATCTTTCAGTTTCCAATATCATGGAACAAAATTCCAATGCTGTATCCCATTCGTATTCGAGCCAAGCATTGTATTCCATTCCTTTGTCATATCCAGCAGGTCGTTTCCATCCATATTCTGCGGGATTAGGTAAACCAAAATTTTCAATTTGTTCTGTAAAACTAGCTCCCTGATGTCCCCAGTAGTATTTGGTGCGTAGTTCGGCGTTATTGAGTATTCTTTTGTAAAAATCAAATTGAGGTTTCATCGCTTCAAAATCACCTGTTTTTAACAAGCCCCAATAGACCAAACGTTGATTTTGAGCAGTATGTGTTCCACCACCCCAATTTCTAAAATCAGGAGTAAATTTCATGGTTGTATCCGTAAAGTAAGGGTCTACCGTAAACAAACCACCATTAAACTTTGTAGGATATTGTCCAAAGTTATTACAAGCTAATTGATATCTAAAAACTTGATAGTTGCGTGCTATTTCCCAGCTTTTGCTATTTTTTTGATTGGGAGTAATATGAATAAAGCTTTTTTGCCAAAACTCTTTCCACCAATTATGTGTAGCCTTTTGAGCCATTAGCATATCCTTTTGCCCCTCAGCTTGAGTTTTTAATAAGCTCTTTTCCCAATCGGAGATACTTGTGGTGGTTGCGGTATGCAAACTAATCATCAATTGTTGTTGGCGAGATGATTTTATGGTTTTGATTTTCCAAGCTTTAAAATCTGTATCACGGTACCTTCCTTGTGCTGTTCCATCTTGTTGCCAGTTATTGCCTGATATGATACCACCAAAAACTAAATTTTTGAGAGGATTATAAAACTGTTTTTTCAAACTATCCAAACCTTGTTGTTTTACCACCACATCAAAAGCTGAGATTTCGTCACCATTTTCATGATAAAATAGGATTCCTTTTGGGGCAAAGCGGATGCTATCCTTACGCGTAACGACCTGATGAGGTGGCGCCCATTTGTAGGAATTGGCATTATTTTCTTTGCCTTTACTCATTAAACGGTCTTGATAACGCCAGCTTTCATATTGTGCTTTTGCTGTAATCGCCTGATTGCTATTAACTTCTACGTAAATATTAGGACGAAAAATGTCAACCCAGATTTTAACCTGTGTTTTGATTTTGCTGTCGCTACCTTCTATTACAACATCTCCCGAAGATAATCTGAGGACTTGCGTAAAAGTGCTAGGGTTTTCAAATACATTTGGAGATACCGTTAAACGCATTCTCCCGAGTTTCAGGACTGCATTGTTATGATCAAAAGTTCCGCTTCGAGCTATGTAAAAATAGATATCGCCTTTTTCTACCCATACATTCAAGCCAATATCTCCACCACCACAAGGCATAGATTCACCTGCATTTTGACTTGGACTATTCCAAATTACATTGTATTGGTCGATTGATGCTGGGGTATTTTGTGCCAAAATATCAGTGAAACATGAATGCCACAAACCTATAATGAATAGCAATTTTTTCATTTTCCTTAATTTTATCAGATTGTTATAGAGGAAAAACCTTTTCGAAAATCAGTACGATATTATCATAGCATTCTAAAAATTAGCCTATTTTGAAGGCATTTTTTCGGAAGCTTATGCCAAGATACAATATTGGCTCCTTTCAAGAAAATGTTGACTAAATGAAAGGTAATATGGTATAAAACTTGGAGAAAATGGTACAAAAAAACACTTTGAGAGCCTAGTACCTTTGTTGACCGATGATAAGATTTTATATATTCCGAAAATATACATCTTCTAAACTATGTTGAATATCCTACAAAAAGGCTTGTTGATTGGGTGTTTGAGTTTGTTTACTCAATCGCTTTTTTCACAGACTAAAGGGCTGACAAATACCCAAAGCAGTAAATATGCTAAACTCCAAAGCGTTGACATTGGAGCAGTGTCTTGGACCAAGGGTTTTTGGGCAGATAGATTTGAGGTTTGTAAAAAGACCATGGTTCCCACCCTCTGGAATCGCTATAACGATACCATAAGTTGTCATGCCTTTCACAATTTTGAGGTAGCGGCAGGTCTGGCCAAAGGACGTTTTAGAGGTCCTTCATTTCATGATGGAGATTTTTATAAAACTTTGGAAGCTGTGTCGGCGATGTATGCTTCCACTAAAGACCCACAGTTGGAGGGCTGGCTCGACCATGCGATTGAGGTAATTGGTAAGGCGCAAAAGCCTGATGGCTATATTTATACCAAATCTATTATCGAACAAAAAGCGAGTGGGAAAACACAAATGTTTGATGATAAGCTAAGTTTTGAGGCTTATAATTTTGGACACTTGATGACGGCGGCTTGTATTCATTATCGTGTCACTGGAAAAACAAGCTTATTGAATATTGCCAAAAAGGCGACAGATTTTTTGATTGGTTTTTATAATACCGCTTCCCCTGAACAAGCTCGCAATGCAATTTGCCCATCTCACTACATGGGTATTATCGAAATGTACCGAACTACCAAGGAGCCTCGTTACTTGGCTTTGGCAGAAAAACTGATTACGATTCGCGGTGAATCAGAAGGTACTGACGATAATTCTGACCGTGTTCCTTTTCGCAAAATGACGAAAGTAATTGGTCATGCGGTGCGTGCTAACTACTTGTTTGCAGGTGTGGCAGACGTGTATGCCGAAACGGGGGATGCTACTTTGCTAGCGCCTCTCAATGCCCTTTGGGATGATGTAATTAACCATAAAATGTATGTGACTGGTGCTTGTGGTGCTTTATATGATGGGGTTTCTCCAGACGGAACGGCCTATAAACCTGATACTGTACAAAAAATTCATCAGGCGTATGGACGTTCCTATCAGTTACCCAACCATTCGGCTCATAATGAGACTTGTGCCAATATTGGAAATTTGTTGTGGAATTGGCGTATGCTTCAATTGACTGGTGAGGCCAAATATGCCGATATTATGGAATTGGCTTTGTATAATAGTATTTTGTCTGGTGTCAATTTGGAAGGTAATAAGTTCTTCTATACCAATCCATTAAGTGCTTCAAAAGACTATCCATATTTGATGCGCTGGCATGGCGGTCGTTCTCCGTATATCAGTAAATCTAATTGCTGTCCGCCCAATGTTGTTCGCACGGTCGCTGAGGTCAATAATTATGTCTATAGTTTGGCAAAAGATGGTCTGTATATCAACCTATACGGTGGTAGTACGCTTCAAACAACATTAGAAAATGGACAAAAGTTGTGGGTTGAACAACAAACCAATTATCCTTGGGAAGGCAATATTACTTTGGATTTGAAAGAAATTCCAAGTCAGAATTATACGATTTATTTGCGTATTCCAAGCTGGACAACAGGAGCTGAGATTTTTATAAATGGTAAAAAATTGAACCAGACTGTTGCGATTGGTGAATATGTTGGAATCAAACAAAATTGGAAAAAAGGCGATAAGCTAACATTGCGTTTGGCTATGCCTACCCAGTTGCTTGAGTCCAATCCCTTGGTTGAAGAGACCAGAAATCAGGTGGCTGTAAAGCGTGGACCAATTGTATATTGTTTAGAATCAGCAGATTTGCCAACAAGCCAAAAACTGTCTTCTATCCTCATTCCGACCACAACTCAGTGGATTCCTAAAAAACAGAAAATTGTAAATACCGAAGTTACAGCATTGGAAGGCTCCGTGAAATTGGTTATAGATAATCAATGGAAAAATTCGCTGTATCGTCCTGTTTCAACCAACACTCAAACAACGAAAGTTTCTTTGATTCCTTATTTTGCATGGGCCAATCGTGGCGACACCGAAATGAGTGTGTGGTTGCCAGTGAGTAGATAGAAATAGCTTTAAGCTGTCAGCCTTAGGCTGTAGGCTAGAAAAACAAAATATTTTGCTTAGCGCTTATTGCCTAAAGCATACAGCATTACGAAGTATTACACATGGAAAGAATTTTTGCAACATATTATATCGAAACGCCATTTGCTCCTGAAAAAGCTGCGATGGTATTAGCTGGGGAACAATCTTCTGGAACATTTGTGGCTGTTCCAGGCGAAACGGAGGAGTTGAAAGCTCGTTTTGCAGCGAGAGTAGAAAAGGTTACTTTTCTCGAAACAGTAACAACGCCAGCTATCCCAGGTGCCCAAAGTCCAACAGGACAATACCACCGTGCGATGGTTGAGGTATCGTGGTCAATCGAAAATTTTGGCTATAATTTGCCTGTTATGATTTCGACTTTGCAAGGCAACTTGTACGAAATTCGACAGTTTACAGGTTTGAAATTGATTTCTCTCGAAGTGCCAGCATCCTTCGGCAATCATTTTGAAGGACCAGCTTTTGGCATAGAGGGATGTCGCAAATTAACACAAGTCTATGATCGTCCTTTGATTGGTACGATTATTAAACCAAGTGTAGGATTAAGTCCAGAGGATACTGCTGCAACTGTAAAGGTATTAGCAGAAGCAGGTATTGATTTTGTAAAGGATGATGAATTGATGGGCTCTACAGCCAATTCCCCATTCGAGAAAAGAGTCGATGCGATTATGGATGTGATTAATCGTCATGCTGATAAAACGGGTAAAAAAGTCATGTATGCTTTTAATATCAGCGGAGATATAGATGATATGCTTCGACGCTATGAAAAAATTGTAAATGCGGGAGGTACTTGCGCTATGGTGAGTATCAATAGTGTAGGTATTTCTGGTACCAAAAAAATCTGTGACCAACGTGCTTTAGCTATCCATGCCCACCGCAATGGTTGGGGAATGATGACACGTCATCCTTTGCTAGGCATCGAATTCACAGCCTATCAAAAACTATGGCGTTTGGCTGGGGTTGACCAATTGCATGTAAATGGTATTCAAAATAAATTTTGGGAATCAGATGATTCGGTGGTCACTTCCATCGAAAAGTGTTTAAAACCTATGTTGGGAGGTTATAAGGTATTGCCAGTAGTATCGTCAGGACAATGGGGCGGCCAAGCGCCCGAAACGTATCGTCGTACCCAAACCCTTGATTTGCTGTATATGGCAGGTGGCGGTATTATGGCACATCCTATGGGCGCGAGTGCTGGCGTAACGGCCTTGCAACAAGCTTGGAAAGCGGCAGTTGATGGTTTGTCTGTAGAGGATGCCGCTAAAATATATCCAGAGTTTGCAAAATCTGTTGAGAAATTTGGTAAATCGTAGAGACGTTGCATGCAACGTCTTCATATAGATGTCTGATGGCATCTTTTTAGACTTAAAACATTTGCGTTAGTCGTTGCACGCAACGTCTCTACCAAAAATATTTTGTTTATGTACAAAAAGAATTTCATACATTTTTGGGGAATAGCTTTATTGAGCCTATTTTCTCAAAAAACTATTTGCCAAGATACCGTAAGATATGTTGGCAAAACTTTAGTGAATGTCGATTATCATCACGGACAGCTGCCTTTGGCAGTTGGTGTTCATAATTACCAAACGTTTAGAGCCAACCGTGAACACCCCGAATGGGCAGGCGGGAGTTCATGGACCTATAACCATGCTCCGATGTTGGCGTATTGGAATAACACCTTTTTCTTGGAGTTTTTGAGCGACCCTGTGGGCGAGCATATTCCTCCTGGACAAACGTTTTTACAAACTTCTTCGAATGGAAAGGACTGGACAAACCCTGTAGTTTTGTTTCCTCCCCATAAAATTCCTGATGGCTGGACGAAGGAAGGATATAAAGGTGTAGCCAAAGATTTATATGCCGTGATGCATCAACGTATGGGTTTTTATGTATCTAAGAAAAACCGTTTACTGGCTTTGGCGTACTACGGAATCGCCCTTGATGCCAAAGATGACCCGAACGACGGAAAAGGAATAGGTCGTGTGGTGCGCGAAATACACAAAGATGGAAGTTTTGGGCCTATTCATTTTATTCGTCCGAATCGCACTTGGGATTTGAAACAATCACCTTATACGATGTTTACGCAAAGTAAAGATAAAGGCTTTATTGAGGCGTGTAACGAATTATTGGCAACTCCTTTGATGATGCAACAATGGGTAGAAGAAGCAGATAGAGATGACGAATTAATTCCTTTGAAGAAAGAAGTAAAAGCTTTTAGTTTTTATCATTTACCAAACAAAAACGTCGTAGGTTTATGGAAACATGCTTTAACTTCTATCAGTAAAGACGAAGGTAAAACTTGGGAATATAGTCCTTTACGCGCACCAGGGTTTGTGAATAGTAATGCAAAAATTTGGGGTCAAAAATTGCCTAATGGTCAATATGCGACTGTATATAATCCATCAGAATTTCGTTGGCCTTTGGGTATCTCTGTTTCAGATAATGGATTGGATTACAAGAACTTATTATTAGTAACGGGAGAAATTTCGACGATGCGCTATGGTGGGAATTATAAATCTTATGGTCCACAATATGTACGAGGTATTATTGAAGGTAACGGAACCCCGCCCGATGGCAATATGTGGTTGACCTACAGCATGAACAAAGAGGATATTTGGGTAAGTAAAGTGCCTGTTCCTGTGGCGAGTGAAGTGTATGGGACTATCAATGAGACATTTGATAAAATGCCAGAAGGCAAAGAGCTAGAGTTATGGAATATTTATAGTCCTCTTTGGGCAAAAGTAGGTATAGAAAAAGCTCCTGATGGTTCAAAATCTTTGGCTTTACACGATAAAGATCCTTTTGACTTTGCCAAGGCGGAACGTGTTATTCCAGAAGCGACTAAGACTACTATTACTTTCACGGTTATTCCTGCGCAAAATAATAAAGGCTTGTTGCATATTGAATTTCAGGATGAAAAGGGAACGCCTGCTGCTCGTTTGATTTTTGATTCGGATAGCACGCTAAAAGCAAAAGTGGGCTATCGAAACTCAGGGGTTCAGGCATATGAGGCTGGAAAGTCGTATGAAATTCGTGTTGAATTGGATAGATATAAACGTATGTATGACATTTATATCAATGGCCAGAAAAAGGGAACTCGCCTACAATTTGCACCTGTGGCATCTTTCCGTCGTGTGGTTTTCCGTACGGGAGAGGTTCGCCGTTTTCCGAATGCTGATACGCCAACTGACCAAGATTTTGATGTGCCAAATGCAGGTGAACAAGCACCAGAGGCAGTTTATTATATCAAAAATTTTATCGTCAAATAACAAAGTTATCGCTATTTGCTAGCCTTTAAACCTATGAAACGAACAGGAATATTTTTATTATTAATTGCTTTATTATCAAGTTCTTGTAAAAAAGAGGTTTACCTTTTTACTTCTTTCCATGAACCTGCTAATGAGGGATTACGGATGCTTTATAGTGAAGATGCTTATCATTGGAAAGATCTAAATAAGGTTTTATTAGCCCCAAAGGTTGGTAAACAAAAGGTCATGCGTGACCCGTCCATTGCACAAGGTCCCGACGGTACTTTTCATTTGGTTTGGACAAGTAGCTGGAAAGGCGATTTGGGCTTTGGTTATGCTTCCTCCAAAGATTTGATTCATTGGTCAGAGCAGCGGTTTATTCCAGTGATGGCAAATGAGCCAAGTACGGTCAACGTTTGGGCGCCTGAGATTTTGTATGATAAAGCAACCAAACAATTTGTCATTATTTGGGCTTCTTGTATTCCTAAACGTTTTGAAAAAGGAATAGAAGATGAAGAAAACAATCATCGAATGTATGTGACTACCACAAAGGACTTTAAGACATTTTCGACAACTAGACTATTCTTGGACCCTAAGTTTAGCGTTATTGATGCGGTAATTGTTCCTCGCAAAAAAGACGATTATGTATTGGTATTAAAAGACAATACCCGTCCAAATCGTAATATTAAAGTAGCTTTTGGGAAAAGTGCTACAGGTGAATTTAGCCATGTTTCTGAGCCATTTACCAAGAAATTTACCGAAGGACCGTCGGTGGTTAGGGTAGGAGAGGAGTACCTCATTTATTTTGATTCGTACCAAAGTAAAACCTACGAAGCCATGCGTACTAAAGACTTTAAAACTTTTGAAGATGTCTCCAAAATTGTGTCAGTTCCCGAAGGTCATAAGCATGGAACCATTTTCAAAGTGTCTCATAAGGTCTTGAAAAAATTGCTTTCTCAACCATAATAGAATTGACTTAGGCCATAAGCCGTAGGCATTAGGCAAAATGTATTCATGATTTCGTGAGAGACACTTTTACGCTCTTTGCTCACCAACTTAAGTAGTGGGAAAGATTAAATTAATAGTATAAGTGAGGCAAAATTTGACTATAACCTTTTGATTATGAATATCTTCAAATAACCAATATACTGTTAACTAATAACCTTTTCCTACTTACCAATTTTTAACTCACAAAATAACCTTATTACTCAATGAAAAAATTAGCCTTAGTTCATACATCTGCGACCTTAATTCCTGTATTTCAGGAGCTTTGTCAAGCTTTTTTACCTGGCGTACAAGTGTTCAATATTGTAGATGACTTTTTAGTGAAGAATATTATTGCTTCGGGTTCGCTCACTCCTACTATCGCCAAGCAAGTGGTTGGCTACGTAGAGTCTGCACAAATGGGTGGGGCCGATCAGGTTTTGGTAACTTGTTCGTCGATTGGTCCAGCGGTAGAACTTTCAGAGCATTTGGTAGATATTCCAGTGCTGAGAGTTGACCAGCCAATGGCCGACAAGGCTGTTGCTATGGGCACTCGTATTGGTGTGATTGCGACTTTATCATCTACGCTTGAACCAACAGCTGATTTGATTTCTCGTCGTGCCGAAGTGGCTAGTAAGGAAATTCAATTGGAGGCTGTACTGTGTGAAGGTGCTTTCGATGCCTTGATGCGTGGCGATGCCACGACCCATGATCAGAAAGTAACAGAGGTATTGAAACAATTAGCATCAAAAGTAGATGTAATCGTACTGGCTCAGGCTTCTATGGCACGAGTGGTTGCTAGTTTGAATCCAAGCGAAAAGAAAGTTCCTATTCTTTCAAGTCCTCAAATTGCGATTGAATATTTGGCTTCTCAACAAGCTTTATCCTAACCTGTAGCTATGAAAGTTGTCTTTAAAACCTGTTTAATTCTTTCCTTCCTATTGCTAATCGCGTGTGTACTTCTTTGGTTTTCAGGAACTAATGAAATGTTATCTCCTTTGGCTATTGCTAGTATTGTGTGTTTTGCTTTAGGAATCAAAGAAGTAGAATCTCTTAAAAACTATCAATATACGGCTTGGATTATGACGGCTGTTTTGTCAGGAATGCTCTATCCTGAGGCTTTTAAGTCTTGGGGAGGTGTTAATCTAAGAGATAAAACTTTGATATTGATTATCATTCAGTTTGTGATGTTTGGTATGGGAGCGCATATCAAAGTGAAAGATTTTGCAGGTATTGGTTCAACAGGAAAAGGCGTATTGGTTGGCTTATTTTGCCATTTTTCGGTAATGCCTTTGATGGGTTTCTTGTTGACAAGAATTTTTCATTTTGAACCAGAAATTGCCGCTGGCATCATTTTGATTGGCTCGTGTTCTTCTGGTTTGGCATCGAATGTAATGGTTTATTTGGCAAAAGGAAACCTAGTTCTATCGGTTGTAGTAACGGCTATGGCAACGTTGGCTGCCCCATTTTTGACGCCATTACTTATGAAACTATTGGCAGGAACGTTGATTGAGGTAGCTTTTGTAGGCATGATGATGGAAATAATCAAAATTGTGCTGATTCCAATTGGCGCAGCATTGTTATATGATTTTTTGAAAAACTTGGACAAATTGGTTCTAAAAAAGGCTCGAATAGTAGCGTTGATTTCACTGATAGTGATTTTGTGCATTGCTTTTTTCCTAAAACAAAGTGCCATAGAAGGCGCTCCAAGAGAATTTTTAGGAATACTTGGCTTCATATTAGCGGCGATAGTGATGGGTGTTGTGTACCACTTCCTTACTACGCTTGAGCCACGTCTGGATACGTGGATGCCATACATTTCGATGATGGGCATTATTTATTTTACCACCGTTACTACTGCGGCGGGTCGTGATAACTTATTGAAAGTGGGCGGTTTACTTTTTGTGGTGTCGGTAATTCATAATGCCAGTGGGTATTTCTTTGGATATTGGTTGGCTCGCCTTTTTGGTATGAGCAAAACCGACGCTCGCACGATTGCTTTTGAAGTTGGCTTACAAAATGGAGGTATGGCTTCTGGACTTGCGGGAACAATGGGTAAGCTCGGAACCGTTGGCTTGCCAGCGGCAGTATTTAGTCCTTGGATGAATATTTCGGGTTCTATTCTTGCTAATTTTTGGCGAAAAAGAGCGGTTGATGAATAACATTTTAATGTATAATAGTATGAAAAAGAGCTTATTAGCCTTACTGTTCTTTTCTGTTTGCTGTGCTTCATTTGGGCAAAAAACGATTTCTTCTCAAGAAATGAAAGCTGTTTATGAAGAAGTAAAAACGCCTTATAAATATGGTTTGGTGCTTGTTCCCGAAGATACAGAGCATAAAATGGACTGTCCGACCGTATTTCGAAAGGGGAAAAAATGGTATATGTCCTACTTGATTTACAATGGTCGCGGCTATGAGACTTGGTTGGCCGAGAGTAAAGATTTGTTGAATTGGATTTCTAAAGGAAGATTGATGTCATTTTCGGATACGACCAAAGTAAAAGTTTGGGATGCCAACCAAAAAGCGGGTTATATGGCGCTCCAAGATATGACTTGGGGTGGTAGTTATGAACTAAAACCCTATAAAGGAAAATATTGGATGTCGTATTTTGGCGGAAATGCTGCTGGATATGAAGCTGGCGATTTGTCGATTAGTATGGCATACACAAGTGATGACCCAAGTAAGGCACATGAATGGCAAAGGTTAGAAAAACCTGTTTTGACCGCAACAGATAAAAATACTCGTTGGTGGGAAAATCGGAAACTATTCAAAAGTACTGTGATTCAAGATTCACAAAAACACTTGGGACATGAGTTTGTGATGTATTACAATGCTAATGGTGATTCGGCAGTGAATAATAAAAAAACTCGTTGGTATGAACGCATTGGTATGGCCGTTTCGGATGACATGGTTTCATGGAAAAGAATACAGGAAGAACCTTTAGTCTATCATTCTCAAGGAATTACAGGCGATCCACAAATTCAAAAGATAGGAGATAACTACGTGATGTTCTATTTTGGGGCATTTTGGAAAGATAGAAAAGGTGCTTTTAATCGCTTTGCCGTCTCCAAAGATTTATTGCATTGGACGGATTGGGATGGTGAAAGCCTTGTTCAATCGTCTGAAGCCTATGATGAATTATATGCACATAAATCTTTTGTATTAAAGTATAAAGGTGTGGTATATCACTTTTATTGTGGAGTAAACAAAGGCGACCAAAGAGGTATTGCCGTTGCGACATCTAAAGATTTTGGAAAAAGTAAAGTAAAATTCGTGGAGCTTAAAAAGCCATAAATGAGTTTCTTAAGGTTGAATATGTAAGGCATACAAGAATTCTTGTATGCCTTTTTGTTCTAATAATTCTCTATTTAACATAAGGTAATTTATGCAACTTGTTTTCATGCTGTCTTTTTCATTGCTTCTCTTTTTGAATTATCATAACTTTAGTGCGATTTACACACAAAATGTTAACTTTTAAAGTTTATGATACAGCGAAAGAAAAAGAACTGGTTTTATATGTTATTTATATGGCATGGTTCGGTTTTGCCACAATTATTGCCACGATTGAGTTTATTACTAGTTTTCTCAATGATTGTCGTTCATTTTAATGGTACATTTTATGACTATAAAATTCCTCTAAATCCTGCGCCATTTACTTTGTTTGGTTTGGCGATTGCTCTTTTTCTAGGTTTTCGAAATAATGCCAGTTATGATCGTTATTGGGAAGGTCGTAAACTTTGGGGAGCACTAGTTATTGACTCTCGCTCATTGCTCAGACAAGCTTTGAGTTTGACTACTTACGATAGCAAAAGCCCACAAATTAGAGAGTTTACTTCCATTCTTATAGCCTTTGCTTATGCTTTAAAACACCAACTTCGTCATACAAATGCAGATATTGATTTAGAAAAAAGGTTACCTTCTGAGGTTTTTGAAAGAAGTAAAAGTATAGGTTTTAAACCTACCTTTCTGCAATATGAATTAGCGAATTGGGTCAAAAAAGCCAAATTAGAAGGCAAAATTGATGCCATTGGACAAATGGCGATGGATGCAAATTTGAATCAATTGTCAGCTATTGTTGGTGGTTGCGAACGCATTCACTCTACACCCCTACCTTACACATATGGTGTGTTATTGCATAGAACTGTCTATTTGTATTGTTTCTTTTTGCCATTTGGTTTGGTGGATAGTTTGGGTTGGCTTACACCTATTATCACTGTTTTTATTGCTTATACTTTCGTAGCTTTTGAAACTATTGCCGACGAATTAGAGGAACCATTTGGAACAGAGCCTAACGATTTACCAATCAATGCGATGTGTCTTACCATTGAAACAACATTGTCTGAAATGATAGGAGAGCCTGTTCCTTCGCCACCACAATTGGAAGGCTATATTTTGGACTAGGAAGAAAGTTAATTGTATAAGAATTGTACATAGATTGAGCCTTATCAATAAAATAGCACTGATATAGCTGCAACCCTTGCAGTTGCCATGCTGAGTTGGGTAACCGCATTGACGCTACCTTAAATTTCAAGAACTTTGAAAAAACACATTTGTACAAAATAGAATCCTTCGTCCTGTCCTAATTTACACTAACGAAAAAAAGCTGTCCTCAAATGAGAACAGCTTTTACTAATTTCAGACGATTATGCTAAAGTAATAATTTGTATTATTGGTGATCAAATCACTGATAATTTTATTCTAATGGGTTAAAGGCGCCGTTTGTCCAACCGTCATTCTGCTTCAATAATGGGTTATTATCAATGGCAGAAGTTGGAATAGCGAAGAAATAATATTTTGGTAAATAGTTGATAGCCGTGCGACTCATCAAACCATTTGGTGTTAATGCAATGGTAAAATAGTTAGTATAAACATCTTCCAATTTCATACCATCACGAGTAGTTGCAAAGTCAGCAGGAACACCTGTAGTTTTCAAGTTGATTTGCACTTTTGTTCCTTTAGAACCATTCAAAGTCGATTCTAATAATCTCCAACGACGTAAATCCCAGAAACGTTTTCCTTCAAACGCAAATTCTATCTGTCTTTCATCTAAAATTGCTTTGAACATTTCGGCACGAGACATATTGGCTTTCAAACCATAAAGGTTATCTGAGCCAGCTTCTATACCTGCACGTTTGCGTACGTTGATAAGTTGAGTATAGGCTTCATCCAATTTGCCAACACCAGCAGCAGATTCTGCATAGTTCAACATTACCTCTGCAAAGCGGATTTCTTGCCAGTCAGTTCCTGAGTAAATCGTATTTGATTGATCAAGGGTTGAACCAGCTACATCTGATGTTTGTAAAGCTTTTTTACAATAGAAACCTGTAAAACTAAAGTTTACGCCACCATTTTCAACACTCTTACCTGCTGCATAATATGTCCAAAGTCTGTTGTTTGGTACATTGCTCATTGGCCAAGTACAACCATTATAAGCGATAGTTTTCTCAAAACGAGGATCACGATCTTTGAAGAACAATAAGTCAGAATAAGTGTATTTTGACTCACCAGGTTTTTTACCATCCTTCATTGGATAAGCTTTTACCATATCCCAAGAAGGAAGATTTGAACCACCACCAGATACAGTTGAGTATTTAGGACGGTTTGAAGATTCCCAACCGCTGTTTCTTTTTTGTTGGTCACCTACAGAGGTGTTATATCCAGTTACAAAAACAGCTTCAGTATTTCCTGATTCAGTAAACCAAATTTTTGCATAATCAGCAATCAACTTAGAACCGTTGGCAGTCAATGCATCATAAGCCGCTTTGTTGGCATCATAAGCCGCCTGCCATTTAGTATTTACATCAGTTGGGTTAAACTGTGGTGATGCAGCATACAACAACAAACGCCCTTTCAAGGCCATAGCGCCACCTTTTGTGATACGTCCCCAGTTTGCTGCTGGGCTCGCCCATGTAGCAGGAAGATATTTTGCCGCAGAATCTAAATCAGCAGAGATTTGCTTGATACACTGTGAAGTCGTATTTCTTGGTAAAAATGTAGCCTCACGATTTTCAATACCAACAGCATTTTGAGGAGTTAATACTAATGGCACACCGCCATAAAGTTTTACCAATTCAAAATAACGCCAAGCTCTGAAGAAATACGCCTGTGCTAATAAACGGTTTTTGGCGCCAGCATCCATTTTAGGATTTTGTTGCAAATCCGAAATGAATGAGTTGATAGTACGAATTTTACCGTAGTTGTTGGTGGCATTCAACGCTGTACCAAAATCTGTTACATCATTTTCGGCAATAGCTCCTTCAAGATACTTGTTTTGTGAAGAACCTTGGTTATAAGATTCCTCAGTGTAAGTACTACTTCCCAAACCACTTACAGCTGTATATCCACCCCAATCAGGAAGGTTTTGGTTGTAGATATAGTTCAATGAAAGATTGGCTAATACTGAGTCACCTGATACTAAATCTGGATCTGCCGCTCCTAAGTCAGTTTTATCAAGAACACTTTCACAACTAGCTAATGCGAACATTGAGCAAAGTGCCGTCCATAAAATATATTTCTTTTTCATTATTCTTAGTTTTTTTTGAAATGGTCAGCCGAAGCTGACCTGTCCAACGTCTGAAACGATTACAAATTCAAGTTAATACCAGCTGAGAATGTACGAAGTGTAGGATACACATCAAATGCCCCTGAATATTGCTTGTAACTGTATGGGTTATAAAGGTTAAGTGGGTTTGTCGCTGTCACATAGATTCTAGCTCCATTGATATTCAATTTTTCTGTAACAGTTTTTGGAATATCATAAGAGATATTTAAAGTACGAACAGACATGTTAAACGAACTTACAAACCAGAAGTCAGAATCGTATCCATTTTGTGCACGATAGGCAGGCGCAGGATACATCGCATTTGGATTATCTACTGTCCAGTGATCTACTAAGTTGATTGGCAAGTTTGTTTTAGCTGTAACCTGTGCAGATGTACCCCAACTTCTTGCACCTGATTCTAGCAAATCTTGTCCACCAAACGAACCACCTAATGCAAAAGAGAATGATAATCTTTTGTATGTTGTTGAGAAATTGAACCCAAAACCGTAGTGGTTGTCTTTTTTATTTGTCAAATATTGTAAATCGTTATCATCGATTTTACCATCTGGCGCTGCGTAAGTGTAGTTTCCACTGGCATCAGGAGTAGTACTTTTTGCACCTCTGATATCATCATAATACAACATACCCACTGCTGGCTTGGTACCATAGATGGTGTAGTTAGGGTATTTAGCTAACAACGCATCTACATCAGCTTGGGTACGTAACATACCCATACTTTTCAATCCTAATACACCCATATCTGTAGATCTTCCTGATGGGTCTCTAAATGTACCAGTCAAACCTTTATCGAAGTCAACTTTTACTTGTTTGTTATCACTCCAAGACATGAATCCACGTACTTTGTATGACCAATCTTGGTTGATTTTATTTGTCCAACCTAATGAAATCTCTGTACCGAAACCATCTACTGTAGCAAAGTTTTCAGATGGCAATGCAGCACCTACAGTTAAAGGAACCGACGAAGTAAGTGATGTCAACATATTGTAACGGTGATCGTAGAATCCATCAATCGTTAAGTTCAAACGGTTTCTCAAGAATGAAGCATCGATACCTCCGTTCAATTTGGTGTCATCATCCCATGATACATCTCTGTTTGGCATGGCGTTTTTCAAACGCAAGATACCTGCACGGTCAAGGTTTCCTCCAAATACAGGACCATTACCTGTTTGAATCAAGTTGTAACTTTTCAACCAGTTATAGGCTCTGGTGTTATCCATACCTGTCAAACCACCCGATACTCTAACTTTTAATTGGTCTACCCAACGTACATTGTTTTTGAAGAATGGTTCTTCTGAAATAACCCAACCCAGCGACAATGAAGGGAACGTTCCCCAGCGATTTTCAGGAGCAAAGTTGGTAGAAGCATCACGGCGAACCGTAAATTCAACCAAGTATTTGTTAGCATAAGCATAGTTTAAACGACCTACATAAGACAGACGACCAGTTTCTGCTTCTGCTTCCGAAATAGTACCAACACCAGCACCTGATGCTGTACCACCCAAAGCATAACCAGCATTGTCTAGTGCTCCATCAACCAAGTTGTCAAGGTAAGAGGTAACACCATCTGAGTAAGTTTCTGATTGCTCTACTAATGCTAATGCTGAAATGCTATGTTTTCCAAAAGTGCGGTCAAAAGTCAGATACCCGTTGAGTTGATAAACGTCTGAGTAACTTGGAGAATAATAAATACGGTTACTATTGCTTACTGTAACAGGAGTTGGAAGAACAGTACCACCTACAATATGCTTGTTTGTTCCCAACATACTGAAGTTGTACAGGTTGTATTTTGTACCAAATTCTTTACCCCAGTTATTTTCTAGGTTACGGTTGTAAGTAACTTTTGCTTTCAAACCTTTCAAAAATGGCGCTTCGTATTCCAAATACACATTAAGGTTCAAACCGTTGTTTTTTGACAACAAATAGTTATTTGATTTTTGTGCTTCAAAGAAGTGGAAGTTTTCAGATGTACTACCTGTACCACTTAAGTTTACTGGATAGCCATTGTAGTAGGCTGGTTTGAAAGGAGCTGCATACAACAAAGATTTGTAATCTTTTTCGTTGTCAGAACCACCTTGTTTCAGCAAGTAACGATCTTTGGTCGATAAGTCACCTGATAAACCTAAACCTGCTTTTACATTTTTCGAAACTTTTACATCAGCACTAGCACGGAATGTCCAACGGTCAAAATTAATTTTGTCGAAATTACCATTTTGTTGGTTGTAAGTAATACCTGCAAAGTATGTTGCTTTATCATTACCACCACTTACATTCAAAGTATGTCTTGTTACATAAGATGCTTTCCAAGCCTGCTCTAACCAAGATTGACTATTAGTTTTGTAGTAGTCTAATTCGTCTTGTGAATATAACACTGACTTGTCAGCAGTATTCATGTTATAATCATTGATGTAAGTTGCCAATTGATAGCCATTCATCATGGTTGGTAGTTGTGCATCCGAACGACCAATTGAAGTACTGTAAGAAATTTTTGGAGCACCTGTTTTACCACGTTTTGTTGTGACTACAATTACCCCGTAAGCTCCTCTAGCACCATATACAGCAGCAGCAGCATCTTTTAAGATAGAGATATTTTCAACTTCTGATTGATCTAACGTGTTGAAATCATCTTCAGAGCGGATTATATTATCAATTACATACAACGGTCGAAGAGTACCTCCATCTTTTGATAGTAAGGTAGGGTTACGAATAGTGATAGAAGCTGGATCGCCAGGACGAGCAAAACCACCAGAAACACCAACCCCAGGTTGTTGGGCTGTCAAAGCCGCTGACAAGCTACCTACAGGGAGGTCTTCAATTGACTTCATATCGATTTGAGCAACAGCACCAGTCAAGTGAATTTTCTTCTGCTGACCATATCCCACCACTACTACTTCATCCAAAGAAGAAGTTTCGCTAACTAAAATGACATTAACGATTTTACGATCTGCAAGGGTAACTTCCTGTGTTTTATAACCAATTGAGCTAATAATTAGCGTTTCTTTACCCGTTGGCGCATTAAGTGTAAATGTACCATCAGCCTTAGTGGTTGTACCAGTTTTGCTGTTTTTGATACGAATTGTTACACCTGCCAAAGGTGCACCCTCACTGTCCTTTACAGAACCTGTCACTGTGTGGTCGGCTTTACTTGTCTTAACGGCAGAACCCAACGCAGGATTTGAAGCTTGAGCTGCCTCCAAAAAAGGAGCTCCCGCAATGAACTGGGCTGCTAATAGCAAAGTACAGGTAAGTTTAGTGCCTTTACGTTTGCCAAATTGTGGTTGTAAATGAAATGTCATATTTTTCCTTACATTAAATTGAGTACTAAATAGTGTTTGTACGTTTTCGACTTTCGTTCGAGTTACTTTGAGTTTTCCTAATTATTATTGTCCAGAGGTTTTGTTTGGTTCTTTTTTAGATGACTCGGCTGCCTTAATTTTTTTCTCCCACTCCTGCCCTGCTTTTTTCATATCTACTCCTTGCGCTGAAAGATAATTGTTGATTTTACCTTTGTATTTGCCAAACCAAGCATGTTTCTTTTCAGAGGTTTCGGCATCCATAGCATGTTCTCTTGCTTCAGTTAAATAATCCAAAATTTGCTTCTTTTGCTCCTTTGTCAAATCAGGAAGCATTTCTTGATAAGCTTTGTAAGTGTTAGGTAATACATTGTAAGTCATGCCATCTTTTACTGCTTCAACTTGTGTGTCAGACAATTCTTTCGAAAGAGATTTGATAAACTTTTCGTGTAAGGTAGTTTGATCAACTTCTGTTTTTTGTTCTACCTTCTGAATTTCTGCTGCAAGCTGTTCCTTATTCAATGAGGTATTACCTTTGAGCGCTAAGATGCTATTCTTTTTTTGCTCGTGGATGTCGTTGAGATTACGATATTGATTGGCAATTAAGTCTCTTACCTTGAGTGCTTTCTTTTCTTTCTTTACTTCAAGCTTCTGTACAATCTTATCAGCTCTATCTGTAATAGTCTTGGTGTAAGCAGCTTCTTTTGCAGATATATCTTGAGCATTTTGTGCATTTCCCAATAACACAAATCCTAGTAATAAAGCGGTGATCGAGAGTAATCGGAATTGGAACATTATAAGGTACATTTATCTGTTATGTTGGTATTGAAATTTTTCTTTTACACTTTTCTGCCTCCAGAGTGATTATGATTTATTAGCAATACTTTTTGGTAAAATATTACGATTTTCAAGTTTTTTAGGACAATCTATTATAGTCTTTTATCATAATATCATGGAATTCTTTTCAACTTGTTCAAAACCTATATTTTGCGAACTCCTATTAGTGTTATTATGACACATAGTGTAATTGATTTTCTAAGTTTTTTTGTTTGTAATATGCTGATTTTTAGTGATTTGTGTTTTATCGACAAGGCAAAGAATGACAACTTTATACTTTTTTTATATTACGTTAGTTATATAATTTGGTAATATTCTTTTATACAAGTAAAATTGTGTTGTTTCTACGATTCAAATTTCACTATATAAAGTCCTATTTTTATGCATTTTTTTACCAACTTAGTGTAGAATATTGTCATATAATAAATTGGAATCATCATATTTGAATATATTGTACAAAATTTTTGATAGTAGAACGTTTTTTAGAGAAAGTAGAAATAAAAGAATAGTCCTATTTTTTTGATAATATTGAGTTATGAAACCACTTTTCCAGAAAGTTCCTGTTAAGCTAGAAAGCTCCTTTAGTGTCCGACACGACGTTAGACCTAACTTTGGAGGTATCTGGCATTACCACCCTGAACTAGAGCTGCATTACATTATCAGAGGCGAAGGGGTTCGTTTTATTGGTGATAATATCAGCAACTTTTCGCATGGTGAGATTGTGTTGGTAGGCGAAAACTTACCCCATACTTGGCGTTGTAAAGAAGAGTATTTTTATCCAGATAATGATCTCGATGTTGAGGCGGTGGTTATACAATTTTTGCCTGATTGTTTAGGTAAATATTTGCTGGGTTTACCAGAAGCATATTTACTCCCAAAATTGTATGAGAAGGCCAAAAGCGGTATGGTAATTATTGGGGAAACTCGTGAGAGGCTGACAGAGCTAATGATCAAAATTGCACAAGCTAAAAACTTAGAGCGTATCTCTTTGCTTATTTCAATACTACATCTTTTGGCCGAAAGTGATGAGTTTGAGACTATTGCTGGTGGACAAGCTTTTTACCAATCGAACGAGTCGGATACGTTGCGATTGAATAAGGTATGTAATTACACTTTAATGAACTATAAAAAGGATATTACCCTCGAAGAAATTGCTGCGATTAGTAACTTGAGCGTCACTTCGTTTTGTCGTTACTTTAAGCTCATGACTAAAAAGACCTACTATGATTTCTTGATTGAAATCCGTATTTCACACGCTTGTAGGGCTTTGGTCGAGGATAAACTACCTACCGAAGTCATATGCTTTGATTGTGGATTCAACAATGTGTCGAACTTTTACAGACATTTCAAAAAAGTAATGGGTATCACTCCGCTGGAGTACAAGCGGAAATATCATAAGAAATAGCAGATGACTTTCGAACTATTTCAGATTTGGGATTTCTGATTTCGGAAATAAAACAAAATACCTTTGTTTTTCATAAAATATAGAAGATTATACATCCGAAATAGACAGTTTTAGAATCCTTCGTGCAGCACTAACTCACAATTATTCAATCCTCATAGCCCAAAAAAATCCCCCGCTAGTAAAACTATTGCGGGGGATTCCATCCCAAATTAATTAACAAACTATCTCCTGTAAAGGTATAGTATCCTGTAAGTCCTTGTATGCCAGATACAAAGTCTCAATATCGCTGGCGACGGAAGGGCTTATCTTCCCTACGTTACGTCGTGTGAATGTCGAAATTGGAAATTTTCTTTTCTGTAAAAAGAACTTAGAAACAGTTGGATAAACATGGTGCATCACATCCATTTGTTTTACTAAAAAGTCCTGTACTTTTTGGATTTCCTCCAAAAGCTCCTCTTTGTTGTAGTTGTCACATAACCAGACTATTAGCTCGGGAAAATAATTGCCTTGAATACAGGATAATCCTGCACTTCCTGCTTTTAGTGAATCCACAGCATGAACCATATAAGCATCATAAAGTCCAAAATTTTGCCCTTCTGTAGCTTTGATTTTAGCCTTGATTTGCTCAATATCCAAGCAGGTATCTTTATGATAAATAACTCTTCCTGTGCGACTTAGCCTCGACAATATATCCGCTGAAACCAAACGCTTATAAGGTACAGGACATTCGTAAAGCCCTAGGGGAATGTTTTCCGTTAATGACAACAATTGCATCATTTTGTCTTCAAAAACTTCGTCAGACTCATGACTTTCGGCAATGGCGTTTGCCAAGATAATCACTGAATCAGCGCCAGTATCATATACTTTTTTGACAAAATCTGCTTGCTCTTGTAAGCTATTGCCAAAACTTCCTGTGGCTACTACAGGTAATCCTGATGCACTTTTTATAGTTTGTTTGATTACTTGAAGGCGTTCATTTTCAGTAAGTTCAAACATTTCACTAGACAAACAATTGGCAAATAGACCACTTGCTCCAGCTTCTACATAAAACTCTGTCAGTCGACCAAGACCTTCGAAATCTATCTCGCCATTTTCATGGAATGGCGTTAACATTACTGGAATAAATCCTTTTTTGGTAGTAATCATAACTGTAGAGGAATTGAAAAGCTAATGTCTTGATTATGAGTCGTTTTTAGCCATTAATTTAGTGACAATCACTCCTGAGATGAATAGGGTAACTGTACCAAGTACAATGCTCATATTTTTATGTAAATGACTTTTTAATCCATCATATTCCGCTGGTAAGATGTCAGAGAATGTAACCCAACAAATAACCACTAATCCTATTAGTGTAGCAATAATGGCTGCCTGATTAGTTGCCTTTTTACTAAATAATCCTAGTAAAAATAAACCTAACATACCTGCGGCAAATAGACCCGATAGTTGCCACCATATATCTAAAATGCTTTTGACACCAATCATAGCCATACCCGAAGCTAGTCCTAAAAAGCCAAAAATAACCGTTGACGTATGTAATATACGTAAGCTACTTTTGTCGCTTATATCTTTGACAAAATATCGTTGGTAAATGTCTATTGAAAACACTGTGGCTGAGGCATTCATACCAGAGCTAATGGTACTCATAGCTGCAGACAACAATGCCGAGATAATGAGTCCCATCAATCCAACTGGGATTTTGTGAACCATAAAATGTGGCATTACCTTATCGCCATAATCTTCTACTTTGAGTTGAGCCGCTTGAGCTATTAACTCAGAAGAACTCAGATTGGGAAATTTGGCTTTGACAACTTCCAATTTGAGCTGATTCAATAATTCAGGATGAACCTCATAGTAGGCATACAAGCTCGAACCAATAATAAAAAAAAGTAAGGATGCTGGAATATACATCCAAACGCACATCCATAATGATTTTCGAGCTTCAGTTTCAGAGGTTGTGGTGTGATAGCGCTGAATATAATTTTGGTCCATGCCGAAGTTATTCAGATTTATCAAAAAGCCATAAAACAAAACCACCCAAAAAGTTGAACTGGTAAAATCCCAATTCATGGAGCCTAGGCTAAATTTATTTTTTAAGTTACCTATTTCGATAACTTGTTTTGAGCCCTCAGGCATATCCTTTACGATGAGAAATAAAATCAGTAAAGCACCAAAAGTTTTGATAAATGCCTGTGCTACTTCTGTCCAAATCACAGCCTCTATGCCTCCCAAGACGGTATATACGATGATACAAATACCCATCACCCACATAATCGTTTCCATCGAATAGCCAGTTAGTGCTTGTAGACTGAGTGCTATACCGAAAAAAATAGACCCCATTCGGGCTAGTTGTGTTAGCAAAAAGCAAATGACAGCGTATGTTCTTGCCCAAGCTCCAAATCTTTTTTCGAGATTGGTATAGGCTGAAATCTCACCTGTTCCTCGATAAAATGGTATAAAATATTTGGAAGCTACCCAAGCCGCCAAAGGCATAGACAAACTAAATACAAAAGCATTCCAATTGCCTGAATAAGCCTTACCCGGAACACCCAGAAAAGTATTACTACTTAAAAAAGTGGCATAGATTGAGGCGCCTATTGCCCAGCCCGGTATACTACCCGATGCCTTAGTAAATTGTTCTGTATTCTGATTCTTTTTCGAAAAATGATATCCTACTGCTATCATTCCTAATAAATAGATGATAATCAGAGAGATATCCACAAGCGGTAAGCTTTGGTGGTTCATAGTGTATTGAGATTATTTTCATAAAGTTAAAAGGTCTCACTATGTCACTAACGCTCCGCGCTTCTTTTTCTCAAACTTCCCTTGGAGGCTGATACAAAATTATAGTACTTTATCTAGTAAAATTTATAGTATTTTTATATTAAATTGTACAATATTATCATAAATACTATTGGACGTCCAAGGTGTCTAAGTGCAGTTCTCCAACTTGATCTAATTCTAGTACTACATGATATTTTCCTGCATTAATCATCGTGCCTGTTGTGGTACTTACATAGTTCCATTTGCCTGCTTTGGTTGGTACTAATGCAATCGTTTCTTTGTTCTTGATGATGGTGCCATCTACCAGACTAATGCTTAGTTTACCATAGACTGTTTCCGAGCTGGGATTATGATATTTGATGGTTAATGAATACGTATCTGCGACTCCCGTAGAGATAGTCCATTGAATTGCATTTTGCCCTTTTTTGACAATACTCATGCGTTCTTTGCCTAAAAAAGCCATTTTTTGAATCCCCTCTCCTATTCCTTTGGCTTCTGCAGCCTTGTAGGTTGTCGTAGTTTTTAAATCAAAAGGTGGTTGCAAACTACTTGCTGGCAAGGCAAAAACAAGTGCTTCTGCCTCAAACGTGTTGAAATCTAACGCCACTTCTGTGTTGGCTTGAACTCTTTTCTTAAAAACTCGATATACTTTTTGGGTACTTTGAATATAACTTTGGGTATTTTCAAATGCCTCTAAAGTCTTTGGTAAGGCCTTCGAAGAATCTATTCCGACATAAATATCTCCTATTTCATTCAGAGCAAGTTTGTACAATTTTTCATTTTTTTCAGAAAATAGATATTCTGCTCCGTATAATACGGCTGGCAAGCTCACATAGTTTTCATGTGAATCTTTAAAAAGTGGTTTGCCAGTATCTAGCCAAGTTTTAATGGTTTTTGTTGATGTAATCAGGGTGTTTGAATTTGCTGTAAATGTATTTTTCTTCTCAGTACTAGCAATAGCAATAGCCGAAATAATGGCTTGTCCCGAGGCTATTTGAGGGAAAGAAATGTTCAGTTTTCCTCCTTTTACTTGAAATGGAATTGTTTTTTTCAACACTGCATCATGCCCTACTTCTTTCCAGATATCCAAATTTTTGAGGACGGTATTTCCATTAAATGCCACATCAAACAAACGCCACCCCGAATAGTCGCCCCCGCCTGTGCCATGCCAAGGCTCGATAAAATATAATTCCACTTCGTATTGACCATCTGGTAGGGTAAATTGATAGGAAAGTTTATCTCGCCCATATCTAAAACTCTGAAACAGTTCATCGTCGGTGGTATTTGTGATCGGGTCAAAGGTTCTCCTTTGACTTGCATAAGCTTTAGGAATACCCTCAAAATCATTTGCCCACGAAATATATCCCCATTGATTTTGAGGTGTTTTTGCTTGGTCTGCTAGCCATAAAGATTTGTTTTTGTCTGTATAGGAATCTCCCCCACAATTGACACGGTAGACGTAGTGTTTTTGTGGGCTATTGACTACAAGATTTTTCGTTTGTTGTTTTTGGGCAGACCAAGCAGGTGCCATTGGCAAATGATGCAATTGCACCATATCTTCTGCCACAGACTTCCCATTGACAAAGCCTTTGGCAATCAACATGTTATATTGAATCGGGACATTATTCCAGATGAATACGCCTTCTTTTCCTCTTTTTTGTTTTCCTAGAGAAATATTTAGGTCATTAAATAATTCGACTTCCTCACAATTGGAATAGACTTTTATCCCTGATTTTATGCCCGTTTGAGTCCAACGATCAGGCCAAGTGTGAGAAACGATATAGACCATCGGTTGGGTTTTGGCTGGGGCATAAGTTGCTCTAAATAAATAGAATATATCGGCGGGCTCTTCCCATGGGGTTAATAAGCCTTTGTAATTGACAGGTCCGATTCTGTCTAATTCACGCAATGCTTCGCCACTTTGAACCCGTCCTGGGTTATCGTGAGAGGTCAATAACCAGAAGAAATGTCCTACGGAATTTTGTTTGGCGGCTTCAGCTAAGCGAAGTTTTAGTTGCATTAATTCGCCAATCGCTTCTTCGCTGAATGTTCCTGCCATAGGTTTTTCTTGGTGCAAATCTACCGTTCTCCAAGCGCCATATTCTCCAACAAGAACCTGTCTTTCAAGATCTTCTGCATATTTTGCGGGATCTCCACCATAAGTTCCTGTCCAGTTTTGAGGCACATCCCAATCGGTGCCTTTTCCTCCGTTGCAGGTGGTTACCAAGCGCTGTGTAGAAGCCGTTGGATCGAGTTCACGAATAATTTGGGTACATTCTTTGGCAAAATCTTCGGGAAGGGTACTTTCATTTTCGAGTCCCCAAAGTATAACGGATGGACTGTTTCTGCGCTCTTTTATCCAGTCTTTTAAAAGTGTCTTAAAATTTTCTCGAAAAGCTGGCGTGTCATACCAAATATGTGCTGCCATTTGTGGCCACCATAGAATCCCATCTTTATCCCAATATTCTTGGTAGCGCAAATTATGTGGCTGATGTGCGTCACGAAAGGCGTTGAAACCAGCCGCTTTCACCATTTCAACTCTAGTCTTGATTTGCTCTGGACTGAAAGCATGACTGTTACCCAATAAATGCTCGTATTCTGCTATACCATTGATAAAGAATGGTTTACCGTTTACTAATAATTGCTTTTGTCCATTCGGCTTTTTTAACCATTTGATAAATCGGATACCATAAGAGGTCTGTTGGATATCTAGTAGTTTTCCATTTTCATAAATTTTCGTCACCATTTGATACAAATAGGGCTGTTCTGGCGACCAAAGTTTAGGATTGGTAATACTTGGGAAGGCAATAGGAATGATCTGTGTAGTTTTTTCTGAAAGATAAATCGTATTATTGTTGCTGATAATCAGTTGGTTATCTTGATTTCTTAATTCTTGAAGGACTTTTATAGATGCTTGCTTATTGCTGAGATTTTGTATTTCTACCGAGCCATAAAGTTGAGCTTTTTGAGCAGAAACTGTGGTATCATTCCAAATATGAATGCCAAAAGGAGCGATGCGAATAGGCTCAGTAATCAATAAATGTACTGGTCGAAAAATTCCCATGGGTTGTGAGCCTTCTGAAAAACCTCGTTCGGTGCTGCATCCACCACAAACCCAAGGCAAATCTTGAATTTCAGCAGGATGGTCGGCACGTACTGCCAAAGTATTTTCTTGATTATTGAGTAAAATATAATTCGAGGCATCTAGTTGAAAAGTAGTACGTCCGCCTGCATGAGTACCCAATAGCTTGCCGTTGAGCCAAATAGTCGCATAGGAACCAACACCCTCAAAATAAAGGAAATAGCGCTTGTTTTTATTAGTAGAGTTGACAGTAAAACTTTTCCGATACCATGCATACCCATGTTTGTTGCCATGTGTCAAACGGCGATAACCTTCATATTGATCCCAGTTGTGAGGTACTTGTACAGATTTCCATGATTGGGTCGAAAACGTACTTTTTTCAAAGCCATCATACGCATGAATATTGGATTCATGAACGGTGGTAAGCCAGTTGTCATTGAGGGAAATATCTTGTCTTTGTGCTTTTGCAGAAAAGAAGAATCCTAGAAAGAATATCAAGATTGTACAATACCTTCTTCTGGTGAACATAGGTAAATATCGGTAAAATGAATTTTATCAGAATTATTGTACAAAAATAGGGAGCTGAAAGTGGTGTTTTCGGTAAGATTTTTTCAAAGTATTGTAGAAAATTAACACGAGATACTTTTATGGAAATATCTCGTGTTAACAGTAAGTTTCAGAAGTAAGTAACCGTGCAAAATAATATTCAATTTATCAAAGATGTAAAGCGTTGATAATTAAAATTTTACACTCACAATTCACAACTCATAATTCAGCACTAATACTTAAGTGGTAGGAAAGATTAAATTAATAGTAAATATGAGGCAAAATTTGACTATAACCTTTTGATTATGAATATCTTCAAATAACCAATATACTATTAACTAATAACGTTTTCCTACTTATTGACTAGAAAGGATTAAAATTCGATATGGTAGGGCTTATTAGACTGTAGCTTGAGGGTATGTACAACCTGATTAATTCTTATTTTGCAGGTAGTAGCCTCTTTACTTGTAATGTTCAATTCTGTGATTTTGCCATTTTTCCAAGCATAGCTCAAGATATACCCTCCCCTAGCCTGAATTCCTTTTACTTTCCCCTCTGACCAGTCTTTGGGTAAAGCAGGTAATAGTTCAATAATATCTGTTTGACTTTGGATAAGCATTTCGGCAATACCCGCTGCACCTCCAAAATTGCCATCTATTTGAAATGGCGGATGAGCATCGAATAGGTTTAGGTATGAACCGCCTGCACTTGTGGCAGGTCTGAGCAACATTTTGACTAATTGTAAAGCGTGCTCGCCATCATGAAATCTAGCCCAGAAATTAATTTTCCAAGCCAAACTCCAACCTGTACCTTCGTCACCACGATAAATAAGTGATTGTCGAGCGGCTTTCATCATCGTCGAGTCGATGTCCCAACCAATATCATGTCCTGGGTGTACGCCCCAAAGGTGTGAAACATGGCGGTGATTATTTTTGGGATCGTCCAAATCTTGTAGCCATTCCTGCAATTGCCCATGCTTGCCAATTTGATTGGGCGCTATTTGTTTGTATTGTTGGCTTAGTGTATCAGCAAAGGCATTGTCTAGCCCTAAAATTTGCGAGGCTTTAATCGTATTCTTATATAACTCTCTGATAATCTGATGATCCATACTTGGTCCAGCTACCAATCCGCCTTGTTCTGGTGAATTAGAAGGCGTACTGATAAGCCAACCTGTTTTAGGATCTTTTACCAAAAAATCTACAAAAAATTCTGAAGCTGATTTCATGATTGGATAAGCCGTTTTTCTTAAAAACTCTTTATCCTGTGTGTACTGATAATGTTCCCACAAATGCTGACTCAACCATCCTGCACCACTCACCCAAATACCGTGGTTTGAGGCATTGATTGGGGCTGTTCCTCGCCATAAATCTGTATTGTGATGAACCACCCAACCACGAGCATTATAATAATTTTTTGCGGTAGTTTGACCAGCTTTATACAAATCTGTAATCATTTGTATCAGAGGTTGTTGAGTAGGAATAAGATTCAAAACACCCGCAGGCCAATAGTTCATTTCGGCATTGATATTGGTAGTGTACTTACTTCCCCAAGGTGGAGCCAACAAATCATTCCAAATACCTTGTAAATTAGAAGGTTGTGTTCCTGCACGTGAAGCCGAAATCAATAAATAGCGTCCGTATTGTACATATAATGCTGCGAAAGATGGGTCATTGTCTTTACCAAAATTCGCCAAACGAACATCCGTTGGTAAATGACTTTTGGCATCCTGACCTAACTCGATGGCAAAACGGTTGTAATATTTTTGATACTCAGCTTGATGTGCCTTTCGAATTTGCTCGTAAGATATTCCTTTTAGTTTGCTAAAAACTTCCTCGCAACGTTTTTGAGGGTTTCCTGAAATATTTTGATAATTGATAAAATTAGTAGCGGCGGTCAGGTAAAAAATTACTTCATCGGCTCCTTTAATCTCGATTTTCCCAGCATTCTCTTCTACAGAGCCATTTTTTTGTTGGATTTGTAAATAGGCTTTTCCAAACAATCCGCCATTTCGAACTTTTACCGACAACTCCCACGTATTATTTCCGAGAGATTTAAAGCTATAGTTTTTGTGTGGACTTGTTAAAAAACTCTCTAAGTTGATTTGATGAGTTTTGTTTGCAGATAGTCTCACTGCTAGCACCTGATGAGGTTGACTTACCAGATATTCTCTTTTGAAAACCACATTATCAACCGTATATTCTGTTTGAGTTTCGGCAGTTGCTAAATTAAGAGAGCGACGATAGTTTTGATATTCTTTTCCATGCAGAAGATTGATATATAAATCACCAAATGGTTGGTAATCTGCTTGATATTTGCCAACGACTGGAGCTTCATCGCTTTGGATAAAGTATTTCCATTGACCATTCAAAGAGATTTTTTTGTCCTCTTGACCCACAGGATATATGCCGATATGTCGAGAGGTATCTTTGTAGCCAGCAATACCGCCTTTATCAGAAAAGTTCAATACCTGAATGGCTATCAAGTTTTTCCCTACGTGTAAAGTATTGGCAGGAATTGGATATTTGCGCCCTTCTGTATGTTGAGAACTTCCAAGCAGTTTTCCGTTGATATAGGTATAATCATAATCTCTGATGCGATTCAAATCCAAAATCAAGGATTGATTTTCCCAACCTACTGGAATATCTATGGTTGTTCTAAACCATACGGCTCCGTCTAAGCCCTCATATCCAATAGCTTCCCAGCCTTCATAGGATGGCACAGTCATCGTTTTCCATGAAGAGTCATCAAAGTTTATTTGTGAAGGATTTCCAGATATTCCTTTCAATGCCAACATATCTGCAATCCAAGTTTCTCGTTTGCTTTCATGGCTTTTGAGTCCCATAAACTGCTTTTCTGCTAAAGCTTCTGCTTCTTTTTGCTTTCCTTCTTGCAATAACTGGCGAATTTGCCCCAAATATTGATAGGCATCTTTTCGATTATACTCACGAGGCTCTCCAGTCCAAAGCGTTTCTTCATTGAATTGAATATGTTCTTGGGAAGGATTTCCAAAAACCATTGCACCAATGCGTCCATTGCCTAATGGTAAAGCATCTGTCCATTTCTGAGCAGGTTTATCGTACCATAATTGATAATTTTGAGCACTAAGAATATGGGCAAAAAATACACCCAAAAGCAAGAAAGATAGCTTTTTCATAAGCTTTAAGTTCAGAGAATTGATTATAGTATTACTTTTTCTTTCTATCCTCAAACCAACCTTTTAGCAATAAATTTCTATCGCAGTTAGGTGCTGGAAAAAATAGACTTGCCACATATCCTACTACAATCACAATCAGGTGACTATAAACGCCCAACATGAGTTTATGGTGTGGGAAATTATACGCTCCTAGGTCTAATAATAATGATTTTTGGTCTCCTAATCCAATTTGAGTAGATGTCAAAAAAGCATAGGCAGTAAAAAGAATACAGACAAAAATACCAATATTTACGCCTTGTGTATTGGCACGACTACTGAGTAAACCTAACAAGAAAATACCAACAATTCCCCCTGAAAATATTGCGTATAATGTGAACACTATTCCAAGTACACCTTCGCTTCCAGTGCTCAGATATAGGGCGCCAATAAGAAGGGTAATGACTCCAGAAAGAACAACAATCCATTTACTGGCTTTCAGATAACTTTCATCGCTTTGGTTGGGACGCAATACTTTATAATAATCTTCCACGCCTACTGCAGCCAATGAATTGAGGTCGGCACTTAAGCTACAAATAGCCGCTGATATTAGGGCAGAAAGTATAAAACCTACTACACCAGTTGGTAATTGAGTCATCATGAAATAAGGAAATACAGCGTCAGCTTGTACCTTTTCAGGAAGTGGATTTTGTTGGTAAAATACAAAAAGTAGCGTTCCGATAAACATAAACATCATCCAAACAGGTACGGTTAAGAAAATACCCATAAGTGAAGCTCTGATAGCTTGGCGGTCAGTTTTGGCGGTTAGATATCGCTGAACAACAGTTTGGTCTGTTCCATATTTTTGAATAGCATAAAAACTACCATTGATGACCATCACGATAAAAGTCAATTTGCTTAAATCTAATTCATAAGGTCCAAAGCCTGTATGACCTTTGCTAGAGGCAATTTGCCATGCTTCCGAAAAACCACCTTTGATAGAATATAGTAAAACGACCAGACAAGTAATACCACTAGCCAACAACATAAAACCTTGGAATACATCGAGCCAAATAACGGCCTCGATACCACCTTTGAGATTAACCAAAATGATAATCCCCCCAATCACCAACATGATTAACAAAGGCGATTGTCCAGTAAGATTACCCAAAGCAATTGCCATCAGGAACAATACTGTTCCCATACCCGAAAATTGACGAAGGATAAATGAAGAAGAGCTATAGTAACGAGCAAAACGTCCGAAGCGTTTCTCGAAATATTCGTAGGTACTGAGTCCTATGACTTTTCTGAAAATAGGCACGATAAACCATATTGTTCCTAATAAAACAATGGGAACCATCAAGCCTTGTACCAATAAAATCCAGTTGGAAGAATAACCTTCGCCTGGGTATCCCAAAAAAGTTACACTACTGATAAGAGTAGCCAGCAAGGACATACCAATCGCCCAAGAAGGTACTTTACCTTTAGCAAGAAAATAATTTTGAGTTGTTTTTTGTTTGTTGGCGAAAATAAAACCGAAGTATAACGTCAATCCTAAAAAAAACAAAATAATGCCATAGTCAATGGCATGTAATGTATGGTTCATTGGTTGGTGGTAATGTTTTCTACAGTTGAGCATACGTTACGGCTTGTGGCCATGCGTAACTTCCTGGTTTGAGTGTTAAATAGGTACTCGGACGCTCGAGGCTTTGCATACGAATTACTCCTTGAGCAAATTCTTCGGTAGGAAGAAAGTTTTGTAAAGGAATTTCTGCCAAAATAGCGGCTGACGTAGCACCTCCTTCGATGAGTATTTCTGCTAAATGTACTTGATTCCATACTTTTTTGACAACTTTAGCTATTAATTTAGCTAATTCAGCGGGCGTTATTTTGGTCGTATCCAACTGTTTTTCAATAGCAATAATGACTACCTGATGTTGTTTGAAGCATTGAATGATTTCGCTTGCCCAACGATTTAATGATTGGTTAAATTCTTCTGAGTCAATGGGCTGACTGACTAATTCCTGAGGTAAATAGCAAACGCCCCCCGTATGACTGGCATGGTTTTGTATTTTTTCTACACTATCACTAAAAGTCGTTCCACTAACGTACAGACAATTAAGCGCTGTTTGTTGAGGAGAAAAGATTTTTTCAACAGGATTATACCCTAAATTTGACAAAATTGAGGCAAAGAACTCTGCTCCGCCGACCAATAGGTCAATTTTTGCCCATTGTGAGGCCCATTTTGTCAAATCTTCTTTCTGTGTAACTTCAGCGACCGTTATTCCTTGTAATGGTAAAATTGGTTGTGCCAATATACGAACCTGATCAGTAGGTTTGGCACGAAGCATATTAATTACCTCACTGCTCTGAATCGGAAACTCAGGGTCATGAGCAAAAGCGGTTTCATGCGCTAATTTATCACCTACATAATATTTTCCATCCTGTATTCTACGTCCCATCGATGGATTTGTAGGCACAATCAGGCAGTTTTTTTGAACAAGAAAATCTTGAATCGCCTTAATTTCAGCCAAAACATGACCGCGTAGTACAGAATCAATCTTTTTATAAATCAAACTTGGCTTATACTGTTGACTGCTTTTAATCAGATACTCAACTTTGGTAACTGCTTGATTTTCAGTCAGAGAACGTGTGTCTGCCGAAATGACCAGTAAATCCTCTGTTACTTCTTGAATAATTTCTGTACAAACTCTTACTTTGAGCCCATATCTCAATCCAATTCCAGCTATTTCGGCAGCTCCAGTGAGGTCGTCAGCAATGACAAGAATCATAGTTAGAAAATTAGAACGGTATGAAGGATTTTTTACTATTTCAGATTTGGGATTTCTGATTTCGGAAGTAAAATACCTTTATTTTTTACTTTACTTCCGAAATAGATAGTTCTTACAATCTTTCGTACAATAAATACTCTTAGAAAATGATTAAAAGTGTTAAAGGGATAGAGGAAAGAACTTTGTGCCTTTGTCCCTTATTTTTTACTTATTCTTACTCAATTGAATAGCACTTTCGATAGCCAAAGTCATAGCGTCAGGACTGGCGATGCCGTTTCCTGCAATTTCGAAAGCCGTTCCATGGTCTACCGATGTACGGATAATAGGTAAACCTAGCGTGATGTTTACGCCTTTTACGCTATCCATTTGACCTTTTTCGGCATTCCATGTAAAACCAGTAAGTTTGAAAGGAATATGTCCTTGGTCGTGATACATCGCTACTACTCCACCATAATATCCAGTTGCTGCTTTGGTAAATAAGGTATCTGGCGGAACAGGACCCTCTACTTCATAGCCCAAACGCAAAGCTTCTTCTACTGCTGGCGCAATGTCTTCAGCTTCTTCTGTTCCGAACAATCCTGAGTCGCCAGCATGCGGATTTAGCCCTGCAATACCGATTCGCATATTGGTTTCACCCAAACGTTTCATACCTGTATGAAGCAATTCTGTTACTTGTAGAATGCGTTCTTTTTTTACTAAATCACAAGCTTGGCGCAAGGATACGTGTGTGGATACATGAATTACTTTTAGTTTATCTTCTACCAAAAGCATGGCATATTTTTTGGTATTGGTGTAATGCGCATAAATTTCGGTATGTCCCGCAAAATGATGACCTGCCTCGTTGATAGACTTTTTGTTGATAGGTCCAGTTACGGTTGCGTCGATTTCATTGGCTAAGGCTAGTTCAATAACGGTTTTTACCGCTTGAAAAGAGGCCTCTCCGCACATGGCTGATATTTCGCCAAAACGTAAAGTTTCCATATCCACATTGTCCAAGTCATAAACATCAATTTGTCCAAATTGGAACTGCGCCTCTTTTACTGATTTAATAGGATTAATCGTAGCTTCGAGACCTAATAAATTGATGATATGACTAAAAACATTGGCGCTACCTACCAACAATGGGCGACAAGTTTGATAAATACTCTGATCTAATAAGGCTTTTATAGCGATTTCGGGTCCAATACTGGCTGGATCCCCCATGGTGATTCCGATAATTGGTAATGCTGACATAAGTACTAATGCAGAATTTTTAATGTTGAATTGTGATTTAAGTTAGTACACCAGATAAAGTTTAAGATTGTGCTTTAAGCTTTCAGGTATCGGCTTTCGGCGGTGGGCTATGGGAAAAATGCATGTGCGTGGTCGTTAAAAACTTTTTAACACTCTTTGCCTTGTGCCTGTTGCCTTGTGCCTAGTGCTACTCCGACAATGCTAAACTCTCTAGCGCTTGTGCGTAAGCCTCTTTTAATTGCAATAGATCTTCTTGCGAAGAACCTTGTAATGGAGGCATTACAATTGGCTGGCAAAGCTGGTGCGTTGACATCAATGCTTTTAAAGCCCAAAGCGATTCGCCAAGTGTACGACCTTTTTGGTACAGACTTCCATACAAATCCGAAAGCTCTTGCATGCGCAGCGCTTTGGTTGAATCATTCTGACGGACAGCTTCTTGCATTTCATGATAAATGCTAGGAATAAAGTTTCCAGTACTTGGAATAATACCATCACTGCCTAACAACATCGCTTCTGCTGATTTGGCTGCCCAACCCATAAAATGACTGAAGTCTGGTCTATCTTTCCACAAATGAAGGGATTTATGAAGGCGTTCTACATTTCTTTCAGAGTCCTTTAAACCAATAATATTGCTGTGATAGCTCAATTCGTCAATGATTTGTAGAGGAACAGAACTATGGGTTGTTGCAGGAATATTATAAATGATTAATGGCAAAGGAATAGCGTCGGCTAATTGTTCAAAATATCGTTTCATCTGACTTTCAGTCAGTGCGTAATAAGAGGGCAAAGTGGCTGCTACCACATCTACTCCTGCTTGTTCGCTAATTTTGGTTAGTTCTATCGATTCTTCGAGGCAATTCGAGGCAATACCAGCATATAATATGGTTCCTTTTTGTTTATTTTTCCCTGCTTGTCTGACATAGTCCGTCTTTAATTCAAAAGGTAAAGATGCTGATTCGCCAGTAGTTCCAAGAATAAAAGGTAAAACATGGTTACGGTAAAAATTATCGAACATGCTTTCGACTGCACCGTGGTCCAACTGAAAGCTTTCAGTCAGAGGCGTTACCGCTGGTACCACTATTCCGCTATATTTTTTTTGAATACTCATGGGGTAGTTTATATCGTGTTCATGGAGAACAGTTGATTTAAGGATTTATGATTGGGAGATTTTCAAACTATTTCAGACTTGGGATTTATGATTTCGGAAATAAAATACCTTTATTTTTTACAAAAAATAGTAGATTACACTTCCGAAATCCAACATCCGATATCCGAAATGGATAGGTATTATATTCCTTCGTACAGTCCTAAATAGGAGTTTAGAAGGCAGCTTCAAAAATTTGAATAGCGTCAGACTCCTCAATTGGTCTTGGATTATTTTTCAATAACCGTTGAATTTTTAGGGCATCCTTCGCCATTTGTGGAATTTTTTCACGTGCCACGCCTACCTCACGTAAAGTAGCAGGAATACCACAAGCCTTGATAAGTTCTCGCACTTTGGCTACGCCAGACTTTGCCATTTCGAGCGAATTCGCCACGGGTTCGCAACCAAGTGCTTCCGCTACTTTGGCATATCGTTCGGGTGCTGCCACAAGATTGTATTCCATTATATAGGGTAGCAAAAGTGCATTTGACAAACCATGTGGTAAGTGATATAAACTTCCCAAAGGATAAGACAAGGCATGTACCCCAGCCGTGTTGACAGGTCCTAAACAAAAACCTCCAAGTAAACTGCCCATAGCTACCTGTACTCTGGCGTGCTCGTTATTGCCATTTTGTACCGCTTCGACAATATGCGCTCCAATCAACTTCATTCCTTCATAAGCATACATATCGATAAACAAATTGGCAAACTTGTTGGTGTAGGCTTCCAAACAATGGGTAAGGGCGTCAAGCCCTGTGGCTGCTGTGATACTTGCTGGCACACTTACCGTTAACAAAGGGTCGGCATATACGGCATCTGGAACTAGATAAGGACTAATAATGCCTTTTTTCTGATTGTCAAGATTATCTACCAAAATAGCATTAGGTGAAACCTCACTTCCTGTTCCTGCGGTGGCTGGTGCACAAATCAACTTTTTGGCTCTTTGTTTTAACAACCCAATGCCAACATATTCTCTTAGTTCTTGAGGATTGCCAAGCTGAGCTGCTACCAATTTGGCTATATCGAGCACACTTCCACCGCCAATACCAAGTACTACGTCGGGATTGAATGGCTCTACTTTTTTCATCAATGTAAAAAAATCTTCGAAAGAAGGTTCTTGAACAATACTGGTATCAATCTGTACTTCGATTTGTCGAGCTTTTATATCTGCTAAAAGCGGTTCTAAGGCTTTTAGGATAGGTTCTATTGTAACTAATAAAACTTTTTGGGCATTATATCCGCTTAATTCTTCGGCGATTTGGTTGATAACACCGCTACCAAATACCAATTTATTCGGAAAATAAATACTTACATTTTGAAGCGTATTCATATTAATTAAGGTATTTCTGAGGATTAGTCTTTGGTAATTTCGCCTCCTTGCGGAGCAGTATAACCTTTTACAAAAGGCCATTTTCCATCAGTAATTTTTACGATTTTAAGTTTTTTGGGGTTTATAACAGCATGTTTAATTTTTTGTCTACGCCATGTGTAAATCACATGCAACAATCCATCTTTGGTTTGAATAATAGATGGATAGGAATATTGACTAATAGGAGAATCTTCTACAATCAAAGCGGCAGACCAATTGATCCCATCATTTGAAATCGATAAATTCAGGGGAGTTCTTGGCCCTTTTGCCAAATCTCCAGGAGGCAATACGTGATTATAAATCAAATAATGTTTTCCATTTGAGGCTGTTAGGGCATCTGTACCTGAGTTGTTATTGGGCAAATTACTTTTTGCTAAAGGAGTCCAAGTTTCTCCATTGTCATACGACCAAGAGGTCAAAATGGCTCTATTTCTGCTTCGTGCTAAAATTTGCAATTTGCCTTTTCCATGATCTAAAATGCTTGGTTGGATTCCTTGCGTATCTTTATCTCCTTGGATAGGTCCTACTTGTCTCCATGTTTTGCCACCGTCTTTGGTCACTTCAAAATGCAAGCGCCAGCCTAATGAACCTTCGGTACTACTTGGGCAAAATAAGTTGCCATTGGATAGTAATACAGGCTTGTTTTTCACAGGACCGATATATCCTTCTGGTAAAGCTCTTGCCTCTGACCAAGTTTTTCCGCCATCGGCAGAGGTTTTTAACCAACCTTTCCATTTGGCAGGACTAGGGCCTATTTTATAAAACAGTAAAAGTTCACCATTAGGAATTTGGTACAAAACTGGATTCCAACAAGCATAACGCAAAGTGTCGTTGACGATGCCATTAGCAACATTTTGTGGTGCTTGCCATTTGCCATTCTCTTGGCGACTTACCCAAATACAAACATCTGGATTGCGTTCTTTGGTACCACCAAACCATGCCGAAACTAATCCTGTGGGTGTTTCAGCAAGTGTAGCGGCATGACTTTCTGGGAAAGGTGGATTTTCCACTACAAATTCATCCACAAGAAGCCCCTTTTTCCAAACTTGAGCTTCCGATGTGAAGGGCAATGCCAGTGTGCATGAGATAAATCCTATGAGTAATTTTTTCATAAATGCTTTTTTACTTTGAAACAGTGACCAAGGCACATAGGCACAAAGTGAAAAGTATAAAACTGAGTCTCTGGCCTTGTACTCTATTCCTATATTTTAAATTCGAATGAGTAAGAGCCAGAACCAATTTCTAGTATCGTATATGCTCGGCTCAATCCCATAATTTTGATTTCTTTATATTGAGAAATTGCCTTCCCTCCCTCTGTAATGTTTTGATAATCAGGGGAAGGAATATAAATAATGGCTTTGCTATTGGCAGGTACTCTGACTTGCCAAGTGGTGGTGTTACCTTCTTTTTTCCATTGGGATTCAATCGTTCCTCGTATTGACTGATAACTTGCTTGTACTTGATTCAATCCTTTTGGAAAATCTGATTTTAACTCAATGTATTTGTATGCGGTTTCTCTAGATTTAATACCTGCCAAATGCTGGTAATACCAAATCAACAAATCACCTAATAACATCACATGATTGGCTGAGTTCATTTCGGGGTTGGCGGTATTGCCATTCCATAATTCCCAAATCGTTGTGGCGCCATTTTCGACCATATAACCCCAACTTGGGTAATCTTTTTGCGTCGCTATCGTATATGCCAAATCTCCTTTTTCGAGATTACTTAATCCTCGCATGAGCCATTGTGTACCAATGACGCCTGTGCTGATATGGCTGTTGTTTTTTTGTACAATAGTTTGGATTAAATTCTCTGCAACCTTAGTTTTTTCTTCCGCTGAAACTATGTCGTAAACCAAGGGCAACAAATTGGCAGTTACAGTTCCATTGCTGTAGTTTGAGGCCTTCAAAAATGCTTGGTTAAAGGCATTTTTATAATCTGTTTCCATCTTTGAAAAAGATGCTACATCTTTCAGATTATCAGTAGTTTGAGCAAATTTTTGCATGAGTTGCAACACACGAATGTAAGTGGCTGTAGCTAACAATTTGCCATCAGTCAATCTACTTTCATCTTTGGCATGAATCAACTCTTTTGATTCGGGTGGCACACACCAATCTCCGTATTTATCTTTGGTGATTAGTCCGTTTTCGGTATACTTTTCAGCCATATACATTGCCCATTTTTTCATAGATGGGTAATGCTTTTTGATAGGTTCAGCATCTCCAAATTGCTGGTAGAGCATATCTGCAATCGTGATATAGGTAGCTGGCCACGTAACATTGTCGCCATAGTATCTCCAAAAACTAGGGGCTACGTCGGGGATACTTCCATCGGCTTTTTGGCTTTGCTCTATATCATCTAGCCATTTGGCATAAAGGGTATGATTATCAAACAAATAGCTTTCTCCATAAGCCCCTGTTGTACGGTCTCCCAGCCATGGCTGGCGCTCGTTGCGTTGTGGGCAATCCACTGGCATACCTTTGTAATTGCTACGAATTCCCCAATAAGCGTTGGTAAAGATTTGATTGAGCGTAGTATTCGAACTTTGGAATTTACCCGCATCACTCATGTCGTCGTATACCACTCTTCCATCAAATTGCTCAAGCTTTGGTTCTGTTGGAAAACCTGTAATCTCAACATATCTAAAACCATGATAGACAAAACGAGGCTCCCAAGTTTCTGTACCTTCTCCTTTGAGCGTGTAGATATCGGTTACTTTGGCATCACGAAGATTTCGCACATATAAACTTCCATCTGCTTGCAGACTTTCGGCAAAACGAAGGGTAACTTTTTGACCTTTTTTTCCCTGAACACTTAGGCGTAACCAGCCTGCCATGTTTTGACCCATATCCAAAATATAGGTTTGAGCATTGAGTTTTTTGAGTGAAACAGGTTTGATGGTCTGCATAACCTTCATGTTTGCAGTCATTTGTGCTTCGTGGTCGCCGCCTGGTTCTTGTACCAATTGCGCCTTGAGCCATGAAGTATCTACGTAGCCAGATTGGCTCCATTTGCCTAACTCTTTGGTAGCATCGTATTCTTCTCCGTCATATTCATTATTGCAACGAATTGGTCCATCGGCAGTTACTTTCCACGTATCATCGCTGACGATAGTTTCGCGACTGCCATCTTCATAAACCAAGTCGAGGTTGAAAAGCATTTTAGGATAACCGAATGTTTTGATTTTATAAGGTTTGTAATCTTGGCGCATCGTGTAATAACGACCATTTCCCAAAATTGACCCCACTGCATTGGCACCTTGTTGCAACAAATTTGTTACATCAAAAGTATTGTATTTGACTCCTTTGTTGTAATCCGTCGGAACAGGTGCTAATACCTGATTACCAACTTTTTGACCATTGAGATATAACTCATAAAGACCCAAGCCGATGATATAGACAGTAGCACTTTTAAGTTTTTTCTTTACTGTAAAATCTTTTCTGAAATAGCGAGCCGACAAGCGTGAAAACTGCCCTTCGTTATCCCATGCGAATGAGCGGTCTAAGCCAATCCAACGTCCTTTCCAATCTACATAATTGATTAAACCAATACTAAAAGATGCTGTTTCAGACCAATTTGACTCTCCTTTATTGGTCCAAACTTTTACTTTCCAAAAACACTTACTACGACTTTTGAGGGCTTTTCCTGCATAGCGTACCTGAATCGTTTCGTCTGAATTGATTTTTCCAGAATCCCATAAATCACCTTGGTTTTGCGCCAATAACTCTTGACTAGAAGCCACCAAGATTTGATAAGCTGTCTGATTGACTGCTCTTTGGTTGGTATTGATTTGCCAACTCAAACGTGGTTGTACGACATCGATACCTTCAGGATTTTGTAAAAATTCACAACGGACTTTTTCAACAGTAATCACCTTTTCGTCTTTTCTAAAGCTAGAAAAAAGCAATCCCAATAAAGCCAGTAGTAAGAAATAGTGTTTCATGGTTTTACTATTTTATCAAACATCAGTAGAGGAAATATTAGATAGATAAGATACCTGTGAGATATGTTGATAGCTTCCTTCCAATTGAGGATCATATCCATTAACAGATACACTATTAACTAATAACGGCTGGTACCCTACAAGTTAAATTCTGCCAAAAGGTCAGCAACTTTTACGGGCTGACCAGTCGATAATGAACGATCCATTGCTTGTAATAGCGCTACTGTGCCGATACCTTCTCTCACATCTGGATAGGCTATTTGTCCGTTTTCTAGGCAATCAACAAAGTATTCTAGATAGTTTTGATATTCGCCAGCGTGGTGACTTTTACCTTCAAATCTGAAATAATGCTTTAGTTTATGTTCCCAAGTTTGTACGATTTCTTCGCCTGTATTGGTCGTCACAGCATATCTCAAATCCATGTAATCGGCTTGGCTACAGCCTTCTGTTCCACGCAGAATACAACTCATTTCGCTATCGCGCACTACTGGTTGCACAGGACCTGTATAACAGCCACTTACCCGAGCAATACGTCCGTCGGTCGCTTTAAAAATAAAGTGCATAGTATCAGGGTTTTTGAGTCCGCCTTTCAAGCCATTAGCACTCAACATACCATAACCCATCACCTCTTCGATATTTGGCAAATACCAACGAATAAAATCTACAGGGTGACTCAAACCGCCATATAACCATTTGAATGCAGATTCCAATGACCAGCCTTTTTCTAAAAACCAACGGTGATCAGCATGATAATAGCCTTCGATGGTAATAAGGTCACCGATCAGACCTTTTTCGTAGTCTGCTCTTTGCTTTTTCATAGGTTCAAAAAAGCGTGAACTTTGACCAACAAATACCTTTTTCCCTGTTTTTTCGGATAATTCTATAAGCTCTTTGGCATCGGCCAAATTGTCGATAAATGGCTTTGTACATACTACATGCTTGCCGTGTAAGAGCGCTTGCTTTACGTGCGTAGCATGCCATTTGTCAGGGGTATAAATGGCAATAATATCGATACTTTCGTCGTCGAGTAATTCTTGAAAATTGGTCGTATAAGACTGAAAATCAAACTCTTTGGCACGTTGCTGGCAAAGCTCTAAGCGTAAATCACATATTTTTACTAATTCTAACTTTGAACTCGCAAGCGCAGCAGACATAGTGCTTCGTCCTTCTCCCAGTCCTAAAATGCCGATTCTTAACATGGTTTTGACTAAATATTGTTAAATGACTTTATTTCTTAAAATTCGAGAGGTTTCAAAAACTCCCAAGTATCGTCTTTGGGTGCATCTTCCAAACCTTCTTGATAATCTTTCATGGCTTTGTTCCAATCATTTACCCTTGGATTGTCGAGGGTAGTGCGTGGATTGAGTTTTTCAAAATCAGCTTCAGCAGGAATGCTAATTACAAGCATGAGCTGGCGACCATTTTTGAATAATAAAAGTTGTTGAAAATCAGCCTTACAAAAGCCTTTTGACACTTCAGGCCACTTTTCGAACTGTGTAGCGTGAGCGTCTAAATACGCTTTTTGTTTGCTTGGGTCAGCCACCATATTAGCAGTTAGCAAAATATGTTTCCAAGCTCCTTCTTTTTTCTTTTCTCCACATTTTTCACGATTAAACTCATAGAATAAATCATGATAGGTCTTGATTTTTACCTCAGGAAAAGCATTTTTGAGGCGATCTTGGAGTAAATACACATCTTGCACTTTATCAAAAATGACCGTATGATTTTGCCATTGATAGACGGACGAAGTACTGATTTTACTTTTCCCCAGAATGATTTTTAGTTTTTCTCTGTCAAGCGTTTTTCCTTGAGCTGAGACCAATTCGACTATCACAGGCTTTTCGATATTGATGTCGTAGCGAGCATCATAGGGATTGGCGAAACGTAAAAGAGATTGGAATTGTGGCTCTAAACCAGCTTTTTGATAAATACTATCTGCTACGCTAGGACCGTTATTTTCCCATGTATTGGCTGGACCATTCGCATTTTGTAAGTATTTGGTCGAAGCCGTCCAGTTTTCTCGAATAGTCATAAATGAGGAACCTTCGTCGGTATAGAGGTAAAACCAGTGACTAGGAATATGCGCATACGGAGCACGATAAATGCTATCTATTACATTCTCAATGATTTGCGTGTTGGGCTGTGCCGAAAGCGTATAGATACCAGCGACATCGTACATATTTTTACCATAAAGGCGAATTTTATTAGCCTTTACAAGATTATTTTTTAAAACAGTAACATGACGTGTCCATCCCCAACCTACACTGATACCAGAATAGTGTACATTTGAAATGTCATTATGTGTAATTTGGATATCATGCGCAAAGCCCACACCTATTCCAACGCTTCCCCAATCTTCGTTGGTAGCATCGGTAATAAGATTATTTGAAATTTGGATATGATGACTAACTTCTCGTAGGTCTGTAGGATTATAAGGTAAATGTATTTCGGTAGCTTCATCAGAAAAATTGCCCACCAAAATACCATTGCCCCCAAGGTCTTTGAACACATTACCAGTCACTGAACTTTGGCTAACTCCTTTGTACAAATCCAAGCCTGTAGAGGCAGTATGGGTAAATTGACAGTTTTGAATATGAATATTTTGACTATGGTTGATACTAACCGCTGCCATCGGACGAATAATCCAAGCCTGATTTTCGAGCGTTTGCTTTTCTGGCGTTCCTGCAATTTTTAATTTGTAAGCATCGGTCATAGGCATACCCGTTTGGTGCGCCACGTGTCCGTGCGTAGCTGGTCGCCAGTAGGCGGTATGCTCGAAGTTAATATTTTGAATATGAAAATGTTGTACAGGTTTTTCGGGTGTTCCTTCTATACGAACTAAAGTTTCCAAATGAGAAGCAATTACTTCTGATTGAAGCATATTCTCATTGGCGAAAGGGAAATAGTAGATTCTCTGTGCAACAGGATCACAATAATACTCGCCAGCCTCATCCAAAAACTGTAAAGCATTGCATAAATAAAAAGCAGAATTGCCTGTCTCTTTCGAAATCCAAGGCGCTGGCCAAGGGTGTTCTGATTGAATACGACTTTCGGGATGGAAGAAAGTAAGTTTGGCGCTATCTCCTTGCACATCTATTTTTTTTACTCGCAATTGTGCAATTTCCCACCACTGATGGATAAAGAATTCCAATCCTTTTGCTTGTTCCAAATGCGCTTCTTTGGGTGCAGGAATCCAACAAGTTTGTTCTTTTTTATTCCAAGAAAGGATACGGTGCATCTCAATGCCAGTTGTATTTTTGGCACGAGTCGCCTTTTTCCCGTTGACCCACAGTTGACGGACGCCCAATTGCATGCCTTCAGGCAGATCGGCCACCCAAATTTTTCCTTTTGCTTTTTGTGGTAAAAAAAGAAGATTCTCTTTTAGCAATTTCCAGTTGATAATAGCTTTGCCACCGCTAATAGAAACTTGTGCTTGTGGTGCTGCTTCGAGGATGGTGGGGTTATTAGATATACCTGAATCTTCGGGTCTAATATTGATAGGTTCTTCCAAAAAGTATTTACCTGAGCTAAGATAAATATGTACAGATTTTGAAGGGTCGGTTTGATGCAATCTTCTCAGCTCACGCACCTTTCTTAGTGCCATTGAAGGGCTAGCAAGGGGCTGTTCTTTGGTACCAATGTTACTGTCCGAACCCGTGGAAGATACCCATACTTCGGATATTTGTCCAAAACAATTTGAACAAAGTACAAAAAAAGTACAACAAAGGAGCAAAAATATCTTACCAGTGCTATTTTTCATTGGCAATTAGTACGCTGAGGTAATTGAAAAAATGAGAATGATTGAATCACAAAGATAGCCTACAGTGTAGGGTCTTATTTGTATCATTTTCTCAATGTATTATACAATTTTGCCGTAGATATAGGTGCTTTTATTTACTTATTTGAAATGTTTGGTCAACTTTGTACAAAAGTGCTCAGGTGTTGTTTTGGGGGCTTTTAGCTTTGGGGCTATAGGTGGGATATTCCTGATTTTTACAGAAAAATATGATTTTATCCTCGTAGAGATACCTGTTTTAGTATCTCTACGAGGTGAAGGTTTATTTCGTTTCTATCTCGAAGATTTTTCTACCTTTTTCTCCTAAATAGTGAAAAAGAATTTTCTCATAAACTTTATAGCCATCATCTACATTCGTAAAAATGACTAGACCTTGTTGGGTTTTGGGAAGAATAAACATAATCGTTTGACAACCTTTGTCGGCTCCTCCGTGCGAAATGGCGTATTCTCCCTTATCGAGTTCATAGATTTCCATGCCCAAACCAAAATGTTTTCCTTTTTTGGTGACTACCTGCGTTTTAATCATATCCTCGAATACGGTCTGACTCAGCCCCTCTCCTTTCATGATACTTAGCATAAATTTGCTATAGTCTTCAATCGTCGTAAGCAGGTTATCGGCAGCACTGGCTTTAGTATTTTTTTCAATGGGATAAGCTTCGCCTTCTTTGTTGTAGCCGATTGCATATCTTGAAATATCAATTTTGTTATTCCAAACTAGTTGGGTTTGGGTCATTTGTAAAGGCGTAAAAATGAGTTCTTGCGCTAGTTGTTCTAAGCTTTTATGAAATTTATGTTCCAAGGCTTTTTTCAAGTACTCAAATCCTTCACCCGAATAATGATATTTGGTTCCAGGCGTAAAATCAAAATGAAGTTTGTTGTCAGGATTAATAAAACGCCAATTTTTAAATCCGCTTTGATGACTCAGTAAATGTCTTGTGGTCAAAATTTTGCTATTAGGGTCTTTGGCAACATCGGGGTCTGTCCAGTATTTATAAATGGGTTCGTCCAAATTCCATTTTCCTTGGCTTACGAGTTTGAGCGTTACCATTGCTGTGACAGGTTTAGTCAAAGAGGCAACATTGAAAATGGTATTGTAGGGAGCTGTAACGCCTTTTTTCAGAGTTCCATAAACTTTAATATCTTGAATTTTGCCAGCATTTATCACGCCGATTCCCAGCGTGGGAACGTTGTTTTCTTGTAACCATTTTTCTATATCAGGAATATTGTCAAAAGTAGATGCAGATTGAAAAGGAATATCTTTTTGCTGATGGTCAAAGCTGAGTCCACGAGCTAATTTCCATGCGCCATTTTCGAGTAGCCAAACATGCGTAAACTTGGCAGTACTGGCAAATCGCTCTTCTTTTCCAGCTATTTTTTCATAAAACTTATGCACACCATGTTGGATAGCGCCATACAAAACTTTGTTTTTATACAATGGGTAAACCTCAGTACTTTCTTCTACCAATGCTCGACGAGATTGATAGGTATCGGGAGTTTTGCATAATCCTTTTTTGATATTTTGTAAAAATTGAGGCTTATACGAAATACTGTCGACATCATGGAAAAACTCAAATTTGTCACTCAACAAACGCTCAAATTGTGAAATATCGCAAGTATTAAAGCCTACATTAAACAATAGACTGTCTTGTTTCATAATGCTTTTGTAAAGTTCAGTATCTCGACTGACTTGTGCGATGGAGGTATTACTTACAAGAATAAATAGGTAAAAAAAGATTTTTTTCATTTTTAAAGAGGGATTAATAAATGATTGAGGTAGGTAAATTGTTCGATTTTTATCCAGCAATAACAAAGAAAATGATGACTGGCGAGATGGGTGGATGATGGTGGGTTACGGAGTTTTGGGAGGTGATTTGATATTGTGATGAATTGTGAATTTTTAAATAGTACTGTACGAAGGATTGTATTTTGTTCAAAAGTGTTCTCATTATTCGCATTTTTGAGTGTAGGGGCAACCCTTGCGGTTGACATTCGGAATGTGGCAACCGCAAGGGTTGCCCCTACACCAATTGTATTTTAATGATAAAGCTCATAGGATATAGGAAGGATAGCCTATTGTTGAATCATATTTTATAAAAAATTAAGGCGTTTTTCAGGAACTCCGAAATCAGAAATCCCAAACCCCCAATAGTTGCACCTTCTACATTCCTCTAAGTCGTTTATCAAAAGCGAGTTTCTGCGTTGACATTACTTTGATTTTGGCAGCTTCAGGATGATTGGGATTGATAAGGTAATTATATTCTGGTGGCACAATGCTACTTGGTACTTTGAGTACAGCGGCACTATTGCTTCTAACAAAATCGTCGCCTATGTACTGGGTTTCTAACAATGGAGGTTTTGCATCCCATTGTTCGGGTAAATCTTCATTGGCTAATTCTAAAATAGTTATATCGTCAGGAATGTCTATTTCTACATAATACCGATCATTGGGTAAATCCTCACTCAAATCGAGGTGAACGGCTACTTCGAGCATTGCCAATGCGCGAGTAGCGGCGGTATAAACCAAATAGGTATTTTGACTATTCCAACGAAAACCTTTACTAAGCGCTGCCCCAATTCCCTGTAGCGTGGTGGACAGATACTTTTCTCGTTCGATTCTATAAACTTTCATTAAGCTAAATTTCCGTATTCAAGTCGGTTGAGGCAATTCATCACTTCTTGAATACCTGTGGTAGAGTCTAGTAAACTTTCGGGGGTAACACCGCCAAGCGCAATGTTACTTTTTTTAAGCCAACGCTGAAACTTGTCCTCTTCTTGATTAAATACTTCAATACCATAATCGAGCAGTTCGATAGATAACAAAACAATTTCGCTATCGCGACCTGTTAGGAGCGCTTGCTCTCGTTTTTTCTTATTGTAGGTAGTTTGAGGCATATCAATCAACTGCAAAATATCTTTGACAGAGGTATTGATGCGCTGACTCAATACTTCGATTGACTCATAAGGAATTCCTTCACGAAGAATGTTTAAGCGTTCCATGCTTGAACTCCATGTGTAGGTATGCGTGGGGGTTACCAATGTTGACCCAAGGGTGACTTTTTTCCGTTCACGAGCACGTTTAATGCTGAGTTTTGGGTCAAAACGTCCTGTTTTTATGCTTGACTTTTCCATAGTTATAACATATTTATTACTAATGTACAACAAATATGCTATAGTAAAAAGTTTCTTTGTTCCTAAAAATAAGATAATTATCTATATATCCATCGTAGAGACGTAGCACCGCTACGTCTACTAAGTAAGTTTATACCTTGACAATCATTTGTAGACGTAACATGTTACGTCTCTACGGTAGGGATTGGAATCCAGCACCAGCGAGAAATAAAATTTATTGGAGATTAAATAGAAGGGTTTTCAGAAATAATTTATACATTTCCAGACAAAATTATTTAAACACTTATTACAAATGAAAACACTACTTTCTGCCCTAGAGCTCACACTTGGTTTATCCCTCATTCAGTTGTTTGTTCTCCTATTTCCTTATCTTTTCTATCGCAAGAAGCAATTAAACATTATTCGAAAATTGCTATTTTTTACTTTTCGAGATTATTTATTTGCAACAATTTATCTATTTGTATTCACTTATTTAGCAAAACTATTTGACTGGTTTGAGGGAGATTGGACTATTCAAAATGCGCCTCTATTTATCATTGGCTTACTTATTATTAATGGGTACTTTTTTCTAGTTCATCCATTCGTTCTTAAATACGATAAGCGTAGGCTAACATTTAGCCCCGAATATTCAGCAACGTTATCTGAGAATTTACAGAAAAAAGTCTCGGTATATATCACCAATAATGATACTATCAATGCCTTTGCTACAGGCTTTTTGTCACAAAATAGAGTGATAGTGATGGGACGAGGTTTGATGGAAAAGCTGACACAAGAAGAACGAGAGGCAATCTTGTATCATGAGGTAGGGCATCATAAACACTACGATTTAATAAAGTTTTATTTTTTGGTGGTTTTACAATGTATTCTTTTGGGATGTTTCAGACAACCTTTCTTCGATTTAGTGCATCAATTTTATCCTTCATTCAATGATGGAAATCTTGTCTTTTGGTACGGAGGTTTAATAGGCTTGGTTTATGCAATTATATTCTCCAAAATAAGTCATTATGCAGAATATCAGGCTGATCAATATGGAGCACAGCATACTTCAAATCAGGCGATGGGAAATGCTCTTCTAAAACTCTCTGAACTGACAGAACATATTGTAGACCAAGGGAGTATGACACATCCCAGCATTGAAAAACGATTGGCTAATATTCAGTTTCAAGTGCTGCCAGCACCAGTATCGTAGAGACGTAGCACCGCTACGTCTATCAATCAGGTTTCTATTTTGACAATCATCTGGAGACGTAAGATGTTACGTCTCTACAGCAAGGATTGGAATCCTTGGAAAAAATAGGTGCTGGGTGTGAATCCAGCACCAGAAAATATCGTAGAGACGTAGCACTGCTAAGTCTAATCTATTATGTTTCTATGTAGATAATCATTTGTAGACGTAACAAGTTACGTCTCTACGGCAAGGATTGGAATCCTTGGAAAAAATGGGTGCTGGATAGGAATCCAGCACCAGCTAGCGAATTTTTACTGATTAAACCCCGCAGGAACTTCTGGGCTTGTTTGTATGGGTGTTTTGACATTTTTGAAATTGTTATCTCCCATCAAATAATTCGATGACTTTTCTCCTGAGACTTTCAAATATATATCAGACGATACTAAAGGGATATTTCCTTGGATAGAAACTTGTTGTAAGTTGTTGAAATCCAAGATAGGAACTCCCACATGTGGCTTATTCGTCAATACTTGTTTGATGCTGATTAGCTGACTGTTTTCGGCTTTGATGACAGCCCCTCTTTCGGTATTGACACGCACGTTGTCGAACTGGATATTTTTGGAGTTTTTAATGACAAAACCTGATTGAGTATCAAAATTGAGGTCTTGAAAACTGATGTCTTCAATAGGCAGTTCTTCAAGTCCATTTAGATAGCCTGCTTGATTTCCTTGTGCGGTGATATTGCTAAAATGAATATTGCGGAAAATAGGAGTGCGTTCAGAAATGGGCTCAACCGTCGTTTTGGCATATTGCATATCGAGTACAATAGCCTGTTCTTTGATGTTTTTCATCACGATATTGTCTACACGAATATCCTCAACCACGCCACCACGACCGCGTGCAGTTTTGATACGAATTCCTCTGTCTGTACCATCGAAAATGCAGTTCGAAATCACAATCTTTTTCACACCACCCGACATTTCACTGCCAATTACAACACCTCCATGTCCCGACAGCATCGTACAGTTAGTAATGGTATAATTTTCGGCAGGAATATTTCTTTTGCGCCCCGAACGATCTTTTCCAGATTTGATGGTAATGCAGTCATCTCCAACGCTAATATGGCAGTTGGAAATATGCACGTTGCTACAAGATTCGGGGTTGATGCCGTCTGTATTGGGAGAATGTGGGTTTTCGATGGTCACACCATGAATGGTTACATTGTCACAAAACTCAGGGTTGACTGTCCAGAAAGGAGAATTTTTTATCGTGATTCCTTCAATTTGTACATTTTTACAAAACATGGGTTGAATAAAAGGAGGACGCAAAAAACCTTTCTCTATCCAACCTGGAAGGTCTGGTGCCAATACATCTTTGTTGAGTCGTTTGAACTCCTCTTGCCATTTAGAAGTGGGAATGTTTTTGACATGAACTTCTGAGTAAGCCCACCATTTTTTGCCATGCCCGTCAACCAAGCCTCTTCCCTTAATGGCAATATTTTCGGCTTTGTAGGCATAAAATAGCGGTGAAAAATTAACGACATCTGTCCCTTCCCAGCGAGAAGGAACCATTGGAAGATAGGCGTCAAAATTATCAGTAAAATGTAGCTCTGCACCAGCATCGATGAAGATGGTAATATTACTTTTGAGTTCGATAGGACCTGTTTTATATTTGCCAGCGGGGAAATAGATGGTTCCTCCCCCTTGCTTGACAGCAGAAGCAATGGCTTTTTTGATTCCTTCTGTAGCGAGTTTGGAGCTATCATTTTTGACGCCAAATTTCAATACATTCAAATATACCTGCGCTTGCACGCTGATACCTAGCGCCAACAAGAGAAGTGTAAGACTGATATTTTTTTTCATGTTTTTCAAAAATAAAAAGATAATATTCTGTAGAGACGCAATGCTTGCGTCTCCTGTATTTGACATGAATCAGATGTAATATTTTACGGCTAAAACATTCTTTACAAAAGATACAAGCCTAGCATCTCTACGGATAAAAAGGACTAATACAATTCAAAAAGGTAATTTCCTGAACCTACTGATATCAAATATTTATTGCCTTGCTTTTCGGCTGGGATGATTTTACCATTTTGTTTAATGGTTTTTCCTAAATGTTGATCTACTAAAATTTTAGCATTTGTGTTGACAGGAACGCTTACGTTTAGAGTAAAGCGTTTGCTGGTTTTTTTCCAAAGGGTACTTATTTTTCCATAAGGTGATTCATAACTTCCTTCTGCTTGTGTGAGCTCTCCTACGACTTCTGGGGCGATAATTGTTTCTTTGAAGGCAACATCTCTTTCGCTTTGACGAATACCAGCCAAACCACTATACAACCATTCCATCAAATGCCCAAGCATAAAATGGTTATGAGAATTACCACCAGCTTGCCAAGATTCTGTAAGGGCGGTAGCCCCTTTTTTGAGCTGATAGCCATAGCCTGGCACATCAGAGCGATTATTCATGGCATAAATAATGTCGGAGCGTCCTTCTGATTCTAATACTCGCAAAACATATCGGTAGCCAATATCACCAGCTGTCAGGGCATAGTTACGTGTTTGAATGTCATCAATCAAATGTTGCAAAACGGCTTTACGATTTTCCGGCTCAACCAAATTCATAAACAAAGCCATGGCATTTGCCGTCTGGCTTCCTGAGGCATATTGCTGTGTTTCTGATTGGTAAAAAGTTTGATTAAAGGCTTTTTTGACTTCTTCGGCCATATCTGCATATTCCTGCGCATCGTCGCCATGACCTAAGATTTTAGCAATTTTTTCAGCAATTTGTAAATCATAATAGTAAATCGCTGTACCTGTTACACCAATGGGAGTGAGTTGGGATACCCCCGGAGGATTTGGCCCCAAATCATACCAGTCGCCCAAGCCTTGTGAGAGGATATGATTTTGAGCTTTGCTGGCGAGGTATTTCAAATAGCGTTGTATCATAGGATACGCTTCGTCCAGCACACGGGTATCGCCATACCAGAGGTACATATAGTAGGGAACAATAATGCTGCTACTGCCCCATTCTGGCGAGTCACGGAACATATCGCCACCCCATTCAAACTTGACATATTCGGGTGCAATCTCAGGAATTAAGCCATTCGGAAGTTGTGATAACTGCATATCTTTTACCGCCTTTTTGAACATCGGAGCTACATCATAGCGATAGCGAACCGAAGAACCCATCAAATGCACTTGTTCTAGCCAACCCAGTTTTTCACGATGTGGACAATCGGTAAATACCGACGTCATATTGCTTTTAATCGCCCAATCAATAAGCTGATGCGTTTGGTTGAAAAGTGTATCTGAGCTAGCAAACTGCCCGATAGTCGAGGCAGAATTACGAATATGCAATCCTTTTATGCTGATTACCTGTGTTTTAGCGTTAGATTCTGGCTTTGCACCTTTTACTTGCAAATATCGAAAACCATAATAACTAAAGCGTGGTTGCCATGTTTCGATGCCTTCGCCTTTAAGTACATAACTAAAAATATAGGGACTTCCAGAAGCTTTTTGGTTGACAGTGCCATCAGCATTGAGTAATTCTGAAGGTCGTACCCAAACTGTATCACCCTTGTTCCCTTTGACTTTTAGTTCGATAATACCAGAAGCATTTTGCCCTAAATCAAATACCCAATCGCCTGAGCCAACTTGTTTTTGTTGAATAGGTTGAAAAGATTCCATGATTTTGACTGGTTCGGTCAATTGTGGACTTAGCCTTGGCAAACCTTCTACCACAATGGCATTTCGCCATAAACTCTCATCAAAGTTGGGCATATCCCAGCCTTTTTGTTCCAGATTGGCATTATAGTCTTCGCCTCCGTAAATACTCGAAAAGGTGATCGGACTTGGAGCGGTTTTCCACGAATTATCCGTGTACAAATTTTGTTCAGAACCATCCTGAAATTCTACTTTCAAACGACAAATCATTTTTGGTAAACCAAACATACCTTTGAGTTTGCGATAGCGGCTTTTAACTGGTGGAATATAATAAAAGCCATTTCCGAGCATTACCCCAACGGTGTTTTTCCCTTCTTGTAATGATTTTGTTAAGTCAAATCCTACATACAGCACTTGCTTGTCGTACTTGGTCCATCCTGCATCCAGAAAGTTGTCACCTACTTTTTTACCATTTAAACTCAACTCAAAATGTCCTAATCCTGAGATGAACATGGTTGCTCGTTTAACCTTTTTCTTTACCGTAAAATCTTTACGAAACATTGGTAAGATATTGTTTTTGAGAATCTTATCTTTTTGTCCGTCGGTTGGTAAAATATTTACCAAACTATCTGCCAAACGCTCGTAGGCAATCCATTGGGCATTTCGCCAATCGCCTGCGGTGAAAAGTCCCATTTGCCAAGTAGCGACTTCACTCCAAGCTGAGGAGCGACCCTGATTATCCCAAACCTTTACTTTCCAGTAATATACTTGTGTAGCTTCCAGCGTTTTACCATCAAATTCAACTTGGATAGACTGGTCTGAAGAGATTTTGCCAGAATCCCAAATATTGGCTTTGTTGGGTTGTAATAACTCAGGCGAATCGGCTACTAAAATTTGATAGGACGTTTGCTTGACGTTATACCCACCCGACTGAATTTTCCAACTCAAGCGTGGTTTGCGAATATCAATGCCGATAGGGTTTTGGAGATATTCACAACGCAAGTCATAAAGCGACAAATTTTGTGCATTGCTCCGAAAGCTCAAGCACAAAATTTGAAGTAAGCATAAAAGGAAGAATTTTAGAGTTTTGTAGTTTAATTTAGGGTTTTTCATAAAAATTGAATCTGAAGTTATAGAGGGAACAGGCACAAAGGCGCAAAGTGTAAATTGAATCTGAAAATACTATGTGCCTTTGTGCCTGTTCCCTTTGTCACTTTTCTACTGCTGATACTTCACTTCGATGGTTTGTCCTTTGGGAATACTTAATTCATACCATTGATTTCCAACGGATTGAATCGATCCTTGAGCGCAAGTTGGGGTAGTTTGACTTTTAAATTTAAGTTTTCCAACGCCATCATTTGTACCAGTTATTTTGATAGATTCTTTGCTACAATACAATTTGACATCTCCTTTGGGGGTTGGAACGCTTCCTTCCATCCAAGCCAAACCACCTAGCTCAGGAGTAATCTCATATTGCTCATAAGCTGGACTTGTTGGTTTTACACCTAAATAGTATTTTCCTAGTAAATAAATAGGACTTGCTCCCCAAGCATGACAAAGACTTTTTCCGAACGGACGACCATACATGGCGTAATGCTCAGCTCCTGATTTTGCTGGATTATATTCTTCCCAGAAAGAGGTCGCTCCAAGTTTGAGCATACCACCCCAATAGGATTTCATTTCGTCTAAAACGAATTTTTGTTCACCTAAAGCACACAACGCTTCTAGTTCGTAAAAACGCATATACGGCGTGGTGATTTTTTGAATGTTATCATTTAACAAAACATGATTTTTGATTCCTTGTTTTTTGGCATCATCCAAATAATTGAAGAAAATCGCAAACATATTGCTATATCTGGTTACGTTATCGGTTTGTTTTCCATCTACTTGGCTATGCACAAAAGCGTGTTTGTTTTCATTCCAATAGGTGTTAAAAAACTTCGCTTTTAGCTCTTCGCCTATTTGTTTGTAGCGAGTTGCCCCTTTTGTATCATCAGCAATATTGGCGCAGAGAGTCATGGTTTCGAGACTACGAGTAAGCAGTAGCTGCTCAAAACTTACAGCTCCTTTTTTGCTCAAACCTTCTGCCCAGTCGATAAATACCCAATCACCCGAAAGCCCTTCCATCATACCATCTTTGTTACGACGACTTAGACAATACTCCATCAAGGTTTGCATACGAGGGTAAAACTGCTGGATAAAAGTCTTATCTCCTGTATAAAGATAGTAGTCGTAAATGCCTAAAAACCAATAGAATGTATAATCCATAATGGTGTTGATATGGCTAGTCACAGGGTCTTTTCCTCGCAAAGCCAAAAGCGTACGCGTAACGGCAGGCGAATCAAAGAATGAATAGTAGTTCATCAAATAACTCTGGTAGGCATCACCCGACCAAATCCAGCGGTCACGTTTGATACCATCTATGAAAAACTCACGCGTATTGAGCTGAAACGTGTATTTGGCTACGTCATAAATCTGATTAATTTGCTCGTCTGAACAGCGAAAGCTACCACGCTCTTTCTCAGGCATATACTCATACAACATGGATACTTCCTTGAAGGATACGGCTGGCGATTTTTTGATAAAAATATATCGAAAAGCCTTCGTCAACTCCATCGTCGAATCTTTTGCAATGTCTTGATTGATAGTGAGTTGGTCGAGTGTTTCACAGTGCTCTGTATCCAATGCTTCTTCTTTGGATTCTCCATAGAAAATCTCAACTTTCCCTATTCCTTTCAATCCTTTGAGTTGAACAAAGCCAAATGTTTCTTTGCCAAAATCTATAATCATTCCCTCTTTTAGCGTTTCCACTTTCACAGGTTTTTGTGTTTTGGTAGCCAAGCTAAATTTGGAAGGCGCTTGTGCTGGCGTATTAAAATTCCAAGAACCAGCATTGAGCCATGTTGTACCAGATTGGTCAGAAGCTTTTCCTGTTTCGTCAATCCATTCCTTGTCTTCAAAAGTTACTAGCCAAGAGTTGTCAGAAACGACATTTTTTCCTTGAATAAAAATAGCAGGAACACGGTCTTGGCAAAATACTTTCAGGCTCAACTTGTGTTTTCCTGCGGGCATTGTGATTTTTTTGGGATAACCAGTAATGGCTTTTCCATCAATCTTAACATTGTATTGTCCTTCTACAAAAATCGAGACTTCTTCTGGGGCATTGAGCGTGAATGATTTATGAAAATCAATCAAGTTATAATGACTATCTAATTTCCAGAAAGGTGGGAAAAACACACCACGTTCGGTACGGCGGTTTTGCATTTTGTTACCCAGCCAAATTTCGAAATCTCCCGGATACCAAATCCAAGTAGCTTGTTGCGCAAGACTTAGCCCTGCACTAAACAACCAAAGTCCCAAAATGAGCTGGGACTGTAAAAGGCTTTTGTAGAAAAAACGTTTCATGTACGTATTGAGGTTTGGGGCGAAAATTCTCGCTTTTGAAATGGTTGTTTTAACTAAAAAACAGATATAATGAAACCATCACGACCACTAAGGCTGTCCAAAGGGTGATTACTCTGGTGCTTGGTTTAAATTCTTGACTAGATTCTTCTTTTTCAGAAAGATAGATTATAGGATTTTTGTCAGTGATAGAAATAATCACGGCAGCAAATGCTAAAAAGGCAAAAATGAAAAAGGATAATAAGAGATAATGCGGCCAAAAACTGTATTTGTCAGGCGTAAAAACCCATAAATACAATACACCAACGCCAAGACTAAAAGCAGAACCATAAGATAAAATGGCGTTTACGGCTTTTTGTGTCATGGCTTTCCAGAAAACGGTTAGTAAGAATACGACAGAAAGTGGCGGTGCAATAAAGCCCAAAACCGACTGAAATACATCAAACAGATTGAGCCCTTTAATGGAATCAATGGCCAATGCCATCAATACGGCAAATACGCAACCTGCTAGTACCGTTAAGCGACCGACTTTGATAATTTGTTCGTTGCTGGCCGTTGGATTAATTTTTTTGACATAAACATCCATCGTAAAAACAGTACTCAGTGAGTTGAGCGACGAACCAATCGTTCCGACCAATACCGCAATCAACACAACAATGACCAACCCATTTAATCCCGCAGGAAACAAATTGGTTACCATGGTCATATATGCCATTGAGGGGTTAGTAAGGTTAGGGAAAAGAATATGGCAAATAACACCTGTTAGGATAAATAGCGGTAGAGATAAGATTTTTAACCAAGCGATAAAGTTTACACCCAATTGACCTTGTTCGAGGGTTCTTGCTCCTAAAACTGATTGCACCATAGCTTGATCAGTACAGAAAAATGCAATAGCTGATACAGGATAACCCAACAAAATAGCAGGCCAAGGGTATTTGGTATCGTTGGCAGGGTGAATTAATGTCCAGAAATCTGCTGGCACTTGGTGATACATATTTGAGATACCTCCAACTTTTTGTAATCCTAAGATAGTGAGCGTAGTAGAGACTCCAATCAAAAGAATCATTTGAAAAACATTCACCTTTGCAATAGCTTTGAGACCGCCCATATAGGCAAAGAGCCCCGCAAACAGCACCAAGACAATTACCGCAGGAGCCATTGGAACGCCTAAAATTTGTCGAACTAAAAAACCTCCAGAAAACAAACCGAGCGATAACCAAGAAATCAAAATTTTGATGAGGGCATACCATGCTAAGATGTTTTGGGTAGAATCTCCATAACGCTTACCCATAAACTCTGGCATAGTGGATACTTTCGAGGCAATGTATTTTGGGGCAAAAACAATGGCTAGCAAAAACAAGAATACAAAGGCATACCACTCAAAGTTTACTGCCACAATACCTGTGCTATAACCAATACTCGCAAATGCCAAAAGCATGGAAGGTCCCACATTTGTTCCCCACATATTAAAACCGATACTATACCAATCCAGTGATTTATTGGCTAGAAATAGTGTTTCGTCAGTATTTTTTTTGCGACTTGCACGATAGCCAATGACCAACAATATAATTAGATATATGCCCACAATGGTATAATCAAGCCAAGTGAGTTTTTCTGCTAGAGGTGAAAGCATAGTTAGGGTTTTGTATTAAAATGAGAGGGAATAAGTTATGTTAAGAAATATTCAAAATTTTGTAAAGAGTTGCGAAGAGGACTAAATTTCTCTTCGCAACACCTTACTTTTCTTGTCTTGACACAAGAAAAGTAACAAAAGAAAGTCAAGAAATCCTAAACTCGCCTGCGGCTCAAACAGTAGGATTTCAAAACTTCATAAACTTTTCATTTCTAATATTTTATGAAGATTAATGTGCACTAAAAGCTGACATCACTAATAGGTCCGTTTAGATATTAAACTTTCAATCCGTGTCGAGTGTCTCACTCGGCAACTTGCGTCAGTTAAGCGCTTTATAATCATTTATGCTATTTTAAGTCTTTCTACGCTAGCATTTGCTGTCGCCAGTAGGTCAGTGAGACACTGACCTTGGATGCAAAGTTCAATTCGTGTCGAAAGGAACACTGACCGAGGATACATTTTGCCTAATGCTTAAAGCTTACAGCTTCTAGATATTAAAGCTTACTTTTTTGAGTTTCTTGGACTTGCCAATGAGTTTGCCGTCGGCGAAAACTTGTAGTCCTTTGCCTTTGTTGTACTTTTTACCAGTTTCGTCCCAAAGGATTGTGATGAGTTTTCCATGATAGGAAATATTTTCTAGACAAAACCAAGCCCATTGTTTACTAGAAATCAAAGGACTGATTTCTAGTACTTGGTCTTCACGAGGTTTTAATCCTATTAAATCGCTGATAATCAAGTCTGCATAAGCAGAGTGGTTATAGAACTTACTTCTTGGATTGTCGCCTTTGAGCCATTCCCCATTTTTCTCATCTTGATATTCGCCTAAGTAAAGCTTGCCATTCATTTGATGCGAAAAGGCATATTTCTTTAGTTCGTCATAAAAAATCTGAGGGGTCATATTGCCTTTATGTTTGTAATTATTGAGCAAATTGGACAGCGCCTTCAACGTCTGTGTAGTAGCATAGGGCCAGAGTGGTCCGTCCCATTCGCAACCATGTCCTGAACCATGTGTACGAAACAAAGGGTGGCGACGCTCAGCGGTGGTAATACCCCATTTTGCTTTAAAACCCAAAGTATCGGTAAGCTGGCTCCATTGTTTGGCATAATTTGGCTTATCTTCTGGCAAATTAAAATACCAAGGAATAAAACCAATAGCTTCGCGAGCATCGGAGAATGCTTTTGTTTTCTCTAATTTTACCTTAAAAAAAGAGGCCTTGCTATCCCAAAGCGTATCTTCAACGGCTTTTCTGAGGAAATTGGCTTTTTCTGTAAAAATCTTTTGTGTGTTTGCATCGCCCAATAATTCTGCCATTCTGGCCAAAGATTTTGCGTTGGCATACATATAGCTATTGATAGTTGGACGAATATTTTTATCTTTTCTTCCCCCACTAATAGACTCTTCCATGGCATCTTTTACGTCAAATTGGTAGAACATTCCGTTGGATAATTGGCGTTCTTCTTCCCATTTTTTATAATCCGCTACGAGCGTGTGAATGTTTTTTTCTAGAAAAGATTTATCCAGATTGACTAAATAACGTTGATACACAGCATCATCAATCCAGCTACTAAAGGCATGGAAACGCTGTACATTGTGTTTGGGATCGACATACAGCCAAAAGCGAATATAATCGTCGGTATATTGCTGATTACGAAGCCAACGAGTTTCGTAAATATGATGCCCCAAGGCACTACTGATGGCATTGTGCTTACCAGCGTGATTTACTTTGGTGATAAATTCAGTAAAAATAAAGCCATCAGGCGTTTGCTTGAGGTGCTTGCGTAATGCCCACCAACGATAATAGTATATCTCCTGAATCAATGAGTCGGGGCAATCCAATAAAGGAATATTTTGCGCTAACCAATTATATGATTGTGCATTCGGAATAAAATTAATAACAGCTTCTTCCTTATCTAGCGCATTGTAGCGCTCAACTGCCGTGGCTAAGGTTTTGGTTCCAACAAAATCGGTCTTCTGAGCCACACTCCCATACCCCAGAAGAATACAGCCCCAAAGGCTTAATATTTTTTTTATGTACATAATTTCTTAATTGTGAATGATGAGTTGTGAGTGATGAATGGTTATTTTATTCATCACTCATCACTCACAACTCATCATTCATCACTATTCTACCGTCCAGTCTATATTTTTTTGATTACCTGCAAAACCTGCGTCGAAGATTTTTATTTCTTGCGAGCCATCTACGAATCCAAGAACTAAACATACTCCTTTGGCAAGGCTTAGTGTGTGCGTTCCTGCCTCGAAAGAGAAGGTATGGATATTGACAGGAGGCCAATCGCCTAGCAACATTGCATTGGTAATCTTACTTTCTGCTTGTCCGAAGTTATTGGCGCTGGCATCAATTTCAAGTTGTGGTTTTGGAAGAAAATCACTTTTCTTCGCATCATAAATCCCTATCTTTTCATTGAAATAGCCTACCAAAACTTTCACAGGTTTGTCCGTTTTAAAAGTTATTTGAGTGCCCTTAGTAATCTGTGTTTTTTTAGACAAAACAATACCAGAAAGGTTTTTTAGTTCAGGTGCTATACCTTGAATCACAATGCTGGTATCGCTAAAAACTTTTTGATTGCTCGCTAAAGGATAGGTTGTTAAGCTGGCATCATCAAGTTGTACCTGAGCGGGTTTGAGATATTGAATAGCTTTTACGCCCTTACCAGAACTTTGCTTCAACGAATCAATAACAGTATGTAATCTCGTTACTTCTTTTTGAAAAACGGGTAGCATTTCTTTCCAATGAATGAAAGTCGCATCGACACCACGCATCGGGATTTTGCGCTGTTTGGTTTGCATACTGTTAGCATACAAATAGGTGTCTTTTGTCAATTCAACCAGTTTGCTGTAGTGCTCAACGCTACGTTCTAAATGTGGTAATGCCTTTTCCAAATCACTAATTTGATTTGAATATTTATAACGAACTAAGTCCAGCGCGGCATAAACCTTTTCTGAAAAAAACTGCGCCATAGCATTGTAGCAATGAACATCATTTTGCAAACGCTTGAATTCAGCCGTATTTTTAGTGACATTTTTAGCAATTTTATCAATCGCTTCTTGTGCTTTTCGTCCATGAAGTACTACTTCATCGGCTACCTGTACAGGCGTTTCGCCGATGTGTTTTTGACCTTTCCAATCTTTCTCTGCATACTCAATAATCATCTCACCTTCAGGTGCTTCTGATTCATATAGCATCGTAAATAAGCCATAACGATAAGGATTAATCAATTGAGTCATCAACATTCCTAAGGTTAGCGTCTGACGATTACCGTCGGTGATACCGTATCTGCGTAAAAGCTTGGGCGCAATTTCTCCAGTTTCGTTGTAGGCATCCAAAATTCCTTGTGCTTGGTTTGTAGCTAAACCATATTCTTTTCCGAGATAGGATTTCCAAAACTGTTGTTCTTCTATCGCAGGACGATTGGCTCTCCAAGCATATCTTGCCCATGTTTTGTACCACATGGCATCTCGGTCGATTTGCAAAAGTCTTTCGGACGTTTTGTCTGCGGTATATGGCCAATCCCAGTAAGAAGCTTGCGGATATAAGTGCAGTCCATTAGCGCCATAAACGTTGTGCATGGCTTGTACACACTTCTGGATAAAGTCAGGCGAACTGTATCTGAATGGTTCGAGATTTGACAAAAGATGCACATTTTCGATATGTACTGTACCAATTTGGCTTAGTTTACGGTGCAATTCTGCCCATGAACCCCTTGGTGTATAGGTTGTTAGGGCTTCTCCATTGTATTTTGCCATCGTGTACAAATTTTTGTACATTGGTAAGGCTTCCTTCATGACCCTTGGTGCATCCGTATCATGCGCACGAAGCACAATGGGCGGTTCTGTTGTTTTACCCAAAGCTTTCAGACCATCTTGCACACCTGGAATAATGGTTTTGGTAAACCAATCAACATCATCCTGTCCTACTCCTTCCATGGCTTCGCCCAAGGTGATTAATAAACCAACATTAGGGTATTTTTCTACAAAAGCAGCAATAGACTTACGTGTATAATCTGCTATCAATGGAACAATCGGGCGATTACGGTCTTGGGTTTTGATTTTGTGATGCTCGGCAAAAGGCTTTGACACGATGATATTATAAAACATCTGAATGACCCAAATACCTCTTTTGTCTGCTTCCTCTGTCAAGAAACGATACATTTCTTCATTTTTCTTGAAAGTAGCATCGTCAACCTCTACGGCATAAGGGTATTCTTTTACTCGAACCAATGACGCAAAAGGATGTCCGTTCCAGATATAAAGTGAGTTATAACGGTTTTCGACCATCATATCTAAGTATCTAATCCAGAGTTTTTTATCATAAAACCAAGGGAAATCTTTTTCTGTATAAGGATATTCATATACTTCTCTGTCAGGCAAAAGTGTGGGTTTTTGCATACCTACACAAGTACCACGAAGTACCATTTCGGGTTGGTCTTGATACACCAAGGTTTGCGGAACTGCTTTTTGCCGCTTAATTCTTTCAGCTAATTCCAAACAACCATACAGCACGCCAGATTTATCAAAACCTATAACCTGTAAAGGAGTTTGAGCAGATTTATATAAACGAAAACTTTCCTTTTTGGATAATGTATTGCTATTGTTTAGGGCTTGCTGAGTACCAATCCAGATTTGGGCTTTGGACGTGTTGGCGTTGGTATAAACTTTATAGCCAATGCTTTCGAGCACCGCTTGAAGTTTGTTGACACCATAGGCAATACGTGGATTAGTTTGCTGGGGAACTTGCAAATAAATAGTTTTGGCCCCGCCTTCCTTAGAGAAAGTACTTGCCAAAACATTGGATACATATAGGAAGAGGCAACAGAATACCAGTGAAATTTTGTACATAACTTATAGTCCTGAATCTGAGAGCTTTTGATTCGTCCGAAATGTATTTTGATAAGATATTGGCGTGATGCTCAATAAATCTTGTATTTTTTTCGGAATAAATCAGATTTAACACATACAAAGGTATATGCTTAGAAGGGTCAGACTATCTACCATTTTCTCTGAAAATTATAGGATATTTGCATAGGGAGAGTTCTTGCTAAATTAGCAAAACGATACGAACTATCCTTTATTTAGTGATTGAGCGGTTGAGTGATTTAGTGATTATTTTCAAAATGATTTTTACCAAAAAAACAAAATATCCTGACTGAAATTTCTAGAGAAGCAGAATATTGTCAAATAATAAATAATCACTCATCCACTCAATCACAAATCACTAAATAACTCGTCTCATTTTATTGAAATATCTTTTTCAAATAAGCTGTATTGGCGCTGTAATTTCCTTTGACATCTTTGGGTTTGCTAGCATCTCTTGAGCGTTCGATAATCAGCCAGCCCGACCATTTCATTTTGTCCAAAGTCCTTTTGACCTTGAGCATATCTATTTCAGGGTCTTTTTCTAGCCAAACACCATCTTTATTGGTGGCATGAATCATGCAAATGCGGTTTTTTCCTAAAATTTTTAACTCTTTATACAAGTCACGACCTTCTTTCAAAGGATTTGAAAAGTTAAAATAAATCTGAATGGCTGGAGAACCGATTTCTTTGAGTAAAGCCACTTCCTCTTTGGCACTTAATGCTGTTTCGATGCCGATTACCACGCCTGCTTCTTCTGCCATTTTTCCAGCAACTTTTAATCTGCTAACAACCGAATCACGAATAGATGGGTCTTTTTTTAAGTCACATTGTACCCCAAGAGGCAAAAATGCCACTTTTACATTCATGGCTTTCATCGTTTTGATACAATCTCGAATAGATTGCTGGTACTCTTCTCGACCACAAAAGGATTGAGCATAATAGCCTGTCATGGCTAATGAACATATTTCAAGTTTTAATTCGTTGGCCTTATCCATAAAAACCTGACGAATAGAATCGTTGGCGAGTTGGTTTTCAAAAGTAGGTCTTTTCCCCAAACCACCCATATCCAATTCTAATCCATCTGCGCCAATCTGTTGCGTAAGCGTAATGGCTCCCAACTTTTGTCGTTTCAACAACATAAGGTCAATCAGCCCCACTTTATAGCGAGCCGTTTGTGCTAGTCCTTGACTAGCAAGCATTAATAATATCAATAAAAAACGCATAAAGTAGTTGTGAATTGTGAGTGATGAGTTGTGAATTGTCCTTTGTCCTTGCCTAAAATATTTTGATATTTTTCAACACTAGGAAAATTAGCTCACTTTGTGCCTCTTTGCCTTTGCCCCTCTGCCACTATTTTGTAAACATCTTCTCAATTACTTCAAAATCCTTCACAGCATTGGTAGGAAGCTTTTCGCCTTTTTCGCCAAAAACATATAGTGCTGGGAAAGGCTCAATCGTAATACCTGTTTCGACGATATTTCCTGTTGTATCCTTAATTTTTAGAAGATCTAGACCCAATTCTTTTGCCATAAAGCCATACATTGCTTTACGTTTATTAGCTCCATAATCATGTCCCTCGCTTGGAAAGTGGGCATTTTGAACTTTATTAGAAGCATGGTATAAATCATAAATTCGTTGTACAAATGGAAATTCGGTTTGTGGGACAAACTGTGTCCAATCTTTTCCATCCGATATAATCATTTGTGCTCTTGGAGCTGCCATGGAGGCTATTTCTACGTTGTTAGTACCTTCTCCGCACAAATGCACACCCATGCCACTTTCGCAAGGACAACCCCCACTGTGATACGAGGACATCATGGCTACGGGAACACTTACTTTGATACGGTCGTCGATAGCAGTTAATAACATCGTTTGACTACCCCCGCCAGAAGCGCCCGTAATGCCTACACGCGTAGGATCGGCATCTTTGAGGGTTAGTAACCAATCCAGAATACGCATTCCATTGAGCATTTGAATCGTTTGAGCATGGCTACGACGGTGGTCTTCAGATTTGAACTGTAAGGTAGATTCGCCCCAAGCAAAAAGGTCGTAACTAAAAGCCATAGCGCCCATTTTGGCTAAAGCCGCACATCTATACTGACAATCGGCACGATAACGACCATCACCAAAATGTCCGTCAGGATTCAGAATAACGGGAATTTTACCTTTTGATTTTAAAGGACGATACAAAGAGCCACTTACATAAACCCCTGGCAAAGTTTCGATAGCTATATTTTCAACCGTGTAGCCATCCATGATTCGTTTGGAGGTTATAATAGCTTGAGACTGAGGTTTGGCTGGCGCTTTTGCTATCTCGAGTGCTTGCCAAATGCAGTTTTTTAAATTGGTTTTACGTAATTCCCAAGAAGTAATATCTGGTGAAAGCGTAGACAGATAGTTTAATTGCAGTTTGCCTTCTTCTGGAGTTTTGAGGTGATATTGAAAAGCCTGTAACTTATATTTCCCCTCTCCCTCTTTGGTAAAAGTAATATCCTGCGAGTCCATAACGTGATGGAGCGTTGTTTCCAAATCAGGTCTAAAACGCCATTCGGCATAGGTAACCTGTTTATCAGCCACTAAGGCTTCAGGATAGCGTATTTTCACTTTAAAACGAGATTCAATCGTCGATATAACCTCTTTTAAAGGTTTTTTAAACGCCTGATCTGCCGTCTGTGCTTGTGTAAAAAAGCAAGAAGTTAGTAAAGTGATAGTGATGAGGATATTTTTCATAAGTTTTTAGGGTTGAGGGTACAGGGGATAGGCAAGGAGTAAAAAAAATAAACTCTTTGCCTATTGCCTAACCCCTATCCCCTATTTTAAAAAATCAAAATACAAAACCATTTCAACAGCTCTTTTAGGCTCTTTTTCGTAGTCATAAAAGACGTGTTTCATACTCATAGGACCTGTGTTGTCAGCTCTGTTAGTTTTAGAACCAATAGCCGAAATACCTTGCATGAAGGAAATATCACCACTAGGGAAATTAATCACATAGTTTTGATAGGAATCAGTTTTGAAGGCAGGACTAAACAGTCTAAAAAAAACATCTTCTGTCTCAGTGACAACGGTAAAAGGCTGACCTTTGGTAATAAACTTACACCAATACATATTGGAATGGTATCCTTTAAATTCTGGATACACAAAAGGTATTTCACCTGTTTCGGTAGTATTATAATCTTTCTTCCAAATGTCAAATTGATTTCCTTTCAAACGATTTTTCCATACTCGGTATGGACCATTTCCTAAATACTCTACACCTTTAATTTCAGATTCTGGAAAAGAAAAGTTAAGTCCAAAATAATTTGTCAAATAGGCTGCTGGAAAATATTTAACTTTCAATTTTACCCAACCAGATGGATAAATAGTCCATTGTAGCGTGTTGAAAGCCTCTTTTTTATCGTAAGTTGATTCAATGATTAAATTTTCTCCCTCAAAACGAGTAGTGATATTATTAAAATTGGTACTTCCTTCTTGGACAATTGGACCATTGTTGAATGGAATAGCACCTTTTTCTGTTAATACCGATTTTAATAAACCTGATTTTTTAGAAAAACCAATCGTCAAACCATTCGATTTTACGACAAACAAAGAATCTTGCTCTTGAAGTGTAGGCTTGGTACTTCCCGAGGTTTGGACAATTGCCTGCGCCATTGTTTTTGGCAAGGTGATTTTAAAGCTCCAAGTGAAAATTTCTTTCCCAAAAGGATCAAAAGCGCTCACATACAAAACATCATACTCCTGCCAATTGCGAGGTAGCTGCTGACAAGCTACAGTTCCCTTTTCTAAGGGTTTTAAGTTAGGAGAAAGAGCTTTACCTGAAAGTTCTGGCAACTGGTGTAATCCTAAAGATTTGACTTTCCAAGTAAAACGACACTGATTGGTATTGGTAAAATGATAGCGATTTTCGATAGTAAATTTTCCATCAAAATCCGAGGTAATTTCTTTTGCCTCAAACTTGATTGGACTCCAAACTTCTTTGATGGTAAAATAACTTTCTTCCTTTTCACGATATGGTCCTACGATGCCATCCGCAGCACGATTGCCGTCGGTATCGAGGATGCCGTTTTTATCAGTTCTGACAATACCTTGGTCAACAAAATCCCAAAGGAAACCACCTGCACAAAGTGGTGTTGCCCACATATGCTCCCAGTAATCTTCCAGACCAGCCCCGTGTCCGCCGTCATACATCCCATGCAAAAATTCGGTAGGCATGACAATACTATGTCCGTGGTCATAATTGCCAATACCATAGTTATAATCGCGATAATGCTGTGTGTCAAATCCTGCAAAATCTTCCCATGCGTGAATTACAGGACGTTTTTGTAAATCTTTTTGAGGAAAAATTGGGTCTAATTCGTAATTATGACCACCTTCATTTCCATTAATCCAAAAAATCACAGAAGGGTGATTTTCATCGTGTTCCATCAACTCTTCGAGACGTTTTGTGCCTGTTGGTGTATCATAATTGCCATGCCAGCCCGCCAGTTCATCCATTACAAACAAACCCAAGGAATCACAAGTATCCAGAAAATGGTCATCTGGAGGATAATGCGACATACGAACGGCGTTCATGTTCATGTCTTTCATCAATTGCACGTCGAGTAAGCTTACTGCCTTTGAGGTGGTACGTCCTGAAGTTGGCCAAAACGAGTGACGATTAACCCCTTTGAATTTTACTTTTGTACCATTGACATATACGCCATCACGCAATTTTACTTCGACAGTACGGAAGCCAATTTTCTTTTCAACTACGTGAACCGCTTTTCCGTTGTGTAATAAACTTACAATCAACTTATAGCGATTAGGTGTTTCAGAAGTCCAAAGTTGAATATTTTGATAAAGCTTTTCAAGGGTTAGTTCAGACTGACCAGCTTTGAGATTTGCTTGAATCGGCGTACCAACTTTTTGACCATTTAAGGTATGTAATTGTGCTGATAAAGTAAGGCTTGTATTATTGGAAGTAGTACGAATCATTGCCTTTAAATTACCATTAGCTTTGGCATCAACCGATACACGAGTAATATGCTGAATAGGTAAAACCTCTATATAAACTGGACGAAAAATTCCACCAAAAATCCAGAAATCACCTTTACGCTCAGCCTCATTAACTGACTGATTTGCAGAGTGCTTACTTACAGTTACTTCCAATAAATTCTCAGCGCCATAGTTGAGTAATTGCGTAATGGAATATTTGAAAGCATAATACGCTCCTTGATGAATTTCACCAGCAGATTTTCCATTGATTTTTACTTCAGCATCGGTCATAACTCCCTCAAAAACAAGGTTTAATGCTTTGCCTTGCCATGACTTAGGTGCTTGGAAACGGTATTTATAAAGTCCCTTTTCTTTACCTCTTGAACTATCTTTGGCGAAGCCATAATTATATTTTCCAAAACCCTGTAACTCCCAGTTGGAAGGCACAGGAATATTGGTCCATTTGCCAGCATTACGACCTTCGGTACAGAAAAAATCCCATGAAACAGTTTGATCGTTCCCTTTTCCAGAAAGATAAACTCTTTGGGTTTCTTGGGCGTACAATGCCTTAAAACTCGACAGTAAGAATAGAAAAAGTAAAATTCTTTTGGTCATGATTGTTTTTGATGAGTGGACAAAAGCACCAAGAATCAAAGGAGTAATACAAACCTTTATTGCCTCTGTGCCTTATCCCTGTTCACTACTATTACTTTACACTGGTAAATGGTCTTGCAGGAAGTCCTTCTTTGTTGAAAAAATTAGGTTCTGCATCCTCTTGCCATGCAAATCGAACGGCTTTAGGTTCGGGGACTTTTTCGGAAAAAACTTCCACATGATTTCCTATAATGGAGGCTTTCGCCTCGTAAAATTTCCCATCTGTCCCTGCTACACTAAAATAGCTTAAGTCTTTTCCATCCTTGCTTTGCAAACCACTGCCTACAGATTCAAAATTTAAAATGGCTTTATGATTTTTGATTTTCATTTTTTTGAAAATGGGTCCAGAGGCAACTAAATCTTTTTTCCCGTAATCATGCTTCAAAGCCAAAAGTGCCAAACGTTTCCCGATTTCCCATTTGTACCAAGGGTGAATATTGGTCAAAGTATCTGCCAAATCGGTGGTAGTTATAAAGTCAGCGTACTTTACTCTTTGAGCTACATTGGCTTGAGCTTGCCAAAAAGTAGGAAGGGTTTCTTTGTCCAAAACGATTTTTCCTGTGCTTTTTGAGTAGAGATAAGGGACTAATTGCACATAGTAAAAAGGCATTTTATCGTCTTTCCAAGCTTTTCTCCAACTGCTAATCAGCGTTTCCATTTTGTTGGTATATTGTACCGAATCTTTCAAGAAACAATTACTTTCGCCCTGATACCACAAAAATCCTTTCATGACAAATGACTCTAAAGGACGAATCATAGGATTATAAAACTTTGCTGGCTCACCTTCTACTTTTTTTCCTTTAAAATAGGGAGAACTAGCAAAAGCTTCTTCCGAAATCCAAGGTTCGATTCTGCTACCTGGGATAGCCGACGAAATCATGCCAATGGGTACGCCCGTTTGCTGATGAACTTCCTTTGCAAAAAAGTACGCGACAGCCGAAAAAGAACGCAAGGCGGAGTCTTGTGCGATACTCCACCCTTTGTGTTGTGGATCAGGTTTCACTAATTCTTTTCTGTTGACTAAAAAAATACGAATGAGTGGATTTTTAGCTATATCTAATTCGTCAACAGGATTGGGGTCTGGGAGATTAGGGCGCTTCACTTTACTGTTTTTTCGCATGGTATATTCCATGTTCGATTGACCAGAGCATAGCCATACTTCCCCTACTAAGATATTTTTGAGCGTAATAACTTCTTTACCTTCAATTCTTAAATCTTGTGGAATATTTGAGGCAGGTAATGCTTTGAGCCATACTTGCCAATTTCCTTCAGCATCTGTTGTTGTTTTGGCGGATTGTCCTGAAAATTGGACATTGATTTGTTCCCCAACAGAGGCTTTTCCCCAAATATGGATAGGTTTCTTTTGTTGCAAAACCATGTTGTGCCCTAAAATTCGGGGTAAGACAATTTGTGCTTTTACCGAAAAAATCGAGCAAAAACTAAGTACTAATAGAATATGTAATTTGATTTTTTTCATAAAAACTTCAATAGTTTTAAGCTAAATCACCTCTAACTAATCCAAAATAGTTTGCTGCGCCTACTTGACCGCCTTTGACATTAACTTCTAAGCCATCAATGGCTTTATTGGAAGAATAAACCCGACAAAGTGGTGCTCCTTTTACCACTGGTGCAATCATTTCTAATGCTTCTATTTCAAGTGCACGTGCGGCATAACTCGACGTATCGCCACCTGCAATCAACAAACGGGTAAGATGCGTTGATTCGATGACTTTTTTAGCAATCAATCCCAGTGCTGAACCCAGTTTTTCAGAAGACAAAGGAATACTTTCCTGTAAACCTCCTTGGGTATGAATCATAACAGATTTTCCGTTTTCGATATGAATAATAGCCTGATCAATATAGGATTGTAAGATATTTTCAGACAGTTCTTCCTGTGAAATTAGTGGCGCATCAACGATGATTTCGATAAAATCATGTTGCTTTGCCCAATCAATCTGTGCACTTGTTACGGGTGAGCAACTTCCTGAAATCACCAACAAAGTGTCAACTTTTTGGAGTGATTGCCAAGTATTTTTAGGTGAAAAAACACCTTGCTGATTCCAATAGGAACCCAAAGCCATTTCGATACCAGACGAACCAATTGAAAATAAGGTTTGGTTTTGTTCTATCGCTTTTGATTCTAAGAATGTTCCGATGGTCAGTAAATGTTCCTCATTGACAGCATCGATAAACAAAGCTTTTTTGCCTGCTGAAACTTGTTCTGTTTGCGCTTTTGCTAGGGTATCGGCTTCAACTTGTAAAATATCGAGCAAACCAATTTCTACAGAAGTTTGTCTGCCTAAGTGCAAACGTAAATCGGCTTCGTCGGCTGGTGTTACGGGGTGCTTGCTCATGGAAGGATGGCGATCGAGGCGATGGATATGTCCATCACTTCCGATTCCCATACGAGCAAAGAGATTTCCAAAAACAGAATATCGACCCAAAGATGGCGCTGCAACTAAAATGGGTGTCCATTGGTTTCTGAATTGCGCCAAGCCCAATTCAAGCACCAAGCCGATATTTCCAATTTCAGGAGAAGAGTCAAAAGTGGAACAAACCTTGTAATGTAAATGCTTCGTTTGAAGTTTAGCTAAAGCATCAAAGGCCGTTTGAAGCTCCTCTTTCATGGCTTCTTTTCCTAAAGATCTTGTTCTTCCTGCTATGCCAAGAGCTTGTAAATGAGGGAATTGTTGTAATTTTTCCTTTGTCGGAACTTCGAAAAACAACATCGTCTGCATTCCTGCACGAGATAAAAACTCTAGGGCATCGGTCGAACCCGTAAAATCGTCGCCATAATAGGCGATGGATAATTGAGGTGTTTGCATGATTATTTACTTTCTAAAACTAACACCCAATCATTGCCATTTTTAGGTTCTTGAGGCGCATCAAAAGTTTGGATACCTGTATTTTCGATTTCACCAATAGTTTGGTATGTGCCAGTACGTGGGTCATACCATTGAGCTTTTACCGTTTTTCCTGCAATTTTACCCATGTTTACCTTGAAAGTACGTCCTGTGTAGGTGTACAAAAACGCATAATTTTTACCACGAGTAGCTACAACATATTCATACTTTTGTCCATTATCAGCCACTAAACTTTGGTCTGGTATTCTTTCAAAAAACGGTTTAGATAATAGCAGAGTTTTCAAATGTTTCATTTGGAAAGAACCAGGCTTAGCCATTCCTTCATACCAATATTCTTGCGGACCAAATGAGGTATCATCGTATTTTGGACGGTGCATTTGCATGACCGAATTTTGTCCATAAGTATAGCCAAATGCCCCTGCAAAAACTGACCAATAGCCATAACGACGCACATCAGCGTCTGTCCAACGAGGTTGGGTTACATCATGCAAGCCGTAAGGGATACCTTCATAAGAAGGCTCTCCGTCGATAACGGGTTTGGTTGGTTTGAGTTGATAATCCGCTTGGATATAGCGCCAATTGTCTTCGCCATAATGCCATTTTTCTTTGGCAGACGTATCTTGCGCATAAGTACGGTGACCCGATTGTACCATATTAAAATCTAACCAAGTATCTTTATGGAACCACTCCGAAGAAGAAGTACGTCCACGCGGGTGATAGGTAATCAAATGATTTTTGTCGATGGTACGAATGGTTTTTCCGAAAATATCCCATACATTTTTACCTGTACTTCCTTGAATATCACCACCGTTTAACCAAATGATATTGGAGTAATTTTTGTAACGATTGGCTAAAAATGTTGCATAAACCTTTGCTCGCTCAGGAGTTACTTTTTTGTCTTTCACATTGCCTCCCCACAAAGGCACAAAGCCAATATAAATGCCCTTTTTCTCAGCGGTATGAATGACAAAATCTACATGATCCCAAAAGTCATAGGCTTCATTGTCAGATATATCTGACCCTTTGGTTACTTTTGGTTTAGCGATATTGCCTCCTACTAATGCCGAATCTCCATAAATGTTTACTACTTTCAGAGTATGCAAGCCCATGGCTTGAATGACATTAAAGCCCTTTTGACGACGATCTTCTAAGTAGGTTTCTACTTCTTCTCTTGTAAGTTTTGAGAACAATAGCCAGCCCGTATCACCGAGCCAGAAGAATGGTTTCCCGTCTTTGGTGGCTAAGTATCTTTTATTTTCAGAAACTTTCAAAGCAGGAACTTGTGCCTTAGTGATATTTCCTGTGATTAGAAGTAAGCCTACTAGAAAGGCCAAAAATCCTTTTTTCATGGATGTCAGATTGTTTTTATGAAGGTTTATGCGGTAATAAGGGAGGTTATTTATCAGAATTTCTTATTTTCTTTTTATCCAGACAACAATACCACTATTAGCAGGATTTTTTAATGAATAGCTTTTGCCTCCTTCTAGTGTTTCTGTATTCGATAGGAAAGTACCGTCTTTTGGAGAAAGATATTTAACCTCAAACATTCCTTTTTCCTTGCTCAAATCTGCCAATAGCTCTTGAGCATTTTCGCTATACACTAAATATCCTTGTCCTTGTTGTCCCAAAACCCATTGTGTATTGGTTTGACCAGTCCACTGAATCGATTGCATACCAATGAGTTGTGCGGATATTTCTTGAGGCAAATCAAAGCTCAAACTTGGAATAGAACCTCCTGCCATAAGAACTGCCCAGCCATTCGCATCAAAACTATCTCCATTGTAAATTACCGCCTTTGAAGGATATTTTATGCGGTATTCGTTCACGGCACGATATACCTGTTCGGCCGAAGAACGCTTGGGGTTCAGCAAACGAGCGTGTTGGCGTGGAGCTAAGTTTTGTCCACCTTTGGGTTCATACGTTTGCCCGTTGAATTGATAGTGCCAATAGCGGATGTCTATGATGTCGACTATAGCTGACCGTTTTTTATCTGCTAAAATCGCATCTTGCACGTCTTTGGTTGTACTCAATGCCACTAAGACGTCTTTGTGTTTTTCCTTTTGCCATTCATCAATGACATCCAACCAAAATTCAACAAAATGAAGTGGACCTGTGTATTCTGCACTAATCAATTGTACGACTCCTGTATTTCCAGCAAAATTATCTAGACATTGACGGATATAGGCACGATGCAATTTGCGACGAACAGGATGGCTAATATCATAAAATTGTTCAGCCATAAAAATGCGCTTATCACCAGCATAGGGCACTGGTTCAGGGAATCCTGTTTGGTTGATGTTATTAGCTGGTCGCCACGGAAAATCGGCATAGTGAGCTCCTGCTTCAATGATATTGTGTTGAAAATAATTTTGATGAAAAAGTACCAGAGATTTCTGGTCAGCCAAATCTGCAAATTGTTTCAAGCGACTCCAATACCATTGATTATATTGTGTTAAATCATATTTGCTCAAACCATCCCAAGCTGTTTCTTTTCCACTTCTGGCAAATGGTAATTCGTAAAAAGGAGGCCAAACTTCGCCATCCATGCGACGAATACGCTCATGGTCGTCACGACGACGCTCGTACCAAAGTCCATAATTATGATCCATCACTTTTACATGACTTTCCTGCATCCAATCGCTTAATTCAACTAAATCATCTGTTAGCCCTTTACCCGTTTGTCCAGGAACAAATCGGGTGATATGTGGCTTGCTCGCTGCTAAGCCGTGCGGACGAGATACGCCAGACCACCACGGAACTTCTTGTCGTTTACCTATTTGTAAGGATTTTCCACGAACTAACCAGCCATTTTGCACTTGCAAATCAGGCGCTTTATTTGGGGTAATAATTTTAGGAATGCCGATTTGCTCTATACTTTGAAGTTTTTCTGCTACGTTTAGAGATAATCTCTGGGAAGCCTTTTCAATAAACTCCTCTAGTGTTCGGGCAGGTTCAACGGATGCTTTGGTCAATGCCATAGCTACCTCTACTTTTGGACTGCTTGATGCCTCTGTTTCGGTTGGCATCAAAAAAGTTCTTGCTTGCACCTCTGCTCCTAAGCGATTTTGAAGTTGTGCATAAAACAAACTTCTTGGTTTGATATGCTCGTTAGACATATCCCAATAGCCATCGCCATCGAATTGTGCCCAAGTTCCAAACGCCCAGTTTTGTGCAGTTGGTGGCTTTTGACATTCGACACGAGAGGCAGCACATTGCCAAAAAACACTATTGGCAGCCGACCAGCCAGCACCTTGTCCATCTTGACCCAAATTTGAAAAGCGTAGTGCATTGCCATCTACATTCACAATATCAAACAAAACTCCTGAAGCCCATGAATCAACAGTACCGCTAAAACTATACGGAAGTTTGGATTCACATTGAACAAAAGCGTTTGGTCCGGCAGCGCAATAGCCTACAGCAAAATCATGATATCCCTCTTCGGCATAAATTCTTTGAAAAAGGGTTTGTTGACCATTGGTAAAAAACGTATAGCGTCGTTGTCCGCCGATTTCAGAAATAGGCTGGGTAGAAATACAATCTTCGACGGTCACACAGCGAGCGGAAGCTTGTACATATACGGCAGAACCTGCAAAATGTTTGAAATCAACTTGACGAACCCATGCATCACTTACATTTTCTAATCCAATTGCCATCCAACGATGGTTTTCGTCTTTAGGATTTTTGTTATCATAACTCGATTCTAAGGAAAGATTTTCGACACCTATTTGACTGATACGTCCATTCCATTGAAATTTAGCCACTGTTCCCGCTCCGTAAGTAGAATCAAGCGCTGTAGTCAATGGAATATCTAAGCAAATTCCTTTTGCTGTAATTTGGGTAATTGTTCTTTCCCAAGTAATATCTCTTTGATTGGGTTTCCAGCCAAGAGCGGTAACTCCCCCACCAAAATGGCCAGTTTTCAAAGTTTGAATCCATTCTTTAGTCGAAGGACGTTGAATCAAAATTCGCTCACCAACTTTATATTTTTCAGGAGTATTTACATTTAAACAAGCTTGTCCAACAGGGATATAAGCGTCCAATACTTTCTCGGGACTCTCAATTTTCTTATCATCTTTTCCTTTAATACTAATCAAGGTTTCTCTCGAAATGCCAACCCCTTTTAGAATGGTTTGTCCACGACCAGCACCACGAATCACAATGCCTGAAGCTTTGATAAGCAGATTTCCTTTTATTTCGAAAACTCCTTTTCCTAATACTACTGCACCTCTAAAGCCTCTAGTATCAACTGGTAAACCCGCCACATAGTCGATGGCAGCTTGAATACGAGTTGTTGCGTCGCCATTTGCTGCTTCTACTTTTACTTTTCCTGCTATAAATGGAATGCTTTCTTCGCTTGCTTTGTAGCCACAAAAAGAAAAATCAGGAATTCTATCTCCTTTGCTTTCAGGGGTATACGCCAATTTTCCTGCATCATCCAGATACACAGGAGGTTTGGGCGGGACAACTTTGGGCTTTTGTCCAAATACTGAAAAAACACTCAAACCGAAGGTAAGAGATAGGATTATGGAGAAACGAGACATCATATTTAATTGTGAATGAAGAATTTTGAATTGTGAATTAGGGTTGTACGAAGGATTCTAAAACTGTTTATTTCGGATATCGGATGTTGGATTGCGGAAGTGTAATCTTTTACATTTCTGAAAAAATAAAGGTGTCTAACCTTATTTCCGAAATCCGCAATCCCAAATCTGAAATAGTTTGGAATCCTTCGTTCAGCACTCATTGTGATTTGGTGGTTTCTGCAAAGTGAAATGAGGATTTAAGTATTTCCGATGAATGATGAATTGCAATAATTCACAATTCATCATTCACAACTCACCATTAAAAAAACTACGGTTTCACATTTTTCACGCTCACAACACTGTTCAAATACTCTTCGATATTGGTGTAACCGTCTTTATTGCGGTCTTTGCTGGCGTCGTCGGCATCTTTTGGATTCAAACCATTTTTGATTTCCCAAGCGTCTGGCATACCATCATTGTCTGAATCTTTGTAAGGAGTACCCTTGTATTCTGGATAACCACCAACTTGACTAATATCGGTGATGATACCATTTTTGTAAGAATCAATTGGCAAACGACGGTGTTTAAATTGCGTTTCTGGCAATTTTACATTCGCTAAAGCATTGATTTTACCTGTTCTTACTTGTTCGATTACACGTGCATCTACCGCATCACGTTTTGGAAGCGTTGCACCTGCATTGGCCAAAACATAATCATGAGCCGTTTTGGTTGGCAAAATTGTCAATTTTGGCATTGGCAAAGGCTTATTCCAACGAATAGAATCGGTGTATTTACCAGCATTTGGCAAATCTTCAACCTGTACCCCACCATCCCAGTTATTTTTGGTTACTCGCTCATTGCCTTCCATGATGTTTCCATCTACGTAAGCACGACCAAACGTAAGATATTTTAATTTACTTCTACCCGACTCTGGTTTTAAGATACGATGCCCGATAGAGGTATTTTTAGGAGTTTCAGGGCCTGGCTTAAAGTAGTTGTTGATAATATTGTACATAGCACGATAATCACCCCCATCAATTGAGCGGTGTACCCAGTTGAATACTACGTTGTTAACAAAATTGAAAATACCAAACCAACCAATTGAAGGGTTACGTCCTGCATTATCTGCCCAAAGGTTGCGCATGAAAGTACAGTTTTCGCCACCAAGCGTACTACCAAAAGCATGGTTCCAAGTATCTAAAGCTTCCGAGAAAATAGAGTTTTGGATAGTGATATTTACTGTAGGCAATTTATCTTCTATTTTACCAGTGCTATCATTGTACATGTGACGGTACATCGACATATTTTCGTCTAATCCCCAACTTGCTGATACGTGGTCGATCATGATATTACCAATCGGGTTACCTCCGATAGAGTCATCACGACGACCTACGTTGGTTTCGCCACGACGGAAACGCATATAACGAATCACCACGTCGTGGGTATTAATCCAAACCGACTCGCCTGCTACACAAACCCCATCACCAGGCGCTGTCTGACCCGCAATCGTGATATATGGCGCACGAATAATCAAAGGTCTTTTCAAACGAATGATACCTGACACGTTGAAAACAACCATTCTGGCACCACCTTGCTCGCAAGCCCAACGCAATGAACCAACTCCGTCATCTTCAAGACTTGTTACCACGTATACTTTACCACCACGACCACCAAATGAATATGCACCACCACCCTCAGCGCCTGGAAAAGCAGGAATATCAGCTTGTGGCAAATCAATGGGACGAGCTGCCCAAGGAATATAAGGTTTTCCTGCTTTAGCTTCTTTCTGAATAATAGGCAATGCTTTTTGCCAAGCAATATCAGACAAACGTGTTGTCTCTTTCATCAACTCATCACTTTCTTTCTTGATATCGTCAGGAATCGATGGGTATTGAGCCATCGATACTTCTTGTTGTAATACCACAAGACCTAGCGCAATTAGTGCGTTTAACAGCAGTTTTTTCATGTATCAGTTTTTAATTATTGCTTATAGTTGAAAGGTTTTGTCAGTTATATCTATACAAATAATTACGTTTCAAAACCTCTAGTCTTTCTTTAGTCCTTCTCCAACTAAATAAAACACTACTTGATGAGTCAAAATTACAAGGATTCCCTTGGGTCATGATATACAATTTTCTCAATAAATTATAGGATTTTGTCTTTGTACTATTTTGAGAATATTTATGTTGATTTAAACCTATGTTTACACAATATTTTAGACCCTTCCTACGCTATAGTTAATTTTCTATTGTATCATTTTGACAGTGACTACTACCCTACAGACCCTTACAGATTCATTTGAAGGATTTCTATTAAAAACATATTTCTATGAATTTTAAGAAAAATCTGTGAATAAATCGGCAATGTAATACGCTTTTAGTTCGATTTCTTCGTGTTAGACCTATGCAATAAGGAACTTATAGTAAAGAGTGAAATATATATCCTAAGATAAAAACCTATAAAAATATGCAATTGCTCCTATCTTAAAAATAGCAAACGAAACCTTGGTATTTGTAGATATATACCCAGATAAAATGGTACAAAAGTTTGGAAAAATGGTACATAAAAATGGCGATATATGCCAATACCTTTGTATTGGATAGTAATATCCTATAAGGAATCCCCATTTTAATTCAGCAAATTGACTGACATGTATAAAATAGTATCCATTTGCATTTGCGTATTTAGCCTCTATGCTCAGTGTTTTTCCCAAAATACAGGTCGAACCATCTCTAACTTTAATGATAATTGGAAATTTGTTCATGCCGATATAAAAGAAGCAAAAAATCCTAGTTTCAATGACCAAGCATGGCGAGTGCTGTCACTCCCACATGATTGGAGTATCGAAGGTCCTTTTGGAGCTAATCATCTGACTACCAACCAAGGGGGAGCATTACCGACGGGTATTGGTTGGTATCGCAAAACTTTTAATCTTTCACAAACTGCCAAAGACCGAAAAGTTTATATAGAATTTGATGGCATTTACAGAAATAGCCAAGTGTGGATTAATGGGCATTTTCTAGGAAAAAGACCCTTTGGTTATAATTCTTTTCGTTATGAACTAACTCCTTTTTTACTGACTAAAAATAATATCATAGCCGTAAAGGTTGATAATAGCGAACAGCCTAATACGCGTTGGTATTCAGGATCAGGTATTTATCGAAATGTAAGATTGGTTATTACCTCGCCAATAGCGATTGATTATCAGGGCATTTTTGTGAGTACGCCAAATGTGAGGGAAAATGTGGCAGACATAAAAGTACAAACTACGCTTCGTAATACGACAAATCAACAATCAACATTGGAGATTCGTCAGAGTATCATTGATCATAAGGGTAAAATACTGCTTTCTAAACAAGAAAGAGTTTCTCTGTCAAAGGATTCCTTACAAAATTTTACCCAAAATCTTACCTTACAACAACCACAACTTTGGACGCTGGATAAGCCTTATTTATACCAAGTTAAAACAGAGATTCTTCAAAAAAATCAAATTATAGATACGCAATTCAGTCCTTTAGGAATACGAACATTTAAGTTTGATCCAGCTACAGGATTTTACTTAAATGGAGTTCCTACCAAAATATTAGGCGTTTGTCAGCATCATGATTCAGGTGCTTTGGGTGCGGCGGTCAATGTGCGTGCTATGGAGCGACAACTTGAAATCCTAAAAGCTATGGGCTGTAATGGTATCCGTATGTCTCATAATCCTCCTGCTCCTGAACTATTAGATTTATGTGACAAAATGGGCTTTATTGTTATGGATGAGGCTTTTGACATGTGGAAAAAGAAGAAATCTAAAAAAGATTACGGACAATATTTTGAAGAATGGCACGCTCGTGATTTGGAAGCCATGGTTAAACGCGACCGCAATCACCCTTCGATTTTTGTATGGAGTATTGGCAACGAAATTAGAGAACAGTTTGATAGCACTGGCAGAACTTACGCAAAGGAATTAGCAGGAATTGTTAAAAAATTTGATACGACCAGACCCATTACCTCAGCGCTTACCGAAAATGAACCAGATAAGAACCATATTTTCCAATCAGGAGCTTTGGATGTTCTTGGTTTTAATTATAAACATGAAGCCTATTCGGAATTTCCGAAACGCTTTCCGAACCACAGCATCATCGCTACCGAAACGGCATCGGCATTAGAAACTAGAGGGCAATACGATATGCCCAAAGCAGGTATTCAACTTTGGCCAAAAGATAGTAAAAGCCCGTTAGTGGAAGGTAATACTGACTGGACAGCGCCTGCCTACGATAACGTGGCAGCCTATTGGGGCACCACACACGAAGAATCTTGGAAGGCTGTCAAAAATGCGCCTCATGTGGCTGGGCTATATGTGTGGACAGGCTTTGATTATCTTGGCGAACCACATCCTTACAGCTATCCAGCTCGTAGTTCATACTTCGGTATTATCGATTTGGCGGGATTTCCGAAGGATGTATATTATATGTATCAAAGCGAGTGGACGCAAAAGCCTGTGCTTCATCTTTTGCCTCATTGGAATTGGAAGGCTGGACAAACTGTAGAAGTATGGGCGTATTACAACCAAGCCGATGAGGTTGAGTTGTTTGTAAATAATAAATCCCAAGGAATCCGCAAAAAAGGTAAAGATGAACTTCATGTATCTTGGAAAGTGCCATTCGAGGAAGGTTCGTTGAAAGTTATTTCTAGAAAAGCTGGAAAAGAGGTTTTGTCAAAAGAAGTTTTCACCGCTGGAAAAGCACAAAAAATTCGCTTAATAGCTGATCGAAAAGCTATTGCAGCAGATGGACTAGATTTGTCTTTTGTAACCGTAGAAATCACTGATGAAAAAGGAAATATCGTACTAGATGCCAATCATTTAGTACAATTTTCGGTAGAAGGAAAAGGAAATTTGGTGGGTGTTGACAATGGCTACCAAGCAAGTCTTGAGTCATTTAAAGCTCCTTATCGTAGTGCGTATCATGGCAAATGTTTAGCTATTATTCAATCCAAAAAGCAAGCTGGAAAAATTTCTCTTAAGGCAAGTGCAGAAGGTTTGGAATCTTCTGAAATTGAAATTATTACCAAATAATATGCTTTAGGCGTTAGGCTTAAAGCGGGTAAAACGAATTCAATTTTGCCCACTAACTTTTAGATTATCATCAAAAAATATATGTTCAAAAGGCTTTTTCTAATAGTATTAGGTTTTGTTTCTTTCAAAGCTACGGCACAAAGCTCTTATCAAGTCATTCCTTCACAAAATGCCAAACCATGGGTATTTTGGTATTGGATGCAAGGTGGCGTTTCGAAAGCTGGTATAACCGCCGACCTCGAAGCGATGAAGGAAGTTGGTATTGGCGGAGCCTATCTCATGCCCATCAAAGGTCCTGCGACCCCACCTGTATATACACCTGCGATACAACAGCTCACGCCTGAATGGTGGGAAATGGTTCGTTTTTCGATGTCCGAAGCTAAAAGATTAGGTTTGCAAATGGGTATGCACGTGAGCGATGGATTCGCTTTGGCTGGCGGTCCGTGGATTCGTCCTGAGCAGTCTATGCAAAAAGTGGTATCTGCTTCTGTGCATGTATCTGGGGGAAAAATGATTCAACAACAATTGCCATTACCTCCTATCAAAGAAAACTATTATGAAGAAATTGCCGTATTAGCGTATCCACGTTTGGCGGAAGATACGCTTTCTACTTTGTCTATAAAACCTTCAATTACAAGTAGTTTACCTAGTAATTCTGGACAGCAATTAATCAAGGTTGGCAATAAAGAGAGTTTTAAAACCGATACAAAAGCATGGTTTCAATATGCGTTTGACAAGCCTTTTACATGTCGTTCAATCTATATTCGAACAGGAGGCAATACGTATCAGGCGCATCGTTTGGTTGTTGAGGTGAGTAATGATGGTATCAATTTTAGAAAAGCTACTCAACTCGAACCACCTCGTCATGGCTGGCAAGATACGGACTCGGATGTAACGCATGCTATTCCGACCACTACTGCGAAATATTTTCGTTTTGTTTATGATAAAAATGGCTCAGAACCTGGCGCAGAAGATTTGGATGCCGCCAAGTGGAAGCCATCATTAAAGCTGTTGGAACTCCAACTTTTTGCTGCTCCAAAGATTCATCAATACGAAAGTAAAACAGGTGAAATTTGGAGAATGAGCAAACAAAGTTCTCCTGAGCAATTACCTGATAACCTGTGTGTTCCGAGTAACAAAATTGTAGATATTACCAAGTTTGTCGATAAAAATGGCGCTATCCATTGGAACGCTCCAAAAGGACTTTGGACGATTGTAAGAATTGGACATACTTCAACAGGACATACAAATGCTACTGCTGGTGGTGGTAAGGGATTGGAATGCGATAAGTTTAGTGAAGAAGCTGTAAAAATTCAGTTTGATAACTGGTTTGGAGAAGCCCAAAAACAAATTGGCTCAGCATTGAGCAAGGAAGTATTACGTTATTTTCACGTAGATAGTTGGGAATGTGGCAGTCAAAATTGGTCAAAGAATTTTGCACAAGAATTTTCAAAACGTCGTGGCTATTCTTTAATGCCTTATTTATTGGTTTATACAGGAGTGCCCGTGCAAAGTCGTCGTGTATCTGAGCAAGTATTATTTGATATTCGACAGACCATTGTAGATTTAGTTTTGGAGAAATTTTATGGAACCTTACGCAAAATCACTACCGAAAAAGGCTTGATTTTCACGGCTGAAAGTATTGCACCGACCATGATGAGCGACGGTCTGGCTCACTACAAGTTGGTAGATATTCCGATGGGCGAATTTTGGTTGAATAGCCCCACCCACGACAAGCCCAACGATATGTTAGACGCTATTTCGGCAGCTCATATTTACGGAAAAAATATCATTCAAGCAGAAGGTTTTACGACAGTCCGCATGGCTTGGAATGAACACCCTGCCATGTTAAAAACACTTCAAGATAGAAATTATGCGCTCGGAATCAACAAGTTAGTCTATCATGTTTTTACTCATAATCCTTGGATTAACAAACAACCGGGGATGACTTTAGACGGTGTGGGATTGTATTTTCAACGAAATCAAACATGGTGGAAACCTGCAAAAGCTTGGGTAGATTATGCCACTCGTTGTCAGGAATTATTACAACAGGGTAAACCTGTGGCAGATATAGCCGTATTTACGGGTGATGACTTACCAAGACGCTCGGTATTGCCTGATAGATTGGTTGGTACGTTGACTGGATTATTTGGTGATGAAAAAGTAGCTCTGGAACAAAAACGTTTGGCAAACGAAGGTCAACCTATGCGTCAGATACCAGCGGGAGTTGGTAACTCAGCCAACATGGCAGATGCCGACCAATGGGTCAATCCGCTTCGAGGTTATGCCTACGATTCGTTTAGTCCAGATGCTTTAAAAAGTGCCAAAGTAATCAATGGAAAAGTGAGTTTTGCTGATGGGAATAGTTATGCTTTATTGGTTTTGCCAAGAGCTTTAAAATTGAGTCCGAACACAAATGCTACTTCAGAGGCTACTTTACAAAAATTGCTACAATTGATTCAAGCAGGCGCAAATGTAGTAATCAGCGAAAGACCAGCAGTGAGTTTGAGTAAAAGTGATACTAGAAATTTATCTGCTTTAATCGAACAGATTTGGGGTGGTAAATTTCAAGAAACTCATGGTTTTCAAGTAAAAAATTTGGGAAAAGGGAAAGTTATTCTGTCACCTATAATTCCAGAAGATTTGCAAGGCTTGGGTATCAAACGAGATGTAGACGTAGTGGAATCTTCAGGAAAATATGCGAAAGATATTGCATGGACGCACCGTAAAGAGGCTCAGAAAGAAATCTATTTCCTTGCCAATCAGCAGAATACAGATCGAACATTGACCTATCACTTGCGCATGGAAATGCCATTTGTTCAAAGCTATAATCCTGTGACAGATACTTGGAATACTTTAGAAGCGAAAAAGCAAAATGGAATAAGTTCCGTAAGCATTAGTCTACCTCCCAATGGTTCAATTTTTATTATCGGTAGCAAAAAAGCATTGACAAGTAATAAATCTGTTGGGGATTTACAAAAAATACAAAGTTTTGAGGGTTCGTGGCAGGTGAATTTTGAAAAAGAAAAAGGAGGACCAAGTTCCGCACAGTTATTTAATTCTTTAACGGATTGGAGTGCAAATACAGATACTTTGATTAAATACTACTCAGGAACAGCCACTTATACCAAAAGCTTTGACTGGGATGGAAACAATTCTTCAGCGATTTGGTTAGATTTAGGTGAGGTAGCCAACATTGCGTCGGTAAGACTCAACGGGAAAAATTGTGGAGTCGCATGGACAGCACCATTTAGAGTTGATATATCGAAAGCGTTGGTGAAGGGGAAAAATACAGTCGAAATTGAGGTAAGTAATTCGTGGCATAACCGTTTGATTGGTGATAATCGTTTACCACAAAATCAGCGTGTAACTTTTACCACAGCGCCGTTTCGATTAGATGGACGTCCGTTAGAAAAAGCGGGACTTTTGGGACCTGTTGAGATTTTATCAGAAAAATAAAAAAATTGGAACAGACAAAAATTAATTAATTTGGGGATAGTTAGATTTAGGCGTTGCATTGCAACGCCTAAAATTTTGGTTCTTAGCTGATAGGAAAATATTTTTCTAACCATACCTTAGCCAACTCAATATCGCTATAAGTCAAATTATGACTGGTTGGCAAAGCATGATGTTCTACCTCAAATCCTTGTTCTTTTAAGATTTCCAAATACGTTGAAGTATCTTTTGGCGGAACGGTTGGGTCATTTTTGCCATTCGAAAAGAACACTGGAACTTGCTGTGCTTTTTCGGTTAATACTGGTTCTTGAAAGGGCAACATAGGTCTAAACAATATCGCTCCATCAAAAAAATCTGGATATTTTAAAAGCGTTGCTCCAGCAATATTGGCCCCGTTTGAATAGCCTAAAGCCACAAGTTTGTCATTTTCTAAATGGTTTTCCTGCAAAACTTTTTCAATAAAAGCCTTCATTTCATCGGTACGAAAAGCCAAATCTTTTTCATCAAAAACTCCCATTCTGATTCTTCTGAAAAAACGTGGCATACCGCCTTCATTTACATTTCCTCTTAAACTTAATAAATGAAAATCTTTGGTTATATCTTTTGCCAAAGGTATCAAATCTTGTTCGTCGCCGCCTGTTCCGTGCAAGAGGACAAGCACAGGAGCATTAGGATTTTTTGACAACTCAAGTATATATTTTAATGGTTGAAAGTCCATGATAAATCGTGTTTAAATGTTAGAATAAACTATGGGCTTTTCTGCAAAACCCTTTACTCAAAAGCCCATAGTCCAAATCCTTACGCTAATACTGGCAAAGCTTTTTCGATACGCTCACGTTGTCCTTCGTATCTTGTAGGCAACATCAAATGTTGTCCTAATTCAGATTCATCTTCATCGATGTCAAAACCTGGGTTATCAGTTGCAATTTCGAATAAAACACCTCCTGGTTCTCTGAAATACAAAGAATGAAAGTATTGACGGTCGATTTGCTCAGTGATATTCAAGCCCAAGGCTACGATTTTCTCACGCATTTTCATTAAATCACCATCGTTACTTACTCTGAAAGCAACGTGATGGATAATACCTCCCGCCACAATACCTCTCGATTCGTTTGGTAATTCAACCAAATCAACTTTAGACGTCAAGCCATCTTTTGTAATGGTGTAGCGAGTACGGTTACCCTCTTTTTTCTCCAATTCATATCCAAAAACATCTGTCAAAATAGATGCCGTTGGCGCTATATTGTTGAGTGTAAGCGTCACTGCATAAATGCTATTGAGCGCATATTCAGGTTTTACACCATACACTTCTGGCAAAGTATCTTGAGGAATATCAGTCTCAATCAATTCAACTTTTAAACCATCTGGATCGAGAAAGGCAATATATCTTTCGCCAAATTTTACAGAAGGTTTACTGTAAAATACATTGTTGTCGTCCAATCTTTTTACCCAAAAATCTAAACTGCCTTTTGGTACAGAATAACTTACTTCTGTTGCCATACCTGCTCCTTTAAGACCTCTTTTTACTCGATCACCCCAAGGGAAAAATGTTAATACTGAGCCTAAATCTGCATTGGCATTGGCAAAGTAAAAATGGTAAGTATGAGGGTCATCAAAGTTGACAGTCTTTTTGATAAGACGTAATCCTAATACTTCTGTATAAAAATGAAGATTGCGTTTTGCATCACCTGCGATAGCTGTTACATGGTGCATGCCTTTGATGTATGATTCCATAATGAATAAGTCGTTTAGTAATTGTTGTTTGATGATTCAAAATTACTACCTTATTCAGGGCTGTGCATTGATGTATGATAAGTAATGAGTGAAGAGGAGAATCTTATGAGTTTTGAGTTTGGAGTGATGAGTTTGGAGTTATCCTTTGTCCTTGCCTAAAATAGGTTGCCCTCAATGTTTGAGTTATAGAGGCAATGTAAATACATTACTGGTTCGAGACTTTGTCTTAAACTAGTAACAGTTTTATCTATTAGGTAGGGGCAACCCTTGCGGTTGTCCCACTCAATATGGCAACCGCAAGGGTTGCCCCTACACCAATTTTATTTTTATAAAAAAGCCCAAGATTACCAGTTCGAGAATTTGTCTCGGAATAGTTTTTTTTCAGTTTATAAACTGTGTAAAAAAATAAGTCCAAGATTAAATCTTGAACTAGTAAAAAGCTCATTTTCAAATTTTCAAATCACCCAATTTTCAAATCCCCTTCGTTGCCAATACTTTTCTAACTCGACTTAGAGATTCAGGGGTAATGCCTAAATAAGACGCAATCATTGTTTGTGGAATACGATGGACGAGGTTAGGGTACATTTTGATAAAATCCAGATAGCGCGTTTCGGCTTGAGCTGCTAATAGCAAATTGATGCGTTTTTGCATAAATCTGATGGAATTATGCAAAATTTTAGTTTGCCAAGGAGCAAATTCAGGAATCAAAAGGGCAGCTTTATCATAGAATTTACGAGAAATCTGTACCAAATCTGTATCCTCTAAAGTTTCCACATAGAATAGAGAAGGTTCACAAAAGTAAAAACTATTCTTATCGTTAACCCACCAATGTTCTGGAGCAAAAAATATCGCGTGTTCCTTTCCTTGATGGTCGATCGTATAAGCACGTATCAAACCATGACAAACAAAAAACGTAGAGTCATCAATAGTGTCTTGTTCGATAAGAACGGTATTTTTCTTGATATGCTTAATAGTCAACTCTGAAGAAAGTTGCTCAAATTGTTCATCAGTAATGGGAATATACTTTTGTAAATATTCTTTAAAAATATCTTTCATGAAAGTTTTGGATCAATATGGCTTGAAGAGATAAGTCAAATACTGCACAAAAATACATCCTAAATGGTTTTGCCATAAAAAAAGGCGGATAAATTGTTCTTCGTTATATAGGGAAATATAGGAATGAGGCAAGGAGGTACTAGGCATCAGTGTTTTACTAATGCCTAGTGCCTGACTACTAGTGCCTATTTCTCTATTCTAAACCAATCTACATCAGCATAACCTGAGTCGTTGATTTGTGTGGTTCTGGTACAGAACAAGCCGATTTTGGCACCAATCCAGTGTCCTACGACCGCTTGGAAAGGCTCTCCTACATTTTTGAAAGTTTGTCCGTCAAGACTGTAGCTAAATTGACAACGAGCTTTTTCCAAAACCTTAACTCTCAAATACACTGGTGTATTGGCAGGGATAGGAGTCTCTGTTATAGTTTCAACTTCGGGCTTACCTTCAGAGGCTTTTTGAGATTCTCCATAAATTAAAAAGATTCCCTCTTTGCCTTTGCTTTTGAGACCAATATGTGCGTAGCTTTTCCCTAAAATAATTAATCCTACCTTCTCATTTTCAAGCTTTTGATTAGGCGTAAAGGTTAACTTCGTTGTAGCCGTAAATTTCTCAGTTGGAAATTTCTGTAATAAAATATTAGGTACTTCCCAGTTATTCTTAGCATTATCAGGGACTTTCTGCGAGTACAATCGTAGGCTTCCTTTGTTAGTCAAACTATGCCAAATGCCTTTAGGATTTGCCTGCCATTGCCATTGCAAACCAAGTATATTACCCTCAAATTCATCCGATTCGGCTGGGGTGACGATTGGATAAATTTTTCCAACATTAGGTTTACGATATGTCATAACAGGCTCGCCGATACCATCACCATCGGGATCATTGCCTATTACTGGCCAGTCTTTTACCCATTTCATAGGCTGAAGGTGTACCACACGACCATATACGTCCTTGTCTTGAAAATGTAAAAACCAATCTTCTCCAGTTGGTGTGTCTACCCAAGCTCCTTGATGTGGTCCATTTACAGGGCTATTTCCTTGATTCATTACCACTTTTCTTTCGTATGATCCATATACATTTTTGGAACGAAGCACCAATTGCCAACCCGTAGAAACGCCACCAGCAGGAGCAAAAATATAGTAGTAGCCATTTCGTTTATAAAACTTAGGGCCTTCCACTGTCGGGTCGGTTTCATGACCGTCAAATACTATTTTGCCCTCATCGATAACTTTAGTACCCTCGGCGTTCATCTTCTTAATGGTCAAAACACTTTTAATTCCTGAACGACTACCGGCCCAACCATGAACCAAATAAACTTGTCCGTCTGTATCCCAAAGAGGACAAGGGTCTATGAGACCTTTGCCTTCTTCTACCAAAATAGGGTCTGACCAAGGACCAGTAGGGGTTTTAGCTTTGGTCAAATAAATGCCAAAATCAGGATCAGGATAGTAAATCCAAAACTCACCAGCATGATAGCGAATCGCAGGTGCCCAAACGCCATTGCCATGTTGAGTTTTTGAAAAATGTTCGAAGGGAGGCTGACGCTTCAGCGCATGACCAATGATAGACCAGTTGACTAAGTCCTTTGAATGCAAAATAGGCAAGCCCGGTACCGCATCAAAACTGGATGCTATCATATAAAAATCATTACCCACACGACAAGCATCTGGATCAGAATAATCGGCATCAATCACAGGATTTTTGTATTGTCCATTTCCTAAATCAGACACCCAAACTTTAGAAATTGTTTGACTCTCTTGAGCCTGTGAACTTAATGAAAACCCTATTAAAGAAAGGGCTAAAAATTTACCAAATGATTTCATAAATGTCTAATTATGAGAAAAATGTAAAGTCTTAAGTGTCATGAATAAGTGATTACATTCATTTAACAGAGTATGATTTTGATTCTATTAAACACTCCGCATTCACCACTCAAAACTCATCACTACTCTCAGTTCCACCAATTTTTGATTTGTTCTTTTGTACCAAAAATATTTTCTAAGGTATAATTTCGTAGTTCTTTCTTACCTAACTGACGACTCCAGGTAGCTCTTTTGGTAGGATTTGCGCCCTCACCTGTAGATTGATATTCGGCATAAAGTACTGTTTTTTCATTTGCTGGATTACCCCAATTATTCCAACCAACTGGCAAAATATGACCACCCATTTCAGTGCGAATGAAAACTGTTTTACAAGCTGGACGCCACGGACGACCTAGAAAAACTTTTTTCGCGGTAGAGTCAGCCGTGAGTTTACAATCAAAAAAGACAAAACCAAAAGGTTGATAATCAGGCGTTGCTGCCGCGGTGATATAAGAATCGGAAAGACTTTTTAGCGTACATGATTTAAAAACAACAATCGCTTTACCAAACAGAAAATCCGTAGTCCCTTCAATTTGACAATTGACATAAAATTGACGAGTACCTTCTCTGGCAGCATAAAGCGTATCCTGATTTCCCAGAAGAGTACAATTTTTACAAACAAATCTATCCCCTTCCACATGCAACGCCACCGCTTGTCCCACACGACCTGCACTATTGACAATGGTCAGATCTTCAAGTACAATGTCTGGCGCATCCACCAAAAGCGTGTACGAATTATAGGTGCTATACTGCGTTTTGCCCACGGCATCCTTCTGCCCGTTCAGATAGGTTTTGCCCGAATAATCTCCATTTGTAATCACTACGCCCTCACGACTTTCGCCTATAAGATGCAAATTGGGCTTATTTGCTGGGATAGTTATTTTTTCGTGGTAAGTACCATTTTTGATAAATAGTATTACCCTTTGCTGGGAATGGTCCCGAAAAGCCATAATTGCCTCTTGGATACTTTTAAAGTCGCCCGAACCATCTAAAGCAACCGTAAATTTGGTCGGATAAGTTGTAGTTTTTTGAGCTATCACCACCGATACACTCAAAAAAAACAGAAACATTGAAATGAGACTTTTTTTCATTTTTAGGAAAATATTAAATACATAATTCCATCTCAACTAGCTAGAAATGATATTTTATTCTTTGAACCGGCTATACGTAACCCACACATAATCATCTGATTAAGTAGAATTTTGAGGAATACAGATTAACCTAATTTGTACCTCTATTTTTTTCGGAGAAATAGAAAATGCTATGGAAGAATTACAAGTTTTTTTGTAATTATAAATAGGTTTACAGCTCGAAATTCAGACATAAGTTTGGTGCACACAAATATTGTTTTTGATTTTTTTACGCAATCGTTACCGGCAACGTTGCCAAAAGATCAGACGATTGCATTTTAAATGCAATCGGTTTAATTTTTATCAAAAATGTATGTTTTTCTCTAAGTATATTTTTAAATTGCCTTACTTTTAAGATAAATCTAAGTTAATATTGTACCTTTCTAATTCTAATTTTATATTCATGCTCGATGAATCCACATACTTGCAGCTTTGGCAAAAGATCATCAAAGGAGATAGAAAAGCCTTTGAAAGGCTATTTGATGCACTTGGCAAAGGCTGCCAGTTATGTCAATGTTGTTCGCTCAAGAGCGGCACTTCCTGGACAAACATCCGCTATGCAAGTCAAAGCAAGTGATATGACTTTAGATTTTATTCTTGACGAAAGAGCCAGAGAATTTGTTGGAGAACAGCTTCGTTGGTTTGACTTAAAACGTACAGGAAAACTCATCGAACGTGCGACCAAATATAATCCTTTTGCTTCACCAAACATTAAGGCGTATCATGGTTTACGTCCTATACCTCGTGTAGAAATAGATGTATTGCAAAACAAAAGTGAGTTTTTGCAAAACCCAGGGTATAATTAAGGCATAAGGTGGAATTGTGAGTTACGAAGGTAAACATTTGGTACTCTAAAAAATCAGGAACTTGTATAGTACATTTATCCTGATGAAGATTAAAGGGAGAGAATAGAAGTTATGCCTTCTATTCTCTCCCTTTTTCATGAGTACAATTAGGTAAAATATTACTTATAGCACTAACAGGAAATATATTTCATTGTGTTTCCTTTAATCACTTCCAAAATCATAGCCTGGCGCTATTAATACTTCTAAACAATCCCATTATGAATTTAAAAACATTTGCTGTAAAAGCTCTTTTTTTAAGTACATTTAGCACTTTAGTATTTTCACAAAATCCTCAAAAAGATTATAGGCTTTGGTACAAACAACCCGCCACTTCATGGAATGAGGCACTGCCAATTGGTAATGGTAAACTCGCTGCGATGGTTTTTGGCAATCCAGCCACAGAGCACCTTCAACTCAACGAGGAAACCGTTTGGTCTGGACAGCCTCACAACAATGTTGTAGAAAGTCATGGAGAAACAATTCCTACATTACGAAAACTACTTTTTGAAAAAAGGTACGCTGAGGCACAGGAGCTATCCAAACAGAAAATGGTTGCACCTCAAAATGGTATGAGTTATCAGCCTTCTGGTGATGTATATCTTCGTTTCAAAGGGCATGATAATCCACAAAATTACTCTCGTGATCTCAATATTAGCAAGGCAACTTCAACGGTGAATTATGAGATAGAGGGCGTTCGCTATAAAAGAACAGCCATTGCCTCTCTCAGTGAAAATGTAATTGCAGTACACTGTGAAGCAAGCAAGGCGAAGTCTTTAAATTTTTCGGTATCTCTCAATTCTGCCCATCAAATCAAACAGGTTCTTGTCAAAAACGGTCTATTGGTTTTAACAGGTACACCAGCAGAGCAAGAAAAATTAGCTTCAAAAGTTAATTATGAAGTAGATGTGAAAGTCGTCACTAAAGATGGAAACATTGCCTTTTCCGACTCTACAATTGATGTAAAATCAGCCTCAGAAGCAACTATTTATATTGCCATTGGAACAAATTTCAAGAATTACAAAGACCTTTCAGCCAACCCTCACGACGTAGCTATAGCATCGTTGAATAGAGGTTTAAAGAAAAAATTTAGCCTACTATTACAGGAACATGTCAAAAATTATCAAAAGTATTTCAACCGAGTAAGTCTCGATTTAGGCAAAAGTAATCTCGATCATTTGCCAACCAATGAGCGCTTGCAACAATTTAATACACAATTTGATCCTGAATTTATTGCGCTCTATTTTCAATTTGGACGATATTTAACGATTGCAGGTTCACAACCCAATGGTCAGCCCACTACCCTGCAAGGTAAATGGAATGATCGTGTCAAACCCGCTTGGGACAGCAAATACACCATTAATATCAATACCGAAATGAACTATTGGCCTAGCGAACCAACCAATTTATCCGAATTGGGCGAGCCACTGTTCAAGATGTTGAAAGAATTGGCTGTGACAGGTCAAGAAAGTGCTCAAAAAATCTACCACGCTCGTGGTTGGATGGCGCATCACAATACTGATATTTGGCGTATTACTGGCCCAGTCGATGGAGGCTTTTATGGTATGTGGCCGATGGGTGGCGCTTGGCTAAGTCGTCATTTGTGGGAACATTATTTATACACAGGAGATAAAAAGTTTTTACAAGAAATCTACCCTATCCTTAAAGGTGCATCAACCTTTTATGTGGATGCGATGCAAAAAGAACCTGAGCATGGTTGGATGGTTGTGAGTCCTTCCATGAGTCCCGAAAACACGTACAAAGATCCTATCGGAGGAAGTGCAGGCCTGAGCTATGGCACAACCATGGACAATCAGATTGTTTTTGAACTATTGACACATACCATACAAGCTTCTAAAGTATTGGGGCAAGATAAAGTGTTTGCAGATACTCTCCAAAATATACGTAAGCTAATTCCACCTATGCAAATAGGTCAGTATGGGCAACTACAAGAATGGATTAAAGACTGGGATAAACCAGACGATAAACATCGTCATATCTCACATTTGTATGGTTTGTATCCAGCCAATCAAATTTCTCCCTATCGTAATCCAGAGTTATTTTCGGCAGCTAATCAGACACTTCTTTCCCGTGGTGATATTTCTACAGGTTGGAGTATGGGTTGGAAAGTGAATTTTTGGGCAAGAATGAAAGATGGAAATCATGCCTATACTTTGATTAAGAATCAGTTAACACTTGTTTCTCCAAAAGTACAAAGTGGTCAAGGTGGTGGAACTTATCCAAATTTATTTGACGCCCATCCTCCCTTCCAAATTGATGGAAATTTTGGTTGTACTGCTGGCGTAGCCGAAATGCTTTTACAAAGTCACGATGGAAGCATCGAGTTGTTACCCGCGCTACCAAGTGATTGGAAAGAAGGTAGTATCAAAGGCCTGAAAGCAAGAGGTGGATTTACAGTTGATATTACTTGGAAAAACCAAAAAGTAACAAAATTAGTTATTCATTCTCAATTGGGTGGAAATTGCCGTTTGAGACTAGACTCAGAAACAAAACCAAACAATACCGCTCTTAAACAAGCACAAGGTGAAAATCAAAATACATTTTATCAAGTAGAAAAAGTGGCAACGCCATTAGTAAACCCTAATGCTAAGGTAAATCCACCTGTGTTAAAGGATACACAATTATGGGATTTCAGTACGCAGGCAGGTAAAACTTATGTGTTGAGTTTTTAGGAGATAAAATTATAATGTATGGAAGGAGATGATTTTGGAATCATCTCCTTTTTTATTTCAATTATTTTCAAATTCCTTCTTCCATTGTCACCCAGCCGACAAATGACTTCTGGGCTTTTCTTCAACTTTGTATCGTAAACAAACAGAGAAAAGAAATGAAAAATATCATATGCATTACCTTACTACTATTTTCAATGGTAGTTAATGCGCAGAATATCAGACAAAAACATTTTTTATTGGAAAAAAATACGGCGATCAGTGGCTATGATCCTGTTAGCTACTTTTCCAATAAACCTTTAAAAGGTAAAGCAAATTTGACCTACAATTACGAAGGTATCAACTACCGTTTTGCAAATCCGAATAATTTAGAAACCTTTAAAAAAACACCAGAAAAATATGAGCCTGCTTACGGAGGCTGGTGTGCTTATGCCATGGGCGCCAAAGGTGAAAAAGTAGAAGTAGACCCCGAAAACTACCGAATTTATGAAGGAAAATTATATCTGTTTTATAAAAACTTTTTCTCCAATACTTTAGACGACTGGAAAAAGGAAGAAGTAAAACTAAAAAAGCAAGCTGATAGCAATTGGACCAAAACTTTTAAATAAATCCTATGAAAACTTTCAACCTACTGGTAAGATTAATTCCAGCAATTATTATGCTTCAGACTTTATTTTTTAAGTTCTCAGGAGCAGCAGAAAGTGTGTATATTTTTAATAGTATAGGTCTTGAACCTTGGGGGAGAATTGGTACTGGTGTTTTAGAATTAATAGCCTCTATCCTCTTATTTATTGACCGTAGGGCTATCTGGGGCGCTTTTTTAGGAGTAGGATTAATGTTTGGCGCTGTTGTTACTCATCTTTTTATGATTGGTGTAGAAGTCATGGGCGATGGCGGACAATTATTCTTTATGGCACTTGCTACATTGATTTGCTGTGCATGGATTCTCTATCAACGAAGAGCCGAGTTTAGCGTCATTCTGTACTCAATTATCTAAAAGGTTAAGCATTTTTGTATATTTGGGAATCATCAATCCCCAAAATACCTATGAATTTAGACACAAAATATTGGTATTTAAGAGACCACAGACTTTTTAGCGTGCTTTCTTCTTCTGAGTTAAAATCAATTTGTATGATATCCAACTTCAAAACAGCGAAGAAGGGTGAAATTATTTTATTTTCTCATGATGAGTCTGTTAGGGTGTATTTTTTGAAAAAAGGTACCCTGAAAATTGTGGAAGTAGATGATAAAGGCAACGAAATTGTTAAAGATATCATTCAAAAAGGGGATATTTTTGGAGAATTTACCCTTACAGAATCTGATTCGGACGAATACGCAGTAGCGGTATCTGACAACGTAATCTGTTGTAGCTTTAAAATGGAGGATTTTGAAAAACTTCTTGAACAAAACCCACAGTTAGGACTTTCTTATACAAAGTGGATAGGTTTTAGATTCAAAAGATTGCAAAACAGATATGCGAACTTGATGTTTAAGGATGTGCGTACTCGATTTATGAGCTTCATGAACGAATGGGCGTCGAAAGAAGGTACTCAACAAGATGAAGATGTGGTACTCCATAATTATCTCACTCATCAGGATATAGCTAGTTTGATTTGTAGCACTCGACAAACGGTTACTCAGCTATTTAATGAATTTAAAGAAAAAGGAATTTTGGACTATTCTCGCACCGAAATCATTCTCAAAAAAGCGAAAATAACCGCTAATTACATGGGTGTAAAAAGCTAAGTAAGTCAGTAAAAATAGATTTCCATTTTGTATTGAAGGAACTAGGTAACAGGCACAAGGCAGAGAGTGTTAAAATGATTTTTAATAACCACCGAAAGCTGTTACCTGAAAGCCCAAAGCATAATCTTAAGTTTTATTTTACGCACTAAGTTCATTCATTTAAACTTCTCCATTTAACATATGACTAAATACGTACTCCTCTGGCTATGTGTCGGAGGCTGGCTTGTAGCGTGTACACAAGAGGTAGCTCCAGTACAACAAGAAACCTCATCGACACCACAAAAACTCGATAGTGCTAGTACCAAAAACTTTACGAACAACAAAAAACTGGTTTTGACAGGCAACTTCATGAACGCCGTTCATCAAACCTCTGGAATTGCTAAAATTTATGCTGATTCAGCGCAGAAGAGTTACACATTAGTACTCGAAAATTTTAAAACTGACGCTGGTCCAGATTTAAGAGTTTATTTAGCAGAAGATCGAGCGGTGACTAACTTTATTCAAATCTCCGATAAAGTTCAAAACGGAAATATCATCTATGACATTTCTGGTGATATAGATTTTAAGAAAAGAAACCATGTTTTAATCTGGTGCAAAAGCTTTTCTGTATTATTCGGGGTTGCAGAACTCAAATAAGATAACTTATGAAAAAAATAATTTTGCTGTTGTTGATGCTATGCTCAATAACAACCTTTGGGCAATATGCCAAAATTCAAGAGGATGTCGATTTGTCAATTGCCTTTGGACAATCATTTGCACCTTCTCTTTCCTATCAAAAACTCTATGGATTGGGAAAGAATAAGCGATTTAAAATGGGTTGGGGCTTACGAGCCAATGGGCTTTTTGGTGGAGAAAAAACCTATCGAACCGCACCTGCAAGATTAACCTCAGGACAATATAGCATTTTTGCCTTGTTCTCCGACGATATCGTTAGTAATATAGATACACTACAATTATCAAAATCAGAATTAGGTTCGTTGAATGTCAAAATCGCCTTACAATATAGCTTTAAAAAGTTAGATGTGGGATTCAATATCGATGCCATTGGTGTAAGTTTTGGCGGAAAACAAACGGGTAAATTCCTTTCGTCAGCGTCGTCATCCTTGAACAATAGCGTACAATCAGCAAGTCCGAGTGTATTCAATTTGCTTTTGATTAGCGACAGCGACTTAGGAAGTTTGAACTCTGAGCTATATGCTTCGTATCATTTGGATTCAAAATGGAGTTTGAGAGCAGGATTGAGTTTCCAGTTTTTAGAATATAAAACAGACCGTTTATTAACCTTTGAAAATGATCGCTTTAGACACAAAATCTTGCAACCATTTTTGGCAATATCTTACCAAATTGGTCATAAAAAGTAAATTATATTCTAAATATATTTTTTCGGGAGTGTTGCTGATTTTTAGTCATTACGGCTTTTCTCAAAATTGGAAAGTGGTTTCAAGCAGCATAACCTTTAAAATCAAGCATGCTTTCGGCTCAACTGCTGAGGGTAGCTTTAAAGGCTTGACAAGTTCGATATTTTTTGACACCAATCAATTACTAAAAACCAGTATGAATGCTAGTCTCGAAGCCCGAACAATAGACACAGGTTTGGGCTTACGTGACAAAACATTGAGAGGAGCCAAGTATTTTGATGTGGAAAAATACCCGAAAATTGAAATGACCTGTACTCAGGCAGAGCGGGGTGCTAAGGCCAATGAATACATCGGAACCTTTGAAGTGACGATGAGGAATAAAACCAAAAGCCTTAAAATTCCTTTTACCTTCATACAAACAGGCAACACAGGACTCTTTAAAGCTAGTTTTCAAATCAATCGTTTAGACTTTGGCATTGGAGAATCCAGTGCATTACTTGGTGATATTGTTACGATTTTTGTTACCCTAAACACCACCTCAATATGAGAAGCAAAGGCATTTCTTTAGAAATAATCGCTCAGTTAAAAGACTTGTTATCCACGATGGATACAGCACAATACACGCAACCATTGACAGTATTTAGCGGGAGTTCTGTAGGACAACATGTTCGTCACACTGTTGAGTTTTTCCAATGTTTCATACTAGGACTCGAAGATGGTATAGTTGATTATGACGCAAGAAAAAGAGATTTCCTAATCGAAAATAGCTTGACGTATACACTTGACTGTTTAGACACCATTGTTCATAAAATTTCAAGTATTTCTGACGGTCAAAAGCCATTATTGATGGCCACCTATTACGATAGCATTATTCCAGAAATGGTTATATCAAATGTACAACGAGAGTTAGTTTATTTGATTGAACATGCGATTCATCATTTTGCATTGTTACGTATAGGAATTCAAGAAAATTTTCCAGAAATATCTCTTGCATCGGATTTTGGAGTGGCATATTCAACAATTAAATACCGTGAAAGCATTTCAGCATAGATAGCATATAGTAAGTCCAGCCTTTGTTAGAGTCATCTCCAACAAACTCGCGTTAGCAAAACCAACTAAATCATGATATCGACTTAACTTGTTGCTTTCGCTAGGCTCGTTGGAGATAACTCCAACGAGGGCTAAAACATTTTTTTACATTCACATTCTGCATGAACACATATGTGCGTACTGACTTATATTCCCACTGAAAATCAAGGATTTATATTGACATCAAATAGAGACGAAGCTGTCTCAAGAATATTGGCGGTTCCACCCAAAAAGTATCAGCTTGGGGGGCAATATGTATTTTTTCCAAAAGATCCCCAAGGAGACGGAACTTGGATAGGGAGTTGCGGGAATTTTACACTTTGTTTGCTGAATGGGGGCGTTGAAAAACATACCCCTAAACCTCCTTATCGACAAAGTCGTGGCAAAGTCATCCTTGATTTTTTTGAATATTATTCAGTACAATTTTTCCTCCAATCCTACCGCTTCAATGGAATAGAACCTTTTACTTTAGTGATTATCGAAAATCAAAAAGAACGAATTTTGCATGAAATCAAATGGACAGGCGAAGAGATATTGTATTGCGAAAGAGAATCAGACGTAGCACATATATGGTCATCTGTTACCCTTTATTCACCAGCAATAATTCAGCAAAGAGAAGATTGGTTCAAGGATTTTTTACAAGAAATACCTAATAAAGAATCGTTATTAGACTTTCATCATTTTGGAGGAAAAGGTCATGCAAAAAGTAATCTTAAAGTCAATTTTGAAAACCAATTAAAAACCGTTTCCATAACGCAATATACCATTACAAGAAATGAATTTACTATTCATTACGAAGATTTGATTCAAGAAAAAACGTATGACTATCGGGTTTTTATGGAACATGAAGTTGAATGATATTTCCTTAGGGCGCAAATTAATTTGTACCCTAAGGAAATATATTTACGCTACTGTGGCGAAAAGGCGATTTTTCACTTCAGGAAATCTTACTGCCGTGGCAATCCAAATCAGAATTTCAATACCTACAGGAATAGCAACAGGCTGATTATTAACAAAATGTACAGCAATAGCGCCACCGATATAAGTCATTCCTAACAAAGCTCCCACCACACCTGTTCTTGGAATAAACCAAAGAACAACAATGGCTAACTCTAAAATTCCGAGAAAGGTTAAGTGGGCTTGTCCCCCCAAAGTTTTAGCCATTTCGGCAGTCCCTTCACCACCCAATAATTTGAATAATCCACTTCCTGTAAAAACAAAAGCCACCAAAATAGTCAGTGTCCAAGTAATAATTATATTCATCGTCGAGTTCATAATTTTGTTTATTTTTTATGCAAAATTAAAAATAGATACTATACTTTTGTTATTAGTTACTTAAAGGATAGTAGTATCAAAAACGATATTAGATGGAACAAATTCATACAGAAAAGGCGTGCAAGCAGGCTCGATTGGCAATTCAAGATACGTTAGATGTAGTAGGAGGAAAATGGAAATTAGTCCTCATTACAATATTACGCAATGGTCCCAAAAAATTTAATGAGCTTTCGAGAGAGATAGGAATTAGTCCTAGAATTTTATCGAAAGAATTACAGGAACTAGAAAGTCATGGATTGGTATCCAGAACGGTGTGTAATACCAAACCTGTTACGGTAGAATATGCTTTGACAGAATATAGCGAAACGCTTTCAGAAGTCGTAATGTCAATGCATCAATGGGGCGTTAAGCACCGCCAACGTGTAATGGAGTTGGCGTAAATCCTAAATTTAGTGATTGAGTGATTGAGCGCATGAGTGATTATTTTTCTAGCCTTTGTTGGAGATCTCCAACAAACACGCGTCAGCAACAATCCAACTCAATACCTAAAACTCATTGCTTACGCTAGAATCGCTGGAGAAAACTCCAACAAAGGCTAAAAACTAAAAACATCTAGTCCGAGACTAAGTCTCGGACTAGATATTTAGGCGAGGATGAAAGATTATTCACCACTCACAATTCTACATTATCACTTAGTATCCTTTGTTTTGGTACATTTTTACTGGATCGAGTTTATATTCATCAAATGGAATAGGGAAATAGTAATCCTTTGTACCAAAGTTAGAAACTTTAGCTGTTCCATAATCTGATTGAGCTTTGGCTTTCATGTAGTTAACTAACTCATCAGCCGTAAAGAATCTCAATAAATCAAACCAACGGTGGTGTTCGAATGCCAACTCCACGCGACGCTCGTGCAAGATAGCCAATTTCAAAGTTGGGAATTTCTGACTGTACGTTGGGTCTAATTTCGAAACCTCATACGTTGGCAACTTCGCACGCTCTCGCACTTGGTTGAGATACATAATCGCATTAGCTTCTTCACCTAAATACAAACTTACTTCCGACAACATCAAAATTACATCAGCATAACGAATCAAAGGCCAGTCGTTACCACCATAGCCATTAGCCCCTGCGGCTGAACTTACATCTCTAAATTTGGTGATATACCAATCTTTTACCGTTGCGTCATTGGCATATTTGATAGAGAAATCTTTGCGCAAATCAGTCGATTCGTATTCTTTTACCAAATCTGCTTTTACGTTACCTCCTACACCACTACTTGGCTTAAGAGAAATTAGTGTTTCGCCTTTTGCTTGATTATTGGCTGCGATGGAAGACGAATACGTTGGATCGCCTTGTTTGCTCACAATCTGGAAAATGATTTCTGGGTTTGTCGTCTTTTTAGCCACATCAAACACATCTGCATAAGGAATATCCTTCAATGAAGTAAATGCCTTCATGTTGTAGGCTGCCAACAGATAGGTTTTAGCATTTCCTAAGTTTGTTCCACGATTCGCCTGATCTAAGGTCGTTGCCATAGTCAAATACACCTGACCAAGCAAGGCATTAGCAGCAGCTTTTGACACACGACCTTTGTCAGATGCAGGCTGGTGGTTAGGCAAGTTAGAATTTACAGCTTCTTTCAAATCAGCTACGATTTGATCATATACTTTTTCTTTCTTTTCACGGAAAGTGCTGTTTTTTACATCGGTTGTCGTATTTAATTGATGAGTAACCAAAGGCACATCACCCCATTTACGAACCAAATGAAAATAGATCAAAGCACGAAGAAACTTCGCCTCAGCATTATAAATATCTCTATTGGCTGCTGTGGTGTATGTTACTTTATCAATATTAGAAATAACTTGATTGGCTCTAGCAACAGTCTGATAAAGTGCTAGCCAGTGACTTTTCAAATAAGTATTACTTGGTAAAATAGAGAAATCATTAAACTGAAATGGCTCTCCCGCATTTGATTGGTTGTCGTTACGACCAGCATCGTCTGAGCGTTCGTCGGTATATAATCCACTGTTTTCACCAATGTTATTTGAACTTCTCAAAGACTGGTATACGCCATTGACCGCTTGTAAAACGTCGTTTTCGGTTTTAAAAAAGTCTGTAGCATTTACGGCATTCGGGTCGTTTTGTGTTACAAAATCGTCCGAACAAGCACTTAAGCTGAGCGCTACAAGTGCCAAAAGTGATATTTTCTTAATCATTTTTCTCTTTTTAAAATAGTTTTCTACAAAAGACTAGAAAGTCAACTTAGCTCCTAAAGTATAAGCTCTTACAAGCGGATACTTTCCGTAATCAACCCCTGGCGTAAGGTTTGCGCCGTTGTTGTAGTCTACCTCTGGATTATAGCCTCTGTAATTGGTCAATGTGAAGGCGTTGTCTACTGCTAGATAAATACGTGCGCCACTCAAGCCTTTTTGTCCTTTCAACCAATTGTCAGGAATCGTAAATCCTAAGGTCATGTTGGTACATCTCATAAATGAACCATCCTGTAAATAGAAGGTCGACAAACGAGTACTATTACTTTGTGTACCACCACGAGAAGCACGATAAATCATACCATTGCCAGGTTCAGCTTCTGAGCGGTAGCGATTTACGGCATCAGCATATTGGTTACCCGAACCTTCCATATTGAAAGTATAATAGTACTGACCGTCAAGCACTTGATTTCCGTAAACTCCGTTGAAAGATGAAGTAAAGTCGAAGTTTTTATAAGAAGCTGTAATCGCAAAACCGTAAGTAAACTTCGCATAAGGTGAACCAATAACCGTTTTATCCAAATCATTCACAACACCGTCGCCATTAGTATCCTCAAAGTACAAATCTCCTGGTTTTAAAGAGTTACTCGAAGCTGTTGAACGAGCTGGTCCTTTGATTTTATACCCAGCAGTATAAGTCTGAGTTGCAGCATTATAGTTAGCGTTATCTTCTGCGATATTAGCCATATCAGACTCGCGAACCATACCTTTCACTTTGAATCCGTAGAACATCCCGATTGGTTGACCTTCCTGCGTAATATGTGTCAAGTATGAACGTTCTGCTCCGTTAGTCAATATGGTATTAGCACCGCCTAGGTCTAATACTTTATTACGGTTAAGCGAAAAGTTTCCAGAAAGGTTTAAACGGAAATCTGAAGTTTGAACAACTCTTGCATCTAACTGTAAATCAATGCCTTGGTTTTGAACTTTAGAATTACGTAAGTTTGTTAAAATCGTTGATGTTCCTGATACGGCTGACACTGGTTGGTTAAACAATAAATCTGTTGACTGACTCAAATAATAGTTAGCCATCAAGAAAATACGGTTGTTGAGTAAACCCAAGTCTGCCCCGATATTGTATTGAGAAGTAGACTCCCAACCCAAACTTTGGTCACGTAAAGCATTAGGATATACCGCCGAAGCTACAGTTCCATTACCAAAAACAACACCTGTTGGACTTGACATCGTCTGAGCAAAACCGTAGTTACCAATATTGTTGTTTCCACTTAATCCCCAGCTAGCACGAAGCTTTAGACTTGTCTCAGGACCAAATTTTTCTGTAAAAAATGGCTCGCTTGAAAGCGCCCAGCTTGCCGACACAGAAGGGAAATTACCCCAACGGTTTAATGGACCAAAACGAGACGAAGCATCACGACGATAAGAAGCTGTTAAGAAATATTTTTCTTTGTAGTTATACGACAAACGAGCCAAGTAAGAAAGTAAAGTAGTAGTTGACTTACCAGTTGCACCATTCAAGGTAAAATTGGTTGCATCAGCACCTTTACCAGTAATTTCTGGAATACGGTCATCTTGGAAACCTTTTGCTGTTACACTAATCACATCAATATCTAACTGCTGTGCTGAATACCCCGCCAATGCACCAATAGAATGCCCATCGAATTGCTTATTGAAATTCAAGGTATATTCTACCAACTTATCCATTTCGGAGCGTGTTTGGGCTACCGCATTGGCTGCTGCAATTGCTTGTGCAGAGCCTGGAGGGTTGGCACCATTACTCAAAGTTGTGGGTTGGTAAAACTCATATTTCTCATTGTAGGTCTGCAAACCAAGGTTAATTTTAGCCAACAAATTCGGTAAAATCTGGTACGAAGCATTACTACTAAAAGTACCTCTTACACCTTTTCTTGAAATCTTAGTTTCAGTTGCTAGAGCTACTGGGTTTTCAACTGATTGGTAGGCATAATTGGCCGAAAGACCCGCAGCTTCATTTTTCCTTAATGAACCATCATCGTTATACGCACGGAAAATTGGCATATAAATAAGCGCTCCCATAATTGGGCCTTGGTTGAAACGACCTTCTTGAACCTCACGGTTTTCGTTGGTTGTAATTGCCAAGTTGGCAGCTACACGTAACTTAGAGCTAACCTGTCCGTCTACGTTCGCACGGAAGTTGATACGGTCTTGTTTGGTACTTTTGATAATACCGGGCTGACTCAAATATCCACCGCTAATCGCATAACGAGTAGAACCATTACCACCCGTAAAAGATAAGTTATGACGCTGTACCATAGAAGTTTGGTAGAGCTCATCTTGCCAATCGGTGTTGTATTTTGGTGTAATCATTTTTTGATTAGCAAAATCATACAAATCTGGTGGTAAACTCACAGAAGATGCATTTCCAACTTTTGCGACACGAGTTGCGTTGTCGTCAGAATACATGGCATCAGACCATGTTTTTCCAGAATTTAAGATTAAATCTTTGTACGTATTATTGTGCCCATCAATCAATAATTGAGTAAACTGCTCGGCATTTAGCAATTTTACTTTATTGCTTAATTGATTAATCCCATATTGCACATCATATTGAAATTGACCTTTACCCTCTTTACCGCGTTTTGTCGTAATCAATACTACCCCTCCAGCAGCTCTTGAACCATAGATAGCAGCCGAAGCAGCATCCTTCAATATATCAATACTTTCAATATCATTTGGGTTGATAAAAAGGTCATTTCCTACAGGATAACCGTCCACCACGTACAATGGATCAGAACTGGCATTGATAGAACCTACACCACGCACACGAATTTTTGTACTTACGTAAGGCGCACCACTCACTTGTGAAATTTGTACCCCTGCTACTTTACCTACTAAAGCCTGACCAACAGTAGGCGTAGTAAGATTCAATTCTTTGGCTTTTACACTCGAAATAGCACCCGTTACATCACTCTTGCGCACGGTAGAGTAGCCAATCGCAACTACCTCTTGTAACTCTTGTGAGTTTTCTACTAACTGAATCGTCAAGTTAGATGCTTTTCCGACAGTAACTAACTGGCTATCAAACCCTACAAAAGAAAAAACTAATACTGAGCCTTCTGTAGCTTGAATAGTAAATTTACCTTTGGCATCGGTGACAGTTCCTTTTTTTGAGGTTTTGTCGTACACGTTTACGCCAGCCAATGGCTCACCTTTGGACGTAGTTACGGTTCCTGTTACAGGATTTGCCATTTTGCCCAAGTTTGCCGACATCACGGTTTGGGTTGGCATAACAGCTACCGTACCCGATAGGCACAAGCATAAAAGCGCCTTCAGGACAAGCTGTTTTTGTAAAATGTTTTGCATAAAAAATAAGATTAAATTTTGTTGTGATACATTACCATTGTAAGCGGATAAATGTAGTATTCATACGGCGTGAAGAGGTCACTGCAAAGCCTTCAAGAGAGTTATCTGAAAGGGTAAACCCTTCTAATTCATCGGCTTTGTCAATATCAATTGTTTTTAAAACCACCTGTTCTCCTGTTTCAATAGATTTTTCAAAATCCAAAAAACTAAAGCGCCAGCGTCGTCCTTCAATTTGATTTTGAATCAAAACCAGTATTTTCTTTTCGGGTATCCATAAAAGATTTTGTACAAAAGCTCCACACGAAAACTTTTTGTATAAAACTCCTTTTTCGGAGGTCTTTTGCGCTTTTGCCAGCTCTAACGGATTGTATAAACGTACTTCGTTTTTGCGATTACCATAATCAGCTGTAGCGACATACCACTGTTTTTTGTATTGTACATATTCGGGGCGAGTGCCTTGGATACAAGCATCATCATCGATTGTCGAGATAAGGTTGTTATCAAGCTTTCTGGTATTTTGTAAACCTTTCCAATCAACTTGGTAAATAACAGCCTTCCATTGTGTTCCTTCAGGATTTAGGCGCACGCTATTGCCAATAAAAGTAGGTAATCCTTTATGATAAGCTATTCCTGTCGGATGCCCAATTACATCTTTTCCATCAATACTTAAGGCTATTTCTTTATCTTGATATACCAAAGAATCTCCAACACGTTTATACTCACGAATCACCCCAATTTCACGATCACCATACGCAAAGTACTGATTTCCAATACGACTGATTCCTTGTCCAGCACCCAATGAATCGAGGTTAAAGGTTTTTTCTGCCTGAATAGAAATCTCAGGTAATTGGCTTGCTCCCCACAAAAAAGACGTAGCCAACAATCCCATCATCAATGGGTATTTGATTAATGAAGAAACTTGCATAAAATAGGAAATGATGAAGTGTTACAACCGATTACGGATCTAATGGTTCCAATGAGTTAAGCATCATGGATTCAATTAATGGATAAAATTCCGCTTCGGTTTCAGAAATACGTTTTCCTTTACGATAAGGCACATATCCAAGTTCTTTTTCACACCGTTTATCCAAATTCAACTCATGGATATATTGACTTTGAGAAACCGACGTTGAAGTAATACATGGTTTATCTGCTGGTATTCCGTACTGGAAAATCAAACGAGCGGTATTACGCATATTGGTCGTAGTATGGCGAGCATGTGGTTCTACCAAAATGGCATTGGCAGGTACATGAAGCTTTTCGACCATATATTTTTTCATCTCAATAGCCTCATTATAAGGCGTTTTGTAAGGATGAACTTTTCCTCCAGAAACAACAATTAGAGGAGCTTTTCCTTCGAAATATCTAACTGCTGCCACACGACAACGCATCATTCCTTCGGCACTCATGGGCATATCCTTTACGTCAGGGCCAGCACCCGGAATAAGAATCAGTGAGTACGGATATTTGTTCCAAGCAATCGTTTTGAGTCGGTCAACCACAGGTTTGTTGACACCACTCGCCATAGGTTCATAGTCTGCGATTTGCTCTCTTTCGTTGATTTCTAAAGCGAATAATGCCGAAGTAAGTGTTGGTAAAAAGAACAGTTTTGAGCCATTCACTTTTGCCTGAACCGCACGAGTCAGGTCGCCCAGCAATTGATAATAACCTTTTTTAGTAATATCAAAAGCAATAGAATCTATCAACGGATAATTCGGTTTTTGACCACCCAGATATACCCCAATTGTCCAGTTTACACCACGAGCATCTTGCATCCAAGCTTTTTGCAACACAGCATTAATCTCATGATTCTCAAATTTCCCATAAGCCAATGATGGTGCTAAAGACTGTTTTACCAGATTTTCTAACAAACTACCTTTAGTGCATAATTGCGATAAACGAAGCGATACAGTTTTAATTTCTTCTTCTGAAAATCGAAGTGATTCGATTAAGCAAGCGGGCTTTGAAGCGCAATTTTTGAGTGCTTCTGAAAGTTGTAAGTTTTTTTGAGCAGCCAGTTTTTGTAAGATTTCATCTTCTTCCAACTGTAAACGTAGCGATTTGGATTCCTCCAACAAAGTCAGAAATAAGTAGTTTTTGCGCTGAACCCAATTGGTCTCTTTCGTTTGACTACTTACTGGATTTATCGTTTGTTGTGCAAAAGCCGTTGAAAGCAATCCACACAAACAAAGGATTGTAAAAATAGTTTTTTTCATGATTTTTAACCGAACACCTCAAATTGTCGGTAGCATTTATAGAAAACGGATAACCTCTTTGCTCAAAGGCATCAAGTGTAATTCGAGGGCAAAAGTAATAGCAGCATTAGCCCAAGTCTGTCAAGTGAAAAACAAGTTTAGATTAAGAAATTATGAATATTATTATCTGGAGAAATTATAAAATAAATTCAATTTTGAGCCAAACTGACTTTTGAAAGCGGAAAATCTTCACTTAAGGGCTTAATTTAATTTTAGCAATCTCAAAAATTGTAATAAATAAATATTTACTTTTGTTATAGAAAGAAATCCTCTAATACTTGTCCATTGAAAAAAACCATCAGCATAACATTCTTGTGTTTGTTGCTATACAATATGTTTAGCACAGGACTGGTGTTGCTTTGTTTCAAAAAAACTATTCAAGAGGCAACTCCTATCAACAAAAATGATGGTTGGATAGAAATTAAGGTGCATCTTGCGCTTCCGTACAGTGGTGACTTCGCCAATTTGACAAAACATGAAGGCTTAATCGAGTACCAAGGCGAGTTTTATAATATCATCGAACAACACTACTCAAACGACACACTTTATACCAAAATCAAAACCAATAGCACGGCCAAACAAAGGTATCAGTCCCTTGCCGATGATTTCAGCTTGCAGTTTTCGGATAACCATTCTGGTAAAAGTACGCCCCTCAAAAAGGCGCTAGAATTATGCAAGTCTTTATCTTCAAGTTATTTACAAAATATTACACCTATATTTACAACCATCTCTGATGGTCTACACCTGAAAATCAAACATCAATTTTACAGTTGCTACATTTATAAAAACAACTTTACTTCAAGTATTTTCAATCCCCCCGAAATGGCTTCTGTTTAAAATAATTATTCTTCTGATGTATGATTTTGCATTAGACTGGAATTGCTGTGCCTTTACTTTTCGGAAAGTATTGTGTACAATGATTATGGAGAATTTTATTTTATCTAATCAAACTTTCAATCTCAAAATTTGTAGCTGTTGAATAAAAAATAGTCGTTGTCTATTCATAAAAAATAAATACCCACATCGAGTGTCCTTACGCGACAGTCGATGGAAAAAGTATTGCCTTTTGTGAAACACAATCACGATTTCCCTCCTACAAGTGGATTGAAAGCTTCCTTTCAACTCCCTATCAACATGAAATTCAAATATTACCTATATCTATGTTTCACCTTGTTCTCAAGTGAATCATGCTATCTAGCCTCAAGCTCAAATGACCAAATGGTAGAGTATTTATCGGCTGCCTATGATAGAAATTTTGTTAAAGAAAATTCTTTTTGTCCAGAGGCTGAGTTTGTCTTCTTTGATTCGCTTTCGACCAAGCACCCCGATCCTGCTATGAGGTTACAAGCTAGCTTCTTTAAAGCCAATGGTTTTCTGAAAATGGGACAGGAAAAAGAAGCAGTAAATGCTTTTGAGAAAATCTTATATGCTGTATCCGAGGATCATCGACATTATTCTGAGATACTCAAAAGCTATGCGGTAGCATACTTACGAATGGGCGAGCGCCAAAATTGTATCAGTAATCATTCGGTAGAATCATGTATTTTACCTATTAAAAACGCTGGTGTTCATCAAAACAAAACGGGCTCACAAAAGGCAGTCGAAATTTATGCGAAACTACTTGAGCAAAATCCCAAGGATTACGAATCTATGTGGCTGTTGAACATTGCCTACATGACCTTGGGAGATTATCCCTACAAAGTACCCAAGCAATGGTTAATTCCTAATTTGGATAAAGACAATTCAGGATATGAGGTAAAACCTTTCCAAGATATTGCCCCAAATTTGGGACTTAATAAACGAAATATGGCTGGTGGAACCATTATTGACGATTTTAATAATGATGGTTATCTGGATATCGTTACTTCTGATTGGGGATTAAAGGGTGCTATGCACTATTTCCGCAACGATACCAAAGGCGGTTTTATGGATTGCTCCGTCATCTCTGATTTAGGACGTTTCAAAGGTGGTCTAAACATGATTCAGGCTGATTATAACAACGATGGCTTTTTGGACATTTTCGTGCTCAGAGGCGCATGGATGGGGAATTATGGTAGACAAGCCAATTCTTTACTCAGAAATAACGGCGACAATACCTTTACAGATGTAACCGTAGAAAGTGGACTTTTCTCAGAACATCCCACTCAGGCGGGCGTATGGCGAGATTTTAATAATGACGGTTGGTTAGATTTGTTTATAGGTAACGAAACAGGGGGAATGAATGAGTATAACCCTTGTGAGCTATTTATCAGTAATAAAAACGGTACTTTTACCGAAGTTGCTGCTATGGCCAAATGTCAAATTATCGACTTTGTGAAAGGGGTTAGTGCAGCTGATTATGACCATGATGGACTTCAAGATTTGGTCATTTCGGGCATTGGCGGACACAGAACTTTACTAAAAAATACAGGCTCAAAAAACAACATTCCTCAATTTGAGGATGTCACTGAAAAGTCGGGATTGAATGATATTCAGATTAATACCTTTCCGATTTGGTTCTGGGATTATGACAACGATGGCTGGCAAGATATTTTTGTGTGTGGTTACCAGTTCGACACATCTATCCCATACACTGTGGCCACTGAAGCCTTGGGAATTCCTAACCAAGCCAGTACCATGAATTTGTATCACAATAATCATGATGGGACTTTCACAAATGTTACCAAAGATGCTGGTCTCAATAAATCCGTTTTTGCAATGGGTTCTAACTTTGGAGATATTGACAATGATGGTTATTTGGATATGTACTTAGGTACAGGCAACCCTGATTATAAATCCTTAGTTCCCAACCGACTTTTTAGAAATATGGGAAATGGAAAGTTTGCCGATGTCACCGTTTCAGGAAGGGTTGGAAATTTGCAAAAAGGGCATGGTGTAGCTATCAATGATCTTGACAATGATGGAGATAGCGATATTTTCATTGAAGTGGGTGGCGCCTATATTGGCGATTCTTACAACAATTCATTGTATTTGAACCCTGGGCAAAATAATAACCGCTGGATTAATATTCAGTTGGAAGGTACTACAACCAATCGTTCGGCGATTGGTTCACACGTGAAAGTTACCTTCCGAGAAAAAGGAATCAAAAGGGTTGTCTATCGTGATGTAAACTCTGGAGGAAGTTTTGGAGCATCTGCTTTGAGAAGAGAAATAGGTATTGGACAAAGTGATTTAATTGATGAGCTTGAAATTACTTGGGCTCAAACAGGTAAAACGCAAGTTTTCAAAAACCTAAAGCCTAATCAGTTTATCAAAATCAAAGAAGGAAATAATACTATTACCAAAGTACCTCTCAAAACGACTCCTTTTCCAAGTCAGTCTACAGAGATTCCTGTTTGTAATACCAAAATGAGTCTTTAGGAAATATTTCGGATATTGGATTGCTGATTTTGGATATTTTGAAAAATACATTCATTTTCAATAAAATATCCTAGATTTCCGCAATCCCATATCCGCCATCTGCAATAGTTGATTTTTGAAATCTATCTTAATAGATAGTGTATAATATCTGGTCAAAACAGCTTCTTTTTCTAGCGCTTTTCCATCAGTAGACGAATTAATTGGTTTGCTGATGGAAAATCGTGAAAGTTTCGCTCGTTTATTAGTATATTGTATGAAATAAATATTTATTTTTGTTTTAAGAAGAAAAAACCTCAACTATCATCCTTTGAAAAAAATTGTCAGCATTTCATTTCTCTGTCTGTTGCTATACAATATGTTTAGCACTGGCATTGTTTTGCTATGCTTTGACAAGTCGATTCAAAAAGCTACTCCAATTACTCAAAATGACGAATGGTTAGAAATCAAAATGCCTATTGCACTACCCTACAGTAGTGATTTTACCAATATTACCTCTCATGAAGGTTTAATTGAATATCAAGGTGAGTTTTACAATATTATCGAACAGCACTATTCAAACGATACGCTTTATACCAAAATCAAGACCAATCATAAGGCTAAACAAAAATATCAATCTATTTCAGAAGAACTTAGTCAACAATTTTCTGACAATCATTCAGAAAAAAATTCGCCCTTAAAAAAGGCTTTAGATTTATGCAAGCACTTATCATCTAACTACTTACCTCAGCAAGTAGGTCCTGAAAACAAATATCATCATTTCATCGAAAGCAAAAAACAAAGTTTGTTCTACTACTCTTATCTATATGCTCATCTATATACCTCAGGTGTTTTTATGCCTCCCAAAATAGCTTCAGTTTAATGTAAGTACTCGTGCAAAATTAGATTTAAGTTCTGTGTTTAGGCACTAGGTAACAGGCAAAGAGTGTTAAAAATTTTTTAAAACCCATCGCCAAAAGCCGTCATCTGAAAGCCCAAAGCATAATCCTATATTTTATTTTGCCCACTAATTACCTTCCTTACGTATTGTCATTTACGTTAGGCTGCAATTGTATTGCCCAATCATTTTTAACTGAAGTAAAACCATGTCATATATCGCTTTACCAAATCCATCCTTGCCAGGCATTTCAGGGCTTTTGGACTATAATAAAACCACTGCACAACCTTTACTCAATCTTGCCGAGGTATTATTGAGAGGCGAATCGACTCTTTCGAGTGGCGAAAGAGAGCTTATTGCTGCTCATGTATCTTATCTCAACAACTGTCACTTTTGTCATACTTCACATGCAGCAGCGGCAGTTGCACATTTGAATTGTGATATTAGTGTCATGGACGACATCAAGAAAAACTTTGTTGAAACGCCCATTTCTCCAAAACTAAGGGCATTATTGGACATTGCAGGAAAAGTACAAAAAGGAGGTAAACACGTTTTACCAGAAGATATTGCCATAGCCCGTGAAGCAGGTGCAAGCAATCGTGAACTGCATGATACCGTGCTAATTGCAGCGGCGTTTTGTATGTTCAATCGCTATGTGGATGGATTAGCCACTTGGGCGCCACAAGCCAATGAGGACTATCTGGAAATGGGTCAGAAAATGGCTTTTTTAGGCTATAACAGAGCAAGATAAATCTTCGAACTCTGTCGTCATTTCTTCAATCGGTTGGTTAAATTTTCATTTAATCAACTAGATATTCTTTTGTCTATCCCCAACCGAAATTACCATTATGCCCCATATATCTTTACCCGAACATTTGCCAGGCATTACTGGCTTATTGGAATATAGCCAAGAAACGGCTAAACCGATTCGAGATTTAACCCAGCTCTTACTTCGAGGCGACAATACCCTATCACAAGGCGAAAGAGAGCTTATTGCCACCATCGTTTCACACCGAAATGGTTGTGTATTTTGTACTAATGCCCATACCGCTGCCACAGATTTGCTACTTGGAGAAACAGAAACTTGTGAAATCATGAAACAGGATATTGACCAAATGCCTGTGAGTGATAAAATGAAGGCTTTATTAAAAATTGCATCCCTTGTTCAAATCAGCGGAAAAGCCGTTACCCCAGCGGCTGTTGAATTAGCCAAGTCTTTCGGCGCAACGGATGCCGAAATTCACGATACCGTGTTGATTGCCGCTTTATTCTGCCTTTACAACCGATATGTAGACGGTATGGCAACTTTTACTCCCGACCCACAAAGTGGTTTTTATCAGCAACTTGGCGAGCGTATCGTTAATCACGGATATCAGCGCCTACCACAAGGTTATGACCATTTGAAAAAATCCTAAATTTCTCTAGACATGAAAAAACATATATTAACTATATTCATTTTTATCAGTATCCTCACTCAAACCATAGCGCAAGTTGCAACAGTAACAGGTAAAATTACAGATGCTCAAACGCAAAAGCCCATCCAAGGAGTTTCAATCAGAGTGAAAGGAAAACTTTCAGGTACGCAATCCAATGCAAATGGGAGCTTTAGTATAGCACTAAAAATACCTGCCTCTGTTACTATTTCTATAATTGGTTATGAAGCTAAAACTGTTGATATTGCTAATAATCAATCTATTAATATTGCACTTTCTCCAGCAAATTCAGAGTTGGACCCTGTTGTAGTAACAGCTTCACGTGTTGAAGAACGAATTTTACGTTCGCCTGTTAGTATCGAAAAAATGGATATTCGTCAGGTACAACAAACACCCTCGGCAAACTACTACGATGGTTTGCAAAATATCAAATCCTTGGATATGGTTACGAGTAGTCTTACCTACAAACAAATCAATACCAGAGGATTTAATAGTACAGGAAACGGAAGATTTTTGCAGTTAGTCGACGGTATCGATAACCAACCCGCAGGCTTAGGTTTTGCGATGGGAAACCTATTTGGTCCACATGATTTGGACGTAGAAAGTGCTGAATTGATTGCAGGAGCTGCCTCAGCTTTATATGGTCCAATTGCTTTTAATGGTCTTCTTAATACTCGTACAAAAAACCCCTTTGATTTCCAAGGACTCAGCATTCAAACGAAATTTGGTCTCAATCACGTGAATGATGGAACAGGATTAGGTGCAAAACCCATGAGCGATTTGGCTTTACGTTATGCCAAAGTTTTTAATAATAAATTTGCCTTCAAAATCAATGCTTCCTACCTCAGAGGTACCGATTGGTATGCCAATGACTATACAGATATCGACCCAAATACACCAGCAGCGAGTCGTGGAGCAAACAACCCAGGTCGTAATGCCTTGAATATTTATGGTGATGAAGTGGCTCAAACCTTACCTAATATTGGTAGAGTTTCAAGAACAGGTTATGAAGAAAAAGATTTGGCGACTTATGGTGTGTATAGTCTTAAACTAAATGGTGCTTTGCATTATCGCATTAATGATAACCTTGAGGCCATTTACCAAATGAATTTTAATCAAGGAACAGCTCAGTACACAGGAAGTAACAGATTCGTTATCAATGATTTTCAATTTATCCAGCATCGTTTAGAACTCAAAGGAAGTCAGTTTTATATCAGAGCTTATTCTAATCAAGAAATTTCTAACAATTCTTACAATACCCGTTCGCTGGGACAGCAAATCAACCGTACTTGGGTGCGTGACTTGAGTGGAAACATCGTAACACCAGACAAAGCAGATGCTACTTGGTTTCAGCGTTATGCGGCAGCGTTTAATGGTACTATTAACGGCGTGACAGCGCAAAATGCCACACAGGCAAGAGCCTTTGCCGACCAAGGTAGACTACTCCCAGGCACAGCAGCTTTTGACGAAGCACGAAGCCGTTTGATTCAAACCACAGGACTTTCAGGTGCGGGGATAAAGAGTAATTGTAGCTTAAAACACATTGAAGGACTTTATGATTTTAGTTCAGTGGTAAAAGTCTTCAATTTGCAAGTTGGAGGAAACTACAGAAAATACTATCTCGATACGGAGGGTACTCTATTTGACGACAAAGGAAAAAATCTCACCAATGATGAGTTTGGTTTGTTTACACAAGCCTCAAAAAGTCTTTTTCAAGATAAGTTAAAAGTAACTTTATCAGGAAGATATGACAAAAACCAAAACTTTGATGGTCAATTTACACCAAGAGCATCTGCAGTATTTTCCCCAACAGAAAGACATAATTTTAGAGCTTCGTATCAAACTGGTTTCAGAAACCCAACTATTAGTGATCAATATATTAAGCTTGACGTAGGTCCAATCTTAATTCTAGGCGGAGCTCCAATCAATTCACAAGGAATGAATGTGTATGAAAACTCTTACACCGCCGCATCAGTGGGCGCCTTCGGTAGTGGATTTGGTGCTGATATGCAAAAAGGTGTTCCTTTCCCCACTGCTTTAGCCAACAATAAGGACAAACTGGTAAAATCAAATGTGCCATATATCAAACCAGAACGTGTTCAAAGTATTGAAGTAGGCTATAAAGGATTATTGACTTCAAAATTGCTTTTTGACATTAATTATTATTATAGTCAATACACCGATTTTATCATCAACTCGGTAGTTATTAGACCCAATAGCCCCGTAACATTGGCAGACGGAAGCGTAAACCCAGCAGCTGCAGCAGACATTTTGAATGGAAATATCAAAGCGTTTCAATTGTACACCAATGCTGCCGACAAAGTATCGATTCAAGGAGTTACTGCTGGCTTGACTTGGGCTTTACCCAAAAACTACCAATTACATGGCAATGCCACTTGGATAGATTTTAATATAATGGATGCTAATCCAAACAATATTCCTGCTTTCAATACTCCAACTTGGAAAAGTAATGTGACTTTTTCTAATCCAAAACTTACTGACAAATTAGGTTTTAGCGTGGCATGGCACTGGCAAACTGCATTCGATTGGTATGGGACATTTACAGAGTTGAGACCTGGAAGAATAGGCGCTTATAATTTGTTAGATGCACAGGTAAGCTATACAGTTCCATCACTTAAAACAAAAATCAAATTGGGTGCTGCCAACTTGACGAATCAATATGTAGTTCAAGCTTACGGGTCACCAGCCGTTGGAGGCATGTATTATATCAGCCTCAATTTTGACGAATTCTTAAGATAATAAGTGCTAAAACAACCTTACAACTTTATGAAATCAACTATTCACACAACCAAGGTTAAGTTGGCATTTACGCTTTGTATGCTGAGTTATTTATTAGGAGGATGTATTTCCACCATGATGTCGTCTTATTTGCCTGTTGCATTGCCCGATTTACTGAACAGATTACTCGACGAACAAAAGCTCTCAGAATATGGAGCTTATATCAATGCCATATTTTTATATGGGTGGATGTGCGGTGGCTTATCCATGGGTTTTGCTAGCGATAAAATCGGTCGAATTCCAAGCTTGAGTGTCGTAACAGCACTTTGCGGCTTGGGAACCGTATTTATTGTTTTTGTGAAAGATTGGTACTTGCTTCTTGCCTTACGCTTTATCTCTGGCGTTGGTGTTGGGGGAATCTTACTATTGACCACGGTCTATATTTCTGAAATATGGCCAGAAAAAAATCGACCTGTCATCTTGGGCATTTTGGCGGTTTCGTTTCCTTTGGGAATTGTACTATCAGGCGGAATTACCCTTCTATTTCCTTATTGGCATCAAGCTTTTTGGATTGGTCTTATCCCAATTGGTATCGCTATTTTGATGTTTGTCTTTTTACCAGAATCTCCAGAATGGCAAAAATCGCAAGGAAAAACAAAGAATATAACCCCAATAGAATCAATAGATTACCAGAAAAACCTTTGGACGGGAATACTTATTTTCGGAGCAGTACTTATTGGACTCTGGGGAATTTTCTCTTGGTTGCCTACATGGGTACAAGGCTTATTAAGCAATGGTCAAAAAGGTCAGCAAGAAAGAGGTATTGTCATGATGCTTTTGGGAATTGGCGGAATCGTAGGTGGTATACTTTCTGGTTTTCTGATAAAATCATTTGGATTTAAGAAAACGCTACTTGGTACTTTCTTAGGGTGCAGCAGTGTTTGTATGTTATTGTTTTTAACTAATCAGACCTTTAGTGGTATGGTCTATATCGAAACAGCCTTGTTATCGCTCTTTTTTGGCATTAGTCAGGGGGCATTGTCAAGCTTTATTCCTGCGCTTTTCCCCGCACAAGTCAGAGGATTCGCAACGGGATTATGCTTTAATATTGGAAGATTTTTTACCGCTACAGCCGTGTTTTTTGTAGGAAGTTTAGTGGCAATACTTGGCGGATTAGGACAATCCCTCATGATATTCTCACTAGCATTTGTTATAGCGTTTATCATGCTTTTACGTACAAAAAATTTAGTAAGCGATTCGAAAATATTGTAATAATGGACTGGAAGTGAACCTAGAGCGAGTCTATCATCGGTTATAGACTCGCTTCTTTTCAAAATCATTTAACTCAAAGAAATATGGCATATATTAACATTCCTTCTGAAGAACAATTGCCCGGTATTCGTGGTCTGATGGCGTTTAGTCCAGAAACAGCCAAACCGCTTAATGCTTTAGCCGAAATCTTATTACGAGATACAAACAATAGTCTCTCTCAAGGCGAGCGAGAATTAATAGCAACGTATGTTTCCTATCTTAATAATTGTACTTTTTGTCAAATGGTACACGGTTCAGCAGCTCAATGCTACTTGGAAGATGACGGAGCATTAATAGAACAGGTTAAAAAAGATATGTCTCATGCGCCTATTGCTGAGAAACTCAAATCTTTGTTAGTCATTGCAGCGGCTGTACAAAAAGGAGGAAAATTCGTAACAGAAAATCATATCCAATCGGCGAAAGAACATGGAGTTACTGACAAAGAAATTCATGATACTGTATTGATTGCAGCCACTTTTTGTATGTTTAATAGATATGTAGACGGTTTAGGAACATGGGCACCTCAAGAGGCAAGTGCCTATCTCGACAGAGGACCAAGAATCAGAGACGAAGGATATGCTAATTTTGACCCAATTGCCTATATTAAGAGGTAGAACTCTTTTCAGACAAACTTATTAACCATTTATTTATCAAGCTATTATGAGAGTACAACTCATTATCGGATTTTTAATTCTTTTTATCAGTGAAATACTGAAAGTATATTTTATTATGCCATTTCCTGGAAGTCAGCAGTCTGATACCATAGAATTGGCGTATTTTTTACATCAATACATTTGGTATTTACGCATTTTGGGGATTGTACTACTGGCATATCCTCTTTGGAAAAACTTTAAAATAGGCTCAAAACTTACTAAAATTATCCTCGGCGGACTTACTCTTCTGTGGCTAGGAGTGGTTTATTTATTTAATTTTCAGCTCACTGCTGACCATATGTTTTATCAACCTAAAAATAAAACAATGGCAAGTGGAAGCGATAACAAAATTGCTAAAGATAAATTGATACTTGGCGTTGTTCATAACGGACAAGCCAAGGCCTATCCTATACAATTGATTGGTTATCATCATCAAGTAATAGATACCGTTGGAGGCACACCCATGATGATTACCTATTGCACCGTTTGTCGTACAGGACGTGTTTATTTGCCTTTTGTCAATGGCAAATATGAGCAATTTCGACTAGTAGGAATGGATCATTTCAATGCCATGTTCGAAGACCAAACAACAGGATCATGGTGGCAACAAGCTACAGGAGAGTCTATTACAGGAAAACTCAAAGGTAAAACACTTCGCTCTTTTCCATCCGAGCAGGTTAGTCTAGCCTCATGGCTAAGACAATATCCCAATTCCTTGATTATGCAAGCTGACAGCCTTTTTAAGGAAGAATATAGTGGTTTGAAAAACTATGATTCAGGCAAAGGGAAAAGTGAATTAACCACTCGAGATTCTCTTTCTTGGAAGCTCAAGTCATGGGTTGTGGGCATAACACTTGGAAAGACTGCCAAAGCTTATGATTGGAATACATTGCTGCAAAAACGGATTATTTATGACACTGTCGAAAAGCATCATATCATAATCGTTTTAGAAAAAGATGGTAAAAGTTTTCATGCCTTCAAAAGCGAAAGCCCATTCGGGATGCTCGATTTGGTTTTAAAAGACAACCAGTTGATTGATAGTCAATCAGATGCAGTGTGGGATATGGATGGGAAATGTATATCAGGAAAATACCAAGGCTCGTCTTTACCCAAAATACAAGCTTATCAGGAGTTTTGGCATTCGTGGAAGACCTTTCAACCCAATACTTTAGTGATGAAATAAGCATTATTCCTAGCTGGCGAATTGATTCGCCAGCTAGGAATGATAAGGCAACCTAAACAAATCGTCAATTATTTCAGCATCTTAATTCTAATATCTTTAAAATAGGCCACACTTTTCGGGTCGTGACCTTGTAGAGCTATAGTACCTGAGCTAAGTCGTTTTTTACCACGATCTTCTGGAAGTGTTTCAGGCTCGGTATAGTCCACAGCAAGTTTATCATTGATTTTGATAATTACTCTTTTATCCTTCACAATAATGTGGTATTCATACCACTCATCATCTTTGGTTAAGTTTTCTTTTACGTCATTTACACCATACAAGCTACCCGTCTTACGCCAGTCGGTATGTGTCTGATTTACTTGCACTTCATAGCCTTTTTCGGGCCAACCAGAAGCCTGATAACCTGTGTGAATAAAGATGCCAGAATTAGAACCAGGCAATGTTTTTGCCTTGATTTTTAGTTCAAAATTTTTGAAATCATGATTACCAACAGGCCCCTCATAAAATAAGTGTGTACGTTCGCCAGCTACTTTTATGGTACCATCCTCGATAGAGAAAGTCTTAGGATTTTCCTCATTGACACGCCAGCCTGCAAAAGATTTTCCATCAAAAAGCGAGACCCAGCCTTTTTCTTTTTTCTGGCCAAAAGCCATTTGCACCAACATCAACAAGCAAAGAATAAATGATAGTTTTTTCATGTTTATAGTATTTATAGTCCTTTTGGGATAAGTTGTTTTTTACAACGCTAAAGTACAAATACTATTTGGCTATCTCTATCAAAAATTACGGTGTGGGTGTCTGTGGGGTAAAAGAATTAAGGTTTATAAGAATTAGGAAAAAGCCTACTTTGCTTTCAGAAAACCCTTAAAGTATCTTTTACCATCTGTTTCTTACCACGTGATATAGGAATCTGCGTTCCATCATTCAATAGCAAAAAATCTCCGTATTCTTTGAGCCAACTTTTAATATATGCTTTATTGACAAGATGAGATTGATGACAGCGAATGAAGCCATAATTTGACAAAAGCTCATCATATTCGTAAATAGGCTTGCTAACCAATAGCTTTGAATTATCCGATAAAAAGAATGTCGTGTAGTTATTAGAAGATTCACAGCGAATAATTTCACTTACCTTGGCAAACCTAGTTTCTTCAACCGTCGACAGCGCAATTCGTTGTTCTTCCTTTTGAGATTGTACCTTGAACCAATCCATCAAATATTCAATTTGTTTATGCTGGCTTTTTAATTGATTTTGTTTGAACGCACGGTTTACTGCTTCTATCAACTCCTTGATATTTATTGGTTTTAACAAATAATCTACCGCTGAAAAACGTACTGCTTGTATGGCATATTGATCATACGCAGTGACAAAAATCACCTCAAAATCATAGGAATTTAAACTTCGTAAAAAGGCAAAACCATCCTGTTCTGGCATCTGAATATCTAAAAATATCAAGTCTGGCGAATAGGTCTTAAGGGCAATTATTCCTTGTTCAGCACTTTGGGCTAACGCGCATACTTCTATCTGTGGACAATAGGTATTTAGCAGAATTTGCAGGTTTGTAAGGTTAGGCAATTCGTCATCTATCAATATCGCTTTCATAAAAACCAATGAGTAAAGGTTAAAATTATTTCTGTACCATGCTCAAAATTAGGATTAAAAGTTAAGACTATCGGTTGCTCATTTTGCAGTTCATTCAATCTTTCGATACGTTCTTGAGTTAGACGTAAACCCAGTCCAGTAGTTGATTTTAATGTATCAAACCCTTTTCCATTATCTCTGATAGCGACTATTAGTGAATCATCAACTTTGCTAAAAAGAATATTGATACGCCCCGATGATTCCAACGTTGCCATTCCATGCTTGACAGCATTTTCCACAAGCGGTTGCCATAGTAATGAAGGAATATTAATTGCAAAAAGGTCAATACTACTGTCGATTTCTATAGTGTAAGAAAATCCAAACCGCAGCTTCTCTAATTTTAGATAGGTCTCTAAGGTTTGTATTTCTTGTTGAAGTGGAGTCTCCTCCTTAGCATTATTGCTAAGAACTCCTCGAATCAGTTGAGCGAAATCTGTAAGATATTCATTAGCGCCTTTAAAGTCTTGTTGATTGACAAGTCCTTGTATCGAGCTCAAACAATTGAAGAGAAAATGTGGATTGAGCTGCGCATATAAAGCCTTTAATTCGAGTTGAAGTTTCTGTTTTTTAGCAATCTCAATATTCGTTTTTCGCCTTTGTTGGAAAAGTAAGTAGGCAAAAATACAGAACCCCAATAATGCAAGTCCACCTATTGTTATGGCAACCCTAAACCAAATAGTCTGATACCAAGCAGGCTCAACTTCAAAGGTATATTCAGACACATTCATGGGTTGCACTGTGTATCGCATTCGGATACGGTACGCACCTGGTGAAAAATCTTTCAGCCAAATAAAACTATTGTTGTATTCATTGTCATGCCAATCCACAACAATTTGATTATCAAGAAGTAATTGATATTGAATCTGATGTTTTGAGGATATATCTGCATTCAGCACAAACACTAGATTATTATTGTCAGGCGACAATTTGAGATTGGCTATTGGTTGTGGCGCTGACTGTACCTCTAGTGTATTTGACCACGGGAATTGTAGTTTTTGAAGGAAGATTTCCAAATCCTTAGAAGTGTACACGCTAGAAACACTAGGCTTAATGGATTCCCAAGAAATCATACTCGTTGCCAAGATTGAAGTTTGATTCTTTTTTCTAACATCAACAATCAGCATCTTGCCAAATCCTGCTTTACACCCACCCAAATATGCCATTTCAGGATACCCTGATTGTTTTATCAAAGTCGAATCTGTAAACTTGGTAATACTATTCCAAGGCACAATAATCTTGTTGCTCGGATATTCCAAAACTCGATATTCATACAAATGAGCATTAAATTTGTTGATTGCATGTACGAAAAAGTGAGCACTAGAAGTATCAAAAGTAGTACGTGCAATAATATCTTTGGAACGCAACTTTGTAAATGTTGAATCTGCTAGCAGCTTGAAATAGAAGTCGCTTTTTTCGCGAACACTCCAATATGAGTTATTTTCCTTTCGAATAGCAAGAATAATCCCCAAAGCATCTTTTTTATGTTGCACTTCGCTAGGAAAGCTTTGAGAATAATCTCCCCAGTTAATCTGAGCTTTGAGAAAAATAGGGAACATTAATAGGGCGAATAGAAATAAACATTTTGTAGACATGGTATTGATTTTTAAGTTTGAGTCTCAAAAATCTATCATTCAAACTAGATTTTGGCTTCCAATGTGAATGTAACATGAATTTCTGTGAGTTTGGATTTTTTCCTGAGGAATGATGTAACAAAAATCTTAAGTAATGATTTTACTCTATTTATGAGAAATCATCACAAAACCCTGTATCATAGAACAATAATTTTTAATCGTATGAATTTTCAAAAAACTTCCATTTTATTTTTTTATTCATAAAAATGTAATTTTATGAATTTTTTCATAGATAAAAATGTATTTTTACACAAAAAATCCATTGAAAAAATGATACGAAGCCTTTATAAAGATTTAATTTACTGGAAAAATTCAGCCAATAGAAAACCCCTTATTTTACAAGGAGCAAGACAAGTAGGTAAAACTTGGTTGATGAAAGAGTTTGGAAAACAGGAATTTGAAAAAACTGTTTATCTAAACTTTGAAAGTAGCGAAAGGCTAAAGAACTTATTTTTGGTCGATTTTGATATACAGCGCATCATTACTACCATTGAAATTGAAGTAGGTTATAAGATTCAGGCAGACAAATGTTTACTCATTTTTGATGAAATTCAAGAAGCAGAAAAAGGACTTACTGCTTTAAAATACTTTTACGAACAAGCGCCAGAATATTTTATCATCGCTGCGGGTTCGCTTTTGGGCGTTTCTTTACAAAAAAGTACGTCTTTCCCTGTTGGAAAGGTAGATTTTTTACAAATGTATCCCATGAGCTTTGTTGAGTTTTTAGAGAATACTGGGCAACAATTGCTCTTGGCTCAACTTGAAGCTGAAAATTGGGCTATCATAGATACTTTTCACGATAAACTTGTCGATTTACTGCGACGCTATTATTTCATAGGTGGCATGCCCGAAGCGGTCGCAAATTATATTCAGTTCCAAGATTTATATCAAGTACGTGAGATTCAAAGCAAAATTTTGCTAGGCTATGAAAACGACTTTGCTAAATATGCTCCTATCGAAACTGTCCCAAGAATCCGATTGGTTTGGAGTCACCTAATTAGTCAATTAGCCAAAGAAAATCGGAAATTTATTTATGGTCAAATCAAGAAAGGTTCGAGGGCAAAGGACTTTGAAACTGCTATCAGATGGCTTACGGATGCTGGTTTAGTGCTGAAAGTGAATATTGTTGAAAAGCCCAATATCCCACTAAGTGCATATTCTGACATTGATATTTTCAAATTGTTTTGTCTGGATGTGGGTTTGCTCAATGCCATGGCAGGTATTTCACCCAAAATATTGTTAGAGAAAAATGGTATTCTAACAGAATTTAAAGGTGCTCTAACCGAACAGTTTGTCGCACAGCAATTAAAAATCAAACATGAAATTTATTATTGGTCTGCGCCAAATGCCACGGCTGAAATAGATTTTATGATTCAAAAAGAGCAAATGATTATACCTATAGAAGTAAAAGCCGAAGAAAATCTTAAATCAAAAAGTCTGAAGGTCTTTGTTGACAAATTCCAAACAAAACAAAACCTCCGATTTTCGATGAACAATCGCCGAGTACAAGACTGGATGACTAATATGCCTTTGTATTCGGTCAATAATTTGTAAGTAAAATGCTTTGGGGCTGTCAGCTATATGCAGTAGGCTGTCGGCATTTTAACATCGTTTTTGCCCTCGTTGGAGTTTTCTCCAACGAGCCCAGCGTTAGCAACAAACCAAGGATTGTAGACATAAGTTAACTAGTTTGAATCTATCGCCAATTTGTTGGAGATAACTCCAATAATGGCACCTACGGCTTCGTTTTACAAACCCAATTTTGCTTTCAACACAGTAATTTCAGCTTCTAGGTTTTTGATATGCTCGTATTGTGGTTTCAAAGCTTCCTCTACTTCTTCTATTGTAAATCTAGGGGTAATATGTTGCGGACAGTTCCAATCAAAAGCTTCTATATTGAACACCATCATTCTTTCTGGTTGAAACTTATAATCTTCTAAATCAAGATTTTGTAATAGCTCTGTATTATCTTTCAGTTCAACAATTTCCGCTTTGGCATATAGTTTCAAGCGTCTTTTATTCGGATAATCGACCATAAATAAAGATACTTTGTTATTCGTCGCGATATTCCCCACAGAAATGTATTGCATATTCCCTTTGAAGTCTATGAACCCTAATCGATTTTCATCGAGTACTTTCAGAAAACCTTTAGGTCCACCACGATGCTGAATATAGGGAAAGCCATTTTCGCCAGAGGTTGCCATATAAAAGCTATCTCTTTGAGCAATAAAGCTTTGCTCATGTTTACCGAGTCCCAAATAGACTGTTTGGCTTTCCATTCGGGAATACGTTTTACGACTGCCATGCTTTTCTTGTAGCTTCTTAGCCGCAGCACTAAAGCCAATTTCTGCGAAATTGTTTGCCATGATTTCAACGAGTTTAATACTTCATTATAAGTATGCTTTTATTGATACTATTTTTTCTCTTTATCTTCTGCTTCGTACTGTGCCAAAACTTTATCCCATAATGTATCTCCACATTCGTCTGGCATTACCACTTCTTGCTCATCATTGAGTTGTACTGGTTTGGGCTGGATTGCTAATAAGGTGGCTAAGTCCAATTTTGCGGGTACTGATTTCTTGGTTTCCATGTTAGTATTTTTGTTAAAGGTTAAAATATATATACAGACAAGTCTGTATATATAAGTCGATATAAAAAAGAGATTTCGTCTCTCTCCTTTTGGCTACGAAACAAAGGTAAGAATAATTTTGATAAAACATACAGACAAGTCTGTTTTTTTCTAAAATATTTTTAAGAGTAGACTGTCATCAAATCGTCCGTTTTCGGGTACAATGTATTCCCCTTCTTTTTAAGAAGAAATATCAAAATTATATTGTACCTATTTGTTATATCTTTTTTAATATACCGTTTATAGTATTTTATAAGGTTTTTGGTACAAAAACTTGCAAAATAACACAAGACAATAAAATATTTCAAAAAAAATTACACCTATATAATCTATAATATCTATAGATTATATATTTTTGTTTAAAATTACATAATTATATGAAAGCATTCATCTTTTCAATAGCAACAAGATTCATGGGGATACTTCCTCCCTTGGTTATCGCACTGGTTACTTTATTGAGTAATCCAAATCTTCACAAGAAGAAACAGCAAACTATTGCTCAAAATCATCAAATGCTTTTTACAAAAAATAAATAATAGCTCTCCGCTAAGAATCCATAGTTTATGATATTATTCAAATTTCACAAAGGTTTTTTTTTGACCGTTTTATTCATTCTCTCTTCAGCTATAATGGGGTTGGCACAAGATTTTGATTTTAATGCTAATCTTCAAAATGCCTGTAACGAAGTTACTAAGTTGCGATTGGCTCATGCCAAACAATTGATTAGTAAAGAGTCTCCGAATAATGGTTATAAAATTTGGGTTGACTGCTTGGCAGATGCTGTTAATGTATATGCTAGTGAGAGCGAGACCGAATATGAAAAGTTGGTAGATAAAGTGGACGATGCACTTGACGTAATTGAAGACCTCGATACCAAAGCACCCCAACAACGCCAACTCCGCGCCGAAATAAAATTTTATTTGGCCTTAGTTCAAATGAAACTGGGACATGAGACTAAGGCTGGTATGACCGTCATGAGTGCATATAAATTGTTGGAGGAAAATAAAAAGCTTTTCCCAAATTATAGCGCCAATAATAAGATACTTGGGGTGATTCATGTGCTCATTGGCTCGGTACCAGAAAATTATCGCTGGATTACCAAAATGTTGGGCTTGAAAGGTAATATCGATCAGGGGATTCGTGAGTTGGAAATTGCCACTCAGGATAAGATTACAGGTTTTGAAGCGAAATTTTTTAAGCTTTTTATTCAAAGTTATATTCTTCCAATAAACGATAAAGTACGTACAGAGGTCAATGAGTTTGTACAAAAATATACCGATAGCGAGCTGGCTTTGTTCTTGGGTGTAGCGATATCTGAAAAAGATAACAAAAGTGACCAAGCTTGGAAAATTCTGCAAAAAGTCCAAAATGGCAATGGGTATTTGCCATTACCAATTTTCGATTTCTATACAGCCGAGATTTACCTACAAAAAGGGAACTATGCCAAAGCTGAAAGCTATTATCAAGCCTATTTAAAGAAATTCAAAGGACATAGTTTTATCAAGGATAGTTTTTATAAATTATTCATTACTAATTATTTGAGTGGTGAAAATCAGCAAGCAATAGCATTTTTACAGAATATCAATCAATACGGCAAAAAGCTATCGGAGTCTGACAAGGCAGCTCAAAAATTTTATGATAATTATACAAAAACGAAGCAATTGCCCAATAAAAACTTACTTCAAGCTCGTCTGGCAATTGATGGAGGATACTATAAAGAAGCCTTGGAAAATATAAAAGATATCAATGAAAATACCCTGAGTAGCAATTTAGATAAAGCTGATTTCAACTTTCGAAAAGGGAGAATTTATCAAAATTTAGGCGATACGGATTTAGCAATTCCTGCCTTCGAAAGAAGTATTGCTTTTGCACAAAGTCTGGATACGCACTTTGGCGCTAGTTCGTCATTACAACTGGGGTATATTTATCAGAAGAAAAAAGATTCTAAAAAAGCCCTCTCGTGGTTCGAAAAAGCACTTTCTTACAAAAAACATGAATACAAAAACTCTGTGGACAATAAGGCTCAAGCAGCAATTACTGACATAAACAATTAGAAGAAACAAAATCAACAACACTTAAAACCTTAAAATAGATACACAACATGGAAATTTATTGTGATAACGCTGCCACCACAGCTCTAGACCCTGAAGTTCTGAACGCTATGATTCCGTATCTTACCAATCAATATGGTAATCCTTCTTCAAGCCATGCTTTGGGGCAAAAGGCAAGAGAGGCAGTTGAGGAATCGCGCCATACGGTGGCAAGCTTGTTAAACGCTTCTCCAAATGATATTTTTTTTACCTCTGGAGCCACCGAAGCAAACAATATCGCCCTTTCGGGAGCGATTCGTACGTACGATGTATCACATGCCGTCACTTCGAGACTCGAACATAAGGCTGTTTTGCAAACACTTGGACAATATAGTCAAGAAGGGGAATTGGATGTAAGTTTTGTTAAAATTGATAGCAAAGGCAATATTGATTTTGAATACCTAGAAAACTTGCTCAAGTTTAACGCACAATCCATTGTCAGTTTGATGCACGTCAATAATGAGATTGGAAACCTTATCGATCTTAAAGCATTAAGTGCTTTAGTAAAATATTATGACGGTATATTACACAGTGACACTACACAAAGCATTGGAAAGTATCGTATTGATTTACAAGAACTTGACATAGATTATTTAGTGGGTTCATCACACAAATTTCATGGACCTAAAGGTGTAGGATTCATTTACATTAACAAATATAAAAAAGTAAAGCCTTTGATATATGGTGGCGCACAAGAACGTGGCACTCGTGGCGGAACCGAAAATGTCGCTGGGATTGTAGGTTTGGCCAAGGCACTCGAAGTTTCGTATCGTGATTTAGAGAAAAATCACAATCATATCTCCTACCTAAAATCATTTTTCATCGAACTACTTACGAATGGGCCTATCAAAAATATTCGTTTTAATGGCGAAAGCTTCTCGGAAGACAAAAGTAGTTATTCAATTGTAAATGTGGCATTTCCGCATCTCAAACATGGTGGATCGCTATTAGATAAACTAGCACAACTCGAGATATATGTATCTGGTGGAAGCGCCTGTTCAAATCTTACTCAATCAGGGTCTCATGTACTAAAAAATCTCAAAGTTCATCTGGATCGTGATAACGTGAGATTTTCCTTTAGCAGGCACAATACTCCACAAGAAATTCGACATGTGGTGAAAGTTCTCAACCAGATTTACCAAGAAGATGAAGGAATCGCAAAATCAAAATTGTTGGAGGTAGCGTAGAAAAAGGGGATAGGGTATAGGCAAAGAGGCAATAGTAAGTATAAAACTATTGCCTCTTTGCCTATACCCTATCCCCTCCCCAAAAAAATCAATGCTCCCCTACTCTCTTTTCGCCCGCTAAAATTGCGACTTCAAGTTTATTTTCTTTGGTAGGTAAAGGACAAGTTGCAAATGGTGTAAAGGCACATGGAGGGTTATAAGATTTATTAAAATCAATAAAGGTATATCCCTCAGCATCAGGACCTTCTACCTCCAAAAATCTACCAGCGCCGTAAGTTTCATGTTTATTACTCAAGTCTCCGAACACTAAACTTAGGTGTTTGGGCGTTCCTGTTGGCTCTAGCGTATATTCTTTGCCGTTTACCGAAAAAACTAATTTCCCAGGAGAATCCTGCTCATAAGCTCGTCCTGTAATATCAATAATTTTGAGCTTACGACCTTCTGTAGGCACAAATTTGGCTCTTACACGCCATGTTGGATCAATCGGAAAAGTAGGAATTCCTGTAAAACTTTTCAGAAAAGGACTTTCCAAATCTCTCAAGCGAATAGCATATTTATCGCCTCGTTGTATGATAAACCAACGAAGTGACTGATGCGCCAGCACAATGGGTTTGCCTTGATAGGGAAATACTTCTGCATTGCTTATCTCCTGATTATCAAGGGATACTTTTGCTCCTTTGGCAGCTACAAAACTTATTTTACCCTCTTTTAAAATCACCTTTCCGACAAAATCTGCACTATGTTCTTTCGGGAAATTAATGGCATTTTTATCACTTCCTCCGATGGTATTTTCTCCTTCTTTCAACCAAAAAAGACCAGCTAAATTTAGCCAGCCATCTTCTCTTTTCAGACCTTCAATACGCTTTTGTTGCCATTGCTTTACCTCGGCTTCGTAGTTATTGTCATTTGTTTCAACAAACGAACTCAAAAACCCTAAACTCAATAGGGTACTTACTGCTAAAAGTATTTTTTTCATAATTAGATTTTTTAATGGAGATAAAGTGGGTTATGATTCTTGAACATCAAGTTAGTCCTTTACAAATGTTTTCTGGCTATTGAGGATTCCTGATTTCAGAAATACATCCTGATTTATACTTTATTTTTGAAATCAGAAATCCCAAATCTATAATAGCCATAAATCATTCATTCACAGCCCACTATATCTCACTATAAATTTATTGAAGTAATAATTTATTTGTGATAATTTCTACGTTTGGTAATGGAAAAATATAATTACTCTGAGAAGGTAGCACCTCAGGCGCCGTCAATACACTACTAGCTTTGGCTGGTAATGGCAACAGATTGCGAAGTAGATCATTCGAACGGAATCCTTCTCCAATAAGCTCGATACGACGTTCTTTCAAAATTGTACTTAGCAAAGCCGTGCGACTTGATACGGCACTTTCAGCAAAAGAATAAGTAGCGTCTGAGCGATTGCGTACTGCTTTCAACAATTCGGTAGCTTTAGTAATATCTCCCACACGAGCCTCGGCTTCGGCGTAGTTTAACAAGACTTCGGCATAGCGAATAATAGGTAAGTAGTCCAGAAATGGAGACGGTTTGCTGTACTTGGTGATAAAATACAAACCAGAAGAAGTACGGGCAAAAGTTCTACGCAAATCGCTAGAGCGCCAGTCGGTATTGCCCCAAATGCCGTTGGGATTTAAGTTGTACTCAGCATTGGCATTGAAGACATAAGGAAACGATGATTGACCAGTCACGTTGTCCAGTTCTGTCATTGGTACCGACAGTATAGATTCAGTTGAAGTGTAATTCGTTGTGAAGATTTCGACAATGTTTTGCAATTTATGCGCCACACCTGTAGTTGCTGCAAAAGGAGTTGAAGTAGAAACAATTTTTTTAGCTTCCTCAATTACCTTGGCATAATTCCCAGCGTTGAGATACACACGAGTTTTGAGGGCAATCGCTGTATTGCGATGCGCACGTGTGGTATTCAACAAGCTGGTTGAATAGTTTAAAGGCAAGTCTGCTTCAGCTTCATCTAAATCCTTGATAATCTGAACATAAACTTCTGCTACAGTACTGCGTTTGAGGTCATTATTAGCAGTATTGGTTTCAGCTTTTAGACGCAATGGTAGGCCAGGCGAAGCACCTTGATTTTCGTTGTATGGACGAGCATACAAAGTAACCAATGAATAATAACTCAACGCTCTCAAGAACTTCGCCTCGGCAATATATTGTTTAGTTAAGGTAGCATTTACTACATTTGGATGGTCGGCTAAACCTTGAATGACGATATTGGCATTGTTGATAGCCGTATACCCTGCTGCCCAAAAACCCGCTACAAAGTTAGATCCAGCGTTGAGGGTCTGATTCCACGCTTCATAAGCAGTAAAGGTGTTGCTCGTTCGATTGATAAATTCTTCGCCACGAGCTTCGGTATAGGTATAATAGTTACCTCCATAAAAGTTGGCACTTTTAATCGCTTTATATATACCGTTTACAAGTCCTAACACTCTGTCAGGAGTATCAAAAGCATTTGTCCCACTAATAGCTGTTGCAGGCGTTGGATTCAAATATTTTTGGTCGTCGCAGGCGCTGGTGCTTACTAATAGGGTTCCTAAACCAAGGGCAAGTCCCCATTTTGATATATGATTATTTTTCAAAATTTTCATCTTTTCTCTATTTCTTAAAATCCAACATTGATACCGAAAGTAAATGTACGTGCCTGACCTACAGAGTTTTTCTCTACGCCTGGCGTCGTATTAGAGTTACCATTTACCGATGATTCTGGGTCTGTTCCTTTATACCCTGTGATTAGGAAAAGGTTTGAGCCTTGAGCAAATAGTCGCACCGAAGCAATACCTGTTTTGCCCAACCAAGCACTTGGCACTCGGTAGCCCAATGAGAGGTTCTGCAAGCGAAGGAAGTCTGCTTTTTGAACATTTCCAGAAATTGGGAATGAAGAACCACTCGACGTTTGGTCGTTGTACACCAATCGTGGTACATCGGTGATATCTCCAGGTTTTTGCCAACGAGTCAAAATTTCTGTAGAGTTATTGTATGCGCGTTGGTCTAGCAAGGTAGCACGTGTACCATTCTGAATATAGTTTCCACCCGAAAACGAAAGGTTGAAGCCTAAGTCAAAGTTTCCGTATTTGAAATTATTAGACCAACCACCATACCAAGTTGGTAAAGTATTTCCAAGCAAATAATAGTCAGCACCTGTAATAGCTGGCGCTTTTTCACCCGTCAGATAAGTCCACTGACTTTCCCCTGGGGCAACTACCTGACTGTATTGTACTTGTTCTCCTTTGGCATTAATAAATATTCTTCGACCATTGGCTGGATTCACACCCGCCGTTTTGGCACCATACAAACTACCTACTGAATAGCCCACTCTGGTTACGTTGGTGGTTTCGTAAGATACGTGAGTTGTACCAACAATATCGGTATTACCTTCTGCCAAAGCCGTTACTTTGTTTTGAATAGTTGTCAAGTTTAAAGAGGTATTCCATGAGAAATTACCTTTTTGCAAAACAGTCGCATTGATTCCCAATTCCACACCGCGGTTATACATCGAACCAACGTTTCCTAAGATAGCATTGCCAGGGATGCCTTTCGACACTGCCTGTGGTGCACTCAAAATCAAGCCATTCACGTCATTATTGAAATACGTTAACTCTACCTGTACACGGTTGTTCCACAAACCTAAATCGGCACCGATATTGGTTTGGTTACTAGTTTCCCATCCTAAATTAGGGTTACCAGCCTGCGACAGCGACCAAGTTGGCACACTTCCATACAATGAGCCGCTGTACAATTCTAGTGAACTGAAAGCGTCACTTAGGTTTCCATTACCCACACGTCCCCAGCTTGCACGAATTTTGATATTTGACAATACAGAAGCGAGACTTGCATTTTTGTAAAAATCTTCTTCCGACAAAGCCCAACCACCAGACACACCACCAAAGTTTCCATATTTCTTACCAGCACCCAAAGCAGAGTTTCCATCACGACGGAAATTGAAAGTTAGGAAATACTTTTTGTTATAATCATAACTCAAACGAGAGAAAAATGACAAGAATGTTTTCTCACTAATATCATTTCCTGTCGCCGAAATAGCACCCCAGTTTCCTTGGTAATTTTCAAAATATGGATCTGCACTTTGTGTACGTGAAGCTCCCCAAGAATTATAGGTCAGTTTTTGAATATCGTAACCTACCAAAGCCGAAAGGCTATGTTTATCAAACAAAGTAGTTGAATAGTTAAGGGTATTTGTCCAGTTCCAGTTATCGCGAATAGCCGTAACATTGGCAGCATTTCCTTTACTCGAATACCCATTTCCTTGGATTGGACTATCGTAGCTATAAGTATCTGTACGTAAACGGTCTACAGCATACGTCGTCGTAAAATCTAAGTTCTTATATAACTTCGCCACTGCCGAAATATTAGCAATTACACGGTCATTGGTAGATGTGTAATTATTTTCATTCAACAAGGCTACTGGATTTCCCCAGTTACTTACCACTTGGTTGTTGCCCATGCCAATAGTATTCGGGCTCGAAGGGTTGATATTATAAGAACCATCAGCATTGAAAGCAGGGACGTTTGGAGGTAAAGCAACGGCCAAACGAGCAGCACCAACTAAAAAGAAACTAGAGTTTGCTAGTGAACCAGCATAAGGCGATTGGTTGAAACTAGTGTTGTAAGAAATACCACCTTTCAATTTCAACCAAGAATTTACTTCTTGATCAATGTTAAAACGAAGCGCTTTACGCTTAAATTCGTTGGTTACCAAAAAGCCTTTTTGGTCTGTAAAATTGGCAGAAAAATAATAAGTAGTACCATTATTCCCACCAGATACACTCAAATTATGGCTTTGTGACGTACCTCTTTGATAAATATAATCATACCAACGAGTATCTATCGCTCGATTGTTGGCATCATAATTTGGGAAAAACAAAGCCGATGCTACAGAGCTATTGTTTTGATTTCCTCCTAAAATTTTAGCATTTAATACCGCTTCATTTTTAATGGCGATATATTGCTCTGCGTTCAAAACTTCGGGTAAACGAACTACGTCAGAGAAGCCTGTCCATACTTCGTAGTTGATTTTGGCTTTGCCAGATTTTCCTCTTTTGGTAGTAATCAACAATACCCCTGCGGCAGCTCTAGAGCCATAAATAGAAGTAGATGCAGCATCTTTCAATACGTCAATCGACTCAATATCAGCAGGGTTAATGTCGCCAAGTGGGTTATTTGGCACAGCGGTTGAAGTTGATACGTTACCTGTATTAATTGGTATTCCATCTACCACTACCAAGGGATACGAACTCAAAGAGATAGAGTTAACCCCACGAATACGAATGACTGGAGGGTTGTTCAAAACGCCATTGGGCTGAGCGATATTCACCCCAGCAGCACGACCTTGCAACGCTTGATCAAAGCTTTGTACGGGCTGTTCTTTAATGACTTCGCCACCAACACGTACAGCGGAACCCGTAAACTCCGCTTTGGTTTGTGTTCCATAACCAATTACTCGTACTTCGGTAAGTTCTTTATTTTCTTCTGTTAATTCTATAGACAAAATAGAGTTATTGATTAATTTTTTTTCAATGACCCCAAATCCGATAAATGAGAAAACCAATGTTTGGTCTTTTTTGGCATTAATCTTAAAACGTCCGTTAGCATCCGTTACACCCCCCTGTGTAGTACCTTTGATGCTCACCGAAACCCCTGGTAAAGTCTGTCCAGTTGAGCGCTCCTTTACAACACCTGTGATAGGCTCGGTTTGTGCCCAGACCTGCCAAGTGATACTAAAAAAGAGTAGCAATAGTAAAAATTTATTTCGCATAATGGTCTTTTGTTGATTTGTAAACAATGTAATTCAAAAAATTAGAGCATAGTTATCCTGTCTACAGACTTTGCGCATCAGCCTGAAAACTATTTATTATTAAGCTTTGAGCTTTCAGGTATCGGCCTTCGGGGCATTAGAAAAAAGCATGTCTGTAGTTGTTAAAAACATTTTAAAACTCATCGACTAGTGCCTGTTGCCTAAAACACAATACTTAAATCAAATTTTGCTCACTTACTTATAATTGAGGGTTTTGTTCTTTGGAGAAATATATTAATCTATTAAAACTATAGATTTTATATGCAAATATGTTATATGAATTACTCACACCCAAATCTTTTCTTAAAAAAATTTAGAAATTACTTTATTTTAGGAGTATTATTCAAAAATAAATTCAAATATTACAACTGTCATGTTAATGCAGAATGATGAGTTGTGAATTGTGAATGTAAGTTTTTTGTAAATTCTGCCATCTTTGGAGTTGTCCACAACGAGTCTGGCGTTAGCCACAAGCCAAGTATTGGGAGCACAAATTAGCGGGTTTGTGGCTGGCGCCAGTTTGTTGGAGATAACTCCACCAAAGGCTGTAATGATTTTTTCAAATCTTATATTTCCAAATAATTTTATCCTTTCTTAAATTATTGATAAAATTTTGATTTTCCTCAAAGTCCTTAAATTTCACATAAGTGCCATCGCATTCCCTAACTTCGCACAAAACACAATTGTCAGGAAAATTCTCTACAACAAGAATATCACGTAAATTATATTTTTCCAAATACATCACACACCTACTACAATCTCCATAATCACCTTTTTGCATTTTCTCAGTAAACTCCTTTAACCAAGGAAGGTTTGTTACAGGGTTTATAACCCCGCACACAGTATCATTGACAATATCTTGCTTTGAACAAGCAAATGATACCAATATTAATAGAGTGAACATTAGTAATCTTTTAATTTTCATGGCTGTGTTTAGTTATATTTTAATAGGTAAACCTTGAATCTCTGTCAATAATTATGCCGTACTCGTTGGAGTTTCTCCATCGAGTACGGCGAGTAATAAGGTCATAAGGTAACAGATTTGTGGCTGGCGCACAGTTGGTGGAGATAACTCCAACAAAGGCTAAAAAGGCATCAGACCGCTACAGAGGCATATAATGGCATTTCGATAACCGATATATTAGACTTTTGTAGCAATTTTCTAGGGTCAAAACTATCTTTTACGGGTTTATACAAACCTAACGGTGGCAAACAAATACAATTAATCGTATGTATTTCTAGAAAATTCTTCATGGCTTGCACGGTGTTTCCGTGAAATACTTCTACATGAATTTTTGCTAAAGTATTCGTGTACATCTGACTAAGCTCAGCAATAGAAGCTTTGAAGTTGGTCGTAAATACTTCGTCGAGGAAAGGCTTTGGTCTATACAAAATCATTTCAGTGATAGAATATTCCATTTCACGAGCCAATAGCAAGACTATTTCTACAGGATTTTCATCAAAAACGGATAGCGCCCACTCAATGGTCTCAAGGGTAGTATTCGTAAAATCTACAGGAATAAGAAGTCTGATATTCTTTTGCATAAAGTTTCAAGATTATTTATACAAACTTCATCAAACGGTATTAGTGCTGGTTAAGAGTGGTATTAGAAAGGGATTAAAGAAAAGGGAGATGATTGGGGATTGTGGATTTCAGATATCTGATTTCGGATTTTTGATTAGTAGGTATTTGGCGGTCAGCTTTGGTCGTTCATTTTTTGCTGACCGCTGAATGCCCAAAGCTGAATGCTTACATAGTCTTATTAGCCAAAATATGAGGAAAGCGAATGGTAAACGTAGTGCCAACACCAACCTGTGAGTCGACCTGTAAATGTCCATTATGCATTTTAATAACATTTCTGGAAAGTGGTAAACCAATCCCATAACCTTCAAAAAGTTGGGTATTTGACGCTCTGAAGAAAGGATTAAAAATCTGAGAAATTTCTTCTTCAGGAATACCGATTCCTTGGTCTTTTATCACCATAATTACCTCCGAATCAGTAGCTTTAATTGAAATTGTTACGGGTTTGTTGTGAGAATATTTGCAGGCATTTCCGATAATATTTGAAAATGCCACCAATAATAGTTGCCTATTACCCATGACTTTCAGTCTTTTAGGATCTTCGGGGACTTCGTTCAAGTCGATAATTATATGATTTTTTGGAGAAAGCTTGTCAAAAGTTTCTTTTACATCCCAGAGTAGCTGGTCTGTGCGAACGATTTCACGCGTTGGTTTATCGCCCTGATAACCACTTTGCGCTAAGAAAAGTAAAGACTTGGTGATATGGTCTAATCGCTCGGCTTGCGCTAAAATATTTTGTATTGCCTCTTGATAAACTTCAGAAGATCGTTGCTTTCTCAGGGCTAAATCTGCCTCGCCTATGATAACGGTGAGGGGCGTTCCGAGTTCGTGAGAGGCGTTACTGATAAAGTTTTTCTGTATTTCAAAAGCCGTTTCTAGTCGGTCTAACAACTGGTTAAAAGTACTTGCCAGTTCTCCAATCTCATGGTTGTTTGTTGGTTCTTCGAGTCGTAAGTGGATATTATCGGTACTTATTTGACGCACCTTATATGTAATCTGCTTAACAGGATCGAAAATATGAATCGAAAAATATATCGAAACATAGAGGGTCAACAAAGTTCCTAGCGCAATAGCAATTAATAGTACATTTCTCAGATAACTTAGGTGGTGAGCTGTAAAATAATTTTCGGCAGACACCACCACAATTGAAGTCTTATTGCCTTGCTTGTATTTTAGACCTGAATATACCACATCACCATCTCTTAAGGTTGCCTTCCCTTTTGTATTTACTTGAAATAGAAGTTCTTCTGGCAGATGGTATTTATTAGCATAGGAGTCAAAACTTATATTAGGCTCTAGCTGAATCACCATTTCCTTTTCTTTATGCAGTTTTTCAAAAAACTGCTCGCGAATCATCTTATAAGCCTCCGACTTATTAGTATCCTTTTCTAAATAATATTTACTCGCAATAATGGCACGCGTTTGTACACGCTTGTCAAAATCCACGTGCGAATATTTATCGAAAGAATAATAAACCGCTCCACCAAGCAATAAGATAATAAGCAAACAACTTGTAAAAAAGATGCTTGCCATTTTGGTACGTGTTTTCATGACTTAACTTTTAGGACATATCCCATTCCTACAACGGTATGAATAAGCTTGTTGGGTGACTGTGCATCAATCTTTTTTCTTAAATAATTGATATAAACATCGACCAGATTTGTTCCCAAATCGAAATTGATATCCCATGCACTTTCCAATAAATCCAAACGAGATAACACTTTACCTCGGTTACGAATCAAGGCTAGGAGCAAACGATATTCTGTGGCAGTGAGCGTAATACTTTCGTTATTGCGGGTTACGATTTTTGAGTCATCATTGATCACCAAATCATCGATTTGATAGATATGCTGTGGCGACTGTGAATCATCAGAGCCACTCTGTTCATTGCGACGAATCAAGGCATTGATGCGTGCGTGGAGTTCTATAAACTTAAAAGGTTTTACCAAATAATCATCTGCCCCTGAATTGAGCCCGATAACAACGTTTTCGGTTGTTCCCAAAGCTGTCAGGAATAGTATGGGCGTTTTTACATTATTTTGACGAATAGCTTTACAAACTTCCAAGCCATTTTTGTCAGGCAACATGATGTCGAGAATAATCAAATCGTATTGAAAAGACGATGCCATCTGAAATCCCACTTCGCCAGTGAGCGAAACCGAAACCTCATATCCTTCTTCTGTAAGCCCTTTTTTAATAAATGTAACAACGCTGATTTCGTCTTCAATCAGCAAAATACGTTTCATAATTTTTGTTTTTCTATGTGGTATTTGGTACTAATTAGGTAAAAGAAGTTAATAGTTAATCGTGTATCAGTTATTGGGTTATATTCATAATCAACAAGATACTATCACAGTTTATCACCGATATATTGGTAATATAATTATTCCTGTTACTAATTTTTAGCTATTGGGTGTCCATTTTTCAAGCTAATAGCCTAAAAGTACCAAAGCACAAAGATAAGTTTATGCACATGCAAAGCAAATAGTCTTCAACTAAGCTTGCTAGAGATGCTCCAAACAAACTGTTTTTAATAGATAAGTCCAAGACTTAATTATGACTGAGTAATTTTTTTTTAAAAAATTATCCCTTCACCCAACCATTTTATTCGCTATTCCATCTAGGTATAAAGCACTGGTTTGCGAAACAGATAAAATATGATGCTTTCGCGAATTGGCTGTACGTACGGGAAGAAATTAGAATTCATCAGAATTTGTAGATAAAATCAAAGACACGAAGTACATTTACAAAATAATTATGATACAATAAGGTCCAGATTTTAGCATATCCTAACTACAATGAACATTATTAGAAATATATTGAACACACTTACTTCTACTAGAGCTGCTGGTGCATATCTATTACTTTTTGCTATTGCCATTGGTGTGGGTACTTTTATAGAGAATGATTTTGGAACAAGTTCTGCTCAAGCACTTATTTACAGAAGTCTTTGGTTTGAAATTTTGTTATTCTTGTTCAGTGCTTCTATTCTTGCCAACATTCAGCGCTACAGGCTGATACAGCTCAAAAAATGGGGCTCGCTTACTTTTCACTTGGCCATTATTGTGATTTTGATTGGGGCTGGTATTACTCGTTACTTCGGCACAGAAGGCATGATGCATATTCGTGAGGGACAAACTTCGAATACCTATTTGTCTGCCGAAACGTTCTTGATTTTTAAAGTTCAACAAAATGACAAATCATATTCTTTTGACGAGCCTGTCTTTTTCTCTTCTTTAGGCAATAACTCTTTTAGTAATTCTTATCAAGTTGGAAATAATTTGCTGGAAGTCAATCTTGATAATTTTATTCCAAACCCTGTCCAAAAAGCGATAGATAGTCCCAATGGCAAAGCCATGATAAAAGTAGTGGTAGCTGGTGCAGGCGGTCGTGAGGAATATTTTGTAAAACAAGGTGAGCAAATGCAAATCAATGGCGTTGATTTCAATTTCACCAATCAGGTTTTACCAAATGCCTTTAATGTTTTCTTGGAAGCAGACACTTTATCTTTTTCTGTCAACCAAACAGTAAGTCAAACTGTTATGGCAACCCAAAAGCAAGATACCCTACAAGCTGGTGGAAAATATCCTTTGCGTTTGCGTTCCTTATATAGTGTTGGTGGAAGTAATTTTGTGATTGGAGATTTTGTCTCAAAAGGAATTGTTTCTATTGAATCTTCTTCGAAAAAAATCAAAAATGAAAGCATGGTTGGGCTCAATATGACCGTAAAAGTCAACGGACAAGCCCAAAGAGTGATGGTTACTGGTCGTAAGGGAGAAGCTGGTGAGCCACAGGTTTTGACATTTGGAAACACCAATGTGTCAATTAGTTACGGCTCAAAACAGGAAGTACTTCCCTTTTCGTTATTGTGTAAAGATTTTGAGCTAGAAAAATACCCTGGCACAGAAAACCCTTCTTCGTATGCCAGTGAAGTAAAACTTATCGACCAAGCCAACCATGTGAATCAGGATATCAGAATTTACATGAATCATATTTTGGATTATGACGGCTATCGTTTTTTCCAATCTTCTTATGATAATGACGAATTAGGAACTTATCTGAGCGTTAACCACGATTATTGGGGCACGCTATTCTCTTATTTGGGCTATTTCTTACTAACCATCGGAATGGTGATGACCTTCTTTATGAAGAATAGTCGTTTTACGCAATTGATTAAAAAACTTCAAGATTACCAAAAATCGGTCATTATATTCTGCTTGCTTTCCTTGAGTTCGGTTGGAGCAGTTTATGCTGATGCAACTTCGCCAATTCCTGCCGATCATGCTGCAGAATTTGGAAAATTATTTGTCCAAGATTTCAACGGTCGTATCAAACCAATGAATACGCATAGCAGTGAAATCTTACGAAAAGTTGCTAAAAAATCATCGATTGGAGATTTGAGTTCTGATCAGGTTTTATTATCAATGTTGCTTTTCCCTGGACAATGGGAAAAAGAAAGTATCATTCAAGTACCTGACCATCCAGAGCTGAAAAAAATATTGAAAACCGATGCTAATACGCTAAGTTATGTATCGTTCTTTTCGGCAGATGGAAAATACTTGCTTGAAGATGCCGTAAGACAAGCACAGGCTATGATGCCAAAAGACCAAGGAACTTTTGAAAAAGCGGTCATCAAACTAGATGAAAAGGTCAATATTATGAATATGGTCTTTTCGGGAACGTTAATCAGAATTTTTCCTCAAAAACAAGATAGCACCAATACTTGGTTGTCATTGCCTGATGTTATGCACAATCACCAAGTAGCCAATACTAGTAATTCGGATGCACAGCAATTATTGACATCGTATTTTCAAGCATTAAATGAAGGTGTGAATCACCAAGATTTTAGTCAGGCAACAGGAGTTTTGGCAAAAATTAGAGCTTATCAAACCATAACTGGTGGCGACTTGGTTCCTTCTGAAACCAAACTTGAATCCGAATTATTTCTGAATAAACTAGATGTTTTTAACCGACTTCGAAATTTCTACGGAATTCTAAGTTTGGTTCTAACCTTTACCTTTTTATTTGTAACCGTAAAAAAAGTAAAAATACAATCCAAAATCACTTCGATTTCTTTCTGGATTGTATTTGTAGGGTTATTTTTTCATACTTTAGGGCTCGGATTACGCTGGTATATTTCAGGACGAGCGCCTTGGAGTAACGGGTACGAATCCATGATTTATATAGGTTGGACTACGACTTTAGCAGGAATTTTATTTTCCAGAAAATCATTGGGAGGATTGGCCGCCACAACCACTTTGGCTGCGACGATTTTATTGGTAGCAAGTATGAGCTGGCTCGATCCTGAAATTACGCCATTGGTACCCGTACTCAAATCCTATTGGTTGACCATCCACGTATCGCTCGAAGCAGGAAGCTATGGATTCTTGTTATTGGGTGCTGTGGTAGGAATGCTCAATTTGTTATTAATGATTTTTGCCAACTCAAATAATAAAGAAAATATCCTCAAAACCATCAAAGAATTAACCGTTATCAGCGAGATTATTTTGCTGAGTGGATTAGCCATGATTAGCATTGGAACTTATTTGGGAGGTGTATGGGCCAACGAATCATGGGGACGCTATTGGGGTTGGGATGCCAAAGAAACTTGGGCACTCGTTACCATTTTGGTGTACTCATTCATCTTGCACATGCGCTTTATTCCAAAATTACAGGGATTATATGCTTTTCATTTTGCGGCTTTGTTTGGTTTTGGCACGGTAATTATGACCTACTTGGGAGTTAACTACTATTTGTCTGGCCTTCATTCCTATGCGGCAGGTGACCCTGTCCCTATCCCTCCTTCAGTCTACTACACCGTGATAGTACTGACCCTTTTAAGCATATTTTCGTTTATCAAGTACAAAAAATTATTTAGTAAATAAGTATTCATGCAGAATTAGATTTGATTTTTGTGTTTTAGGCACAAGGCAACAGGCACTAGGCAAAGAGTTTAAATATGTTTTTTAGTAACGATAGATACGCTTTTTTCGAATGCCCTGAGCTGAAAAACGAAAGCTCAAAAATTAAATATTATTTTGCGTGCCAACTTAACTATTCTCAATCATATCACCCCATAATGTGATTGCACGAATAAGAAGAATACATTAAATTCACTTTGTCGGCAGCAAGCATTATGCTCTGAGCAATAGACTAAAAGCTAGAATATATTTCTTAAAAACCATAGAAACATTTTGACGACTGCCCAAAGCTGACAGCCGAAGGCGCAACAAATTTATTTTGCATTATTACTTAACCATCAATTATACTTAAGTACCTGATTTCAAGAACTATAGTCCGTTTTAAAATTTATAAAAAATCTTGAGTCATTGTACTTAATAGACTTTTCGTACCTAACTAAATTAGAAAATGTCTAGAACAGCACACAGAATTTATATTGGGACAATGGTTTTCATTGTCCTCCTAACAACTATTTATTTGAGTTTGGTGGGAAAATCCTATTATCAAACTTCCTTAGAAGAACGATTTTATCATCCTGACCACAAGGCATTTAAGCCCAGTGGTATCATGGGTCATACACTCGGAATTGTAGGTACGCTTTTGATTTTAATAGGTGTTTTTGGCTACCAAGCACGCAAATACATGAAAGTACTTTCCAAGGTTTGGGTGCTCAAACATTGGTTAGAATTTCATATCTTCTTATGTACCCTCGGGCCTGTTATGATTTTGTTTCATACTTCATTCAAATTTGGCGGCATTGTGTCTGTTAGTTTTTGGAGTATGGTAGCAGTGGTGGCTAGTGGTGTAGCAGGGCGATTCATTTACCTGCAAATTCCCCGAACTATTCAAGGACGAGAACTGTCTCTTCACGAAATCAAAATTCTACAAAACGAAACCATTGAACAATTAAAAGAAGGAGTAAAAGGAATTGATTTGAACGAAATTTTGGGTACATCTTCTGAACGCAAATCCAATCTATTCCTTCAATATTTTACCGATTTAATTTATCTAAGCCAATTAAAAAATCAGCTAAAAGCCAATGGCTTAAGCAAAAATCAGATTACGAAAATAGCTCAATTAGTCCAGTTTGAATTAGGAATGAGTCGCAAAATTGAGAGGTTAGCGCTCATGCAAAAACTCTTTCATTACTGGCATATCATACACTTACCTTTTGCGATTATCATGCTAGTAATCATGGTGATACACGTTGGAGTTACGATTGCGTTTGGCTATAAATGGATTTTTTAGGCTATGAATATGGAGGAAATTATCGTGTATGGAGGCGTCTTTGCCTTCTGTGCACTCATTTTTGGAGGCTACTTATGGGTACAATCCAGAAAAGGAAAAAAGGTACAAGCCAAAATCGAGCAAGCCAAAATCGATGGCGTGCACGAACCTGTATCGCTCTATCCATTTATCGACCCGAATGCCTGCATTGGTAGCGGTGCTTGCGTAACAGCTTGTCCCGAAAAAGACATTTTGGGTATTGTCAATGGACGTGCTCAATTGGTCAACGCTTCGAGCTGTATTGGTCACGGTGCTTGCTTTCATGCTTGCCCTGTTGAGGCGATTTCCTTAAAAATTGGTACCGAAAAACGGGGTGTAGAGTTACCACATGTTTCTCAAAGCTTTGAAACCAATGTCAAAGGAATCTTTATTGCGGGAGAATTGGGTGGCATGGGACTTATCAAAAATAGCGTTGAACAAGGCAAGCAAGCCACCGAGTTTATTGCTAAAAGCATCCAAACGAATCATGGGGCTGAATATGATTTAATCATTATTGGTGCTGGTCCAGCGGGAATATCGGCAAGTTTACAAGCCAAACAAATGAATCTCAAAGCATTGACGCTAGAACAAGATTCGCTTGGAGGTACAGTGTTCAATTTTCCAAGAGCAAAAGTAGTAATGACTTCGGCGATGGATTTGCCTGGACATGGTAAAGTAAAATTGTCAGAAACCAGCAAAAGCGAATTGCTTACACTTTGGCATACTGTGTTAGAGAAAAATCAAGTGTCAATCATCGAGAATACCAAAGTTGAAGCGATTCAAAAAGACGGACATAATTTTCGAATTGTTACGAACAATGGCGAAAGCTATTCAACGCACAGAGTTTTGTTAGCCATAGGTCGAAGAGGTAGTCCAAGAAAGTTACAAGTTGAAGGTGAAGGATTAGAAAAAGTAGCATATCGTTTACTCGAACCCGAACTAATCCAGCAAAAAGATATTCTGGTAGTCGGTGGTGGTGATTCGGCTATTGAAAGTGCTTTGCTTTTGGCAGAACAAAACAGAGTCATTCTGTCGTATCGTAGCGCTAGTTTTAACCGACTCAAACCCAAAAACCTTACCAATATTCAAAGGGCAATAGAAAGAAAAATCCTTCGGGTAGAGTTTGAATCGGTTGTGAAATCTATTCAAAACCAGGAAGTTATTTTAGATAAAAACGGAGTTGAAGAAAGCATTGCTAATGACCAAGTTTTCATTTTTGCAGGAGGAGAATTGCCTACGCAATTTTTGAAAAATATAGGAATCGAAATAACCAAGCGGTTCGGTCATGTCATGAAATCGCATACATAACAAAACAAACTTTTACCACTATTATACCTTATTTCAACATATTACCTTCAAGGTTTTCTCTTTCCAAAGGAATCCTTTATCAATTGTTACCCAATAAATTAGCTTTTCATGAAAGGCATTTTGTTGGGATAGCGCTGTATTGTTTCTTGTTTTTATTTCATTATCTATCTATCGGGCAACTATCTCCAGGAAAATTGACAAGTGCGCACGCCAAATTGGAAGGAATGTCCAATTGTACGCAATGTCATACGATTGGAGATAAAGTTGCCAATAAAAAATGTCTGGCTTGTCACAAGGAAATTAATAGCAGAATTTCAAAAAATAAGGGCTTCCATGTAAGCGCTTCGGTACGTGGCAAGGAATGTATTGTTTGTCACAGCGAACACCACGGGACCAATTTTGATATGGTGCGTTTTGACCAAAAAACTTTCAATCATAATCTCACAGGATTTGAGTTGAAAGGTGCACATAAAACCAAAGTTGTTAACTGCAAAGAATGTCATAAAGCTGATAATATTACGGATGCCTCGGTCAAAAATCGTCGTGAGACTTTTTTAGGACTCGATACCAAATGTTTGAGCTGTCATGATGATTATCATCAGAAAACACTATCCTCAGAGTGTACTTCTTGCCATGATGTTAATACTTTCAAAAAAGCACCAGCCTTTAATCACAATACAGCTGATTTTGCGCTAAAAGGTGCACACAAATCAGTGGATTGCGCATCATGCCACAAATCAGAAGCTCGCAATAATCAGAAGTTTGTTCGCTACTCGGGTCTGAGTTTTAACAATTGCAATAGCTGTCATAAAGATGCCCACAAAGGCAGATTTGGCAATAATTGTGAAGCTTGTCATACCGACACTGAAGATTCATTTAACAAAATAGTTCCTACAAGAGCGTTCAACCATAGCGTAACTGGATATGCTTTGGAAGGAAAACATCATGAAATTTCTTGTAAAAAATGTCATGATAATTCGAATGGTGCATCAGGTAATTTTCAAGAATTTTCAAAGAAAGAAAACATTACTTGTGCGAGTTGTCATAAAGATGTTCATGAAGGCAAATTGGGGAATGACTGTAAGTCGTGTCATAACCAGCACTCATTTTTACTCAAAAACAAAACTTTCGTAGGCAAATTTGACCACGACAAAACCAACTATCCATTAGTCGGAAAGCATCAAGCGATAGATTGTAAATCATGCCATAAATCAGACTTGACCGACCCCGTTCAGCATAATACCTGCATGAGTTGTCATACCGACAAACATAATGGAGATTTTGCCAACAAGAAAGAAAAGTACCCAGATTGTGCCACCTGCCATAGTGAAAAAGGTTTTAGTCCATCCAAATTCAATATTGAGATGCACAATAAAGGTGCTTTCAAGCTCGAAGGAGCGCATTTGGCACAACCTTGCTTTGCTTGTCATTTGCAAAACTCTAAATGGATTTTTACCAAAATGAATACCCAATGTAGTAGTTGTCATGAAGATATTCATCAAGGATTTTTAGATAAAAAATATTACGGTGAAAAATCCTGTGAGGCTTGTCACCAAGTAGAGAGTTGGCAAAAAATAAAATTTGACCATAAAACTACAGGTTACGAACTTAAAGGAGGGCATAGCACTGCGCAGTGTGCCTCCTGTCATTTTGATAAAAATGTAAATCCTGCCACACAAAAATTCAAAGGACTTAGCAAACAATGCGCTAGTTGTCATGCCAATATTCATGGCAATCAGTTTGAGCAAAAAGGCATTACCGATTGTGCTAGATGCCACAGTGCAAATGCTTGGGATGGCAAGTTATTTAACCATGATAAAACTGCTTTCAAACTAGATGGTAAGCATCAGGGAGTCTCCTGTGACAAATGCCACAAGCAAACCATTACGGTAAATAATCGTTCAGTTAAATTCTTTAAGATACAAAAGTACCAATGCGTAGATTGTCATTTATAATTCTGTTATTGATGTTCGGTAGGCTTGCGGTACTTGCGCAATCGCCTCATGGAAAGAACTTTACGATGGATTGTGCCAAATGTCATAATTCAGGCGGATGGAAATTTGATGCTAAAAAAAGCAAATTCAACCATAGCGCCACAGGCTTTGCCTTGACGGGGCAGCATCAAGCCATCAATTGTAAGGCTTGTCATACGACCTTGACTTTCAAAAAAGCTACTTCAAATTGTGCCTCTTGCCACACCGACCGCCACAACCAAACGGTGGGAAATAACTGTGCCCGCTGTCATAGCACTCAGTCTTGGCTGGTGAGCAACATCACTAAATTGCACGAACAAACCTCTTTTCCACTCACAGGAGTTCATGCTACGATTGATTGTAAAAAATGTCATACTTCAGAAACTAGTCTTCAGTTCAAACCAACAGGCTTAGCTTGTGTCGATTGCCATAGAAAAGATTTTAGACAAACCTCCAACCCCAATCATACTAAGCTCAATTTATCGACTGAGTGTAATATGTGTCATAATACCATGACCAGTTGGAAAAATGCCCTTTTCCCAGATCATAATAGTATTTATCCTCTGACTGGCGCACATGCTGCTATTGCCAAAGATTGTCAAAAATGTCATATTGGAGGAAATTTCAATAATACACCTAAAGATTGTGCGGGATGTCACAAGGCTGATTTTGCTAAAACGAGCAACCCCAATCACATCAAACTTAACTTTTCCAATGATTGTGCGTCGTGTCATACGACCAAACCCACTTGGAAACCAGCCAGTTTTGTAACGCATAATACGATTTTTGCAATAACAGGAGCGCATGCTAGCATTGCCAATAATTGCTATGATTGTCATAAAGGAGGAAATTTTAACAATACGCCCAATGATTGTAATGGCTGTCATGCCACAGATTTCAAGAAAACGAGTAATCCAAACCATCAAACTTTAGGATTTTCTACTGATTGTGCAAGTTGTCATACCACTAACCCTAGTTGGTTACCAGCTCGATTTGTTCAGCATGATAACTTTTATCCTTTGACGGGTGGGCATAAAAATATACGCTGTAACGAGTGTCATAAAAATGCCGTTTACACCAACACACCAAAAGATTGTAATAGCTGTCATAATACCATCTACAATTCGTCTGTCAACCCAAGTCATAAAACCATGAACCTGTCTACAGACTGTGCTTCGTGTCATACCACCGCGGTAGGTTGGCGACCAACCAATTTTAATCATAGTACTTATTATCCATTAACAGGGGCACATGCCAATATCCAAAGCAATTGTGTGGCATGTCATAAAGGTGATGTAAAAAACACCCCAAAAGATTGTAATGGATGCCATAATACTAATTATAAATCCACTAGTAACCCGAACCATAATACCCTCAATTTATCCACAGATTGTGCATCCTGTCATACGACAAAAAGTGGTTGGAAACCAACGAGTTTCAACCACAGTACTTTTTATCCATTGACAGGAGCGCACGCTGCTATTGCCAACAATTGTGCCTCTTGCCATAAAGGTGATGTGAAAAATACTCCAAAAGATTGTAATGGTTGCCATAATACCAATTACAATTCGACCACAAGTCCCAATCACAAAACTTCTGGTTTTAGTACCGATTGTGCAAGCTGTCATACCACCAATGCAGGCTGGACTCCTGCTAGTTTTAAAGCACATGATGCTTTTTATCCACTTACAGGTGCTCACGCTACCATTAGTTGTAAGGATTGTCATAAAAATGGAAATTACACCAATACCCCAAAAGATTGTAACAGCTGTCATAATGCTAAGTATGTAGCGGCCGTGAACCCTAATCACGTGGGTATGAACTTGTCGAAAGACTGTGCTTCGTGCCATACAACCAAACCAGGGTGGAGACCAACCAATTTTAACCATAGTACGATTTATCCATTAACAGGAGCGCACTCAACTATTGCCAATAATTGTACAGCTTGTCATAAAGGAGATGTAAAAAACACACCCAAAGATTGTAACGGTTGTCACAGCATCAATTATCAAAATGCAGTAAACCCCAACCATACTTCGCTCAATCTTTCAAGAGATTGCGCAAGTTGTCATACCACTAATGCAGGTTGGAGACCGACGAGTTTTAACCATAATACGATTTATCCATTAACAGGAGCGCACTCGACCATTGCCAATAATTGTACAACTTGTCATAAAGGCGATGTAAAAAATACCCCGAAAGATTGTAATGGTTGTCATAGTGCTAATTACCAAACTTCAGCAAATCCTAACCATACAACCCTCAATCTATCAAGAGATTGCGCGAGTTGCCATACCACCAAAGCTGGCTGGAGACCAACCAATTTTAACCATAGTACGATTTATCCATTAACAGGAGCGCACTCGGCTATTGCTAATAATTGTACAGCTTGTCATAAAGGTGATGTAAAAAACACCCCGAAAGATTGTAATGGTTGTCATAGTGCTAACTACCAAACTTCAGCAAACCCTAACCATACAACCCTCAATCTATCACGAGATTGTGCATCATGTCATACCACTAATGCAGGTTGGAGACCAACCAGTTTTAACCATGCGGTGTATTATCCACTAACAGGAGCACACGCTGGCGTTGCCAATAATTGTACGGCTTGTCATAAAGGCGATGTAAAAAATACCCCGAAAGACTGTAATGGCTGTCATAGCGCTAACTACCAAACGTCGGCAAATCCCAACCATACAACCCTCAATCTGTCAAGAGATTGTGCAAGTTGTCATACCACTAATGCTGGTTGGAGACCGACCAGTTTTAACCATGCGGTATATTATCCACTAACAGGAGCACATGCTGGTGTTGCCAATAACTGCACAGCTTGTCATAAAGGCGATGTAAAGAATACCCCAAAAGACTGTAATGGCTGTCATAATGCTGCCTATAATAACGCCGCAAACCCCAACCACAAGGCGGCTGGTATATCCACAGATTGTGCAAGTTGTCATAGTACCAATCCGGGGTGGCGACCAAGTACTTTCAATCATAATGTTTATTATCCGCTGACGGGAGCACATGCCAATATCGCCTCAAATTGTGCCTCTTGTCATCCAAATGGTCGATTCAAGAATACCCCTACTGACTGTAACTCATGTCATAGTGGTGCGTATAACTCGGCGGCTAGTCCCAATCACTCAGCTATCAACCTTTCTAGAGATTGTGCATCATGTCATAGCACCAATCCTAGTTGGCGACCAAGTACTTTTAACCATAATTCAAAATATCCATTAATGGGTGCTCATGCCGCCTTAGCATCTAACTGTACTGCTTGTCATGCTGGTGGAAACTATAGTCATAATGGCTGTTACAGTTGCCATGCTTCTGCATATAACCGAGCAACACCGAGTCATACGGCCTCTCAATTTCCAACAACTTGCACTGATTGCCACAGTCAAAATGCTTGGAAACCAGCTAATTGGAACCATGATGCGTCTTATTTCCCTATTTACAGTGGCAAGCACAAAGGCAAGTGGAATACCTGTACCGACTGTCATACCTCTCCTAATAATTATAGTATTTTCAACTGTTTAAACTGTCACAAAAAGACAGATACAGACAAAGACCACCGACAAATTAGAGGCTATAGCTATGATAACAACTCATGTTACGCATGCCATCCGAGAGGTAGTAGTTAGGAAAGTGTTCAAGCTTTTATGTTATCTCTTTATTGTGATTTTGTCATTCTTTGAATCAAAAGCACAAACCACATACAATGAGGGAGTTGTCACATATTTCAACTCTGAAAATATTTATGTTCGCTTTGATCACGCACAGTCATTGCGGGTAAATGACACGCTCGAAATTTTTACTCAAAATCAATGGGTAAAGGGATTGTTGGTAAAAGCGATTTCCTCCAAATCTTGTGTAACACAAAGTATCCTTGGAAATACCATCGCATTAAATACTCCTGTACGATATGCCCTAAAAGTGAGCCCAAAACCTGCAGAACTAAAAACTGAAAAAAGCCAAACCTCAGTACAGGTAGACTCATCAACTAGCAAACCTGTGCCTGCTGTTGCGGTTCGGAAGCAAACTTTCGATGGGCGATTTTACGTTTCGTCGTATGGAAATATTGGGTCAGGAGAAAGTAATTTCAACCAAGTAAGAACGACCTTAAGTTTCGACATCAATAATATTGAGGGAGGCAAGTTTTCTTTCCAAAATTATATTACCTATCGACCAAGATTTGGACCAAGTGCCAGTTCGGGAACATTCGCCGATGATTTTAAGGTCTATGCACTTGCATTGAATTATGAATTGAATGCCAAAACCAACCTGACACTCGGTCGAAAAATTAGTAATTATATTTCTAATATGGGCGCTGTTGACGGATTACAAATAGAGCATAAATACAAAAAAATGGTATTTGGTGGCTTTGCTGGTTTTGCTCCTGATTTTTTTGATTATAGTTTCAACCCTTCCTTGTTGCAATATGGCGCTTTTGTAGCACATGATTATCAAGGTGATAACGGACAAGTTCAAACGAGTTTTGCCATAGCCGAACAACGCAATGCCTCCAAGGTAGATAGGCGCTTTTTGTACTTACAACACAATAATACGATTGTGAAGAACATGAGTCTGTTTTATTCTTTGGAACTAGATTTATATCAAAACATCAATAATGTACAAACTAATGATGTTCAACTTACCAGTACATACGTCTCACTGAGATACCGACCATTCAAGCGTTTTAATATTACGGCATCTTATGACAATCGTCGAAATGTGATTTATTACGAAACATACAGAACGTTTATCGACCAACTCATCAATCAAGAAACTCGACAAGGGTACCGTTTGCAGTTCAATCATAATATGTCGAATTATCTGAGTTGGAATTTTTCAGGATTTTATCGCTTTGAATCCAGTAGACCTGAGCCTACTAAAAACTATGTGATTGGGCTCAATATGGCGCAATTGCTTGGCAATCGCTCTAACCTGAATTTTAATTATAACATGATGAATACCTATTATTTTGATGGTAATATTTTAACTGCTAGATTGAACCAAGATATTCTTAAAAGTAAAATATCACTTGAGTTTGAATACCGCAAAGTAGATTATACCTTCTTTAGTGATTTTCAACCAAGCCTTCAACAAAATATCTTTGGTTTTTCTACTAGTTATTACACACAAAAGCGCACCTCGATTATGTTATCATACGAGGGTACTTTTGAACCAGATAAAAAGTATCATCGCTATTTTGTTACCTTTTCTCAAAGATTTAGAAATAAGAAATAAACGATTAATCATGAAATACGCTAACACTACCCTTGTCATTTGTATGCTTGCGCTTACAGTAGCCTGTAAATCAAAGCCCAAAGTGGTTGAGGAAGATACCACAAAACCAGTTCCTGCTCAGACCATTGATAGTTCGAGCGCCTTAGCTCCAGCTTCTGGCAATAATAGCGCTACCGATAATCAAATGCATGAAGTGGTGGCTATCGAAATACTTCAAGCTCAACGCTATACCTATATGAAGGTAAAGGAAAAAAATAATGAGTTTTGGATCGCTACAGTCAAATTTGAACCTAAAGTTGGCAATACCTATCTGTACCAAGGAGGGCTACTCAAAACCGATTTCGAAAGTCAAGAGCATCATAGAACTTTCGACAAAATTGTATTAGTATCCAATATCATCGATGCAGCCGCACACCCAGGTGGTGCGATGGGCAGCGAAATGCCACATAATCATCCACCAATTGAAGCAGAGGCAAATACAAAAGTTGCTCCAGTAAAAGATGCTATTCGTTTGCAAGATTTATTGGTAAATAGTCAAAAATACAACGGAAAGACTGTTTTGGTACAAGGAAAAGTGGTAAAGGTTAACTACGGAATCATGAATCTCAATTGGGTACATATCCAAGATGGCACAAGTATCAAAGGACAAAAATGTGATATTACCATTACTACCACCGAAAATATTCCGATGGGTGCGACTATTGCCATGAAAGGAAAAGTGGTATTGAATAAAGATTTTGGCGCAGGTTATAAATACGATATTATTTTGGAAAACGGAAGTTTGTAATTTTTTTAAATTTTACCCAACCATTACAATTCAAGTTTCATCTTATAGATGACTAGCAATCATCATGTTGTACTGATACGATACCTAACCACTCTATAAGATGCAACCACTTGAAATAAATGAAGCGCAAATAATGCGGGCTTTTGAAAACTATTTAAACTTGGTAAAACATCAAGAAATTAGTCGTCATGGAAAAGGATGTAGTCTTGATGAATTACAGAAGCTGGAAGCCATCTCCACCAGAATCATAGAGATGATTGCAGAAAAGTTATTCGAAAATATTGTAGGTCAAACACACAATGCAAAACAAATACTCATGATTCAAAATCTGCAAAGGTTATATCGTTTGAGTGCGTGAACAAAGCCCCAAGTATTGTCTCATACTTGGGGCTTTACTTTGCTATCTAATCAGAACAATCTGCTGAACAATTTCATCAGAATAGTCATCTATATGATTTTCTTCAATGATTTTCTTTGAAGTAGGTACAGACTCCAAAACTCTCAAACCCTTATCGTAAGAAGGGTAAAGTCTTCTTTCTGTGGGCCGACTGACCAGAATATCGAAAGTATAGTTATTTTCTTGGGCAGTTTGATTCATTAGAGTCAAATATCCATAGTTACGGGCAGCCTTTTCTTGAATACCCTCTTCTGTCGCTAAATCTAAGGACAAAGGTTTTACCAAATGCTCTTGGTGGTTTTGCCAAGCATATTCAAATTTGAGTGTCAAATCGGGCGACTTAATTACAACATCTTTTTTCAAATATTGCTCAACGTCTTTACTTTTAGCAATGATACTTTTATAGAGCTTTTGGCTAATATACTTTTCGTTACGTTGATTTTCTTTGGGTATTATTTCTTCATAATCACCAAAATACAAATCATAGTATGATTGCGCTAGTTCTCCTATGTTTTCTGTGTAGAGTACTCCTACTCGTAATTCACTAAACTGTAAAGCTGTGGCATCTTCCAGTAAAAACTCACGAGCAATAAAAGCTCGTTGGTCACTTAATAAGTCGTCTGCAAATAAAACCCAATCTTTACTCACCTCTTGGGTCTTTCGCTTAATGCCTTTCAAATGTGCTTTTACCAACCATTCTGAAAAGTTTTGATAAGCATGAGATAGCCTTGAAAGTTTGGTAGGAGCATGAAAAACTACTTTCCTTTGCTCTGGAAAAATGAACAAAATACCCACATTCAAGGCTTCTCCTGACGAAGCTGAATGCACGTATTGTAGGAGGCTATATGTGAAAATATTATTATTCATTGGAGTATTCCTTTCAAAAGGGTCACAAATTTATAACTATTTTTCTTTGTATATTCTAAATAGCGTTTTAATATTTCAATATCAGGTACAGGAAAATCAAGGTCCTCTAATTGATTGACATAGGTATTTAACTTATTAACGTTCAAGCGTTTCAATAATTCCTCGAAGTCATAGAAATAGTTTGATATAGTTTGTTTACTATGGCTTGATAAAAAGGGATAAAACACATGATTTTGGTAAAAATAGTTCCATTTCATTGTTTCTAAATCTTCAATATGGTTTAAATCAATATCTAAACAAAACTCGTGGTCAATCAAATAAATATCATGATTATCTAATAGTAAGTTAGTTTTTTCATTATATCTTCTATCAAAATTTCTGACCAAATTATCAAAGGCAAATACTGTATCAATTCCTGTTAGCCCCTCTAAGGTTTTTTTAGGGATATTTGCACCAAAATTTATAACCCCTGATATATACTCACAACCAAAGTTTAAATAAGCTTCCTTTTCTTTTATCTCGGCTTGCAGCTCACTCGGTAGTGTTTGTAAAAAGTCATTTGTAAAACTAATATAAGCAGGGAACGGCGATAATAAATCAAACTCGTCAGCTAATGCAACGGTAAGGACATCACGAGCAACCGTTAGATTCTCATGAACTTCTCTTTTATTATAAAGCTTCACAACGAATTGCTTTAATTTTCCTTCTTCATTCTTAATTGTCACAATAATTGGGCGTGTTCTTCCCCCTTTTGTGATTCGACTATCATAAGATATGGCTTCGTAGATTGGTAACAAGCTGATAAATGCGTTATATAAATTTGGGAATAAATATACAAGTATTTTATGAAAAGTATTTAAGCTACTTGCATGGTTTCCAAACAGTGTAACTGAGTGAGTCTCATAATACTGCCAATATCAAACACTCAAACTCGACTTGTTGGGCTTTGTTTTCAGCTTCTAAAGCACTTACTTGAACCGTTAAACATTCAATTTTTGCTACGATATTGCCCGAAAAGAAACTTTGAGGTTTTGCCAGCGTACTATCTTGTACTTGAGAAAATGAAAAATGGGACAACAGAAGAAATAGTAAGGGTATAGTACACCCTTGCGAAAGTTTACTCTTAATCTTCATACAGTTTATATAATAGTAATTTGGATAATAACACTACAAAGTAGTCTTATTTTTAAGGTTTTATGAAATAAATTGCATAAAACATACGTCTTACCGAATGTTGGAATTAGACTTATGGTTAAACTATTCATCAAAAAAGCGGTCGAAAATTGTTTTTCGACCGCTTTTTTGATGCTACTATGCTATGATTGACTCAGCTTAGGACGCAAAGCATTACGTCTCTAAAGGTAAAATTCATATTAAAAATAATCACTCATTCACTCAATCTCAATTCACTAAATAGAGGTGACTCATGTTTACCTAGTCTTTTATACAAACCCTACTCTTCCGCAAACTTTGTTTTGGCTAAATATGCTTTCTGGCTTATTTCCATAATTAATTCGTCCAGTTCATGTGCAGAAGTGATGATGTGCTCAAAAAACATTTGCTTTTCAGGTTCTGACATTTTTTTATTGTGTTCAAACATCTGAATAATTCCCATAATACGCGCTAAAGGCGCTCGTACCAAATGCGACTGAATCCATGCTATTTCGCTTAAATTCTTGTTTTGTATTTCTATTGACTCGATATATTTGATTTTCTCAGTAATATCATTGGCAAGTACAACACGAGCTTTTCGACCTTTGTACATAATAGGGTTTGCTCGAATTTCTACTAAGATAATTTCACCATTCTTTTTTAAATGTTTATATACTCCTATTGCAAAATATGGGTTTACGACACGTACATCTTTTACTTCTTCTAGCAAAACTGGAATTTCTTCGACAGGACGAATATCTGATATTTTCATTGACAAAAATTCTGAGCGATTATAACCATAATGTTTGATGGCAGCCAAATTGACATCCATAAACTCAAGTGTTTCCAAATCAAAAACCCACATAGGCTGCGGACTAAAGTCAAATAGCTCATTGTAGCGCTGCTCTGATTCAAGAAGCTCTTGTCTTTTTTTCCTTCTTTCAATACAATAAACTATACTTTTATAAAGTGTTGTTGGTCTCAAGTCATCTTTAATTAAGTAATCGTCTACCCCAGAAGAAATAGATTTTATACTAAAGCTTAAATCAGAGTTACCAGACAAAATAATCACTGGAGCATCTTGAGAAATCTGCAAAACAGCGTCAATTAAGCTTTGCCCATTTTTATCTGGAAGATATAAATCAAGCAAAATCATATCAAACTTTTCTTCAGGCTTTTGCAACACGGATTGCGCCTGTTTAAAGGTTTGACAATGCGTAATTTGGGGTTCACGTATCATCTCAAACAAATAATCATTGATCAAGATAAAATCGCCCATGTTATCTTCTATGACCAATATGTTATATGGAAATGCGTCTCTATGCATAGTTATTAGGAGATAGTTGAACGAGAGATAACCAAAATTTTTCGATTTGACTCACTGTAGTTTGAAATGACTTTACATCTACAGGCTTCGTAATATAGCAGTTAGCATGATTTTCGTAAGCCATACTAATATCTTTGGGTGTCGATGACGTGGTAAACATCACCACAGGAATATGCTTGATGTTTTCAGTGTTTTTGATAAACCGTAAAACTTCATGCCCATTTTTCTTGGGAATATTAACATCCAACAAGACAAAATCAGGTGGAGCTTCATGGGCATATTTTCCTTTTTTGGTTAAAAAATCCATAGCCTCTTTTCCGTTTCGAACAACGCTCAATTTATCGACAAGGGATGAATGTTCGAAGGCTTCTTGAGTAAGAAGAATGTCTCCTTCATTATCTTCGACTAATAAGATATGTCCTTTTTTCATAGTGTTGTATGTGTATTATTTTTTTATAGAAAAATAAAAGGTACTACCTTGGTGTTCAATAGATTCAACCCAGACTTTTCCGCCCAGCATCTCAACGATTTTTTTGACAATAGCCAAACCAATACCTGTGCCAGCGTATTCATCACGGGTATGTAGGCGTTGAAAAATGACAAAAATGGTTTGAAAATATTCTTCTTCAATACCTATGCCATTGTCTTTCACCGAAAAAATCCAATGTGTAAGTGTTTCGTTTGCTTCTATTTCTATCACAGGATTTATATCGGGTTTTCGGTATTTAAGTGCATTACTAATCAAATTCTGAAAGATTTGTTCGATACGTAATTTGCTCGAAAAAATAACAGGCATCTGACTAACCTTAATATGGGCCTTACTTTGTACAATTTCTTGATGGAGCATATTTCGGGTATGATTTAGCACTTCACTGATGTCAACCAGCTGTTTTTTTTCTTCTATTCGCCCTATTCTCGAAAAGTCCAGTAAATCCAAGATAATCTGTCGCATTCGTTTAGCTCCATCGACTGCATACCAAATATATTGCTTCCCTCGCTCGTCGAGAACTGACTCGTATTTGTGCTCGATTTGAGAAAGGAAATTGGTAATCATTCGAAGTGGTTCTTGCAAATCGTGCGAAGCCACATACGCAAATTGTTCTAATTCGGTATTAGACAACTCCAGTTGTTTGATGTATTCTTCTAGCTCAAGATTAAGTTTTTTTAGTTCTAATTCTTGTTGCTTTTGAATCGTAATATCGCGCCCAATCCCTAAAACACCCATAATATCACCTTTTTCATTCTTAACGGGCACTTTGGTCGACTCTAACCACAAATCAGGTTTCCCTGAGGTTTGATGTAATTGCCCATAGTTTAGCAAAGGCTCACCAGTTTGTAGAATATGAATATCATGTTCATACCCGATTTTACCTAGCTCATTATCAAATAATTCCAAATCAGTTTTCCCCAAAACCTCTTGTTCATTTTGAGCTCCCAAGAATAAATAGTCAACTCGATTGCTAATAACTTTTCGGGCTTCGGTATCTTTAAAATAAACGGTCTCAGGCAAATTATCTATTAACGTCCGAAGCAAGTTTCTTTCTTCTTTAAGCTGTTGATGAGTTATTTTTTGCACCGTAATATCACGAGCATAAACGCTCATAATATCCTCCGTAGGGAAACATCGAATTTCTACCCATTTACCGATTGGCTCATAGAATGATTCAAAGGTTACAGGTGTCAGATTTTTGCGAGAGTACTCTAGGTTGCTAAAAATCTCAGTTTCAATACTTTCGGTAAACACCTCCCATATCACTTTTCCAACGATTTGCTCTTTCGAAATCCCTGTGAGTTTGGTAGCCTGTGCATTCCAATAAGTCACGACCCATTCTTGGTTGAGCATTATAAAGGTATCTCCTGTTGTTTCGAGGATTTCGTTTTTCTGAAGAATCACCTCCTGAAGCGCTAATTCATTGATTTTTCTATTATTGATGTCTTGGACACTGCCATATACTCGTTCACATTTGCCATCGACAAAAGCCGTTTCACCAATTACCCTAACCCATCGTTCGGTGCCATTAGGTAATAGAATGATAAATTCCTCATCCCAATTTTCACCTGTTTGGATAGCTCTATTGATATAGAATAATGCTCTTTTACGATGTTCTCCCTCTTTATAAACCTCAACCAAAGCCTCAATTGTACTGAGTTTAAAATCCTCTTGTGTGTAGCCAAATACTTCATGAATCACATCTGATACATAGATACTATGTGTTTGAAGATTGATTTCCCAACTCACGATTTTGGACAATAAATTGGTGCGATGTAGCAATTGTTGCAGCTTCAACTCCTCGGTAATATCGCGACCAATCGCCAATAAATGTTTTCCATCCATGCGCATAGTCGAACGCCAAGCAATGCTCAAAATTTCGCCTGATTTGGTCACATAACGATTTTCAAAAGGATAGACTTTCGAAAAATCCTTTTCTAATTTGAAGGCATTTAGGGTAGGCTTTTGGTCTCCTGGATAAATAAATTCATAGAATTTTTTACTCAACAACTCTTTTTCTGTGTAACCCAACAATTCGCAAAATGCAGGATTTACAGTTTTGAAATATTCATCTAAGCCAAGTATGCAAATTATATCAGGTGCAAAATCGAAAATTTGTTTTAACTCCTCTGCCACTTGTTTTTGCTCTATTTCATTTATGAGTAGCGTGCCCAAATTTTTGAACCAATCTAACTCGATATCTGAAAGCAAACCTATTGGCACTTCTAGGGTGAGTACTCCCCAAAGCCCTTTGGGTGCTTGCATCATAATACCTACAACTTTCTTATCAGGTAGCTCCACGATTTCGCCAGAGTGATGCTCTGAAGCAAAAACCTTCATAACAAATTCCGAACCTTCCGTAACATCCTCAAAGACAAAGTTTTGTTGATTTCCAAAACGTATTATATCATGATTAAAACTATTGAGCCATATCTCGACATTTTTCAAACCTAGTTCACTAGTAATCAAAAAACTCAGTTCTGAAAGGATAAAATTGAGATTTTGGGGTTGTCTAAATAAGGTTCGAACTTTTTCTTTAAATGCTTTTCTCCGTTCTTCATTTTTATAAATTGTAATATCACGTCCTATTGACAGCCATTGAATCAAATTACCTGCTTTGTCATAAATTGGTGTTACAGAAATATTTAACCAAAACTTTTCACCAGATTTTTTATAATTTAACAGTGACAGTTGTATTGGCTGATGGTTCTCCGATGAGGTACGTAAACGATCAATTTGCTCACGATCTGTTTCTGCTCCAGTAAACATCATAGGGCTATTGCCCAGAATTTCGCTCAAAGAATATCCTACAAGGTCACAAAACGCCTTATTAGCAAATAAAATTTTAGGTTCGGCGCCTTCTTTGAAGGTATCCATGATAAGAATCGTATCGGTAGTATGAGCTACTACCGTCTCAAAAAGCTCAGGAAGATATATACTGCTTTTCTCGGCAATCGTAATAATATGGAGGATGTATTGAATACCATTTTCTCGGAAGTACGTATTTTGAACTTCAACCTCGGTATTATTCAAACTTATGTATACTGTATCGGTAGCGCTTGTAGCTAATACCTCTTTCAATGAAAGCAAAGACTCCCTGAAATACACTTCATTTTGTACAAAAAGAGCCTCTAACTCCTCAAAAGAATGACCATATACTTGTGTTTTTGTCAATACTCCTGAGTAGTTCAAATAAGCTGTATTGAGCTCAGTAACCACAAAGTTATTTTGCTCAATTGTAAACAGAAGATAGGGCTTTGAAATATGCTTTATTATATCCAACATACTCTGTTGATTTTAGTATAAACAATATGAATCAACCTCAAAGTGAGTGAGGTTGGTAATTTATTATTGAGTATACTTAGGCAAATTCTCGTTCTACTAAAGCAAAATAGAATATATTACCTACTTTAAAAATGATTTTTGACAGAAAATTTTCTAAAATTTATACCGCTTTAGTTTTGTCGATGGAATTAATGTATCAATTTAGCCCTCTATTCTCCCAAACCTTCGTAAAGGTTCCTCAACTCTGATAATATCATACAATCTATTGTAAAAATATAGAACTTTTTAAAGGAGTATTAGAATTAATTTTGATTTTCTTTCACTGCTTGTATATCAAATTATATTCTTTGAGAAACAGTGAAAAGATTTTTAGTCTTGAATCTAATTCTATTTTCATGAAATATTTTACCTTTTTTCGACTGGCATTGGCGTTTGTACCGTTTGTATCTTTGGCTCAACTAGTTGATAAAACTCCCGCTCCTATACCCGTAGTCCCTACGGTTTATCAAACACAACCCTATGAAGATCCATCAGTTAGTGGTATCAATAGAGAGCCTTCAAGGGCTACCGCCTATTCCTATGCGTCCGTCGAAGATGCCATCCAAAAGCCTCGTGAGCAGAGCGGACGCTATATGTCGCTCAATGGAGACTGGGATTTTGCATTTGCCCTAAAACCTGGCGACGAACCACAGAACTTTTACCAGCAAAAAGTACAAGGTTGGAAAAAAATACCAGTACCTTCTTCTTGGGAAATGCAAGGTTATGACAAGCCTATTTATAAAAGTGCTGTATATCCTTTTCGTCCTGTCAACCCACCTTTTGTGCCAAAAGACTATAATGGTGTAGGCTGTTACCAGCGAAGTTTTACTGTTCCTGCTTCTTGGAAAGGGCAAACAATCAATCTACATTTTGGAGGGGTAAGTTCGGCTTATAAAGTATGGCTCAATGGTCAATTTGTAGGATATGCCGAGGATTCTTTTCTGTCTTCTGAGTTCAATATTACGCCCTATTTGAAAGAAGGAGAAAATATTATTTCAGTTTGGGTAATACGCTGGAGCAATGGCTCTTTTTTGGAAGATCAAGACCAATGGCGTATGAGTGGTATTCATCGTGAAGTTTTTTTACACGCCGAACCAAGCCTTCGTATTGCCGATTTCTTTTATCAAACCAAATTAGGGAAAGACTCCCAAGAAGCTCTTTTTAGTCTTCGTCCTCGTATTGATAATTTTACAGGAAAACCTATTTCGAAAAAGACGCTTATCAAAGGACAACTTTATGATAAAAAGAATGCACCAGTTTGGACAGATCCACTTTCTTGTACTGTCGAAAGTATTGTCAATGAAGTATATCCACGTTTGGATAATGCCAAATTTGGGATATTGGAAAGTAAAGTCAACCAACCTCATTTATGGAGCGACGAAGACCCTTATCTCTATACTTTGGTAATGTCGCTAGAAGATAGCTCAGGAGCGGTTTTGGAAGCAAAAAGTTGCAAAGTTGGTTTTCGTTCCATTGATTTTTCTCCCAAAAACAGTAAGCTTTTAATTAACGGACGTGAGACTTATCTGTATGGCGTAAACCGTCCAGACCATCATCCGACCAAAGGAAAAGCTTTGTCGAGAGAAGATATACTAGCTGATATACAGACCATTAAGAAATTCAATTTCAATTGTATCCGTGCTAGTCATTATCCTAGCGATCCTTATCTATATGAACTTTGTGACGAATATGGCATTTTTGTCATTGACGAAGCCAATCTCGAAACACATGGTTTGGGTGGCAAACTCAGCAATGACCCCGCTTGGACAAGCGCTTATTTGGAACGTAGCAATCGTATGGCGATGCGTGACAAAAATCACCCTTCTATTATCTTTTGGAGTTTAGGAAACGAAGCGGGTCGTGGACCAAACCATGCAGCCATGGCGGCCTGGTTGCATGATTTTGATATTACTCGCCCAGTACATTATGAGCCAGCCATGGGAAGTCCCAAATTGGAGGGCTATATGGATCCTAAAGACCCACGTTATCTCAAACCCAACGACCACTCGCATCGAACTCAAAACCCTCTCGACCAGTATTACGTAGACATGGTCAGTCGCATGTACCCTAGCATCTATACGCCAGAGCTTTTGGTAAATCAACCTAATGGTGATACACGCCCGATTTTCTTTTGTGAATATGCCCACGCCATGGGAAATAGTGCAGGTAATTTGAAAGAGTTTTGGGATATTTTCCGTAAAACTCCACGCGTAATTGGGGGTTGTATTTGGGAATTTAAAGACCAAGGATTAGTAAAAACAGATTCTTTAGGTAAGCCTTATTATGCCTATGGCGGCGATTTTGGAGAAAAATACTTTGATAATTTTACCATAAAAGGCGTAGTAAACGCCGATGGAAGTCCAAAGTCTGCCATGTTTGAAGCCAAACGAATTTTTCAAGGTATAGAAGTTACATGGCGTAATTTGGAAGGAAAACAAATTCAAATTCTCAATCGTCATGCTCATCGCAATGCCTCATATTATGATATGCAATTGCAAGTTTTTGAAGAAGGTAGTTTGATAAAAACTTTAGCATTACCAAAGTTAAATCTGGAGGCAGGAGCTTCCACACAACTGAATATAGCTTCGTATTTACCTGTATTAAAACCTAATTCAGAATATCATATTCAAATCTCATTCTTATTGCCAGAAACTCAGCCTTGGGCTGAGAAAGGTTTTGTTATTGCTAGTAATCAATTGGAAATTAAGGCAAATATTAAAGAAACTATTTCGTTAAAATCTTCTTTAAAAGTAGACGATGAGCAAAAAAAGGTTATTGTTTCTGATAAAAACTTTAAACTTAGTTTTTCAAAAGAATCTGGTGCTTTAAGCTCGTATTTGTTGAATGGAAAAGAGCAAATTTTCGCCCCGCTCCTCCCCCATTTCTCTCGTCCGTTAACCGACAATGACCGTCGTGGTTGGAAACCACAACGCAAAATGAAAGAATGGTATAATGTTCAATTAAAGGTAAAAGAAGTAAAAACCGAACAATCGGATAAAGGTGTTTTGGTTAAGACCAATTATAGCCTAGTGGGCGATAGCGCGAATGTCACAATCCAATATCTCATTAATCCTCAAGGAGTTGTAAAAGTAACTTATCATTTTTCACCAAAATTCAAACTTCCCAATCTACCTAAAGTTGGTATGCAAATGGGAATTCGTCGTGAGTTTGAGCAAATTACTTGGTTTGGTCGTGGTCCGATGGAAAACTACACCGATAAACGCCAAGGAATGGATGTGGGTATCTATTCACAGGCTATTCAGGAGTTTATGGAAAACTATGTAGTACCGCAAGAAAATGGTAATCGTACCGATGTTCGCTGGATGTTTTTGGGCAATAAACAACAAACAGGTCTGTTGGTAGCAGCCGATAGCTTACTCAGCATGAGCGCTTGGCCTTATACTGAGGCCAATATTCAAAACGCCAAACATACCTACAAACTGCAAGATGCAGGCTATATTACGCTTAATATAGACCTTGTGCAAATGGGTGTAGGTGGCAACGATTCATGGAGCGAGGTGGCTGCTCCTCTGGAACAGCATCAGATTCCTGCAAAGGATTATACCTACTCTTTCTATTTGAAACCAATGACTTTGGGTAAAGAAAATATCACGAATGTCAAAAGGAAGTTAGTTTTTTAGAGCAAACGCTTTAACAAACTGTAAAAAATAAGTCCAAGACTAAGTCTTGAACTAGTATCATTCCCTGTGGACAAATACTAAAAATTGCGAGATTATCGGATAATCTCGCAATTTTTAGTATTCAATTAATATTGATGCAAGTTTTGCCTTATCAATCCTATCTCCTACCACGAAAAATCTCGAAAGTTGGGTCGGCTGGTCAGCGGAGAAAATGACCATGGTATCGAGCTTAGAATCAGTAAAAGTGCTATTCCAAACCAAAAGAACATGGAACTAAACTTCTCATAGTCTCCCTTTTGCTTTTTGACTTTCGAAAAACCAATCGTCAAGACTACAACTGCTGAAATCATAACAGTAATATGCTCCATTCCGAAAAAGCGAATTTGTCGCTCGTGAACTGCCTTTCCAAAATTATTCCAGAAATAACTTACAATCGGGCTAATAGAATACAATAGTACGCCAACAGTTAGTTGAATATGTGCCGAAATCAAAGTTAATAAGCTTAGTTGTTGGTCTTTTTTAGAAAACGATCTATGTCCTTTTTTACCCAAAAAAGCTCTACCGATACTCAACACCAACGTAAGCAAAACAACCCATCTCCAAAACGAATGAAAAGCTAATAAAAACGAATAAAGCATATTTATAAAGTCTTAAATCTCTTAATAAAGTACAAATTTCTAAGAAAAATATTGAACATAACTAATAAGAATCAGGGTTTCTTCCCAGATATATCAGTATATCCATTTGCTAGATTAAAAATGCTGGCTTATCTTTGTCCAGAAAATTTAGACCAAAATTTTGAAGAAAAAATACAACATAGCGGCATTGCTACTAGCTATCCTTCTGTTTATCAGGATGATGGCCGTGCCATTGGTATATGTTGATTATAATCTTCGTAAGGACTATATTGTCCAAAATCTTTGTGAGAATCGCTTTAGACCGGATTTACACTGTAATGGTAAATGTTATTTGGCTAAACGAGTAGCGGCAGCCGACCAAAAAGAAACTTCAGAAAAAGGAATGGCTTTTGCCAGAATTCTCCTTGAAATTCCTTGTATTGTACCTTCCATTAATCATGATTTAGTACTAGAAAATGATATTATTGAGATAAAAAAGAAATGCTCTTTTCCTATCTACAACAATAATTACTCTTCTATCTATTTCCATTTTCTCCTTAAACCACCAACTGTGGCTTAATTCCTCATTTTCTTGGGTTTTCGATAGTACTGCATAGCATCAATCTATGGAGTAATAGTACTGTATGAAGGATTTTCTGCTATTTCAGATTTGGGATTGCGGATTTCGGAAAGAAGGTTAAATACCTTTATTTTTTAAGAAATGTAAAAGATTACACTTCCGAAATCTAACTTCCTATATCCGAAATAAACGGTATCTGTTTTCGGAAAAATATGCCCCTCGTGCTATTGATTTCTCCAAATAAAAATCAGGTAAGATAAAATCCTACCTGATTAAACTTTCCATTTTCATACTGAGACCTCTCGTTGCCTTGCTGTAATGCCAGCAAAAAGGCGTCGTTGTGCCTCTAGTACTTTTTTCCAATTTTAAAGTTAAAACATTATTATGTATTTTTTACGTATCCTGTCGGTTATGCTATTGAGCACAATCGCATTCATCTCTAATGCCCAGATCACAGGGAAAGTATTTGACAGTGTTACTCATGAGCCTCTAATAGGTGCCAATATTGAAGCTAATGGTGTTGGTGCAGTTACAAATCAACAAGGTCTGTTTAGTCTAAAAAACACGCCAGCAAGCATCACTATTTCTTTTGTTGGTTATAAAAAAACAACGATTTCCACGGCTAATCAAAAGACTATTTCAGTTTCATTAGAGCAAGAAACCCATGATTTACAACAAGTTATAGTAACCGCAAACCGTGAGGCAGGTTTACGAACTGAAGCTCCGATTGCCATTAGTAAATTAACACCAAAGCAAATAGAAGAGGCTAAACCGACGGCTATTTATGAAGTGGTCAACAAAACGCCAGGTGTTTTGATGGTAAACTTAGGTAATGAACAACACTCCATGTCGATTCGCCAGCCTATGACTACCAACGCCTATTATTTGTATATGGAAGATGGCGTTCCTATTCGTCCAATGGGTGTGTTCAATCACAACTCTTTGTTGGAAATGAACCAATTTACGGTAAGCTCAATCGAAGTGGTAAAAGGTCCCGTATCATCTATTTATGGACCTGAAGCTGTTGGTGGAGCTGTAAACTTTATTTCTCAAAGACCTACGGCAGTACCTACTGCACGCGCTGGTATTCAATTTGACCAATGGGGTTTCCGTCGAGTACAATACGGTGCTGGCGCAACAATCGGTAAACTAGGTGTATATGTAGGAGGATTATTATCAGACCAAACTAATTCTTGGATGACAAGCTCTGACTATACTAAAAATGCACAATATGCTCGTTTGGAATACCAAATCAATCCAAAAGCTCGCTTGATTTATACCTTATCGTATGCCAAATACAACTCACAAACAAGTGGTAGTGTCGACAGCGTAGCGTTCTATAATCGTCAATATGTTAGTACCACGGATTTTACGTATCGTAAGGCGTACTCTTTACGTACAAGATTAACATTTGAAAAGGATTGGGTAAAAGGTTCACAAACCTATGTAACCGTTTTTGCAAGAGATAATGAACATGGTCAAAATCCAAGCTACGGTATTCGTTGGACTTCGGGGGCGACTACCGCAAGAGGAGAAATCAACTCAAACAATTTTAGAAGTTTGGGTTTGATTACACAACACACTCAAAAGTTTGATTTTCTTAACTCAAAACTAATCGCAGGAGCAAGTATCGACTATTCTCCTAATGATTATTGGTCGTATCAAATAGACTTGGCGGCGAAATTAAGAGCTGATGGAAAATCAGTAGAGAAATATACCATTACAAAGGAGCGTCCAGATATTAAAATTGCAGATTATAACGCAAAAATCTATAATACAGCTGCTTACTTACAATATGATTTTGAACCAATCCAAAAATTGCATGTATCAGCAGGTTTACGTTATGACAATATGACTTTTGATTACGTAAACAATTTGGACATTGATAAAACCACTGGCTTAGATATTGGAGGTGGAAAAACCTACACCAACGTAACGCCAAAATTGGGATTAACTTATGATCTTGGCAACAGCAAGGGTGTTTATTTCAACTACTCACAAGGCTTTGCTCCTTCTGGGTTGACAGCTATTTTCCGTAAAAGACCAACCCCTGCCGCAAACGGCGATTTGTTCTATTATAACTTGATACCTGCCACATTTACCAATACTGAAATTGGTGGTTGGGCTTCGTTGTTTAAAAATAAAGTATATGTCGACGCATCGATTTACCAAATGGACGGTCGTAACGAATTGTTGAGTATTCGCCAACCCGACAACTCTACAGACTATCAGGCAGCAGGTAAAACTGAACACAAAGGAATAGAATTGGGTATCACCTACCGCCCAAGCCAAGAATTATCTATTCGTGGTGGTGGTACTTACTCGGTACACCGCTTTATCGAATTTACGTTGAGTCAAAAGTCTACAGATGCCATCAAAGATGTAAATGGCAAAGATATGCCTTCAGCTCCTCGCTGGATGTGGAACACCGAAGTGAGCTACTATCCTACATGGTTTAAGGGCTTAAGAACAGCTTTAGAATGGCAACATGTTGGACAATGGTATCAAAACCAAATCAATACAGTGACTTACGGTGGATATGATTTAGTCAACTTCCGTGTTGGTTATCGTTGGAAAGGCTTTGAGGTATTTACTAATATCATGAACGCCACAGACGCACTTTATGCCACAAATGCTACAAGAGGTAACGCTTCTACAGACCGTACCACCTTCACTCCTGCTGCACCACGCACTTTTGTGATGGGAATTCAATACAGTTTTATCGGAAAATAATTCATAAAGAGTTTGGTTGCAGCTTGATATGCTGTAACCAAACTCTTTTCATCTTAAAAGTATCACAATCAGCAACTATGGATATTGAGGATAAAAACACAAAAAGTCAAAAGATGGGGTTCAAAAAATGGGTTCAACGAAATATGTATCGTTGGCATCGTATTATAGGAATTATTGCGCTAGTGCCAACGATATTTTGGACAGCTTCAGGCGTAATGCACCCATTTATGTCCCATTGGTTTAAAACCAAAATTGCCAATGAATTTTATAAAGCGGAAACAGTAAAGAAAACTGATGTCAAATTAAGCGCTGGACAAGTTTTAACACAAAACCAAATCACTTCATTCAAAAATATTCGTTTTGCTAAGTTTGGCAAACAAAGTTATTATCAAGTTAAAGACATCAAAGGTAACTTGCAGTATTTCAACACATTATACGGAAAACCTTTACTAAATGGTGATGTATTATTTGCTGAGCAAATTGCTCGTTTTATGTTGGCAGACTCTACAAGTAAAATTACAAGCATAGAAAAACTTACAGAGTTTACCGAAGAATACCCTTACGTAAACCGAATTTTACCTGCTTACAAAGTATCCTTTGATAGACCAGACAAAATGGATCTTTATGTAGAAACAGAACAAAGTCGCTTTATCGTTTTTAACGATGCTAAAAGAAAAGTTTTTATCAAAATCTTCGATATTTTCCACAACTGGGATTTTCTGAATGCTATAAGTAACAATACCATTCGAATCATTGTGATGATGATTTTTTTAACAATCATCATTGCCTCAGCCATCGGAGGACTAGTGATTTATGGCTTTATGTGGGGAAAATTCAAACCTGCGAAAAAAGAAAATCAAGTAAGTGGTTTTAAAAAATATCACCGTTCTATCGGACTTTGGACAAGTTTTGTCACTTTTACTTTCGCCTTTTCAGGAATCTATCATGCAACAAGGAAATTTACCCCTGATGAAAGACTAAAATATATTAGCGAACCAGTCATTCAAACTCAAGCCATAGCCCAAGATTCATTGGTGAATCTAAAAGGCGTTAGCAATATCTCTTTGGTAAAAATGAATGAACAACTTTATTGGCAACTCATCAAAAAGAACTGGGAGACTAAAGAAACGAGCTTCGAATATCTTACAGTAAATGAGCACAAACCGTTAAAGGATGGTTATAAAGTCTATGCTGAATATCTTGCCAATCAATTTTCAAATCGTGAGGCAAAAGGTGGAGAAGAATGTTGTGAAATGATGGACAACAAATCGTCTTTGTCAGTAAGTGAAACAGATTTAAAGGAGGTTAAAATCATCACTAAATTTGCGGGAGAATACGGCTTTGTCAATAAAAGATTACCTGTTGTTAAATTGGCATACAACACGCCAGAGCATACTACTTATTACATTGAACCTGCCACCAATCGTTTAGCAGCCAAAGTGACCGATGCTGACCGTCGTGAGGGATTTTCGTTTGCTTTCTTGCATAAATACAATGGTTTAGAAAGCCTAGGAAAAGATATCAGAGACGGAGTTATGACTTTCGCAGCCTTTGGGGTATTGGTGGTAAGTATTTTTGGTCTTGCCATTTTTATCAAAACTAAATAATTTTCATTTATCGGCTATCAGATAACTGATAGCCGATTTTTAGGAACATCAACAATCATGCGTATTTATCGAAATATTTACAGTGTTCACAAATGGTTTGGCTTAGTAACAGGAATATTCTTATTACTCCTAGGGGTAAGTGGCTCAATATTAGTCTTCAAAGATGAACTAGAACACATCCTAGACCATACCACTACAAAGGTAGTTCCTACAGGAAAACCTCTTTCATTAGATACTCTATATCATGTGATTGTCAAAGAATATCCTCGATTAGATGGTGCCTCATGGATAAACCCTGTGGCGGCTCCTGATGAGTCATACAAGTTTCGTTTATATCTCAACGATGCCAAACTAATGACATATGATTTGGGTGGCTTGAATATCAACCAATACACAGGACAAATCATCCGAACAGGGCGAAGTGACACTTTTGTGACAGGGTTGATGGATTGGCTATTTCAATTCCATTTCTCTTTCCATTTAGGAATGCCTGGCGCGGCGCTAACAGCCATTATGGGGATTTGTATGCTCATTTCGATAATTACGGGATTGATTGTTTACCGAAAATTTATTCGGAAAGTACTTACTTTCAAAGTGCAAATCAAAACCAAAAACTGGCGTACCATCTCCTCAGACTTACACAGAATTGTCGGGGTTTGGGCGTTACTTTTCAATATAGTGGTTTTTTTCACAGGCTTTTGGATGAATTTATTTGCTTTTGAAACAGACAAGTGGGCAGTAGAAAAAGAATTAGCTTCTCCCAATGCACTTGCAAAAGCTTCAATCGACAAAATGTATCATGAAGCCCGACTAAAAATGCCAGATTTAGTACCGAATTATGTGTATTTCCCAACACAACCCGAAAAGAAATTCAATGTTAGAGGAAATATCGCGGGGCAAAACGCCTTGTTTGCAGGAGGGAATTTTGTCAAATTTGACGCTCAAACAGGAGCGTTCAGCAGTATGGGACGATTTGAAGAAATGGCATTTTGGGACAAAGTCGAAGCCCTGTTTTATCCACTTCATGTGGGAAACTACGGAGGTATTTTACTCAAAATACTTTATGTTATTTTAGGACTCAGCCCTGCCCTATTGTCAATTACAGGGTTTTTGTTGTGGTGGAGAAAAGTGAAAAAATGATGATTATCCGTAGAGACGCAATGCTTTCGTCTAAATATAGGTCATTCTGAATTTAAGTATTTTTCAGAACAAGTCTCTAAACATTTCCGAATAGGGTGCGACCCTATTCGGAATAAAAACACTGAAATTGTAATCATTTACTGGCGTTTAATCAAAAAGGGGTTAGAAAACTTTTTTCTAACCCCTTTTTGATACTATATTTTAGAATGATACCTCATCCTCTCAATCACAACTCGCTAAATCTTAATCGTCAAGGACAATTGCATATTACGCCCGTCCGAAGGCCAAATGCCTGGACCAGGATAGAATAGCGGTCTTTTAGTAAAATAATGCTCGTTTGTAATATTGTTGATATTCAGTTTCAACTGAATCATGTCGCTTAGTCTCAAAGCTGCATTCAAATCCAGAATACCATAGGAAGGAACCAAGCCAATAGCACCACTTGCATTTGGGGTACGTGTATTGAGCGCATCTGCGAATGTTTCAGAAGTGTAGCTATACAAAAGTGTTGAACTAATCGCACCGATGTTGACAGTAAGCCCATTGCGTGTAATTACTGCAGGAACACTCTCAATCTTATTGCCTACCACAGAAATATTCGCATTACCCGTTTTGACTTCACCTGAAACATATTTTCCATCCATGAATGAAGTCGAAGTGAAGATTGATAGAGACGATTTTTTACTCAAATTCCAATCTCCTTGAATGAAAATCTCTAAGCCTTTTGTTTCCGAATTTCCAATATTAGTTCGATAAGTAATAAATGTACCTGTCTCATCAGTAATGCCCAAAGTACCAAAACGATTATCATATCTTAACAAAAATCCTGTCACATCCCATCTCAAAAAGCCTTTTCGACCTCTATAGCCTAATTCAAGGTTGTATCCTTTGGCATCCTTTATATTTTGGTCTACTTTTTCATAAATAGAACTTGGCACTAAATCCTTGAAAATCATAGGTCTGTACATTTGAGAAAAACCGCCGTAAATTTCTCCTATTAAGCTCGGCTTGTAGCTAAAGCTCGCTCCCAACAAAGGATATTGATGCTTGATGGATACAGGAATTTTATTTTCAGGATAATAGCTAATCGTTCCACTCATACGACTCTCTCCCATTTCAACCCGTGCCCCTGCATTGACTTTCAGATTGTTCATAACATAAAAGCTATTCTCTGCATAAATGGCGATATTGTTGGTAGCAAAATGTAAATCTCTGCCCCAAACAGGGTCTACTAAGGTCAAGTCATAGTCATCGCCAGTTGTACCCTTACCCAATTGTGTACGATGCAAATCGTTGGTCATTACCTGCACACCACTTGCCAAATTACTTTCCATATGACCTATTTTGTAATGACTCAAGACACGCAACTCATTGGTAAAACTATTAAAACGGTCAATATCTACCTGACGATTAGCGTATTGTAGAGTCGCACGGTTTAGTGTATCCTGTATGGTCGCTAGTTTATCAAACATCACACTATTTCTAGTTCCGATAACTGCCGAAGAAGTAAACTCTACCGTTGTATTAGCACCCAAACGATAAGTTGCTCTAAACGATGGTACATTGATTGTCGGGCTAAAGTAGTTGCGGGTACGTGTTGCTTGAGTCGGATCAGTAGCAAACATTGCGTCTGTTAATGGCCCTGGGATACGGTATAAATAGCTCGAACGTGCCCATTCTAATCTAAAATTCCATTTTTCATTCGGTGCAAACTGCACCACAGCGCCTTGAGCATTCATATTGGTATGCTCATAATCACGGTATCCGTCTCTTGACTTTTGTAGAAAATAGGTATAATATTTCCACTTTTTGAGTGTTCCGCCCATCGATACATAATTGCTCAATAGATTATAAGAACCCGCCGTCGAAATAGCTTCCAATTCAATCGCTTTATGTTCACTAGCTTGCTTACTGACATAGTTGAGCATCCCGCCAAACTGTGCTCCATATTGCAAAGCACCTGTTCCGCGAACCAGTTCAATACGTTCTACGCTTTCCATAGGTACACTGTAATGACTGGCAGGATAAGCATACATATCTGAGTTGGTAATGACTCCATCTTTGCGAATATTAAACTCCCAACCTCTATGTGGGTCGAGTCCGCGAGTCGAAATATTAACCTGATTGCCCGTTCCATCCATGTCGTACACAAATACACCAGGGACTTTAGCGAATATCTGACGACCCGTTTTGTCGGTAATACTGGCGTTCAATTGAGATACTTTCAGCACTTCGCTTTTCTTACCTTCCATAATATACGTACCTGTAATACCTGACAGGCGACTTATATCCTCGTGAAGACTTTTGCCTTCTACTGTAATGGTTTGTAACTCTTTGGATTTAGTGGAATCAGCGGTTTGAGCATTGGTTTTTAGAGACCAAACAGTTAATAATAATGTAGTTATAGAATATGTTAAATTCATTTCTTCTCGTCAAAATGTAATAGTTCACTTATTGGATAAAAGCATAACTCTCAACTCAATAGATGAGTTGAAAATTAAACAAAATTTTATATTAATTATTTTGTATTTTAATTAACCTATAAATACTGAAAATATCTTATATAAAACCTTAATTATAAGATTTATATATAATAAAACTAACATGATTCATATATTAAAAATACAAATTAATTATAAGTATAACTAAAAACACGGAGGTTTGAGAAGTCTTAAATAATAGGAAAAATGATATGAAGTAGTATAATAAAAGGTCTTTTTTAGCTTAATATAAGAAACACTTATAGACAACGAGACAGTGGGGTAGGTAATACTTGGCAAATATTCTACCAATAAATTTTTACAGAGTTCTAATGCTTTTTGGATTGGCCCTGAGGCTGGTATTTGCCCACTTTCTGATTTAACTTCTTGCGCTATTTGTTTGATTTTTTGCGTAGCTTTTTCATTGAGTTGCAACACTGTTATCAAACTATCATTTCGATAGATTTTTTCCACAACACTATAAAACTTTCCATCGTGTTCTACCAATGCTCTTCCTTCTACCCTATTATGAAAGTCAAAAGTATAAGGCAAAATCATTGGCATACCAACTTCTATTCGCTCAGAAACAACATCTTCTTGTTCAATTTGTGGCGCGTCATGAACTATCAACAAAGCAATACTTTTACTAAAAATAGAATTTAGTAATAATACCAACAAAAATATGCTTGTGAGTGCTCTCAATATTTTTATAGAAATTTTAACAAAAATAACATTTAATCCTTAGCTAGCCAATGATTCAAATCATAAACTCATTTAAAACAAAATTAAAACCTTTCGTTATATTTGTACAAATATAACGAATTTAATGAAAAGAAAGGCTCGGGCTATAATCTGTATCGGTATCCTTGTATTAACGATGGCTTCTGCACTTAAGGAATCTATCCCTCAAGGAGCATACGTTTTAGAATACCCCAAAAACTTTGGTAGCAGATACACCATTCCAACCGACAATCAGATGCGAAGAGAAGTGGTTTATCTAGGTCGAATGCTTTTTTATGAACCGCTGTTATCGGCAAACAATAAAATATCATGCGCTAGCTGTCATCAACAAAGGCTAGCATTTACCGATGGAAAGAGATTGAGTATTGGTGTAAGTGGAAAAACCACCAAACGCAATAGTATGTCACTCGCCAATTTGCTTTGGGTTCGGCAATTGTTTTGGGATGGTAGAGCATCAAACTTAGAAGAACAAGCCATGGGACCACTTACGCATCCTGATGAAATGGCTCAAAGTCTAGCTGTCTCATGCCAAAAGCTTGAAAAGACTAAGGTGTATCCAGCACTATTTTGGGAGGTTTTCCATACAAAAAAGATTACACCCGAACTCATTACAAAATCTATTGCTCAATTTGAAAGAACCCTCATTTCAGCCAATGCCAAATATGACCAATATTTAGCAGGGACAATATCACTTAACCATCAAGAATCTAATGGATTAAAACTTTTTTCAAGCTTACCTCAACCAGAAAATGGCGTTCGTGGTGCTGGCTGCGTTCAGTGCCACGGTGGCGCCAAAACCTATATTGAATTATTCCATAATAATGGGCTTCCGATTGATGAAAGAGATTTGGGGCGTTTTGAAATTACACAAAACACCATTGATAAGGCTAGGTTCAGAGCTCCAACTTTGAGGAATAATGCCCTCACAGCACCCTATATGCACGATGGCAGATTTAAAACGCTTGAAGAGGTTCTTGATCATTACAACGAGCATATCGAAAGTGTTCCGAATTTAAGTCCTTTTTTAAAAAATAACTCGAACGAAAAGAATGGGAAAAATCTTGCGTTAACAGTTCAGGAAAAGCAAGACCTGATTGCTTTTTTACATACACTTACCGACTCAAGTTTTATTCAAAATCCCGCTTTTGCGAATCCTCATAAAATTAACCAACCATGAAAAAATCATTAGTTTTATTATTTGCATTACTACTCTCCTTCTCTATTTCTGCCCAAAAGTTAAGAATCTTCGGAGAAGTACAGCAAGAAATCAACCTCGATGCACAAGCGTTGAGTAAATATCCTTCAGCTAATTTTGAAGTAAAAGACAAAGACCAAAGCAAAACTTATAACGCCGTAGGTGTTTATGAGCTATTCAAAGCCGCTGGTGTTACCTTAGGTAATCAATTACGAGGTGAAAGTTTGTCAAAATACGTCGTTGCCAAAGCCTCTGATGGCTATGAAGTGGTTTTTGCCCTGACAGAATTTGACCCAGAATATACAGATTCTCCTGTCTTGATAGCTCCGAATGATGGGACTTTTAGATTGATTGTTCCAAAAGAAAAACGCCGAGCCAGATGGATTCGAGAATTGGCTTCTCTAGAGATAAAATTCGCTAAATAGTTCTACTCCTTTTTTTACTCAAAAAGAAATCGGTACCATAATCGGTACCGATTCTACAAAATCAATCATTAGTTTATAAATTTCTCCAAGGCCACTCGCCAAGCTTCTAATTCTGGTTTGCCAGGTTTTCTTTTACCAAAAATTAAGGCAATTTGTTGGAAGTTTTCATCAAAAAGCTCCAAACTTGTAACTATTCCGTCGTTGGTTGGTTTCTTCACAAGCCATGCCTCAGCAATATGGTCTTCACGTAAATGTAGGTTGAATTGTGGATCCAAAACGTTGAACCATGGACCCATAGCTACCAGTTTTTGAACCAAGCCTGTATGAATTTGAATACAGCCTTTGCTAGCCACAAAAATCATAATTTCGGTATTGGTACTTGATACTTCTTCTAGCACCTGTTTTACTTGCTCCACCGAAACTTTTTGTGCATATCCTTCTGGTGCATAGGCCAAAGCTTGCTGACGATTTACCCCAAATTTTTGTAATAAGGGGAAAAACTGATGGGTATCTTCTAATTTTAACCAAGCTTCCTGAAAGGCCTCAACATCTAAATCAGGATTGGCGGATGGAGCCACAAATTCAACTTCAGGAATCACCTCCAATATTGATGACTGTTCATTATCGCGAAATGCTGAAACAATATTTTGAAATGCCTCAATATTGCTGCTTTCTTGCAAGAATATTTTGTGGACTGCATTGCCGTTTTCATCAAAAAACTGAAGACTTTTATTCTGAGCGTCAACGGCAAAACCAAATTTCCAATGACTCATAAACAAACGTAGGTCGATATCTTCGCCTAGTACCAAACCAACGTGGTTATTGAATGAGACCTTTTCATATTTTCCTTTGCGTTCGTGCACACAGCTTTCGTTACGAGTCAGCGCCATTACGTATCCCAACGAAGGAATTTGTTTCATCAACTCTCTAAAATCACCACTCAGTCGTACCACGCCTTCGCCAATTGAGGTCGCCAGTAATTCTGCCTCAGAAACGCCCAATTGCTTGGCGGCGTCTCTTATTCTAACTTTAGGATTTTCGTTTTGAAAATTTTGATATATCTCTTTGAGAGAAAGGGTTATACTTGACATATCCTTGCTGTTTTATGATAAATATTTTCTTGAAATGGAATAATAAAGGGATAATCCAATTGGCTATCCTGAAATAATTTTACTTGAATCCCAAAGGTTTCATGAATGGAATCGGGTTGTAAAACCTTTTGTGTGACGCCGTAATCCACGATTTTCCCTTTTTTGAGTAATAGTACCGAATCGGCAAACTGCATTGCCAAATTCAAATCGTGAAGAATCGCGACCACACAGAAACCTCTTTGAGTTAACTCTTTTACTGTTGTCAATAATTGTTGTTGATGAAATAAATCTAACCCTGTTACAGGCTCGTCCAAAAACAGATATTTGGGTTGATCTGACCTATAATTTTTATCAAATAGTGATTCGTAATCGAGCAACTGCACCATGACTTTTGCCAAATACACACGTTGTTGCTCGCCGCCCGATAAAGTATGTACAATACGACTGGCAAGATGGGCGATACCTGTTTGGTCTAAACAGTATTCTACAATAGCTCGGTCTTGGGCGTTGGGCCGAGAAGTAAAATGCGGGTATCGACCCATCATTACCAAATCATCCACTTTGAATTCAAATGCTAGGGTATTTTGCTGTGCTAATACCGCTCTTATCTGGGCTAGTTCATCCGAGCGATAGGTATTTAGGTTACGATGTGCCAGTCTAACTTTACCCTCTCGACATGGCAATTCTTTACTCAATACTTTCAGTAAAGTAGATTTTCCAGCGCCATTAGCACCCATGATTGCCAAGAGTTTTCCACTAGGAAAATCAAAGCTCACCTGACTCAAGAGTTGTCTTTTGTTAATGCTATAATTGATATTTTGAACTTCAATCATGATAAAAAGGGTTTGGGCAATCAGGTTTCGGCTTTCGGCAGAGGGCTTTGGGAAAAAGCATGGCTGTGATTATTAAAAGCATTTTAACACTCTTTGCCTTGTGCCTGTTGCCTAAACAATCTACTACTGCATGAATACTTATTCCGATGACATACATTGACGATATTAAGCTGATTACATTTGTATTCCAATAACTGATATACCAATAACTCAAATTCACCTATCGACGATTTTTGATAAGTATTGCTATAAAACTTGGTGTTCCAACAATGGCGGTGACGATACCAATAGGCAACTCAGCAGGAGCAACAATCGTTCTTGAAATCAAATCTGCCAAAGTCAATAAAATGGCTCCCATCAACGCCGACGCAGGCAACACTATTCGATGGTCGGAGCCCACAAGCATTCGGGTAATATGTGGAATTACCAAACCCACAAACCCAATTGTACCACAAAGCGCTACAGAAATACCAACCCCCAAGGTTGTCAATAAGATAAGTTGAACCTTCAAACGCTTGGCGTTGATGCCTAAATGTTGCGCTTGACCTTCGCCCAAAGCAAAGGCGTTGAGCGATTTCCCTAATCTTGGAATAGCCACCAATGGCAAAAAACATCCTATAGCTCCTACTTGAAGTGTTTCCCAAGTAGCACCACCCAAACTTCCTAATCCCCAAAACTGAATACTTCTTAACTGAGCGTCGTTGGCAAGATACGTCAACAAGCCTGTAATTGCTCCGCATAGAGCATTGATGGCAATTCCTGCTAAAAGCATATTGGAAACGGACGCTTTTCCTTCGACTTTGGATAATTGATATACTCCAAAAGCCGTCAAACAAGCACCCATAAATGACATGATAGACATACCAAACAATCCCAGCATTTGCCATTCACTCAACCAATGAAGTTCTAACACAATCATTGATACCGCAAATAGCGAAGCGCCCGACGAAATACCAATCAGACCTGGGTCAGCCAATGGATTCCGAAAAAGACCTTGAATGGAAGCTCCTGTCATGCCCAATACTGCTCCTATTAGAATCCCCATCAATACTCTAGGCAAGCGAATTACCGTAAGGATTACACTGGCTTGGTCGTTGACAGCACCACTGACAAGTCCTAGCTTTTGACCCAAAATATAACAAACATCACGGAATGATATTGATACTGCACCCAAGCCTGCTGCCCACAAACCAGCGGTGATAAGTACCAATGTCAGACCAAGAAGAATAAGTCCATTTTTGGTAAAAGAGCTTTTTTTTCTTGTCAATATCGTCTCTACAAACCGCATTTCAGCCGAATTATTCATAGATTTAAAGGTTAATTTTTTTATTCAGTTCCAACACTGCTAAGCCCACTCTAGGTCCAAAACCCGTTAACAAGGCTCCGTCCATGGTGATAAACTGCTTTTTCTTTCCTGCATTAGTTTGTGCTACACCAGGAATTTTTAATAATCCCGCTGTGCCATCTATGCTTTCCAAACCCGAATCAAATAGCAGGATATAATCTGGATTTGCTGCTATTAGTGCCTCAGGAGTGAGTGGTTTGAAGTTCTCAAAATCATTAACTGCATTTTGCGCTCCTGCCAATTCTATCAAACTTTTTACCGAAGTACCATTACCTGCTACTGACAGTGCTCCCATGCCTCGTGCATAAATAAACAAGACTTTGGGCGAGGATTTGAGCTTTTTGACTTGTTTCAGCGCAATATCAATCTGCTGTTTTAAACGTTGTGCCTCTACCTTTTTTCCAAAGTATGACGCTACTTCATCAATCAGTTTTTTAGTGCCTTCTACGGTATAGGTTTGAGTAAACATTTGCACTTTTACCCCTGCCGAATTGAATTGCGATTCTACCTCTGGTTTCAAAAAGGAAGTTCCTTTTTCATCCTTCGTTCCAATCACAATGGTAGGTTGTAATGCCAAAGTTGCTTCTGCACCTATACCGCGGTTGTGCCCAACCTTTGGGAGTTTCTCGATTGAGGCTGGATAGTTGGAGGTTACATCCGTGCCAACAATTTGATTTTGTAAACCTAAACCAACCAATATCTCTGTAACAGCGCCACTGATAGAGACGATTCTCGGTGTTTTTGTTTGTGCGAAAAGAGAAATATTGCAAAGCAATAAATATCCTAAAATGAGTTTTTTCATAACTAATAATAAGTGAGTGTTATTTTACCTCTTTATGCTATTGCGCTTTCTTCACTAATTTATATTCAATATTGGGATAGCCTCTTTCACCGCCATCAGCAGATGTAAAGTTTAGGAATTTCAATTTATAGACATTTCCTGCAGCATCTTTTACTACATAGAATCTATCCGTTTTTACACCAACTGTTCCAGTAGTAGCTCTCCAATTGGCTCCAATTACCGAACGGTTATTGCTAAACGTTATTGAACTAATGTTACTTTCAGCAAAGGCATCATAACTGACGGTACTAGTCAACACCTCTGCTGCCTGTACACCAGCCAAATGGTTAATAAAGACTTGGTCAGAGAAATAATAAGGAATATCTGCTGTTGCTGATAATGCTGTTTTGTATAATGCTCCTGTCCATTGGATATCCCATTTTTCTTTGACTGGCTCTACCGAAACTGGACTTGTGCTATCAAAAGAAGTGTACACAAACTGCAATGAAGCATCCTTTGCAATCGTCATAGTTTGATAGTTTGTTTCATTTAGTTTGGCATATTGTAAAGTGTATCCTCCAGATGTGTTTCTCAATACACGTAGTTTTATCAAGTCTTTCTTTGTGGTAGCTCCGCCTGTTCCTCTATTCAAGATATAAACTTTATTATCTGCATCGGTTGCAGAAACTGCGGCTATAACGGTTTTGGTAATATCTCCTGTCACGTCGTCGACTAAAGCAAAATGTGATGTTTCAAAACCTAAAGTCAAGTTTTTGCCAATGGTATCGGCAGCACTTACCTGATTTATATCCGTCTTGGTTGTTGCAATAGCTGTTGCCGCAGTAAGGTTATTAATTTTTACGGAAAAAGAATTTCCTGTATAAAAACCCAAATCCCAAGCAGCACGAGCCACAGCGGTTTGACTATTATTACTAAAATCTACCCATACAGAATTGACTGCCGATGAACCTCCAGTTCCTCCATTGAGTTTGAGGGTTGAACCATCTGATACAATTGCTGTAAATTTCACGGTCAATTCTGCATTTGTTCCCACCAAAACCGAGTTGGTCGTTGAAGCAATTTTTACAGCGAGTGACTCTGAGCCACTCAGAAAAATACCTGCTTTTTTAGTTAGTTTAAAAGATGTCTCGCTGCTTCCTGCTGGAATTTGTAAACTAATCTGGTTATTACTTGCCGCAGGTTCTGTAGTAAACTCGGTTCCGTAGGTAAGCCCTGTTGCTGCCAACTGTAGGGTAACCGAAGTCGCTGATTCTACTGCTCTCGAAAGTTTTACTTTTATCACCGATTCGGTTGTAGCGGCATCAATTCCTTGTTGGGTTGCTTCAAATTGTGCTAAATTATCGGGTAGAGCAATCTCAGTATCTTTGCATGACGATACCACCAAAGCACCGCCTACAAGTAATGCTCCTAATAATTGAGAAAAATACTTCATTGTTTTCTTTTAATTTATGAGAATGATTGGTAAAATTTTATTGATGAATCTGGTAAGTTATACCCGCAAAATAGGAACGACCATAACTCATTGGCACTGGTCCGCTCGTACTGTGTGCCGAGCCTGAGCTTGTACCTGTATTATTCAAGCGTGTAACATTCGCTAGATTCTTAATGCCCGCATTGAGCTGAAAGCCATGCTTACGTTTTTGGGTTATGGTAAGATCTGCCCAATGAAAACTTCCGATTTCGGTCAACTTTGCAGTAGCATTTCCTTGTGCATCTATACTGGCTTGATAGGCAGGTTGCTTTCCTGTAAACTTATAAAACAAGCCCAAAGTAGTTCCTGAGCCTAGTGTATAGCTCACATTGGTATTAATTTCTGGCGACCACAAAAAACTTTCCATGGCTGTATTCGCAAGGCTCTCGTCACTCAATAGTTGATTGTATCTGCCAATGTATGAAAGTCCCAAGCTGGCACGTAATTTTTGAGTTGCCAACGTTTGTTCAATCGTAAAACCAGTTGTTTTAAATCTATCGATATTTATCGTTTGCGAAACACTTGGATTCGTTGGATCAGTACCATAGCTTATCAAATTTCTAAAATCATTATAAAATCCTGTCAAAGTTGATTTATTCTGAAACTTTCCAATATTGCCTATCCGAGTCAGTGAGGCATTGAAACTGTCAGAATTTTCTGCCTTCAAATTAGGGTTTCCTTTAATTGAATGACTAGCGTCAAAGAAATTAAAGTATAACTCTCTCAAAGCTGGCGCTCTAAATCCTTGTGCATACGCCATACGCCAATCCCAATGTTGACTCAATTTTATCTTCACATTCAATGCAGGTATCAATGGAGGAGCAGCATATACAGAATTTTTGATGAGTCTAAAACCAGGGCGAATCAGTACGACTGAGTCTAGATTTATTTCTGGTGCCACAAATACTGCATAGTCGGTGATACTTGGAGAACCCTCTATTCTAGCTCCGCTAGCTCGGTCTGCATTGATTTCAAAACCAGCTTGTATATTCAGAAGCTTCGACCACCGATAATAGGCAGTCGCACGTGTCATGGCATTATTAAATTTCGAAATATCTTGTTCTCCTGCCCCAAGCGAAAGCGTTCTTTTACCTGTATTCAAATCCAAAATTGAGGTTTGGGTTTTTCGCTGATAGTCGGTATAGGCGGCCAAGAAATTTACGGTCAGTTTTGCACTTGCTTGCCAATTGCCCTGAAATTGATGCATAAGGCGTGTTGTCAAAAAACGCTGGTCACGTGCTTGATTTGTATTGATATTGACCGTCCCAAGATTGACAATATCTTCATCAAGACCATCTAATCGATAATAGAATTCAGCACTTTTTAAACGATAGCCCACTTTAGCATTAGCAAGCGTTTGTGTTTTAGGCAACCATTCTTTATTTCGTCCTGTAGAACTGCCTTGCCAGCCACCAAAACTTTGATTAGTCAAACCCGCCGAAAAGGAGAGAGCTTTACCTTGCCACGTTCCAGCAATACTTTGTAAATGAACGCCATTCCAGACATCTCCCACATTTTTACTAAAACCATATTCATTTGCCACCGTTTCTTCCTGAACTTTAGCCGACAAACTCCAATGATTCGCGTTTCCTTTTTTCGTAATAATATTGATTACTCCCGCCAAGGCGTCTGTCCCATAGTTTACTGACATAGGACCTTCCACTATCTCAATTCTTTCGATACTGTTAATATCTATCTGGTTCAAGCTCTCTCTTGTATCCCCACGATCAAGCATCGGTACTCCATCTAATAATATCTTTACATTTCTGCCCGACATACCCATCAACTGAATATCTGTTGTACCCAATGCCATATCATTCGAAAATCTAAAGCCTATTTCATTATTTAAAACTCCCATCACATTGGTGGCTGCCCGCTGTTCTATTCTTGCTCTATCGATTACTCTTACTTGATAAACAGAATTACGGAGCGTTTGACCTTGCGGTTGTCCAGTCACGACTACCTCATCCAAGTTTTTTACAGAAGGTTTTAATGACACTTCGAATTTGGTAAACTTTCTGACATCGAGTGTTCTCACTACTGTCTCGTATCCAACTGAGCTAACTTTAATCTGTTCTATCTGCTTTTGGGCAACTTTCAAACTAAAATTTCCGTCCGATTTACTCACAGTTCCTTTGCCAGATTTCAGCAATAGGATAGTAGCACCTTCAATGGGCAATCCCTCTGTATTGATAATTTTCCCTTCTATGATTATTTCTTGGGCAAATACTTGCCAGCTTGCTGCCAGACAAAGCAGCAATAACACAACACTCTTATATTTCATGGATTTGATGCTAGTTCAAATAAGTAATATTCTTAAATACTTTCACTATTTTTATTTAGACTCAATATAAATAACTGTACAAAGTTATGTAAAAAAGAATTGAATTGTCAAGTATTATTTAGAATCATTTTAAATAATTTTTCAAATAGTTTTTCTTAGCTGGAAAATGTCAGCCTTATCTAATGGTCAAAATGACCAATAGATAGAAATATTTTATAACAGATTTTAGCAATTATTCTAAAAAGAGGAACGCACATCTAATGGTCATTTTGACCATTAGATAGAAATGATTTGTAACAGATTTTAACAATTATTCCAAAAAGAGGAACACGCATCTAATGGTCATTTTGACCATTAGATAGAAATGATTTGTAGCAGATTTTAGCAATTATTCCAAAAAGAGGAACACGCATCTAATGGTCATTTTGACCATTAGATAGATGAAAATTTTCTGAATTATTTTGCATAAAAAATCATGCAAAATAATTATATTTGTATATAATTACATGCAAAAGAAATGATACAAGACCAACTGCTTAGATTTATCAGAAGGCGCAATGCCTTGTCGATTGCTACGCTTGAACGTGAAGCAAATTTACCTAAAGATACTATAGCAAAAGCACTTAAAGGTGAAAGAAAACTAAGTGACAAGCACGTAGAATCTTTATTGCCAGTTTTGACAGCTTATGGCTACTCTCCAGACCTATTCGAGAAAGCCCGAGTTGTATCAGTTATCAACCACAAAGGAGGTGTTGGCAAAACCACTACCACTGGTTATCTGGGAGAAGCCATTGCTAAAAAAGGGTTCAAAGTATTGCTTATCGACCTTGACCCACAAGGCAATCTTAGTCAGATTTTTGACGTTGATATTCAGGATGAAAAACAAGTTTACACAAGTTTAGTAAAACTACAAGACTTGCCAAGTTATCAGGTGGCAGACAACCTTTATATTTGTCCATCAGATATTGAGTTGTCCAAAGCTGAAACCGAGTTAATCAATAAAGTAGGAGGAGAGCAACGTCTTAAAATTCTTATTTCGAGACTAAGCGAAAACTACGATTTTATTTTGATTGATTGCCCACCATCTTTGAATATTCTTACGATGAGTGCTATGCAAGCATCTAATAGTTGCTTGATTACTTTGCTTCCAGAAATGTCAGCCTTGAAAGGTCTCAACACTTTATTGGAACGTGTTTCGGAAGCTCGTCAAATCTTTAACCCTTCTTTGCAAGTGGATGGAATTGTATTTACGATGGTTCGTAATAATACGGTTCATAATGGTATCAAAGATTTGGTTCGTGAAGAGTTTAATCATGTTCGTATTTTCAGTAATGAAATTCGACACTTGATTGCTTTTCAAAAAGCCCAAATCGAGCAAATTCCTATCAGGATGTACGACAAAGATTCGGAAGCTGCAAAATGTTATGATACCTTCTGTGCCGAGTATTTAACCCTATTCTAATTATGGCAAAAGATTTTAAAAGCACCTTGAAATCTAAAGCAAGGGAAGCTATTACCAATTCTTTTAGTTATGTCGAAAAAATCAAAACCAATATCACGATTCTCGACGAATTAAGAGACTTTATTCCACCTCTATTACCTCAGGAATATGATCAATTACGCTCAAACCTATTAAAGGATGGTTGTAAAGACCCTCTTCTAGTATGGGAAACAACTAAAGAAATCATTGGGACTGGGTCGGCAGAAGAAGCCGCTTATGTGTTGGTAGATGGTCACAACCGATATAGCATTTGTAGTGAATTAGGGATAAATTTCAATGTTCAGTTGGTACCATTTGATTCAATCAAAGAAGCCAAAGAATACATGATTGACCTTCAATTGGGTCGTCGTAATTTGAATCCTCAACAAGCATCATATCTTCGAGGACTTCGTTACCAAACCGAAAAAATTAATGTTGGACAAAACTTCAAGAGGGAGTCATCTAATGGTCAAAATGACCAATTGATGGTGGAGACTTCTCAGGAAAATTCAACAGCGAAAAAGCTTGCAGAAGAATATAATGTTTCAGAAAAAACTATTCGTCGTGATGCTGAGTTTGCGGCTGGTCTCGAAAAATTTAGTACTCAGTTAAGAAATGAAGTTCTTTCTGGAAAAGCAAAAATCGAAAAAGCTAAGGTTCAAAAATTATCTAAGCAAGTAGTCGAGCAACCGATAGAAGACCTTTCCCAATTTGAAGCTATTTTATCTCAAACGCAAACGCCAAGTTCGGCAATAGCAATAGAAGAGCCTGCCATTGAGATTTTATATGAAGATGTTTTGGAAAAAATAAGAATCGCTTTCGCCTCTAGAAGCAAGATAGATTTGGACGAAGCTCAAAAATCTTTCAATAATTTTAAGAAAGTATTCTAAAAATGAAGGTCTATCAAATGGTCAAAATGACCATTTGATAGACCTTCAAACTTTAAAAAAAAGTATTTGTGTTAAGTCCGTTTGCTAAAGCTTTTGCTTGAAAATCTTCTCTTATTTTAGCAAATTTTGATGGATATAATTTCTCCACTTTCTCGAACATATATCCTTGGAAAATTCCCCCTTTATCAAAGTTCACCAAAAACTCTTGCACATTATCCAACTCAGGATACAACTGATAATTAGCTTGGGCAAGCTCAGCCAAGATATTCGGATTTTCAGTTACATTATCATTTTTAAGCTGTAACATCAATTGCGCAATCAAAGCTTGCTCATCCTGCACTAAGGTTTGAACTAGTCCCAAACGCTCTTGAAAATATTCTTTTTGTAAGTCAACTTTCAGTTTCTCCAATTCATTTTGCACCTGGTTTGCTTTTTGAATCTCGATAGGAGAGGAGCCTTTGGGTTTTACTTCTTTTGGCACTTCTTCATTACCCCAATCAGCATCTTTGATACGATTAAAGATATAGCCTCCTACACTTTTTATTTTTTCTCCCTTGTCTATTTTAGCAATCACATAATCAATCGAACGCTTTACCTGCTCTTCAGAGTAAGCGTCAAGCCACTTTTTAAGGGTATTTTTAGCGATTCTGAAGCGTCTGACGTTCTCGTAAAGCTGATCTAATGTACTCACACCTTCCTCTGATTGAATGAGAGTGGACTCAATTACTTCACTTGGACTGATTTCTTCAATAAAATCCTGTGTTCTTGAGGCTACAACAATACTTCCATTCGTAGATTTGATGACTTGTCTGGTAAGTTTTTTAGAAATCTGTTCCAGTTGCTTCGGCGCTTTCTTTTCTTCCAGATGAAAGATAACAGCATCCACAGCACGACCTACTTTTTCTTCCTCCAATTGTGTTACGACTAAATCTGTATATTTCTCAAAGTCATTGATTGTCTTTTGTAAAATCTTCTGCTTGAAATTTCCATACATGGGATATTCATTATCTTGAATCGCTAAAATCTCTCGCAGACGTGCTACCGAATATCGTGCCCGACGATTTCCCAAATTAAATTGATGCTTCAATATCAAGTACATTTTTACAGATGTAGGACTTTGGACGTTTGCAATATTTCGAATATCAATAGTCAGATACTCTCTTTGAAGCTCCAACAAATAGGGCTTTAGCTTAGGATTAAATTTTAAACGAATACGGTTCTTCTCACTTTTCTTGACAGGTTCACTCGTCTCGTCTATTAGGTGAATGGTCGTTTTGTATATCTCGCCATCTTCTTTTTTTTCATAAATCACAAAGCGCTTATTAAAAAGTCGCTCCGCTGCATCACGAATAGCCTCGTAGTATCGACCATCATCACTCAACGAATACAGCTTGATAATGTCTTGTGTACGAATTTCGTATTCCGCAAAATCATCATCGTCGGGCAATACCATCGTGAGCATGGCCATAAATACACGAAACTCATGGATGTCCATTTTGGAGGTAGCTTCCACAAGCCCTGCTTTACCACCTTGCATTCGGATGATATAACGATCTTGATAATCCTGCTTTTTACGTAACGCTATAGTTCGTTTCTTTGTCATTAATCAGTTCAGAGTTTTAATCAACAGAGAATTATAAAAAATACCTGTGACTACTAGTAATGAGCATTTTCTATAACAAATATACAAAGAATTAACTATAACTATAACTCCGTCAAGTTATAGTTATAGTTAATCGTGAAAATGGTTATAGTTACCCGTGAAAATGGTTATAGTTAATCGTGAAAATAGTTATAGTTAATCGTGAAAATGGTTATAGTTGTCGTGATTTTGGTTATAGTTACCCCTACAATAAACTGTAAATCAAATAGTTACAGAGCTCTTAAACATAAAAAAGAATAAAAAAGAATAAAAACAACAAAAGAAGATGTTGCTGTTTTTTTAAAAGTTTTTGTTTATTTTTTTTAATCGACTCTAAAAAAAATAGTCCTTCTTTGATTTCTTAAACAAATAAAAAATTAGTGTGAATATGAAAGGTAGCTGTCCTGTTTATGTTAAATAAAAAACTCGTTCCGTGAAATTGGTTATACTAAATCGTGATTTTGGTTATAGATAAAAAGTGCTTTAATCTTCCAAAAACGAAGTTTTTATGTGAATTTCCGTGAAATTGGTTATGGTAAAATGATAAAAAATAGCCTCATTTTTCGGATTTTTCCAGAAAGATGAGGCTATTTTTTGTGACTAATTGTAGATTTGGGATTGCTGATTGCGGAAATATTGAGAACTGGAGGTAATACTTCTGCAATCAGGAGTGTATGTAGGATTCTAAAACCGTCTATTTCGGATATCGGATGTTGGATTTCGGAAGTGTAATCTTTTATGTTTTGTAAAAAATAAAGGTATTTTACTTTATTTCCGAAATCCCCAATCCGAAATTATTGGAAATCCTTCGTACAACCCTAACTACTTGTACTGAATTTTTTGGATAGGAGAGAAGATCATATCCTCAACTCCAGCAATCTTTAAGCCCACTCGAGCGTACACATAATTTTGATCTGGATTGATTGTTGGAACGTTAACCGACATTTTAATCCCTGTTAGATTCGTTATGTTAGCGCCAGTTAGGTTTGTGGCTGCGATATTTGTGCTACCAGCTACGAACTGTGTCTTGTTGATATAAAGACTCACACGCTCAATATTTTTGGCGTTAGCGTCCGTTATAACCTTACTGAGGTCGAAGGTAGAAGAGATTACTCCAGCTTCGCTAGCGAATTTGGTATTACGAACCAAATAATAAGGCGTTACCTCGATGTCGATATTTTGATTATCCTTCAAATCAACGTACAAAGTATCCGATGAACTGCCTTGTTGCGCTTTGGTCATGAATGGACCTTGACCTTTAGGAATAATCAATTTATACTTTCCAGCAAACAGCAAAGAAGAAAATGTACCTTCTTGCGAAACGGTCACATCAATAGGCGCTAATTTTCCCCAACCCGGTTCCCAAAGTTGCATACCCACTTGACTATATTCGAGATTTAAAGGTTCGCCTCCGTACACGATGCGTCCTTTGAGTGTAATTGATGGTGCTACGTAGTTATCCTTTGAACAGGCAACCAAAAGTAGTCCGGCAAGCACAACGAAGTATTTTAAAATTTTCATATTGAATAAAATTGAATGTCTATTGATTTGGGTTTCTCACAATTTTAGGGTTGTTACTGATAATATCGTCACCAATTCTTGAATAGTAATTACCCATCAAGAAGCGGTCAGCGCCAGTTACACGTGTCAATTTCACAACCTTGAAAATCCATTTATCGTGATTAGCGGTGTTTGGCGCATAAATGCGATACGGCCAAAGTGAGTACGGCTGGGTATTGCGTTTAGTCGCTTTATCAAGCTCTGTATTTAACTCGGTAGGAGAGATGCTGTTACCGTCTTGAATAAGGTGAGCAATTCTCCAGCGTTTCATATCGTAAAGCGTATGACCTTCGAATGCTAACTCTACACGACGTTCGTGAGCAATACGGTCGAAGTTAATATCATTAGCTGTAAGCGCCTTGGTCAAGCCAGCACGAGCACGAAGCGAATTCATATATTGCGCAGACAAATCTTTTTGACCTAACTCGAAGGCAGCTTCTGCCGCATTGAGTAATACTTCTCCGAAACGATAGCGAACAAACCAAACTTCAGATTGAACCCCACGTTGACCCGAACCTACTGATGGATCGAGATATTTTCGTAGATAAAAACCTGTTTGAGCCGTAAATTCAAAGCCATCGATAGGACCGTCAAATCCTACAACTTGTTCAGCTAGCGTTTTGCCCGGTAATACTTTTTGAGCACCACGGTCTGTACCACTAATGATAGAGCCATCTGCCAACTGATAGCCAGCCCAAATATCCACTGATCTACCTTTGAATTTACTTCCTGGAAGAATCACGGTACCTGCCAAGCGAGCATCACGGTCAGCAAAAATATCGCTTACATTTGAATAGTAAACAGGTGTGCCGTTGCTCGAAGTTGTAGGAAGCGGAGCAAAGGAGTTATCTAATTTTTCAAATGCTTGAACAAAATTTAAAGAAGGGTTAATACGTCCACCTTCTTCTTCCTCAGCTCCATAACGTGGTTGGTTTACAACAGTAAAATTGTGAGTTTTACCAGACTGTAATTTGAAATCTTCTACAAAAATCACCTCAGGGTTGTTTGCTTTATCATAAAAAATAGAAGCAAAGTTCTCTGACAGGTCAGGTTTCTTGTTGTACAAGGCATAAGCTCCCGCTTTTCCTGAAATCAAATCTTGCGCATAACCAAGCGCTTTGTTGTAATATCCTGTTGCCAAAGTACTTGGTATACCAACCTCACCACCTGAAAGCGTTACCACTGGCGTATTGACCCCATAACGGGCAATTGACGCAGCGTAAAGCGCGGCACGAGAAGCCATAGCTAATACGGCACCTTTGGTTGCTCTTGATTTTTCACCTGTATTTGTAGGAAGTTTATCCTTAATATCATCAACTTCTTTCAAGATAAAATCATACACTTCGGATTCTTTGGCACGAGGATTACGCAAATACGTTGGGTCACCACTAAAATCATAAGTAAGTGGTTCGAGAATTAACGGCACCCCGCCCATTCTTTTGACCAATTCAAAGTAATAAGAAGCTCTTAGAAATCTGGCTTCTGCCAAGAAGCGATCTTTTGAAGCAGCGTCTAGGGATGTAGCATTATTGCATTTTTGAATAAAGAGATTCAAGTCACGGATATAACCGTAATCCCAAGCACCCCAAGCGCCATAGTCCCAACCTGTGTTTTGGAAGTTTCCATACTGTCCTGCTTCAGACCAAAATGCTTCGTTGAAGTCAGAGATAGCTGTCCAGTTTTTTACAGTACCAAGGTCTGCGTATCTGTTATATAAATCACCCAAAACTGACAAGGCTTGGTCTGGACTAGACCATACTTGTTGTTCTGTTAAAATATTGGTTGGTTTTCTGTCAAGGAAGGTATCATCATTACACGACCAACAAATTCCAAGACTTGCCAAAAGAATACTATATATCGTTTTTTTCATTTTCGGATTCAAAATTAATTAGATAGAAAGGTTAAGACCGATGTTAACAAACTTGCTTTGAGGATATTGCAAACCATTGTCGTCAGCAATTTCTGGGTCAACACCATACTCTTTGAGGTTGTCGAAAGAGAACATGTTATAGGCATTGATATACACGCGTGCTCTTTGAACTTTGACTTTATCTAGGATTGATTTTGGTAACTGATAACCTAGTTCTAAGGTACGGGCACGTAAGTATGTTACGTTTTGTAACCAGAATGTAGAGTTACGGTTGTAGTTGCTGTGGCCGCCGTTATTGTATCTGAGTGCAGGGAAGCGACCCGGAATCCATTCGCTATTGATATTGAACGGATCAGCACGATGCCATCTGTCTGTCAAAAGGGAGTTTAAAGCACCATCGTTTTGGTAAGCCCATCTTTGTTCCCAGTTTTGGTTCCAAGAGTACATGCTACCTCCTGAGAAGTCAGCTGTTAACGAGAAGCCTTTCCAACCTACAGATACGTTAAAACCAAAGTTAACCGTTGGTTGACCTGAGGTCGTATAGCCAATTGGGCGAACATCATATTGGTCTATTTTACCATCTCCGTTAGAGTCTTTATAGATTAAATCACCCGGGAGAAGTGTACGGTTTCCTTGACCATCGATGTTTACAGGATACGCATTGATTTCGTCCATTGTTTTAAACTGTCCAATGGTTTCATAACCCCAGAAAATCCCTGTGTAGCGATTCTCGATTGAGTTTCGGTAGTTATCCCAAGAGTTGTTGAAGATTGGTTTGTACGTTTCAACGGTTTTGCTACGAGCATAAGAAAGGTTTCCACCGATGCTGTAGCTAAAATCTCCTTTTTTATTGTTGTATTGTAGGGCAATTTCACCACCCGATTGGGCATCGCTGTTTACGTTTTCGTCAGGAAGGCTATAACCTAATTCACTTGGTACTAAGATGTCATATTTACGACCTCTCAAGCCAGTTCTTAAACGATGGAAATAATCTACGCTACCTGTCAATTTTGTACCTAACAAAGAGAAGTCGGCACCAATGTCGGTAACCTTACTTTTAAACCAAGAAATGTTTGTAATTGGCTGACCCTTATCACGGCTAGTAACCACTGGTGTACCACTCAAAATAACTGTTCCTGAGTTGTAGTTATAGCCAGTTAAGTAATCATAAGCGCCAATACCGATGTTATCGTCACCCAATACCCCGTAAGAAGCTCTGAATTTTAGGTCATCCAAAATACTTTTTGAACCTAAAATGTTTTTCATGAATGGCTCATCTGTAATTCTCCAACCAATTGAAGCAGAAGGGAATACGCCTACACGTTTGTCTGGAGTAAATTTCCAAGAGGCATCGCGACGAGCAGAAACTTCAATATAATATTTGTTAGCAAAGTTGTAGTTGAAACGACCGATATAACCAATTCTAGCTTCCTCATTGTCTGTATCGTCATAAGTATCCATGGTTGTGAAATATACCAATGGCAACACATTTGTTTTTGGCACCGAGTGAACCCATTGGTCTTGGTATCTTTGCTCCTGACGTTCTGTAACAAATACACCTCCTACAGTATGCTTTCCGAATGTATTATTGTAACTTAATTGACCTTGATAGATATTACGCATGATTTTACGAGTACCTCTTTCACGCCAAGGGTTTGTACTACCTCCTGTTACTTTGTATGTATTATCTGCGGGGTTATAAGTATATGCTTGGTAAGTATATTCGTGACCATTCATCACACGGTCAGCAATGTAGTAAGAGTACATTCCTCTGGCTGTCAGACCTTTCACTCCCGGAATTTGGTATTCTCCTGTAAAATTGGCTTGCATTACACGCCAGTCTTCACGCCAATAGCCTCCTAGTTTTTTGTTGTTATAAGCCCAGTTAGTTTCATTGTGCTTGATATCGTTCAAATACTCAGGATTGTCATTTGCATAAGGACGTTCGAAAGGACGGTTTCGTAAAATGGCAAATCTTGGTAACCAGTAATCATCTGCCCCAGGTATACCCGGTTGATCACGTGTTTCGATACGACCATTGATTTGTACGCCCACTTTCAAACGGTTTGAGATTTGAGCATCTACGTTACTTTGGATATTGCTTCTTTGGAAAGTAAACTCACGACCCAATACCGAACTTTGAGCTAATCGAGTAGCAGACAAGTAATACGTAATTTTGTCTGAACCACCAGTTGCACTGATGTTTAATGAATTAAGTGGAGCATTTCCTTGAATGATAAAGTCTTTCCAGTTGAAAGTTTGGTAACCATATTCTGTTCCAACCTTATATTTCTCAAGTTCAGTTTTTGTCATAGCTGTTGTAAAAAATTGGTTTACATCAGCATCTACTTTTCCTAACCACCATTGGTAAGAATCATTCACTACACTCGGGAATCTCGACCAGTTTTGCCATCCTGTGTAAGTATCTACATTAATGGTATTTTTAGCACCAGCTTTTCCTCTTTTGGTCGTTACAACGACAACCCCGTTGGCAGCACGTACCCCGTAAATTGCCGCAGAAGCATCTTTCAATACAGAGATACTTTCGATGTCGTTGGGAGCAATGTTGTTAAACTGACCCGCATCTTGTTGAATACCATCGATTACGTAAAGAGGGTCACCCATATTACGAATTTGGATGTTGGCACTCGCACCTGGGCGACCGTCAGCCATACGGAAAGTTACCCCTGGAATTTTACCTGCCAAACCCGAACTTACTGTTGATCCACCGTGTACTTTTTCTATATCTTTAGAAGTCACTACTGAGATAGCACCTGTTAAAGATTCTTTCTTTTGGGTACCGTAACCAACTACCACGACTTCATCAAGACTTTTTACATCTCCCAAAAGTTTTACTTCGATAAACGTGCGATTGTTGATGGCTACTTCTTGACTAACGAAGCCAATAGAAGAAAAAATTAAGGTAGCATTTGGATTACTTACGTTAATGGTAAACTCCCCCGAAGCATTGGTACTTGCTCCTTTGTTGGGTGTTCCTTTCACCAAAATGTTTACTCCAGCGATAGGCTCGCCTTTTTCATCAATAACCTTTCCTTTTACCGTCTGATCGGCGATGAGGCTACTGACATTACTTGAATTACTGGTTAAAAATCCCGCAGTAGTCTTTGCTGTAACATCCTTGACGCCAATCAAGTTGAGCAGCAAACAGGCCACGGGGATTTGTACCACAGATTTTTTCATCCATGGTGATAGTAATAGTCTAGATTGATTCATAAATTTGAAAGATTTGTTCGTATTGTTTTAGTTATCGAGCAATAAAAATCCACAACTGACGCCAATCAGTTGAGTATGAACAAACGACCAGTCAGGGATGGGACAAGCATCCTTGACTTTTTTTGAGATTGAAATACACGTTATTTTATCATAGTTTTTTCAGATAGTTAAGAGAAATTCTTGCTTTGATTAGGGGAGATATTGGGGCAATAGTAAATTTCTCTCGACTTAGTAGGTTTATACTCTATAACCTCAGAGTTAAAGGGATTATTTTTAAAGGTAATTTTCATTAATTAATAGAGCAAAGTGAGATTTAATTTATGGGTTTAGGAACTAGGCAACAGGCACAAGGCAAAGAGTTTTAACATGTTTTTTCCCAAAGCCCACCGCCGAAAGCCGATATCTGAAAGCCTAAAGCACAAGTATTTCTCACTATCATGCATATATTTTTTGCCTAATGCCTACGGCTTATAGCGTGTTAATGCAATTTTATTTTACATTAATACCTCGAACTCGAGTGTACACTATTTTTTCTTGGCATATTCGGATGGTCTTATGCCGAATTGTTTTAAAAAGCTTCTTCCAAATTGTGCTTGCGAATTAAAACCTGTCATGCTTGCAATAGTTTGTATTTTATAATCACTTTGAACTAATAGCTCTGCTGCTTTTTTGAGTCTTGTCACAATAATCAATTCGTTGGGAGAGAGATTTGCTACGGCTTTAATTTTTCTGTAAAGCGTAGGGCGACTCATATTCATGGTTTCAGCTAGTAAATCTACGTCCAGTTGATTGTTGTTGAGATTCTGCAAAATAATTTCTGTAATTTTCTCCAAAAATGCTTCCTCTGATTTGCTATGTGCCATATTTTTAAGATGCACCAGCGGCGAATTAGCAAAATAATCTTTAACCTTTGTCCTGTTAATCAGTAAGTTAGATATTTGCATGAGTAAATAATCCAAAGAAAAAGGTTTCTCGATATAGGCATCTGCACCAAGTTCAAGCCCTACTATTTTTGCCTGAAGTGTATTTTTTGCCGTCAACAAAATTACAGGGATATGCGAATACTGTTGATTGCTTTTCAGATGTTTACAAAGTTCAAAACCATCCATGACTGGCATCATAACATCTGATAATACTAGCTGAACAGACTCAGACTCAATGATATCCAATGCAACTTTTCCATTATTGGCACGTAGGATATGGTAATTTTCTTCAAGCTTTTCGCCAATGAATTGGGCAATTTCATAGTTGTCTTCCACCAAAAGTATGGTTGGACGCTCGTCATGAGCTATTTTTTGAGCAATATTTTCAGCGTTTAGCGAAACAATATCTTTCCTAATATCAAATTCATAGGCATGATGAATTGGTAGTTCGAGAAGAAAAATATTCCTACTTTTTGAATCAACCACTTTCAATGTTCCTTCATGAAGCTCTGCTAAAGAACGAGCAAGTGCCAAACCAATTCCTGTTCCTCTTTGATTTTTTACATTATTCATTCGATAAAAAGGCTCAAAAATTCGCTGGCGATAATCTTCAGGAATAAGTACGCCATCATTTTGAACTTCAATCGAAAAACGACTATCATCTATTGAAGATAATTTTACAATCGCCTTATGTTCAGCGTATTTGACGGCATTGTCAATAAGGTTACTGATAATTTTTTGAAATGCCTCACGGTCGACAGATGCCCAAAAATCTTCATTGGGAAGTTGTAACTCAAAGCTTATTTGTTTGAATGTTGCCATGGGATAAAACTCCTCGTAGCGTTCTTGTAAAAACTGACTAATATTCATTTTTACAAAATTCAAACTAAAACCGTTGGCCTCTGTTTTACGAAAATCCAAAAGTTGATTCGTTAACTCTAACAATCTATCTGTATTTTTTTCAATCACCTGTAAGCCTGAGGCCAAGGCATTATTCTCAATGTTCTTTTTCAACAAGTCCTCCAGAGGTGCTTTGATCAACGTCAAAGGAGTTCTGATTTCGTGGGTTACATTGGTGAAAAACTCAATTTTAGCAGCATATATCTCTTTCTCCTTCTCAATTTCCAACATATCAATTTTCCGTTGATTCTGTTGATTGATATACTCATGGTACATCTGTACACCAAAATACACTGCCAGTAAAATTATTACACTATAAAGGATATACGCAATTCCGCTTGCCCAAAAAGGAGGACTCACCTCTATTTCGAGCATGGCCGTTTCTTCACTCCAAATGCCACTGCCATTAGATGCTTTCACTTTAAAAGTATAGGAGCCAGGAGCAAGTTTTGTGAAATATACCTTGCGGTTAGTTTTTAATAAATTCCAGCCTTTGTCTAAGCCTTCGAGCATGTACATATACTCGGTGGTTTGTGGTGAGGTATAGCTTAGGGCAGCAAAGTCTAAACTAAATGTGGATTGTGTATGGTCTAAATTGATGCTTTTGGTAGACGAAATTGAGCGTTCGAGCGGAGAGTTCTCTTCCCCAATCTTCAACTCTTGATTGTCTACTTGGATACCCGTCAGATATACTGGGGGTACAAAAGCATTTTGCATAAAAGTATCAGGTGTAAAACTATTTAGACCCTTTACACTTCCAAAGTACATTCGTCCTTCATCATCTTTGAAGGCGGAGCTATAGTTAAACTGGTCGCTCAAAATTCCATTTGATTTGGTATAAGTAGCTAACTTATTGCGTTCAAAATCATACGCACACAAGCCTTTTGAGGTACTTATCCAAAGTTTATGATGTTGGTCTTCCAAGATTTTGTAAAAAACATCGCTCGGAAAACCATCTTTTGTTCCAAATCTTCTGAATTTTCCTGTTTTTCTATCCAGTAAATTCAATCCGTTTTCGGTAGTAACCCACATGCGGTTGGCATGGTCGATAAAAATACCATTGATGGCATTACAACTGATTGAGGTTGTATCTTTTTCGCTTGAACGAAAATTGATTACGCGATTGTGTTTAAAATCTATACAGCGTAATCCCTCGCGCGTAGTGCCTGCCCAAATATTCCCATCTTTGTCTTCGGTGACTGTAATAAAATGCCCGTAGGTAGTTCGATCGCATAGAGGTGTAAAGTCTTGTGTTTTTTCATGAAAACGAAACAGCCCGTTAGAGGTGGCAACCAAAATCATATTTGACTTTGTGCGGTAAAGTGTTTCCACAAAATTACTTTTCAAACTTCTTGGCCCGTTTCCTGCTACAAAGTGCTTTACTACTTTTCCAGAAGGTATATCAAGAATATCTAAGCCTGACTCAAATGCACCGACCCATAATTTATCTCCAACTGTTAATAGTCCGTGGATATTTGAGTGCGAAAGACTGTTGGGTTTTCCGTCTGGTTTGAAATGGGTAAACTGACGAGTTTTGAGGTTGAGTCTGTTCAATCCGTTGTCTTCAGTCCCTATCCAGAGGTTACCAAATTTGTCCTCGCAAATTTCTCTTACGGCATTTCCCGTAATACTATTATTAGCTCCTTGGTTGAAGTATTTTTCAAATGCTACATGTTGAGTAGGCACATAATTGATACCACCGAAGTATGTTCCAATCCAAATTCCACCTTCTCGATCTTTTGAAAGCGTGTACAGCGCATTGTCCGATATGGAGTATGGATTACTATATTCATGTTTTAAGTTGATATATTTTCGAGATTGTAAGTAATAAACATATAGCCCCGATTCTGTAGCAATCCAATATTCATCTTCTGTGCGATGCATAAAATCGCGTACATAAATGGTAGTTTTATTGGAATTGTAAGTCAATATATCTTCATAGGTCTTCGTCTTGGTATTAAATAATTTGACCCCTTGACTTGAGGTACCAATCAGAATTGCATTTTGCTGAGTATCGTAAATTTTGTCTATCCAATGAGAAATAGCAGGTGCAGATTTCTCAAACATATTGTACCTTTTCAACGATTTGCTGAGCATATTATACTCCCACAAATTACCATCTGTGGTAGCTAACCAAACCTGTTGTTTATTCAGGATAAAAGAGGTAACATCTATTCTTTCTTTTCCTGTATCTAATTTTTCAGTTTTTTGTGTTTTAGTATTATAAATGTGTAAGGTGTAATCTTTAATAAACCATACCTTTCCTTCATCGTCTGTTTTGATGGTTCGGATAAAGTGTTCCTTAGTGTCGGGTAACACACTAAATTGTTCGGTAATGGTATTATACTGATAAATTCCAGAGTAAGTTCCTACCCAAATAGTTTGTTCGTCTCCCTCACAAACCGCAAAAACCGTATTATTCCCTAAACTTTTGGGATTGTTTTCTATTTTTCTAAAAACCTTAAAAGAGTATCCGTCAAAACGATTGAGCCCGTCTTTGGTACCAAACCACATGAAGCCTTTTTTGTCTTGCATGCTACACATTACCGAGTTGTAAGAAAGATTATCTTCTACTTCATAATGACGAAAGCTGAAAGACTGAGCCACTAATTGCTGGCACCATAAAACAAATAATACTATTGTAAGATTAAGTTTCAATTTACTGTGTTTTTTGTCCTGTAAAGATAAATTTAATTCCTAGATGCAGAAAATTGTAAATATACTTAATTTAAGTGTAGAGACTATTTTGAGAAGATTTGAATAAAAAATGAACAAAAATGAACAATTTAAAATCCCAAATTTACTGTTCTTTTGTTCGAAAACTGTGGCTATTTGTCAGCAGACCTAATAGCCACGGCGTTTTCATTTTATTTATTGAGTTTTCCCTCTAGCATTTTGATAAAATATCCTCCCACTACCGAGCGAGCTTGGAAGCCCACTTGTTTAGCGTTGGTTGTTTCGTGCCAGTCAGACAATGGAACTCTTGAAGTTGTTTCGTTTGCGAATTTCCAAATAGGATGAATCAATGCCTCAAAATCTTGCTGCGAATCAGCCATCGTTGCTGTCCACATAATCCAGTCAGACTTAGTGTATGTTTTTCTTGAATCCAAAGGCAATCCATATTTCTCTTGTTTGTTCAAGTAATACTTAATTTCTTTTTGCATTACTGATTTTGGAAATACATTTAAGCCCAAAAGCTCATCCCAAACCAAGTTGTATTTTTGAGACCAAGTACCTTTTTTGTCAAAAGTTAAAGCATAGTGATCGCCATCTTCGGCCATCGTTTGCCATTTGCTTGCCATCTCTTTTGCCATTGCTTGATATTTGTTTGCAGTAGCTTTGTCGTCCACGAGTTCCGCCATTTTTGCATACGATGCAATACCCATGATTGCTTTGGCAGACAAGTTGATATTACGAGCCAAGTGACCAGCAAAATCGTCAGTACACAATTGGTTGGCAGGGTCAAAACCATATTCTTCCAAGTATTTTACCCAAGTCGAAAGCGTTGACCAGTGTTTTTTAGCATAATCGCCATTGCCATCTTTCAAACAAGTAGCTGCTGCCAAGATAATCATGTTGCCACATTCTTCTACTGGCATATCTTCGCCATAAGTCTGACCATTTGCCAATGGATATGTACCTACATCGTGTGCTGCGAAAGGTTTTGCCCATTTTCCAGATTCAGAATATTCGAAAATAAACTCTAACAAACCTTTCATCAATGTATTGTTGTACAACAAGAACATCGGTGCTGAAGGATAAGTTACGTCAACTGTACCGATAGAGCCATTTGAAAAGTTTTCTTTCGAGAAAAACAACAAAGTACCATCACCACGGTCAACTGTTTTATGTGCCGCAATAGCTTGACGATAAGCTAATTCACATAAATCAGCGTATTCTTTACCACCTGCTTTTTGAGCATCTTGATACAATTGTTGATCAAAAGCCGCAGTTTTTGCCATTAGTCTTGAATAGTCTTTTTCAGCTTCATCCAACATTTTTTCAGCAGTCATCGAAGCATCTCTACGCCACCAAGCACGCAAGTTTTTCCCAAAATACTGTACAGCATAAATGTCATCATACGCCAAAATCAAGTGATTTGATTTTGAAGTTTGACCAACCGTACCAAAATCAAAGGTACTTTTCAACACTCTTTCTTGAGGAGTTCCTGTGGTAAAAGTAGCATTTTTTGCTGCTACGTACGCGTATCCCCAGTCGATACGAAGATCATCACCACGTTTTCCTAGGATTTTTTGCTCAACCGAACCAGCCGACATCAATTTTAATCCACCAGTGGTATTTGGTAATACCTTTGTTGCTACTTCCTGAGAAGGCATATTCACAGCTAAGTCTGCCGAAACATCCATTTTCACTTTTACTTTGTGAGAACGACCATCTTTAGAACTTGTTTCGAAAGTGATATAGGAAGCAGGACGAGCCAAAACTTCTAATTCGTCCATCAATAGGGGAGAAGTAAATGTAGCTTTTACCTGAACACCATTAGCATCAAATGTATAAATCGTGTTAGTAGCTTTTACTTGAACACTTGTTTGAGTTGCCGCTGTTACTGGTGTTGCAGGGGGTAATTCTTCCTGAATACCTACATCAACAAAACCACCACCAATTGGATTAATACAGTGTACGGCAATAATATTTTTGCCTGGCTTAATAGCTTTTTGTGCTGCTGGAGAAAGTTTATATTGCTCATATCCAGCAATATAGCAAGGTCCACACTCATAGGCTAAAACGCCGTTGATATAAATTTGAACATCGTCGTCATTACTTACTTGTAGTCTCAATTTCTCCGCATTGAATTTTGCAGGAAGTTCTACCGCACGACGATACCAGATTTTTTTCGTTTTCCAATCGGTATTTGGACGCATGGGATTACTACCCGCACCATCACCAAAAGGAGCAGTGCCTATTTTCCATGAGTTGTCGTCAAATGATTCTTTTTCCCAACCAGCAGCAGGTGTATCCAAAGTGTACTTAGCTTGATATACTTTTTCTGCGGCTGTACTTGCATAGGTTTTGTAATTGATTTTTGGCATTCCGAGAAATTGAAAAGCTTTGCCATCGACTTCGACAATACCTTGAAGAGAGTGATTTTTGCCAGTCCAGTGTCTTGTTACCGACTCATTAGCTTTGTCAGAAACTGACCAAATGCTAAAATAAGGGTCATTGGCAATCAGTGGAACAGCGGGTGGACGCAACTGTTGAGCTTGCGTTGAAATGCTGAAAAGGCTCAGAAGTGCAACAATTGATTTTTTCATGTGATAAAATTGATTCATGATATAGAGAATTGGGCGAGAAAGAAATCTCGTATTTGGGATAAAACACTTGATTTCTTTCGAACTCTCTACTATTATTTGATTAAAGGAAATGCTACAATTCTTAATTTACTACAACCATACGGGATAAGTGTGATGGTTTGTTCTTTGCTATCGACCGCACCTTGATAAAAGCCGTCTCGTGTGGTAACGGGAATGCGTGCAACACCGTCGTTATTGATGATCCAAGCTGGAATTTGTTTGGCCGAAAGTTTGATTTCTATAGGAGCATTCTGGGCATTCCAAACATAACCTTGCGGCATTCCTTTGCTGGATACTTGTAAAAATTTACTTGGTTTTTCAGCTACTGAAGTAGGAATACCAAAGTTCCAAGGGCTTTTTGGGATAATTTCATAAAAAGTACCTTCTTCTTTAATTTCCTTTTTATTCCATTCTTCTTCGATTTTTAAGGCATAAACTAGTGGGCCTTTTTCGATAACTCTGGAATTATGTGCCCAAACGCTTGTACGAACTTCACTAGGAAAATGCAAGGTTACTTTATCTCCGGGCTGCCATTGACGTTGAATTTTTACAATTTCGCTTGCTTTTCCCTTTTGAAATTCCTTTCCATTGATACTAATGGTGGCTTCTTGACACCATTCAGGGATGCGGAACTCCCAAGGAAATGTAACAGCTTGAGCGGATTGTAACTCAAAATTGATTTGATCTTCAAAAGGATAGTTTGTGCTTTCATTGATATTTACCTCAATGCCATTACCTACTTTTGCTTTTATACTAGAAGGTCCGTAAAGCAAGCTCGCCAAACCATTTTGTGGCGTTGCATACCAAAGATGGCTCACAAATTTTGTCCAGCCTTGGTGCATATTTGAAGTACAACAAGTGTATCCAGCATAAGGACCAAATACGTTATTCATACCGCGATAAAATGGTAGAGAGAAATCATAAGTTCCACGTCTAACTTCTACCTGATTAGCTGTTTGAAAATACTGACGAGAGATATAGTCATCTGTTGTTTGCGTAGGTAACGCATTGTAAGTCATTCGCTCAAGGGCTTGTGCATACATTGGATCACCTGTGATACCAAGGACATTTTCAAGCGAAAACATGGTTTCGACAATAGCGCAAAGTTCCACACCCTGAGAAGGTTCGTTTCCATGCAAATCTTCATCTCCAGAGAACATTCCATGTGGTAAGCCATGCAAAGTCATAATGTCTTTCCAACCTTGGCTCATGGCTTTGAGATAATAGTCGGTTTTTTGACTTTGATAATAAATGGCTGGTAATTTGATTCCCATTCCTACATTTACGGCATGACGATCCATCCAACTTTCACCCGTTTGATTGGCCGAAGCCTGCATAACCCAGTTTCTTTCTGCCATGTACTGAGTCCATGGAGTAGTTTGTTGGTAAAGAATATCGGCAAGTTCGAGCAAAGATTTGTCTCCTGTTTGATTGTAGAGCCAATAAGCAGACATTATATTGTCACCCCCACGAGCACGAGCCCAATCTGTCCATTTGTTGAGCGGACAAGCTTTGATGGATTGTAATTGATAGTGAAAATATTTGGTCATGAACGGAATTACACGAGTATCTTTGGTGGCAGTATAGTATTGCTGCAATACCTTAAGCATCACCATTCTTGGCCACCAGTCAGCACCTTGTTCGCATGAGCTTATGGGTTTTCCTTCTCTTTCTTCGTTGGTTAATGGACCAAAAAAACCATTGGATCTTTGCGTAGAAAGAGTCCAATCTATATATTTTTGGACCTTCAGAGTGAGGGCTTTGTCTTCGAGCAAATAGGCTAATGGTACAGCGCCATCCAACCAATAAGGGGTTTCTTCCCAAGCATCACCTTTGCCTCCTAACCAACCATTGTCGTTTTGGATTTTGGGAAAATATTCATCCAAATGCCCTGTTGCTCCTTTTTTCATGACTTCCAACTGTTGACGAAGCCAGCCTTGTGGCTTTACAGCTCCCAAAGGAAGTTCAATATATTTGAGAGGAGCCAAAGGCGCTTTGTTTCCTTGATACTGTGCTTTTTGAGCAAAACCAGACCAAGCGTATAAAATGATTAAAGTTAGAAGTAAACGGTTTTTCATCATTTTCATAGTCAATAGTTATCAAGGGATCGTTTCTGTATTGAGATCTTATTGCTGACACCAATAAAAGCATTTCAAGAATTGTAACACTAGCTTGAAATAGTGTTAGTAATAGATTCAGTTTCGAAACTGTTTAGATATTAAGTCCAAGACAAAGTCTTGAACTAGTAAAGACGGTAACCTTAAAAAAAAATGTGTAGATAACTTTAAAATAACCCCGAGGGCATTACACCCCCGAGGCGTTCTCATAGAAAATTGGAATTCTTTTCGATTTGATAGTGTATTGACCTACATTTTCAAATCCTTAAAATGGACAAATATCTTATTTTGCAGGTAAGGCTATTTGTTCCTGTGTACTTACTGGTTTTCCAAAGTTGGGAGTTCCATCGGCATTCCAAGTAAACTTCTGAGCTCTTGGAGAGCGATGGTTTCCACAACCTTGATTGGGTTCAGGGTTTGCGTGATAGAGTATCCAGTCTTCTTTGCCATTAGCTGACTTGAAAAATGAATTATGTCCTGGGGCATATACCTTATTCTCTGCAGATTGTTTGAATACAGGTTGTGCCGATTTTTTCCATGATTTTGGATTGAGTAAATCTGCTTTAGCGTCTGCTGTAAGCATTCCTAAAGCGTAAAAATCTGTCCAACAGCCACTTGCTGAGTAGATAATAAATACTTTTTTGTCGTGAGCCAAATACTGAGGCCCTTCATTTACATTTACATGAGGCGGATTATTGGGATCGTTGAGGTCTCCGTGTTTTTCCCAATCATAGTCTGAACCAGAAATTTTTACCCTTTCACCATCAATTGTCCACGGATTTTTCATCTTTGCGATATAAATGTTCTGTTGTACATTTACATCTCCTTCCCAACCCGACCAAATCATATAAAGCTGATTATTATGGGTAAAAACATCGCCATCAATAGCCCATTTATCATTTTTATCTGCCACTTTTCCTTTAAATATCCATTCTCCCTCCATCGGGTCAGCAGAGGCATTTTCTAGCACATACATTCTATGGTTATCGTTTTTGCCATCATCGGCAGCAAAATACATATACCATTTTCCTTGAATGAAATGAATTTCTGGCGCCCAAATTTCTTTAGAGTACATCGTCCCGACTGGCGGTGTCCAAATGGTTTTCTTAGGTGCTGTCGCAAGTTCTGCTATGTTTTTCGTTTTCCATAAAACCAAACGGTTGCCCGTCGTATGGGTGTAATAGTAATACCCATCTTTATAAAAACTGTAAGGATCTGCTCCAGAGGGCAATAAGGGATTAGTGAATGTTCCTTGGCTTTGTGCCGAAACATCCATTTGCCCACAAGAACAAAGTCCCAAAGCAAGGATTATAGTTAATAGTTTTCTCACTTTTATGTTTTAGTGTTTGATTATCAGTTTTTTTAAAGACACTTGAGACTAAAAGTCTTATTTTTTCAGTGTCATAGATTTAATAAAGTCAACTTCCTCTTGCTTGTATGGAGAACCATCTTCTCTGAAAATATCATGAAACCATACAGGAGGCTCTGAATTGTATTGCTTTGTCCAGCTATCCCAAGGATAAATCGTTTGAGATTTTCCTGAAACAAAGCCCCAGTTGAACATGGCAACTTTGTATTTTTTTGCTATTGGCAATGAACCTTGGAAGGTGCTACCATTTGGGCGAGCCATGTATTCGGTACACAACATTGGTTTTCCATAACGGCTCAGTTCTTTTATTCTATTTTCAAAAATCGTGGGATTATCATAATTATGAAACGAAATCACATCTGATTCTTCCAATTGAACCTTTTCGATTGGCTTCAATTTAGCATCTTGTGACCAGTCTCCAGCCCAAACACCAGAAGTAAGTGGTTGTGTAGGTTTGGCAGCACGAGCCCAAGCGAAAACTTTTGGAAGTAGTTTAGTGATAATATCTACCTTATTTTTGATTTCTAATCTTTCATAGGATGGTCCAGTCATATTATCTGGTTCATTCCAAACATCCCACCCCAAAATTCTTTTATCCTTTGCATAATGACTCACGACAGCTCTAACGTATTTCTCTAAACGTATATATTGACTTTCGTCCTGCAAAGCTTTTTGTCCTGGACTTTGTACCCAACCAGAGTTGTGTACATACGGTTTTGGCTCATGTTGTTTGCCTACTTGTGGAAATGGATCCCAGCATGAATCAAAAATTACAATCAAAGGACGAATTTTATGTTTTTGAGCAATAGTCAAAAATGTATCAATGCGTTTGTAAAAACCTAGTGAATCTGTTTCATAAGCCAAATCATGCAAAAACACACGCATGGTATTCATTCCAAGTGATTGGGCATATCCTAATTCTTTATCAATATTTTCTGTATCAAAAGTATCTGCTTGCCACATTTCGAGTTGGTTGATGGCAGATTTAGGAAGATAGTTTGCACCGACGAGCCAACCTTGTTTTTTATACCACTCATTTGCCTGCTCTTTTGTCCATACCTTACGCACTTGGGCAGTTGAGTTGTTGGATATAGCACACATCATCAAAGCTGCCAAGGAAATGCCTTTGTACCAACCTCTTTTGAACTTCATCATGTTTTCTTTTAATACGTTTAAGTTAATTAATTCGGAGATAATATGCCAAACAGCCTTTAAAGCAACTTTATTGAACTAATTTGATATATTATTGAAACAAAGTAAGTAGATTCTCTTTGATGTTTCTATTCAAATATTAATCAAAACGTATCATATTTGCGCTTTTTATTCAAAACATCAATTGGATGAACAATTTAGAAGGGCTATTTTGAGTCATTTTTAGGCAAAACTGTTCTATAGTGTTATAAAATTGTTCATTTTGATGAGACATATGAGTATTTTGTATTAGATGATTTCGAGTTACTCAATTGGTATGAACTTAAGGATTTCTTAAAACTATATTTAGTAATAGTGCAGAATAAGATTTAAGTTATGTGTTTAGGGACAAGGCAACAGGCACAAGGCACAGAGTGTTAAAATGTTTTTATTAACCACAGCCATGCTTTTTTACAAAGCCCACCGCCGAAAGCTGATACCTGAATGCCTTGGGCACAAAAATTAAATTCT